>DLHF01000066.1 GCA_002483085.1 Ignavibacteria bacterium UBA7675
CATCTCACCAAGATGGCATCTTTTGTTATATGCTACCCGCGCAAAAGAAATAGTATGCTGATATACATAAATACTACTGGTGCGGCAAACAATATACTATCGAACCTGTCCAAGAGACCGCCATGCCCAGGGATAATCGCAGAGCTGTCTTTAATTCCAGCATCCCGTTTGAGTAAAGATTCAGCAAAGTCTCCTACCTGGCCTACAATCCCAATCAATATGCCCAAGACTATGGCGTGTTCTAATGGTATAATGGGAAGAACAAACTGCGACAGCACGCCAAATGCTGCGGCAGATCCCAAAAGACCGGCAATACCACCTTCCCAAGACTTATTTGGACTAACACGCGGTGCTATTTTGTGCTTTCCGAAAGCCTTACCGACAAAATAGGCCACGGAATCACACATCCAAATTGCGCCAAACATGAGGAAAACAAGAACCTCACCCCGATAATCAAGAACAATGTTCGGGTCAGGAAATGCGCTCAACCAAGGAGCATGGAACAAGTTCCTTACTCCTATTAGGCTGCCTATGCCAAGTGCAACATACACAACCCCAAAGACTGTGACGGCAGTGTTGATTATCGGATCGGACTTTGCGCGCCACAGTTCGGCTCCCAGAACCCACAGTACCAACGCCATGAAAAACGCAAGCACCGCAAGCGCTGTAATCCCCGCATTGCCGCTCCTTATTGCGCTGTGCAACAGTACCGGGAATATGGCTCCGGCTACTAATCCAGCCATTGCTTGAGGCTGAAACCCCTTGGCACGGCTCATGTCGTAGTATTCTTTCAGAGCAAAAACAGCCAGAAACTCTACAAAAGCGGTAAACCACCAGCCGCCCTGATGTACCAAGAAAAGGATGACAGGTATAGCGATAATTGCAACCAGAACA
Source organism: Ignavibacteria bacterium UBA7675 (assembly GCA_002483085.1). Lineage (GTDB taxonomy): Bacteria > Bacteroidota > Ignavibacteria > Kapaibacteriales > UB7675 > UBA7675. The sequence goes on from DLHF01000066.1 coordinate 895, forward strand.
CGGGTCAGAGTATTGCTCATAATGTGTACAATGTGAAAAGTAGGGCAATCTGATCAGAACATTTTGTACATAAGAAGCTGCAAATATACCCTTTTTGCCGATTTGATTGCCGCCACCTACAGCGCTCTACCACCGAATCGTTTGTTCCGCCCATAAAATTCCCCTACCTTTGTACCCGGATTTCTTCATTTTATCTACTTCGGCACAATATGGCGATATTTCAACTCTCGGAATCCCAGCCTGCAACGGCTATAACCGGCTTTGAAGCAGAGCAAAGCATCGCGGATTTCGCTCGTATTCTTTCGGAAAAGAATCTCCCGTTCTCGATTATTACTGATGAGTACTCCGAAGCATTGCTCCCGTATAACAGGCACATTATTGACAGCTTTGAACACATGCCGTTCCCGGTCGAAGTTGTTGTCGATTTTACCTGGGGACCGTCGCTCTGCGATCTAACCGAAGGAGCGCTGGCTATTGCGCCGAATATCACCATTTTTTCGTCGGCAATTATGACTACCGCTACCTATAAACGGATGGTATTCGACGACTCTAATATCATCAATTTTAATGGCTTACCCGGATTATTCCCGCAGTCGACAGTTGTGGAACTCGCCCCAGCTCTCGATGTCTCGCCGGAAGTTGCTTCATTTGCACAACGCTATTTCCACTCGCTTGGTTTCGCTACAGAAATGGTAGCAGACCGCGTCGGTATGGTGACGCCACGCGTGCTGTCGATGATTATCAATGAAGCCGCTTTTTGTGTTATGGAAGGCGTGTCGTCGGCAGCCGATATAGATACAGCCATGAAGCTCGGGACCAATTACCCCAAAGGCCCCTTGGAATGGGCTGATGAAATCGGAATCGACGTGATCGCGGATCTTCTCGAAGGGCTGAAGCTCGAATATTCACAAGAGCGCTATCGCACCTGCACTCTGCTGAAACAATATGCCCGCGCAGGCCGGACAGGTCGCAAAAGCGGCAGAGGATTCTACTCCTACGATAATAAAGGGAATAGGCTCGAACTCTAATGGAACGGCGCACCTATACAAAAGAAGATCTCTTGATCTTTTGTGATTTCGACGGCACAATTACCCGACGCGATCTTGGCGATGAAGTGTTCCGCCAGTATATGCCCATAGGAACACTACAGAGGCAACTGCTGGGAAGAGAGCTTACTATTGATGCCTACTGGCGTAGTCTATGCGCCGCTCTTCCGGCGACAGCAACCGAAGAGGCTCTTCGCAGCTTTGCGCTGGCCGAAGAAACCGATCCGTACTTTCGCCCCTTTGTGGAGTTCTGTCGGGAAAACTCAGTTCCTCTGCATGTAGTCAGCGATGGCTTTGATGTGTACATTACGCCGTTGCTCCAGCGCGAAGGAGCCGCCGAGGTTCCGCGCTTCTGCAATCGCTTAGTATTTGGCCACAATACTCCAGAACCTATTTTTCCGCTTGCCAGTGAATCCTGTAGCTGCTTTTGTGCTTCCTGTAAGCGCAATGCAGTGCTGAGCGTAAGCGCAACAGATAGTATCATTGTGTTCATAGGCGATGGATACTCCGACTTTTGTGCCGCCGAACACGCCGATGTTATTTTTGCTAAGGCTGCTCTGGCCGCGCATTGTACTCGCCATAGAATTCCGCACCATCCGTTTCACACGTTTTTTGATGTGCTCCGCATTCTCAAAAAGCTCATCAATGAGCATGCGCTTCGGCCTCGACACCAGGCTCGACTCAGGCGGAAAGAGGCATTTGAGACCGAGTAAGAGTTGCCTACACACGGCAAAATACTCATGTAATACGCGCTTCGGCCTCTGGCCTGCCTCTCGTCTCTGCACCGCGCGCACATCCGCCGCGTGGTCGTTCGCTCCGTTGTCCGCTCGTCGTCTCGGCGATAAACTGCAAGCCGGTTCGTGCAGTCGGCGACAGTTTGTCTTCGCATCATTACCGTAGGAACGGTGCGCGGACGAGCCGATAACAACTATCAGTCGCCGCACATAGCGATGCCCGCGCTCTATATTATTTTCCTTCACAGATATGCAAGGCAGTCTTCATTATATCAAAACCTCGTTGGCAGCCTGTTGTTCTGCCGCAGACCTCTGCGTATATTGAGAAAAAATATATAGCATCACGTCCGCCATCATGCACGGCAACCATTTTAAAAACCTGCCAGACCGTTTCGGCGGCATAGGCATTTACTTTCATCCTTTTTTCCGTACTGTAGAATGAATTCAGCGGAAGTATTGCTTATCTACGCTCTCATGGCAGCTAATATCGGCATGTCAATTGCTGCTTTTCGCGACGATGCCTTGCTCGATCACTGGAAATTTGAAGTCGATGCTATCCTTGTCCACAAAGAATACTACCGCATAGTGAGCAGCGCGTTCGTGCACGGTGGCGTATTCCACCTCGTGTTCAATATGATGGCGCTCTACTCCTTTGGTCCGGCAACAGCTATGTACTTTGGCCCGTGGAATTTTATGGGTATTTACCTTTTGTCTATGCTGCTCGCGAACCTGTTTGCTCTGTATATTCACCGCAATCACGGCGACTACAGTATGGTTGGAGCTTCGGGAGCAATCAGCGGCGTAGTGTTCGCGCTTACAGTGCTCATTCCAGACATGCGCATGAGCTTCCTGCTCTTGCCATTTGCACTACCCGCCTGGCTCTTCGGTTTGATCTTCATTCTTTTCTCTATCTACGGCATTAAAGCACGGACGGGAAATATTGGCCACGAGGCGCATCTCGGCGGGGCGATAGCAGGTATTCTTATTGCAGTGTTTCTGGAGCCTACCATACTTCAGGTAAATCCCGGAACAGTAGCGCTGCTGCTGGCACCGTGCGTACTATTTCTCGTACTTATTATTAAATGGCCCGAATATCTTTTAATCGACCGCTTTTTCCGCTATCATGCTGTGTCCTCTGCCGAACGCTATCGCAATCGCCAGAGCCAGGAAGACAACAACGAGCTCAATCGCCTCCTCGACAAAGTAGCAGACAAGGGCTTAAGCAGCCTGTCGTGGTTCGAAAAACAACGGCTGAAAAAGCTCTCAAAAAAGACATATAGATAACATCCCGACAACGCCACGGACATTCGCGGTTGGTTATGTACGCCGACTTTGTTATTGTGGAAATAGAATTTGATTACGTTAGCCCGGAGAATACTATGGAAAGCGGTACGACATCCAATCTTTCAACATTTCATTTTCTTACCCCTGATCTCGCGATTAATCTTGCCGAGAAGGCTCTGGGACAACGCCTACAGAACCTGTGCTGGCCCCTAGCAAGCTATATAAATCGCGTCTATGAGCTGAAGATGGAAAATGGCGAAAGTGTCGTGGCGAAGTTCTATCGCCCGGGGCGCTGGAGCAAAGCAGCTCTCGACGACGAGCATCAGTTCCTACGAGAGCTCGCCGATGATGAACTATCAGTAGTTGCCCCACTTCAGCTACCAAACGGCTCGACACTTGCAGAATACGAAGGCACATACTTTGCGCTGTTTCCGCGTAAAGCCGGGCGAGCTCTCGAAGAGCCTACTTATGACCAATGGGAACAGCTCGGGCGCCTACTTGCGCGGGTTCATGCTATCGGCGCACAGCATCCTGCTGCCGAACGCATCACTGTCCATCCGCATCTATCTGCTCGCAACAATATCGAGACAATCCTTTCGCTTACGCCGCCGCCACCCGATCTGGCAAAACAATACGAAAACGCCGCTTCTGCTATTGTAGATCAAATTGCTCCTATGTTCGAGGGCATGGAGAGTATTCGTATTCACGGCGACTGCCATCGCACCAATATAGTGTCGCGCCCCGGTGATGCCATGTATATCATTGATTTCGACGATATGGCCATGGGTCCGCCTGTACAAGACCTCTGGATGCTGCTGCCCGGCCATGCCAGCGAGTCGCGTGCAGAGTTAGAAATGTTTCTGGAAGGCTATGAAACATTCCGCTCGTTCGATAGAAAATCGCTGCGGCTGATTGAACCCCTACGCGCTATGCGCTATATTCACTTTACAGCTTGGTGCGCGGTACAAGTGGCCGATGGCGGCTTTTCCCGTATAGCTCCCGACTGGGGAAGTGAAGATTTCTGGCGGCGGGGAATACGCGATCTCGAAATGCAGAAAGAAGAAATTCGCGTTACAGCCAACGATGATCCGCTCAAACTCCCCTATTTGTAGTATTTACAGCCAAGTTATCCACATTGGGTGTGGACAACTTGGCATTTGTCCATAGTTTTCCCCATATATGGATAGTTGTACAACATTACTGGTTGTTATATCTGGGCCTCCTGCTTCGGGAAAAACTACGCTCGCCCGTGTTTTATCGGCGCGGTACAACTTGCCTCTTTTTACAAAAGATGACTTTAAAGAAATGATGTTCGACAATGCACTGCCAACAAACCCGGCGGAATTGCGGTTCTATGGCCAGTGCAGTATCCACTCTTTGCAGATAGTGACACGCCAACTGCTGGCTCACAAAATATCCCACATTATTGAAGCAAATTTCGATAGCGCACTGTTTTCACCGTTTATCCGTTGCGTTGAGGCAAACTATGCGTTTCGTTGTCTCCAAATTCAGATGACCTGTTCTCCCGATGTTCTGGAAAAACGCTTTGCCGAACGGGCGGGCTCTGCCGAACGACATCCAGGGCATACAGTGCCGAACGTCCATACGGTACATGCTATAAAATCATCTATTACAATAGACACGAGTTCCAATGCGGTTGGGCACCACAAGCAATATTTCCGGCAGCTCTCCGATGTATTCCCCGTACAGGACGCACTCAATACGATGGAGTTCTCATGATATTTCCCGTGTACACAAGCAGCCGCACAATGCGCATTTCAGGCTCTTCGCTGATGCGGCACAGCCTGCCGTTTACCTGTTTCGCCAATCGCCGACAGGATGTAGCCGGAGTACCCGTGCATCATCCGGCAGTAGGATGTATAAAAGAATACATCGACGAACATTACGCCGAGCCTGTGCGATTGGAAACTTTGGGCCGCATTGCCGGGCTCAGCCCATTCCATCTACAGCGAATTTTCCGAGAGAGTGAAGGCCAGTCGCCCAATGAATATTTACAAGACGTTCGTATTCGCAAAGCCGCAGAACTACTCGACTGCGACACTCCCATCGTAGAAGCAGCGCTGATGACAGGCTTCTACGACCAAAGCCATTTTACTAATGTTTTTCGCAAAGCTACAGGTACGACACCCCGGAAATACCGCCGCAAGCGCAAGATTTTACAAGAACGCCCATAGCCCCACATCGTAATTTGCCTGTGTTACTATACACATAACTGAAGTTGTCTACGCAGTGTAATCACGTCATCTGTGGCAACGGGTACCCGCCCGGATCAGGCCGATACGAGCGAGCGCAGCACTACGCAATGCAGAACAGCACTGCCAAAAGCTACCGGCGCTGTAGTTCCGGCTCTTGCGATGAAGGATGAAAAACACGCGGCGGCTGTGCGGCGCGGTGCAAAGACATAGCTCGCGGGCACAGACAGAAGCGCAACACGACTTATCGCAGACAACACGACGTACCAACAGGAGCACCTATGGCAGACGAAGTATATTTCCAGGAAAAAACAGTAGTTGCAGAGCAACTGTTCAAAGCGCGCATTGTAACGATAAGCGGAGAGATCAACCAAGCACTTGCATCGCAAGTGGTAAGCCGGTTGCTCGCACTTTCGGCGGAATCGGACGACGACATCCGCATGTTTATCAACTCGCAGGGCGGGCATGTGGAATCGGGCGACACAATCCACGATATTATCAGATTTATCAAGCCCAAAGTACAGATGATTGGCACGGGATGGGTAGCCAGCGCCGGAGCGCTCATCTATGTAGCCGTACCTGTAGAGCAGCGCTTTTGCCTTCCCAACACGCGCTTTTTGCTACACCAACCTGCTGGACAGACTCATGGTCGAGCAAGCGACATCGAGATTGAAACCAGCGAGATCATGAAAATGCTCAAGCGTCTCAACGCGATATTTGCACGCCAAACCGGGCAACCGATAGAAAAAATTGAGGCAGACACACGGCGTAATTTCTGGCTCACAGCACAGGAAGCAAAAGAATACGGCTTGGTAGGCTCGATTATCGACAGTGCCAACGAACTATAGCCCTGTAAAAACTATCTGCGTGCCTGTTGCATATCACGCCTTTTTCGTATGTTTGCCCGTCCGTTCATAATTGTCTCACACTTATCAGGAGGGTTCATCCTATGTCTGTAACACTGTCGTCCACCGGAGAGTCCCGGTGTGAAACAGGGAAGTAGACCGGCTGAGTCTCGTTTATCGCATTTCGTGCCTCTTCCGTTCATCCTTCAGGATTCCCTGCTTCTCGTTTCACTCCATTCTCCTTTTCCCCGGATTTCATAACAACGCGGGGCTGCACAGCCGCCTGCGCGTTATATAACATCCGACCGATGCGCCAAGGGACAGGCGCACCAGGCCGCTGCACCCATACATTTCTACCATTCATCTGTTTTTACTTCAGGAGTAAACTACCATGACTTTAGAGTCACTTGGCTGGAATACCTATTTCGACGCACATTTCGACGAATACCGCCGTCGCAACTGCGAACCGGCACGCATCAGCATAGAGCACAAAACACAGTACGGAATCGTGACCCAGCACGGTGAATGCAATGCTGTGTTGTCGGGCTCTTTTTACTATAAAACACAAAGTGCATCTGATACCCCTGCCGTTGGCGACTGGGTAGCAGTGCACACATCGCCTGGAGACGACAAAGCGATCATTGACGGAGTGCTTCCGCGCAAAAGCAGCTTTTCGCGGACGGCGGCGGGCGGAACCGCAGGCGAGCAAATCGTCGCTGCCAATATCGATATCCTGTTTCTCGCTATGTCGCTCAACCGCGACTTCAACCTCCGCCGGTTGGAGCGCTACCTTACCCTTGCATGGGACGGGGGAGCGGCACCTGTTGTGATACTGACAAAGGCCGACCTCTGCACCGATCTTTCCGCACACATACAACGCGCCGAATCGGTAGCGCAGGGCATGCCCGTCCACTCTATTTGTGCAGCCACAGGGCAGGGAATGGAGCAATTGGGCGCGTACTTCGCTCCGGGAACAACGGTAGGAGTAGTAGGCTCTTCTGGTGTAGGCAAGTCCACGCTCATCAATGCTCTGGCGGGCAATAGCTTGTTAGAGACAGCCGATATTGCTCTGTATAAAGATAAGGGCAAGCACACAACAACCTCGCGCCGCCTACTTGTTGTAGAAGGCAAAGGAATTATCATCGACACACCCGGTATGCGAGAGCTCCGAATGTGGGATGGGCACGATGGGCTGGATCATACATTCTCGGATATTGAACAACTGGCGTCCTCGTGCCGATTTACAAACTGCTCGCATACCGGGGAACCGGGCTGCGCAGTACGTGCTGCAATCGACGATGGCAAGATTGACGACGAACGGTACAGCGGCTATACCAAGTTGCGTAAGGAGGTACACTACCACGAGCGCAGACAAAAGGAAATAGAACGCCGCACACGCATAAAGCAAACAAAGTCGCAGCCCGGAAGACGCACTCCCCGCTACGACGACGACGACAACATGTGGTAGCGCCTATAGCGCTAAGCTACTGGTTAGCAGGCAAAATTTCTTCGCGGCTATTCAGTAAGATTCCACCTGCCGGGGCAGACTACAGCGCACCCGGCAGGTGCTTTTTTGGCAGTGCAAGAGCCCCTGCTTATAGGTCTTTTTGAGGCATTTATATAGCCTTTTAGTGTATTATGAAACTTACCCTGTATTACTGTTGTTTTACATTGTTATATTTCTTGTTAAATTTTGATAATTAAATGTTTAGATAGCCGTCGATGGCGGTTGGCTCTTTGCCTATAATTCACAGTCCCCGGTTGTTCAACACGTGTATTTATGACCTCAACAACAGATAGCTTGCGGAATCCACTGCTGTGTGATTTCAACACTCCGCATCAGGCGGCGCCATTTCATCTCATCCGAAACGAATACTATCTTCCCGCTCTTCGCGCGGCCATAGACAAAGCGCGTAGCGTTCTTGAGGAACTAAAATCCGACCCCGAACCACCGGCCTTCGATAATACAATCTCGCGCTTGGAGGAGGTCACTGAAGAAGTCACCCTGATTTCACAGATATTTTTCAACCTGCATGCCGCCGAAACCAACGACGAGCTCGAACTCGTGGCACAGGAATTTGAACCCATCCTTACAGATTTTTACAGCGATCTCAACTTCGACCAGCAGCTTTTCGAGCGCATACGCACGGTGTACAACAGCCGAAACGAATCCGGCCTCACAGGCGAGCAGCTTATGCTGTTAGAAAAAACTTATACCGCTTTTGTTCGCAATGGTGCTCTGCTTTCGGACGAAGACAAACAACAGCTCAGGGAGCTCGACCAGAAGCTCTCCACGCTTTCGCTGGAGTTCAGTGTCAACGCTTTGAAAGCCGTAAAAGCTTTTGCTCTGGAAATCACAGATGAAAAAGATCTCGAAGGTCTGTCCGATGCCGTTGTACACGCTGCAGCAGAATGCGCGGCGCGGCGCGGTAAACCGGGAAGCTGGGTGTTCACTCTCGACGCTCCAAGCTATGGCCCCTTTATGAAATACGCCGTAAACCGATCTCTGCGCGAGCAGATGTTTAAGGCACGTGCCTCGGTAGCTTACAAAGACAGTGGGTTCGACAACAGCGAAATCGTCAAACAAATAGCCACTCTTCGGCACGAACGCGCCCGATTGCTTGGCTACTCTTCGCACGCGGATTTTGTGCTTGAGCAAAGCATGGCAGGTAGCAGAGAAAATGTGTATAAGCTGTTGGAAGAGCTGTACGAAGCTTCACGCCCTGTAGCAGAAAAGGAAATACAAGAAGTAGCCGATTTCCAGTACGAACTCGAAGGCGTCCACGACCTGCAGCGCTGGGACTTTTCTTACTATGCAGAGAAAATGAAAAAGCGCAGGTTCGATATCGACGAGACGACGTTGCGACCGTATTTTCAGATAGAAAACTGTACCAACGGTATGTTCATCGTCGCCCAAAAGCTGTACAATCTCTCTTTCCGCCACACCACGGATGTTCCCGTGTATCATCCAGACGTAAAAACTTACGAAGTCCACGAAGAAACAACAGGCGAGTACATCGGTATTCTGTATCTGGATCTCTTCCCGCGCGACGGTAAACGGCAGGGGGCGTGGATGGCGAGCTATAAGCGGCAGTATGTAAAAGGTGGTGTCGATCACCGCCCTCAGGTATCCATCGTGTGCAACTTTACGCCGCCAGTAGAAGGCCAGCCCGCGCTGCTTTCCTTCGACGAAGTAAGCACACTGTTCCATGAATTTGGCCACGCACTGCACGGCCTGCTCTCGCAGTGCAACTACCGCACGCTTTCCTGCACAAGTGTGTACCGCGATTTTGTAGAGCTGCCCTCGCAAGTACTCGAAAACTGGCTGATGGAAAAAGAATGTCTGGATCTTTTTGCCGTACACTATAAGACCGGCGAAAAAATTTCAGAAGAAATTGTCCGCCATCTGAAAGAGAGCGCAACATTCCTCCAAGGCTCCGTTACGCTCCGCCAGCTCAGCCTTGGCCTGCTCGATATGGCTTGGCACGACGGCAATCCGGCATCAGTGTCGGATGTAGGCGATTTTGAAGAACAAGTGATGAAAAGAACAGAGCTGTTCCCCGTTGTGCCCAACAGCAATACCAGTTGTTCCTTCGGCCACATCTTCCGGGGCGGTTATTCGGCAGGCTACTACAGCTATAAATGGTCGGAGGTACTCGACGCCGATGCCTTTGAATTTTTCAAGGAAAAGGGCATATTTAACCCTGAAGTAGCACAGAGCTTCCGGGATAATATTCTCTCTAAAGGGGGCAGTGCCGATCCTGTACTCCTCTACAAACGCTTCCGTGGCAAAGAAGCAAGCGTGGATGCTCTCCTGCGTCGTGCCGGATTTATCAGCAGGCACAGCGGACAGTAACAGCGCATCAGCAAAACAACGCAAGGGCGGAGCTTCTCCGCTTTTTGTGTTTTAAATCAATGGCGCCCGCTCGGAATATCCGGGCGGGCGCCCTATTTCTTATCAGTTCGGTCAGTCTATTGCGGAGCTTCTTCCTTTTGTTTGCTCACGACTTCCTGCACAGCTTCAATAAGTGCATCGGCTACGCGGTCGAGGTCTTCATCGCTAATTACAAGTGGGGGCACAACGCGAATAACAGTCTCGGCTGTAACATTGGATAGAATACCTTTTTCCCGCATCAGCGCCACTATTTCGCGGCCATCAACAGCGAGCTCTACACCAATCATTAGCCCTAGGCCACGCACATCGCGAATGGCATCAATACCAGCAGCAGCTTCCTGCACACGCTGCATAAATCGCGCACCCTTTGCTGCTGCGGCCTCGCACAACTGTTCTTCTTCAACGACAGATATCGCCGCCAGAGCTGCGGCACACGCGAGCGGATTGCCACCAAACGTAGAGCCGTGATCGCCCGGTGCAATAGCGTCGGCAACACGTTGCTTAGCCAGAAATGCACCAATGGGCACACCACCACCAAGCGCCTTTGCTGTTGTGAGAAGGTCTGGAGTAACACCAAAGTGCTCAAATGCCCAGAATTTCCCAGTTCGGCCAACACCACACTGGATTTCGTCGAGAATAAGCAGAATATCGTGTTCATCGCACAGAGTCCGCACATCGCGCAGATAGCTGGCCTCCACGGGGCGAATACCGCCCTCGCCCTGAACCGTTTCTATAATAATTGCGGCAACATCTTCGCTCACTGCACCGCGAAGCGCTTCGATGTCATTGAACGGAACACGTACAAAGCCACCGGGAATCGGCTCGAAACCCTGGCGATATTTTTCTTTGCCTGTGGCAATAGTTGCAAGTGTCCGACCGTGAAAGCATCCTTCCATCGAAATAATTGTACCACCACGCCCCTTACTATGAGCGTATTTTCGGGCGAGCTTAAATGCTCCTTCTACCGATTCGGCGCCGCTATTACAGAAAAACACCCGCTCTAATCCCGCCAGCACTGCGAGTTTCTCCGCAAGCTGTATCTGCGGTTCGCTCGTGTAGATATTAGAAGTATGAATAAGCTTTCCCGCCTGTGTGCAGATGGCATCTGCTACTTTTGGGTGGCAATGGCCCACGCTGTTGACTGCGATTCCCGCCAGTGCATCAATGTACTCGCGTCCGTCTGTGTCCCAGACACGTGCTCCACTGCCGCGCGCCAGTGTAATGGGCTGGCGACGGTACACCTGCAAATAATACCGATCGTCTACCGACCGGAGCTGTTCGGACGTATAGTGCATAGCGCTCCTGCAATTGAAAGACCTTAGCAAAGGCTGAGCTGTACAGAAAAGAAACCGAATGAACCACCATCCGGTTTGTGATCACAATAGATACAAACTTACAGTTCTGTACACAAACCCCGATGCTTTTTCTACACGTTTTGTATTATCTGCTTCTTTCGGTAGCAGGTAGCAGTATTGGCGAACGATAGATACCGCACGGGCACTATTTGCGCTGTACAGCGTACCTCCTACACACGCGGATCGGGAACGCCATCGCGGAACACACCGGCCACTATAAGCGCTGCCCCCATGAGCCCCATATCCTTCAGCAAACCGCTCATGGCCATTTGCTGCATCATGGCGTCGGCATTACCCAAACCGGGCAGATGGATGGTAAGGATAAAAATAAGCAGCATCAGCGCCAGCAGAAGGGAAACAGGCCGGATAAATTTTTTGATGATGATACTTGCGCTCGCGCCGATAAGCGCTACCCCGGTAAGATACACCCAGAAAACACCACCCGGCAGAAAACTCGGTATCATTCCCGCCATTTGCGAACCCGATACGAGATGCAGAAGGCCGAAGACAGCAAATGGAACCGCGAAGACGATGCGGCCAATAGTCGATACGTTCATACAAACTCCCGATAATGTGTGTGAATAAGTAGAGAGGCTCTTATATTGCCCCGCACATAAATTCCAGTACATCTCCCCTCTATACGGATAGAAGGCTTTAACTTACATCCGCCGAAAGATTGTTACAACACATATTTTTCACGACTGAAGAGTCCGACCGATGAACCTCGTTCCGACATTGTGGCCAGTGAATTACTGCGAATGGCCAGTGTGCACAGTGTCGATAGAAGCGGTGAGAAACGCTCGGCCACCTATCCGCTGGCCAAACTCCTTCAGCATTACCATATTAATTTTTACAGAATTCGGTGCCTGAACCACCACTACGCTATCACGGCCAACGAGCTGCACATCATAACAAAAAGTAAATTCCGATCCGGGGTCTTTCCAGCCCATTGTCTGGCCAAAACGCAGGTCGTTGATGCGATAACCGCCGGCAAAAGTTTCCGCTGTGTACTCGTGTTTGGTCATGCTCAACAACTGCTCAACTTTTGGAATGCCGCGAATAGGAGTAAGCAACTCTTCATTGCGTGGATAGAAGACAAAGGAGATGTCCCTGCTATCGAAATGTGAATAATAGCCAATGTAGTAGCCATCCGCAGTGCGGGCATTGACGCGCCAGAGAACATTGGTAAACGGCAGGGGAGCTGTTGTATAGTGGATATAAGCAATGCCCTGCTGTTGCAGTGCACGCTCGAAAACTCCACCAACAACCATTTTGTTGACAACTGTAAAAGCGAGATACGCGGAGCTGATTCCAAGCCCGAGCATATTCAGCCTGCGCCGTTTCGGACTATCCTTTGGCCTGAACATCAGCAGCACGAGAAATACGAGAAACGGGAGAGTATAGAGCGGGTCGATGACAAAAATAGAACCTATCTCAACACGATAGCCCCAGAACGGCCAGAAGAGCTCAGTACCCCACGTAGTAAAACAATCAAGCAGTGCATGAGTTACCATCCCGAGGAACACCAACCATGTCCAGCCACGCCAGCCAACATCATCCTGGCGGTGGAACCATTGCAGCAAAGGGCCGAGCAAAAGCGACACCACAAAGGCCAGCGCAATGGAATGCGAAGCCCCACGGTGAAACAGCAGTTTATCGACAGTTTCCATCGACAGTACCGCCCCCGCAATAGCATCGAGATCGGGAAGCGTACCAGCGACGGCTCCCCAGAACACGGCCTTATTCCCCGCCTTTTTCCCGGCAACCGCTTCGCCCACAGCGGCGCCAAGCACTACCTGCGTGAGAGAATCCATAGGCTTTTCCTCTTCCATTTATTACTGTTTTTGTATTGCACATTCTGGAGCTGTACAGATATGGCCCACAGAGTAAAGCGCAGCAAAACCCGCTGCTATATTGTACGAGAAACATAAAATACGCAATTTAGGAGCCTTGCTTTTATTCATATCGTACTGCAATATCAATGGCGCTGACAACTGGCTTAAAATCTTTTATAAAGAAACGCATACTCTATCCGCTGCTGCGAAGCAGAGCCATGTGGCACCCGACCTATTCTGTGGAAGTGCACGACAGTATCATACCACTCGCCGACTACAATCGCTATGCGACATTCGGCCTTGCCATCCAGAGGCTTACCAACGAAAAGATCGAAGGGAGTTTTGCCGAGGTGGGCGTGTACCGTGGCCACATGAGTAGCTTTATCCACAGCCTGGCACCCGAGCGCACGTACTATCTGTTCGATACATTCCAAGGCTTCCCCAAAGGCGATCTCGAACCCGGTGTCGCTGAAGACAACCGCTTTCAGGACACCAGTATCGACACCGTGCTGCGCGCTATTGGCGATACACGCAACATTGTTATCCGGCAGGGATATGTACCGGAAACACTACAAGGGTTAGAATCCGAGCGTTTTGCCTTTGTGCTGCTCGATCTCGATCTGTACAATCCCACCGTGGCAAGCTTGGAATTTTTCTATCCGCGCATGGCCGTGGGCGGATACCTCGCTGTCCACGACTATAACAACCCCGAATCCAATTGGGCGTGCAAGCGTGCTGTTGATGCCTTTATGCAGGATAAACCCGAACACATTATCGAGCTGGCCGACCGCTTCGGCACAGTACTGATACGCAAGGTGTAACTCTCTGCTGCTCCTGCGCGTCCCAGCCACAGTATTTCTCTGTCCATTTATCAAACCAGATAGAGTAGTTATGAAAATCATATTCGTTCTTACCTGTGCCTTCGCGCTGGCATGCGCCTCTACTGCCGAGGCTCAACTGTTCGACAAATTCAAGAAAAAGGCCGAAGACATCGTAAAAGCGCCCGTGTCGCTTTCACAGGAGGATGCTACTGCCGGGCTTAAAGAAGCTCTTGTAAAAGGCATCAGCAAAGGCTCCGACCTTGTGTCGAAGCTCGATGGCTACTACAAGAATCCCGAAATAAAGATTCCCTTTCCTCCCGAAGCTGCATCGGTAGAGTCGAAACTCCGCTCCGTGGGGCTGGGCAAGCAGGCCGACGACGTTATTGTCTCCGTGAACCGCGCGGCGGAAAATGCCGCCGTAGAAGCCAAAGATATTTTTGTCGATGCAATTAAAGCAATGACATTCCAAGACGCCCTCGCTATCGTGCGCGGCAACGATAATGCTGCAACGTCCTACCTACAGCGCACAACAACACCGAAGCTCGTGGAGAAGTTCACGCCAATTATTAAAGCATCGCTCGACAAGGTGAATGCCACTAAATACTGGGCAACAGCTATGAATTCGTACAATGCCATTCCATTTGTCACAAAGGTCAACCCCGACCTTACTTCCTATGTCACACAGAAAGCTATCGAAGGGCTGTTCGTTATGATCGCAAAAGAAGAGCTTGCTATCCGCAAGGATCCAGCAGCGCGCACGACGGATATTCTGCGCAAGGTGTTTGGCAGCTAACTCAACCATAGCGATACAATCTCGCAAAGGCAGACCCGCACAGAAGCAGGTTTGCTTTTTTTTTGCTCGTAAGAAGCTGTGTGGCACGGGCATCGCTGCGGCGCCCGGCACGGCGCTGTCACCGGGCGCAAAGTCCGGTACAGCTCCGACCAAAAGGCTTTGCGCCAGCACAGGGGACTCTGCTGTATATGGACCACCTGCCCTTTGAAAAATGTAGCACGCCGACACCGCACAGACGGCTAGCAGAACAAAGCGCGCTTCATAGATTGCGCCCTTCACACTTTATGTAGTAAATACAGAATTCTCCTACTACGTTGCAGTACCAGCGTTTATGAACTCTTCCCTTGCTATTTACCAACCGGAAAAGGTATATTGTCGCCCGTTCCAAAGAATATACCAACAGGAATGTTCACGGGGTTGCAAGCAACGCGCCCAGAACGACTATCCTATCCGAGAGCCTCGAAACGTGCCAATAAGCAGAGCTGCCGCTCCATGCAATATCATATCTGCTGGCAGCCAGTCTTCGAGCCGTCCACTGGCATGTTTTACATTCGATGACATCTGTTCGGAGAGGTTCAAAAGCGGGCAGAAAACGAACCTGTTGGCGATCAGCAATCCAGCTCCCGATTTCCAAACCCAATCGTACCTGTAGGGTACAATAGTTATTCCTGTATTTTTACGGAGTTCCTCATGAAAAAAGCGCTGAAGATTGTGCTCATCGTAGCACTTGTGCTTATAGGTATTGTAGGTAGTGCGGTTGCTTATGTTTCGCTGGCACTGCCTCATGTACAGCCAGCACCAGCCCTTACGGTCCAGCCCACACCTGAAGTCATCGAGCGGGGAAAATACCTGGCTAATCATGTGGCTGTGTGTACCGACTGCCACTCTACGCGCGACTGGACAAAGTTTGCAGGGCCGGTCGTCCCCGGTACAGAAGGTAGAGGAGGCGAGAAATTCACCGAAGAGTTTGGCTTTCCAGGCACATTCTATGCGCGAAATATCACTCCGTACAATCTTGCAAAATGGACAGATGGCGAGCTGTACCGGCTCATCACCACTGGCGTAACCCGCAGCGGAGAACCTATCTTTCCGGTCATGCCCTATTTGTCCTACGCCAAAATGGATCCGGAAGACATCAAAGCTATTATCGCTTATATCCGCACGCTGAAGCCTGTTGCCCACGATATACCAGAGTCGAAGGCGACATTCCCCATGAATCTTATCATGCGCACGATACCACAGGACCCAGCTACTCCCGGCAAACGTCCTTCACCTTCGGACAAAGTAGCTTATGGCCAGTACATGGCAATTATATCGGGATGTACCGAATGCCATACGCCAAGGGAAAAAGGCACGCCGATAGAAGGGATGTATATGGCCGGAGGATTTGAATTCAAACTGCCAATCGGTACTGTGCGCTCGGCCAATCTTACTTCGCATCCCTCCAATGGCATAGGGAGCTGGACAGAAGAGCAGTTTGTACAGCGCTTTAAACTATACCTGCAACCGGACATGCAGAATAAAGTGGTGAATCGCGGCGAGATGAACACCGTTATGCCATGGCTTATGTACGCAGGTATGACAGACGACGACCTGAAAGCCATTTTTGCATATCTGAAGACTCTACCACCCAACGATCATAAAGTAGAAAAATTTACGCCCGCAATGGCAGCCGCACACTAACAGCACGCAGCTCCTGCCGAGAAACCGTGCAAGATGTGCCTACCTGCTTTGGACTCCTAAACCCGGGCGAAATCTCGTTGTTTGCACAATAGCTATCTTGTATAGATTTGTATCGGACAGTGCCTGTAGTTAGTTGTTTATGCACATACTCGCAATATTCTCCCCCGGACAATGTTAGAGAATATCATAAATCTTTAGATTTGTATTTTGTCCATTTTCACGTACACTTTTTGCAAAAGCTCAATGAAAAAAGAAAGTAAACAATTTCTGGAAGCCTACCTGAATAATGCTTCGCCGACGGGATTCGAAGCAGCAGGTCAGCGCATGTGGCTCGACTATCTTACCCCCCATATCGACGAGTATATTTCGGATGTGTACGGATCGGTGGTAGGTGTTATCAATCCTTCGGCTGAATACAAAGTTGTCATCGAAGCTCATGCCGACGAAATTTCGTGGTTTGTCAACTACATCAGCGACGACGGGTATATCTATGTTATTCGCAATGGTGGCTCCGATCACCAGATTGCACCGTCCAAACGCGTGAATATTCACACTCGCAATGGCATTGTTATCGGCGTCTTCGGCTGGCCTGCTATTCATGTACGCGACAGATCAAAAGAGAAATCGCCAGATGTTGATATGCTTTTTATTGATGTGGGCTGCAATACCAAAGAAGAAGTGGAAAAGCTCGGCGTGCATGTTGGGTGTGTGATTACCTATCCCGATGAGCTCATGGTGCTGAACGACAACTACTATGTGGGTCGCGCTTTGGACAATCGCATCGGTGGCTTTATGATCGCCGAAACAGCACGCCGCATTGCAGAGCGCAAAAAGAAACTCCCGTTTGGCCTCTATATCGTCAATGCTGTGCAAGAAGAAGTAGGTCTTCACGGTGCTGAGATGATCTCGCGCCGCATCAAGCCCGATGTGGCCATTGTCACCGATGTATGCCACGACACCCAATCGCCCATGTACGAAAAGAAAAAAGAAGGCGATATAAAGGCGGGCAAAGGGCCCGTGCTTACCTATGGCCCGGCTGTGCAGAACAACCTGCTGAACATGCTGTTCGACGTAGCCGACAAGAAAAAAATTCCGTACCAGCGCCAAGCAGCTTCGCGCTCTACAGGTACTGATACAGATGCGTTTGCTTATTCGGGCGAAGGCGTGGCTTCTGCGCTGATTTCGCTGCCGCTGAAGTATATGCACACAACCGTGGAAATGGTGCACAAAGACGATGTCGATAATGTTATTGAACTGATGTACGAGTTCCTCGTTCAGCTCAAGCCGGGTCACGATTTCCGCTATATCAAGTAGACAACGCAGCATCTTTCCCGGGCGAAGTAGTGCTATCTGCTTCGCCTTTTGTTTTTGTAGCCGAATCCTGTGCAGATGTGCGCTTCGGCCTTCGCTCCAGCTTCTGTCTCCGCACCGCGCAGCATGCACCGCCGCGTGGCTTTCAATCCGTCATCCGCGCATTGTTGCCGTATGGAAGCACTATTTTTACGACAGCAATACGAAAACGGCCTCTACGATAACCACAGAGATTGTAGCTACGGCACGCGCTGAGTACACAAATGTTCAGTTGCGTTCCTCATAGCGCGGATAGAACCGGCCAGCCACGCAGCGGCGCATGCTGCGCGGTGCGGAGGCGGAACTTTTGAACAACACGCCCGCGCCACACCTTTACCCACAACAGAGCCATTTACAACACGTCCGCGCCCTGCAACGAGCCATTTATCGGCCTTTTTCCTACCCCGGCTTCAGTGTTTTTCCTACAGAAAAATCAGACAAAGAAGTATATCTATTGGCAATTGCAGAATGTAGATTACTAATCGCCAGCAAATGACACAACGATACTCATAGCTGTAGAGAAGTTCGATGGCTATCTGCGGCCTACAACGATAGTAGCAAGAAACATCTCGTTGTAGAATATAGAACTTCAGCGCCAAATAACCCCTGTGGTATCGGGAGTAAATACCACAGATTTCTTGTATTATTCATTAATTCAGGAGTATTCCATGACCAGAAAAATTCTGCTTTCTGCTGCTGTTCTCGCTTTGGGGCTCGGCGCGTGCAACGAAGGCACACTGCCCACCGATGCAGAACACGCCCTCAACAATCCAGATAAGACATTAGGTAGGAGTGCCTTCGGCCAAGCGCTGGCTCTGGAGGCAGCAGTGGTTGCCGACCCTGTTATAGACCCGCAGAACCCTTCCGACCCAGTGGCTCCTAGCGACTCGGGCGAGATTCATATTTCCGAAGGCAACGATAAATCGAAATACCGTCCAGTTGGATATGAGCACATCAAGGACGACTACAACCGCTCGAAGTACAAACCAAGAGGCGACGAGCATATCAAGGACGGCGACGACAAATCGAAGTATAAGCCAGGAGGATGGGTACATTACAATGGGGAGCGGGCAATCGACAAATCGAAGTATATACCCAGCGGATACCAGCATATAGCTAAGGGACCCAACGAAACTCGCTACAGCAAAACTGGTACATCGACAGGCATCGAAGATGGCGAGGTAATCCCGGGCAACCATTGACAAAAATACAGATTGCAACATAGTATTCAGCCATAACATGCTGGCAACTGACTGAAGGCGTATCCGGGCGCTACGGGGAAAATGCGCTCGGATACGATATTCTGTTCACATCAGTTCAATGGGGAATTCTCATTATTCATCAATGTAGGAGCATTGCTATGAACAACAAGCCTTTACTTGCGGCTCTTGTACTCGCTGTAGGAATCAGCGCGTGCAACGACAGCACATTGCCTACCGAGGCAGGGCGCGACCTGCTCAAGAATCCGGCAGGGGCGCCTGTGCTCAGCGGGAGTACATACGGGCAAGCACTCGCAGAATTTCTTGCCGAAACGGGAGCAGTGGCAGTACGCGATACAACCGGCTCATTCCCGCCTATCGACCCTCTGCCGACAGGTGGCGGAAATGTGCAGGAACACGAGTCGGACCCATCGTCGGGAAATGTTACGAAGTGGAAGCCCTCGGGCTGGGTGCATATTGCTGATACTAGCAATGCCACAAAGTACAAGCCACCGGGATACGAGCATGTCGGGTCGGGATCAGCCAAAAGCAAGTACAAGCCTGTTGGCTGGGTGCATATCACCGACAGAACAAAAGGAACGCCCTCAAACTACGTTCCGCCGAACTACGAACACATTAGTTCGGGCGAGTTCGCAACGAAATATCGCAAGGCAACTGTCGTAGCTCCGCCAGACACGATACAACCCGGAGGGCCAGGTACACCAATAGGGGAATGATCCTTCTATATGTGAAATTCTGGTGTACATATCTCCTTCCGGTCATTGGATAGCCATACTACATCATGTTGGATGTAGCACTTTTTATCATTTTTCTTTAGGGGATGCTTTATGAAAAAGCAACTGTCTCTTTTAGCTCTTGCCCTCACTATTGGGCTGAGCGCATGTAACGACGATGCCCTTCCCACTGATGCAGGACGCGATCTGCTGAAAGATCCGTCCCATGCCCCAAATCTCGGGCACAGTAAATATGGGCGCCTGCTTGATAGCGGTGACGAATCGGCCTTATTGGATGATTCCGATGCAGCAGACTTATCCGATGCAATAGACCTTTCCGATGCACTGGACTTATCTGATGCAATAAACCTCTCCGATGTAGAAAACTTGTCCAATGCAGCAGACCTCTCTGATGCAACAACCCTCTTCGACGCGGCAGACGAACCGACAACTGCAGACGACGTTCACATAACCGAAGGGCCACAGGCAAGTAAGTATTATACTCAACCCCTCTACCATGTCACCGATGGACCTGAAGCAACAAAGTATCATACCGAAAGAGTCTATCATGTCACCGATGGACCCGACGCAACAAAGTACGCTCCTGAAAAGCGCTACCACGTTACCGATGGGCCAGATGCGACAAAGTATGCTACTGAGAAGCTCTACCACGTGACCGACGGACCCGAAGCCACAAAGTATCATACTGAAAAAGTCTATCATGTGACCGATGGGCCACAGGCGACAAAGTATGCTACTGAGAAGCTCTATCACGTGACCGACGGACCCGAAGCCACAAAGTATCATACTGAAAAAGTCTATCACGTGACCGACGGGCCAGACGCGACAAAGTACGCTCCTGAAAAGCGCTACCACATAACCGACGGGCCAGACGCGACAAAGTATGCTACTGAAAAACTCTATCACGTGACCGACGGACCCGAAGCCACAAAGTATCATACCGAAAAGGTGCGCCATATCACCACAGGGACAAACGCAAGTAAATACGAACCGGTGACGGCTACGCCTGTGGATCCAACACCGGTAGGCACAGCAGCTCCGGGCAGAGCAGCCGGAAATTGACGGAACACATCCGGCGACTGACATGCTTTTAATACAATCCGGGAGGGCGGCAAAACTCTCCCGGATTGATCTGTGAAAGTTTTACAGCTTCGATATAATCTTTTCATATCAGCCTTAAAGGAGTGTTTTTATGAGCAGCGTGTGGATGTATCTGCGAAATCCGAAAATCTTTATCGCCCTCTGTACTGTCGCTGTGCTATGTGGCGCCCTGGCTCTGTATGCTGGACACAGCAACAACGAGAAAGTAACAACCGGGCCGGGGATTATAGCCAATGAATATTTTATCAGAAGTCTGTACACCGATATCGATGTCAAGGATCCTAAAGCAGTGTTTCGCTATCTGTACCAACAGCTCGACGACGATGTAACAATTTTCCCTTCGGAGAATATTTACTATCTAAAGTTCACACTGCTCGGAAAGATTTATAATGGCACAATTACGATGTACATCGACGACCGCGAAAAAGGCATTCTCGGCTTCGGATATGTAACGCGGGAAGAGTTCAAATCGCGGCAGAAATATTTCCCCATGCTCGGTGGATGCTACGATTTTTCGAAAAAAGACGGATTAGAAATGAAGTATATCGACGACTTCACGTACTCCGTAACATACATCGGCAAAACAGTTGTGTTTCACCTGTTTAACGACGGTATCAAACCGCCGAAAAAAGCAAAACTCCGCCCGGATGAAATATTCGTTGGCCCTACATTTGATGAGTCTGGCCTGCGCTTTTTCCTCGTATTTAATAAAACAATTTCCAAGCTGTTCTGGGTACTCAATGAAGATGAGTTTGTGCCCGAAACATTCTATCATGTTTCCGAAAATGTAGTAATTGGCGACCGCACAGAATTTGCATTCTACAACGACAAAGAAAACAATCGAAAAATCATGGTGGGCGTGGAAGGCGAAAATGTCATGCAAAATAATTGGTACGATGGTCCGTTCGACCAGTTGCCCGACAATTATGTAAAGACAGGGCAGCTCAAGGTGCAGGAATATCTCGAAGCACACTATCCGTACTACAAAGGAAAGATTAATAAGTACGGCAATTTCCTGAAACGCAAAGGCTCGCGTGTCGCTGTAGCGCCATACATTGTGTATTTCTCGCGCGATCAACTGAACTTTGTAGACAGCCTGAAGAACCTTGGCATGAAGGCTCCAGAACTCTACCGGGAAATTACGCGCCAGGAATTCAACGTGCCCGAGGACTATTACGCGGATGCTACTATCAATAGTAAAACAAAGAAAAAAACTGCGAACGAGCATCTGGCGAATATTGACAAGAAAAGTTCGCAGAGCAACCACTGATGCTACAAAGTCAGTGTACACAGAGCTCGGCAGTAGCTAGCTATTATCTGCTGGCAAATACAAAATCGGAAAACCTACAGCCTTTGCGTGAGAAAAAATATCTTGACATCGCACTGTAATTTCCGTAGGTTTGCGCCCTCTTTCAATAACAATACTGTGGCAAGAATATGCGACGCTCCCAACAATTCATACAGACAACCAACGAGCTCCATGATAAAAGTGGCAGCGAGGGCAATCTGTGTACGACAGAGGTGGGAATGCGTGTGTAGCTTATACACAAGCGAATTTGAAGCCCGCCTTTGTATTACAAAGGCGGGCTTTTTTTTATCAAAATATTACCCCGAAAAACCAACGAAGCGACCCGCGCTCAACGAAAGGAAAACACCAATACTCTATATGCGCGGGTTTCTTTTTTTAGCGAGAAAATGTGTCCAGTATAAAAACTACCCACTATCTGGGAATAGCCGCCCTCCTTATAAACGAGTAGGAATTCATACGATATAATCCGTCAAAAAATCAGCAATTCACTGATTGATTTGCCGCACATGATCTTCGTAATTTGGTTCTGATGAGAGCACGCTGCAAACACATCAGATGTCTTTATTGCATAAAATAATTCAATATTGTTGTTCCCGTGTAAACGGGAGATCGCATGGTCTTTTTGTATTGTACTGGTCGTTCTCTTTCTGTTCCCCATCGGCAGAGCTCGGCTCATTGCAAGAGAAAAGACCTATCGCGATTCTTTATGCAAATTGTTATGATTAATTACATTGATCAAGGCACCAACGAAATGTGGATCATCGTAGTAAGATAATTCCGACACATAATTCTGTGTAGTATGCCCGGCTAAAAAGCTCTGGTTGTACAGAATATCGCGATACAATTGCGCCCGTCGGAGTGCCTCGTTGCACCCCGGAAAACATGCCTTTCGGCTATACTGAAGGGCATGTTTTTTTTATTGAGAAATACAGAACGAGTCATGGTGATAAGTTGACAATTGCGAAGCCTACAGTCAACACACACAACAGTTGACAAATTAACTATTGAGCTAAAGAACTTTTAGCACGGGCGTCTTTGCAGCTATTGTTCAGTCGCTGTCACCGGTCGCACAACCGCTTCTTGAGTGGCCCAAAATATTCGCCAGAGCAACTACTACAGAGCGAAAACCCGCCGGCACTTCTGCAAAAACCAATCGGTATTTTTTACTACAAACATCTTACACAATTGCGGTTGGGGGCGAACAGCTACGCGCAGGCAAGTGCAGCGCGGTGCAGCGACAGGAAGCACGTGCAGAGGCCGAAGACCCTACAACACTGTGCCAGCTATCTCCTGATATTTTTTGCAGACAGTATTACTCTGTGAACGGATCGAACGATTGGGAAGAAGAAAAATGGTGTACGCCAGTAGTTGGCATGGAAAGGATGCGCGTGCGCAGCGCCTCGAAGTGATCGTCGTTTTCTACAAAGTCGAACTCATCGGCATCGACAACCAGCACAGGAGCAGCTTTGTACAACGAAAAAAACCGCGTGTAGGAGTCGCACAAGTGTTCTACATATTCCCGCTCCATCGCGCGCTCATACGGCCTTGCTCTTCGAGCTATATTATCCATCAGCCGGTCGACCGAGCGGCGAAGGAATACGATGAGATCGGGTCGGGGAACGGTGGGGTGTAAGGCTTCAGCTACTTGCCGATACAGAGCGAACTCCTTGTCATTCAGAATAAGGCGGGCAAAAATCTCATCTTTCTCAAAAGCGTAGTCGCTGATAAGCATTCCGCTAAACAGATCGTACTGGGCGAGTTCTACTTGCTGGCGATAGCGGCTCAGCAGGAAAAACATCTGCACTTGGAACGCATAGCGCTCGTGCTCGCGGTAGAACGGCTCCAGAAACGGATTGTCTTCAAAGCGCTCAAGAACAAGACGGGAACCGGGCAGCGACGACGCAAGGCGCGAGGCAATAGTTGTTTTGCCTGCGCCAATTACACCTTCTACAACAACATATCTGTGCTGTGGGGTCATTATTCACCTTGTTCGGCAGCTAATGGGCCAACCTTCTGCACACCTGAGCTATCGCTGCACTGTTCTATCAGCTCGGCCATTGTCTTCCGAAACACCGGATGCACCAGATCGGGGACAATTTCTGCGGCGGGTACCAGTACAAACCGGCGTTCGTGCATGCGCGGATGTGGCACCGAAAAGTGCTCTTTCGTAAATATCCTGTTATGATAGAGCAGAATATCAATATCAATCTCGCGCTCGTGCCACTTCGCACGCTCTGTACGACCGAGCGCGCGCTCCACCTCGCGGCACACTGCCAGCAGTTTTTCCGGCAGCAACAACGTACCGGCAGCCACCACCATATTCAGAAAAGGCGGCTGGTCGGTATAGCCAACGGGCTCAGTTTCATACACCGAAGAAAGCGTTGGAGCATAGATCGCTTTGCGCTCTGTAAGCAATGCGATTGCACGGCGCAAAGCCTGTTCCCGGTCGCCGAGATTAGCACCAAGCCCGAGCAGCACTATAGCAGCAGGCTTTTTCATTCCTGGTCGTCGCGTACAAGTGTTTGCTCCACCTCCACATGGTCCACAACGTGGCGCATTGGAGCGTAGTATTTACGAATGCGTACAGTGGCTTCTACCACAGTAGGGAAGCGGTTCATCACAGCGCGCAACACATCGTAGGCAAGTGTTTCCACTAATTCGTAGTGGTCGTCGCTATTGATTACTTCCGAAACGCGGTACAGCGCTTCCTCGTAGTTCACAGCATCGCTGATATTGTCGCTGATTACCGCTTGTTTCGATTCGTAGTACAAATCCAGATCGACTTCGTATTTGCCGCCGAGGTCGCGTTCTTCCGGCTTTACTCCGTGATACGCGTAAAACGCCGCGCCTACAACCGTAAGTCGCGTAAGAGAACTTCTCAGTTTGCTCATGAGTCTACAAAATATGAGGAAAAAAGCAAAGATACACAGGGAACACTGTACAACAAAACAACGGCGGTATGGATAGTGTAGCGCCAGTAGCAGGAAGTGGAAGTGCTACCGCTGCTGCTATCTGCCACTTATTGCGGTTAGGCTGGAAGCTCCGCAATGATAAGCCGTCGTTGGTGGTTCCAACCATAAGCTTGCCCATGCCGCGTGCCATTCTCGCGGTAATGATGCCATAACGGCTCTACACGGCGCAACAAGCAGGCAGCCATTGAGCTACAGCCGATGAGTTCCCCAGAAACTACTATCCGGCCAACAGAACTGCCGCTTCTGTTTCCCATTGTGATACCAAAATCGTATCTTTGCAGTTTACAGCTATTTTTAGAGCATCTTTCGATATATCCATGACAACAATAGAAGTATTTCCCAACCCGGCTCCCGACCGGCGGTACACAATTACCCATATCAATCCCGAGTTTACATCGGTGTGCCCCAAGACGGGTCTGCCCGACTTCGGCACGATCACAGTGAAGTATATTCCCGGCGATACCTGTATCGAGCTGAAAGCGCTGAAGTATTATTTCCTCGATTTTCGCAACAAAGGCATATTCTACGAGGCCATTACCAACAAAATCCTCGACGAACTCGTGGCAGCTTGCAACCCCATTGAAATGGAAATTACATCGGAATGGTCCACGCGCGGTGGTATCCACTCCGTGATTCAAGCAACATACAGCAGGGAAGAGAGCCGGTAGCACGGCATACAGAACTGAAGAAGGTACACGGAGCAACAATGACAACGATTATCGCAAAAGACTTCAACTGGGAGATGGGACACAGGCTGCCGTTCCACGAAGGCGGCTGCCAGAATATTCACGGCCATTCGTATATGCTGCGGGTAGAAATCGAAGGCGAGACAAACGAATACGGCATGGTCATGGATTACTTCGATATGAAATCTGCCGTGCAACCAATTGTCGACCGGCTCGACCACTGCTTCCTGTGCGACGAATCCGACACTGTGATGCACGAATTTTTCGACGCCCATCCGATGAATGTGTTGTACGTCCCCTTCCCGACGACTGCAGAAAATATCGCCGTGTATATCCTCCGGGCTATTGCCCCGGAATTCCGGCGGTTTCCCTCGCTGAAACGGATTACCGTGCGCGTACACGAAACACTGCGCACCTATGCGGAAATCAGCGAGCAATTGTAAAAATTGTAAAGCCATCAACAGATCGATATTGAGAACATTATTCATTTTTGGCAGACGCGTATGTCAGTTCGAGTTCGTTTTGCTCCCTCGCCCACAGGCTCTCTCCACGTAGGAGGCCTGCGTACAGCTCTATACAACTATCTGTTCGCCCGCCGTCACAATGGCGTTTGCGTGCTCCGCATTGAAGATACCGACCAGACCCGCCTTGTGGAGAACGCCACCGAAAATATTATCGAAGCACTGAATTGGGCTGGTATCGGGTTCGACGAAAGCCCCGTAGCCGAAGGTCCTTACGGCCCGTATGTCCAGTCGCAACGGTTGGACATCTACGCAGAGCATGCGAAACTCCTGCTCGACAATGGTGCGGCGTACTACGCTTTTGATACAGCCGAGGAGCTGGACCAGATGCGCGAACGCCAGAAACAGGCGGGCGTAGTACCGCGCTACGACCGTTCGATCATGAGAAACCAATACACTCTTGGCGAGGAAGAAACTCAGCGCCTGTTAGATGAAAGCGTGCCATTCGTGGTGCGACTGAAAGTACCTCTGACAGGCGATATACGTGTCCACGATATTGTGCGCGGCGAGATTGTAGTACAAGCACGCGAAGTAGACGACCAAGTGCTGATGAAGTCCGATGGCTTCCCAACTTACCATCTGGCCAATGTGGTAGACGACCACATGATGCGGATTACCCATGTGATCCGGGGCGAAGAATGGCTTCCGTCTACGCCCAAGCACGTGCTGCTATACCAAGCATTTGGCTGGGAAATGCCGCAGTTTGCCCATCTGCCGCTGCTGCTGAATCCAGATCGCTCGAAGCTGAGCAAACGCCAGGGCGATGTATCGGTAGAAGATTACCGCCTGAAAGGTTATATGCCGGAGGCTCTTGTCAACTTTGTGGCGCTACTAGGCTGGAATCCCACGTCTGACCGCGAAATATTCAGCATGCAGGACCTTATCGACACATTCGATCTCGCCAAGGTAAACAAAGCAGGAGCAGTGTTCGACGTGCAAAAGCTCGACTGGGTGAACAGCCAGTACATGCGCTCAGCAAGCCCCGAAGAGCAGGTGGAAACGCTGCTGGCAGAGCTGCACAAGCGCGGCTATGGAAACATAGGAAACGAATACGCTGCCCACCTGATAGAACTGTTCCGCGAAAGAGTACACCGCGCTTCGGAAATTCCCGACTTTGCGCCCTATATGTTCGCCCCGCCCGAGCATTTCGATGAGCAGTACAAGCTCCAGTACGGAGGCGAGGACCTGCAACAGCTCGTAAGCGGGCTTATACCGAAATTTATGCTGATGGAGGAATTCACAGCTACGGCAGTGCAGCAGATTGCGAAGGAACACAGCAAGGAAGAAGGCGTAAAAATGGGACAGATTATCAATCCCTTGCGCCTGATGCTTACCGGCAAACCCGTTGGTGCAGGTATTTTTGAAACGATGGAACTGCTGGGCAAAGAAGAGTGTATTCGCAGAATACAGGACTTTACAGCATAGCTCATACTGGCCGCCTTGCAGGGCGTTCCAGCGGGTTATCGTCTTCCGGCAACCAATCTTTCAGATAGTTCTCTGTTTTTTTCGTTAGCCGATCATTTATGATTCGTATATTTTCTACTCTTGTTCTCATGTGCATAGCTTTGCTGTGCGTCGGTTGCGCTCCCGGGTTTCCCACCTGTGTGCGCGAACACGCTCGGCAGCAGATTATCCGCTGGGGTGAAATCCACAGCGATGCCGTTACCGGCTACCAAGTAACAGCCCAGGCTGAGCTGTTTGGCGTAAGCCAAACAGCTCCCTCAGCACAGGTCGTACTTGCCCCCCACGGATCGGTCGAAAGTATTGCATACTGCGAAAGACTCGATATGGTGCGGCACGCTTTTCTCGATGTCCAGGCGCTTAATGTGCCAGGAGAAACACGTCGCTTTGTGGAGTTTTCCAACCCCGGCAATGGCCTCGAAATGCGCGCGGTCTGGAACCCCGAGTATGAAACTCCGGGTAATTCGCGGTTCCGAGTGGTGTACGACTCGCTCGAAACCATGCGCCTATCCGCACAGCGATAACGATTCATAGCAGAACGGCGGCGCAAATACAGAGCGCTACCCGAAGCAAATCGTTGCAACCGACAGCGTGGACTGCGCATGGTTCTGCGA
Source organism: Ignavibacteria bacterium UBA7675 (assembly GCA_002483085.1). Taxonomy (GTDB): domain Bacteria; phylum Bacteroidota; class Ignavibacteria; order Kapaibacteriales; family UB7675; genus UBA7675. The sequence continues at coordinate 29,367 of DLHF01000066.1, forward strand.
ATCCCGACAGCCGGAAACTGCACACCCGCACGCCGGTACAATAACCGCCGGGACATCTCATCGAACTACGGCAGGACCTTCATGAATATTCTTATTGCAGACGATAATCGCGAATTCTGCACGACTCTGGCCGATATAATTACATCGGAAGGATGGACGTGCGATATCTGCAACGACCCCGAGGAAGCACTCAACTACCTTACCCGGAAGCACGCATCTATTAGTATGATGCTGCTCGATATTGAATTCAACCATCCTACGCTGACAGGGCTTGATGTCCTCGCACAGTCTGTACGACGCTATCCGCGCATACCAGTGGTCATGATTACCGGTGTAGGAACCATCGAAACCGCCGTGCGCGCTACACAACTCGGCGCCTCCAACTTTATTCCCAAAAGCTCGATTAGCGAAGAAAAACTCAAGGAAGTGCTGTACACCGCTATGGAGCGCATCAACACACAATCCGCTCATGCGGAAATGGACGAAGTGATGCGGGTAAATGGGCTGATAGGCGTGAGTAAAGCAATGCGCACAGTAGCAGACAATATCTATCGCTATGGCCGCACAGAGCTTTCGGTGCTGATTACTGGCGAAACTGGGACTGGTAAAAAGCTCGTGGCGCGTGCGCTGCACAGCGTAAGCCGTCGCGCTGCCAACAAGATAGTAACTGTCGATATTCCCAATATTCCAGCTACATTGTTCCAAAGCGAACTGTTCGGCCATGTAAAAGGTGCGTTCTCCGATGCTCGTGAAGACAAAACCGGGCTATTCCAACAGGCCGATAAAGGTACGCTGTTTCTTGATGAAATCGGCGATTTGCCCACCGAGCTCCAGCCCAACCTGCTCTTGCCTATCGAGGAAAAAACAGTGCGGCGCCTCGGCTCTGTACAGCAGGAACGCATCAATGTGCGGGTGATATCGGCAACGGATAAGAATCTGTTAGAAGCCATCAAAGAAGGACGCTTCCGCGAACAGTTGTACCACCGCCTCCGAGAATGCGAAATCCACCTGCCGCCGTTGCGCGAACGACGCGAAGATATACCGCTTATCATGGAATACTATGTGCAAAAGCACAACGAAGAGATGGACGAACAAAAGTTCTTCCATGCCGCGGCTGTCGAGTTCCTACAGGAACTTCCCTGGCGCGGCAATGTGCGAGAACTCGCGAATATCCTCCGTGTGGTACTGCAAACCACCCTTACCGATTGTGTAGAAATTGCCGATATATCGCGAGTAGCGCCGCCTACACTCGTCGACATACCTGCTACGCCTACCGAGGTGATGTTCGACAGTACCAATACCCTGCGCGACGACGTGGACCTGCTCAACAAAATGAAAATCCAAGACACGCTACAGAAATGCAATGGCAATGTAAGTAAAGCGTCGGCTCTGCTTGGCATCAGCCGCGAAACGCTGCACAATCGCATCAAGAAGTACGATATCGACGTGCAGCAGTATCGCAAAAAATAAAAGAATCGCACAGTTCATGGCTCGAAAGTCTATCCGTTCGCTTCTGTCTCCGTGCGTGCGCTTGGTCTCTGCACCGCGCTGCACCATCCGCTGCGTGCTGTTCTGTCCGCTGTCCGCGCATACACCGTAGAAGTGAAGAACGGCATGTCTGTTTTCTCAGCGGACAGCCTTCGGCCAACAACGAACCGGGGGTGCGACCGGCGACAACGACTGAACACCGGAGCAAAGACGCCCGTGCCATACATCAATTCCAACAGAACCTCCAATAGAACAATGGAGAATCTATGATACTTCCGCCTACCCTTGCTTCGTATGTGCAACCGTCTTCCGCTGAATTTACAGGCTCGTATGCAGCCGACGACAAGCGCATGGGCCATCTTCTCGCAGAACATTCTCCCAGCCCGTACAAGCAGGCAGTGGTGCTACTGGGCTCGCCTCAGGACATCGGCGTGCGCCGCAATGGAGGTCGCCCCGGAGCGGCAACGGCACCCGAAGCTGTTCGACGGGCATTGTACAAATATACTCCGTTCGCAGGCGACAGATCGGTGGCCGACTTCCTCGCACTCTCCGATGCAGGCAACATGAGGGTAGAAGGCGTTGATCTTGAGGAAATTCACGAGCGGCAGAGCCTCGTTGTGGCTCATCTTCTTTCCCAGGGTTGCATTCCGGTCGTGATCGGCGGCGGACACGATATCGCATGGCCCAACGCATCGGGATTTGGCGCAGTGCACGCAGAATTCGGCGTTATAAATATCGACCCACACACCGATGTACGCCCGCTTATCAATGGATTAGCGCATTCTGGATCGCCGTTCCGCCAGATGTTAGAATCCGACGAGCTCAATGTTCCTGCTGGAGCATTTGCAGAATTTGGCACACAGCGCTTTGCTGTGGCGCAGTCGCATGTGCGCTATGTAGAAGAGAGAGAAATGCACGTTGTATGGTACCACGATATACGGCAAGCGGGATTTATCCCGGCATTTGAAGCAACACTTACGCGGGCATCCGACAATGGCAGGCGTCCACTCTATGTATCGTTCGATATGGATTCCGTCCACTCGGCAGATGCACCGGGCGTAAGCGCCACTGCTCCTGTCGGGTTTTCAGCCGATGAACTATGTCGCGCGGCATGGGTGTGCGGTGTATCGCCCTTTGTTGGCATGATCGACATTGCCGAAGTAAATCCCGCCTGTGATGTCGACGGCAGAACCGCTAAACTCGCGGCGCTGATACTGATGCACTTCTTTGGCGGCCTAGCACACCGAAAGCCATAGAGTTCTGATGCGCTTGAGAGCTCTACAGCAATGCTTGCCTACAGGTACGGCTTCGTGCTCCGATAGTACAACCACACACTTTTTATGAGGCCATTATGGAACTCTCATCGGCATCGTTGTACAACCGGCTGGAAGGTGGCTCTGATTCTGTATTGCAATCTGCCGCCGCGTCGGTGCTAGAAGATGCAATGACACATGACGGCAAACTTCTCGAACAGTTGTTGCAGCAACCCGCTCCGGCACAGCTTGCCCAGCAGCAACTCGCTGAGGGCAAACCGTTGGATGTGCGTGTGTAATACGCTGGCGGCGTCAGATGGCGCTGCCAGTTTGTTTTTCGTCTACCGCACAAGTACCTGCTGCTCTATCACTTCCCCCATCCTCTGCACTCGCATCAGATATGTTCCGGGCGCAAGGCTTTCTGCACGAACCTGTACTTTGGCAATGTCGCCGTCTGCTGTATGCTCTGTATGCAGCACACGCCTGCCAGCAACATCGTATAGCTCTATGCCAATTGTTTTTGCCGACCTGCGCATGATTTCTACAGTCCATGCACCCTGTGCAGGATTGGGATAGACGACCATTTCCCCGCCATCGGCAAATATCCGTTCCACTTCTACCGCTGCCTCGGTTCCCGAGCTTAAAGCGTAATACGAACCACTTGCAGATACTTCTAGCCTGACAGCACGCACCATATAGCGCACATCGCGCCCAGCCACCGGCGCCAAATCGATAAATGTTGTCGCTCCTATGGGATCGCTATTCAGCCTCTGGAAAGGTTCTTCGGGCGAAGCTGCGCGATACACATAATATCCTATCCCAGAAGAAGAAGGCTGCCATTGCAGTTCCACAGCCCGTCGTTCGGCGTTGACCGATGCCAAAAGCTGCGTAGCAGGCGGCCCCATGTGCAGCCGCAGCGTCGGGTCGCCCATCAGAGCTGTATGCACCATGCGAGCTACCACAGGAAAAGCAGGATTGCTGAGGTACATCGTGTCGTTGTTCTGCGAAAGCCTCGTACCATAACCAATAGTTTCCCCAAGCGCCATGTGGTGAACATGCCAGAACGGACGCCCAGCCCAGCAGCTTGTAAGCACAGAGCCCTGCGATGCAAGCGCCAGCCGCATAAAATTGTCCTGGCTATCCCAGTCGCCAAAATAGCTGCCGAACAGCATAGTGAACACGGTTTTCAGCTCGATGGTGTCGGCGGCAAGCTGCGTGCCATGCGCTACAAAGGCAGCGCTGATAAAATTCCCCGAACCACAGCCATACGACCACAGATAGGACGAATCGGTAAGCGCTACATCGCCCGCCGGAGAAAAACCGCGAATAAACTCGCCCGTGTCGACGTTTGCAGCGCCAAACATCGCCGAAAAATTGCGCCATCCATTAGACGCAAATCCCTCTACCACACCCTCTTTAAAATTGTCGTCGATCAGGCCGCGCCGCTGCATATCGGGAATGAGGTTGTGGCGATATGCGTGGTTTTTGTCGAGATATCGCCGTAAAAGCTGTACTTCGCTTTTGGCAAACATCGGCAAGTTGCTGAGGTCTACCCGCCCGATTATCAGTTCTGCATCCGATGGCAGGATGTTTTGATCAAACTTCCCATCGCCGGGAATATTCATATTTTCCGGTCGCTGCCCCGGCGTTGTGTCGTTGTTCACGGTTTCGTCGGTCCAGACGCCATCCACATCCGCATAGTACACATCAGCGGGCCAAGCCCCTTTGTGGTCGGGATGGCCGTCGGGCAGATAATTACCTGAATACGGCACGGGAATATGGCCGAGCAAAAACACCGCCTTCACGTTTACGGTGTCGGCTCTGTAGATATCGGCGATGAGTTTCCTCACCACAGGCGGTTTCTCCGCACGCGCTACGCTACGCCGCACGACAAGCCAGCCATCGCCGCGCAGGTCGCTTTCTAATCGCGCTATGTCGGGCGCAAGTTCCTGCTCTATCGCTTGCTCAGTAAGCAGGATGAGCTTGCCCCGGTACTCCACAGGTGGCACGGCAATGCCTGCGTACACATATCCATAGCCCTCGTATGTCGTGGTATCGTGCTGAGCACGGCGCACGAAGCGGTATTCATATGCCCGCCCGCGCTCCACATCAGTATCAGTATAGCTCGATGCTTCACCCGGCAGCAAAGCGCGTGGCACACCCCACGACGGCGCATCCTTGTGCTTGCGATACACCTCGTAGCTCAGCGATTCGCCATGTGCAGGCCACGAAAAAACAAGGCGAAGAGGCTGCTCTTCGATGGCTACGCTGGCTTGCACTGTGTAGTCCCGCGAGAGATCAGCACGAGCAGAAACGACCATTACGAAAAGAAAACACAAGGCGCACAGTATGCGCCAAAGCGCACGGCTACACGAGAACTGCGATACAGAACAACAAGCAGACATATCACAATTGCAATAATTGTACTGGGAATCCGGGCAATGTATTCGGATATTAGCCCGCATCTCCGGCTGCGACCGGAGCTTGTGAATATACAATACAGGACAGTAGGAATAACCGCCAAAATGCGGTAAATTTTGCCGCCCGTTCCTTTGGGCTACTGTTCCCTTCTTCCTCACACTCAAAGGATTTTGTATGAAACTTGCCTCTTCTCTCGCTGCTCTGTCTCTGTGCATGATGATGAGCGGCTGCGGAGCCGACGAAAAAATCGGCGAAATGAAACAAGTGTACGACAATGCTCAATCGCTTGCTGAAGCCGGGGAAAAAATGGGCGATGCGCAAAAGCGCATGGAAGCCCGTGTGGAAGAACGCCGCAAGCGGGGAGATACGCTCGCAATGGCGTACCAAGATTTACAGAAATATCTGCCAGCAGACATAGCGGGCTACACAGCTCAGGAGCCGGAAGGACAAAGCACCAATGCCCCCGGTATGTCGTTCTCCACAGCCAACCGCAAATACACTAATGCCGAAGGCGAAGCTGTCGATATCACAGTGGTAGACTACAACGCGGCTGTTGGAATGCTCGGAGCATATGCAGTGTATGCACAAGCAGGCTTTTCGTCGGAAAACAATCATCAGATGGTGCGCAGCTTCGACCCCGGCTTTGAGTATTCGGGGGGCTGGGAAGAATATGATAAGGACAACAAAACGGCAAAAGTGCACTATGTGCTGGGAGACCGCTTCCTAATCACGGTTGAAGCGGCAAATAAACCCGATACGAAGTTTGTCAAAGATATCGCATCTTCTATGCCGATGAAGGAACTTGCTGCGAAATAACAACGGTATTCACACCGTTGCATTTTATACATACTTGCGAGGAGAGTTACAATGGACGAACGCGCCTACACAACGCCTTTAGATGATCCGTATACTGCCGATCCGGCTGATGCGGAACAAAACAAGGTCATGGGGATTCTCGCTTATCTCGGTATTCTCGTTCTCGTGCCTCTGCTTACAGCGAAACAATCGCGATTTGCTATGTTCCACGCCAATCAGGGCCTGATTCTGTTTATTCTCTGGATTGCGATGTGGGTTGTCTGGATGCTTCCGATTATTGGCTGGATTGCCATTTTTGGCAATCTTTTTGCGCTGCTGCTGATGGTGGTCGGTATTATTAACGCAGCAGGCGGGAAGATGAAGCCGCTGCCAGTCGTGGGTGGTTTCACGCTAATAAAGTAAGAAACCGCAGGAATAACAGTATATGCCGGAAGTTGCACAGCGCGGCTTTCGGCTTTTTTATGTGCTGATCGTCCGTTCGGTGTGTTGCATATCAGAAATATGTGGCACGGGCGTCGTTGGATGGGGCGGCGTAGAGGCGCCTCAAGCGACGCCCCTACGCCGGGTCGCTGTCACCGGTCGCACTTCCGCTTGGTCGCTGTCCGGCTGCCTGTCGCGAATCTACAGCACTCAACTGTGTATAAAGAGGGTGCACATCCATGCATCCTCCACCTCGAAACCACCCGAGCCGACAGCTCCGCGATGAGGAAGCAGAAATCATCTGTGCGTGGCCATGAAACGTTGCAGATACAAGGGCAAGCAGCAAAATCGCGCCATCATCTTCTGTTCTATATTTTTTTCTTGCGCCCAAAGAATGCGTTTTGCATATTTGCAACGTAGCTTTACACCTATTTACACTCTGCTGTACCACAGCACTATGGTGATTCTGCTATTCGTGTATAGTATCCTACGCAAAGAGAACCGTAAACATTAAAGAGCATCCGGTACAAATGTGCCATTGTGCTCGTATTTGTTCGTATGCACTATGTGGTTTTGTTGTACATAATCGACAAACCACTTGTTATAAAGAGTAACCATTCCGGTAGAAACCATCTACCGGCGTTTGTACTTTTACACTCACATATCATAAGGTACTTGTATGAGATCGTCCCTATTTCACCGCGTGAGCATGATTGCTACATCGCTGTGCGCCACTGCTGCATCGCTGATTGTTCCTTCAGTCGGAACAGCCCAGAACAACATTTTCCCAATATCTGGATCGGCGGGCATAGGCACAACCATTCCCAATGCGATGTTCGAGATTCACGCATCCGACCTTTTTCCCGGCCAGCGCGCCTCCACTCTTTACACCCATGATGTCGACTTCGGCGGCGAAATTGGCGTGGCAAGAGAGGACGCCGTGCCCTCTATCCTGCTGAAAAGAGGAGACTACTTCCTGCGCACAACATCGCGCTCAAAAAACATGGTATTGACGAATCAAACCGCCAATGGACAGATTCGTTTTGGCACGACGTTGTCGGTTGGCAGTTTGCTGCTGGAGCGCGAGTCGTTTTCGATTACTTCTGTGCAGGATGCTACAAGCCAGAACGGGCACACTCAGCTCGATGTTAAAACTATGATGCCCAACGAAGGCAACGCTGTCTTGCGTTTTTACAACTCGCCCAATGCTATGACCGGCGACAAAGGCCCGTGGATGGTGGGAATGGATGCACATCATTCTTTTACGACCATGTATCAATTGCCGCCGGAGCCGGTGTTTCGCATCGGCATTAACGACAACCCGAACTCGCCCACATTTTCGAACAACAACTACAGCTATCTCACAATTTTGCGCGATGGCCGTGTAATCATCGGTAAGCCCATCAATCCGTCGAGTTCTTCTGCCGGGCTGTTTAATTCCAAATTGTCAGTTAATGGCCGAATTGTTGCCAATGAGTTAGTCTGCATCGATGCCGGGGCATGGGCCGATTTTGTCTTCGCTGATAATTACCGTCTTCCTACACTGGCAGAAGTGGAGCAGCATATCCAGCAGTATAAACACCTGCCAGACATTCCCTCTGCAAGCGAGGTACAACAAAAGGGTGTGAATGTCGTGGAAATGCAAACAAAGCTTCTACAAAAAGTAGAAGAACTGACGTTGTACGTCATCGACCAAAACAAGAAGTTGTCCGAACAGAACAAACAACTTCTTGAGCAAAACGAGCGTATTCAAAGCCTTGAAGCCGAATTGCGTACAGCACGGCAGCAGGTACAAACAACGGGGAATACAAAATGAAAAACCTCATTTATATCATCAGTGCCATGTGTTGTGTTGTTCTGCTCTCCTGCTGCTCCGACACAACCGCGCCCGATCCGTGCAGCGGAAGCGAGCCCGTCACAGCGCACTTTACCATGTATGAAGGACTGTACAATAAGAAAGCTCCTGCCGATACAGTGCTGGCATGGAACACCGTAGTTTTTGCCGCAGACAAAAAATACGACAGCTACCAGTGGCGTATCGGCACCGATGCGCGCGTGTGGAGCGATAGCCTTGTATCCCTGCGGTTTGAAGAAGCAATAGGAGATGTTCCTATCCGACTGATTGTGCACGGCAAGCCCAATACCACCTGTTTTGCCAACGATGATGGTATCGACACGCTGACAAAGATTCTACATGTGATCAACCGAGCAACTCCTCGTGTCACAGGTTTTTATCATGGCTACAACACCGATGCACCGCGTGACACCTTTACCTTCAGCCTCCAATATTTGGATCTTGGAGCATTTGGGATGAGATATGTACTGAACAATTTGAATAAGGGGTGCATGGAACCTGTCCCGGACGGACCGAATCGAGTATTGTTAGATGTAGGCTATAGAGCATTTCAGTTCCATTCATCTGGCTGGACAGGTCGCGGTTGTGATGATCCTGAAGGCATAGCTATACTTCAGGGCGATGGCGATAGCATTGTAGTACAGTACTCCCTGGTAGATCGCAGCGATGTATTTAAAAGAATCCCCAAAACCTTTGTAGGAAAGAGGGTGTACTGATGACTACCAGACTTTCCACTTTTGTGTTGCCGGGGTTGTTTTTCCTGGCAACAATGTCGCTCTGTGCCCAGTCGCCATGCCCTGATAAAGTGCTAACGACGAGCACAACTGCATCAGTAAACACTGAGAAGCCGTCGATGAAGAATTTTGACCCGAGCCGATCTCATCCTATGATTTTTGACTGGACACAGCCGTACTTTTCCGTGCAGTCGAACGCGCCGGACATTCGGTACAGGGCAGCCTTGCAATCGCCGTTTTTCCAGAGAACTAACAGTATCACGAACCATCTTTCGGATGCTCCCGACATGCAGTCGGACGACGGCTGGGAGCTGATACGCCAAGACTTCGGCTATGTTTACCAACCCTCCATGCCTGTCGATCCATTAGGGCTTAAACGAACGACTGGCTCCGGAGACCCAGCACCGGTCGGCAATCCATTCTTCATCCTCTACAATCGATATACAGGTGTGTTGCGGGTATTCATCGCCGTCGGACAATTGTCTGAGCACAGCGGGGCACGCATGAAAATTTATCAGGTTGAAGGAAACGCTGTTTCTCCTCTACAGAGTTCGCTTCTCTACGAATCATCGGAAGCAAAACCTCTCATGGCTCTTGATGACTTCGTGCGCCCGGAACTAAATGTTATTTCCCGCTTTAGTAACCAAGAGGGAAGCTGGTTGTACGCCGATTTCCCAACGACCTATGATCCCTGCACCTGTCTCTATTCTTCATCGATACAGATTGATATTGATTTGATCGAAGAGGCCCATGTAGAGCTAACAGGCGAAACAGAGGGAACACTTGCTTCTATAACGAATAATCAGGGAGAACTCAACAATGATGACCGTTCCATGGCCTTTGGTCTAACTAATCTGATTGACGGCGGAAAGAAGGCAGCGGAATCGTTTAAGAATACCCAAGATATGACGAGCAAGGCTTGGGAAGCGATTAATGCTGCGAAGCAGAAGGACGCTCTGGCAAAGGGACTCGGCAATAGTACAGAGCTCAAGGGACTGGTGACCACTGATGACTGGCGGAATTTTTACAATAGCCTCACCCCGGCTGGAAAATCCATAGCCGATGAACTTTTTCAGAAATACGATAAAAAGAAAGAAGAAGTGAGTTGGTTAGAGGAAATTCTCGCATCCTTTAGCTTTTTAGAAAAACCTCTCAAGTATGTGCCCTTTGTAAGCGCTGCTGTCGACGTCTTCGACTTTTTTGTCGGCGGCGGAAAAAAAGAACCGACGGGGCCGCAAAAGGTGGAAGTCCAACCCATGGCAATCCGGATGACCACAAAGCTACAAGGCACAATAACCGCTCAGCATTATTATGGCAGTACCACGTTTTTCACCCCCGGTTCTAAGGACAACGCCACACGCTTGCCAGAGACCGACTACCCGATGTACAACCAAACATTAGGTACGTTTAACCTTATTAGTACCCCAAAGGTAAAATGCTATTACCAAACTGAGAATACGACAGTGGAAACTAGGCTTGATGAGACCAACAGTTGGGTAAGCGATACATGTATAGGTGCCAATACGGCTCGACGCTACTACCAGCTTGCTGAAGATGTGAAATATGTGGTGAATCCAGCAGCAGGTTTTGATATGGCTAATATTGAAATCCTTGCCTCGCTTGTATTCGATTTCGACTACAATATTGAGCAGGAGTTGCGCCAATATTCACACCCTATACTTCTACAAGAAAGTACTCACCAATACCGAACTCGCTACGTGCCTTTGGGCTGCCTCAAAGACTTGTTTGTAGAGTTTCTCTATAGAAGGACATTCTGCGATTTGCGTACTGACGAATGGGGAAGCCCCTCATATCCGGGTACTCCTCCTATATCGCGAGCACCTCAGTTTGTATGGCTTAAGCTCGTTGTTCGCCTGCCTCGCGCTGATCGTGATAGCAGAACGCAAGGCGTGCTTTTTGTAGGAAAGTATCCAGTGTCCATTACCGATCTACCCGGTTACAACCCAGCAGAGTGGACTACGCACAGCGATTACGACGATGTGCCGAACGACATTGCCTTTACCAACCAAGTGGCTGGCCGCTACAGTGCCTGGAATACAATTACTGTTGAGTCGGGAGCTGATGTCGGTAATTACTCTGCTGGTGGTGTGTCTCTGGCAAAGGCCGATCTTGTTGCAGGCGAAAGAATTACTGTAAAGCCGGGCGGCAGGGTACATCAAGAAAGCAGTCTGCGTATCGGTTTGCCTGAGGTCTGTACACGCTCGCTTCCCCCTGCATCCGCATCGGAAATTATGAGCTTCTGTAACAGTAGCGCCTATCAGGCTGCACGTCAATTTCCGAAGGACATGAGCGAGGACGTGGAGCCGAGACCGGGCACAAACACAGAACCATCGGTACTCATTAGCATATCGCCCAATCCATCGGCGGACAGGGTTGCAATACGATACCATGTTGCTGAACCATCGCCGGTAACAATTGAGATTGTCAATCCTCTCGGTGTTGTCGTTGGTGTGGTGGCTTCGATGTCCGAACACAAACCGGGCGAGCATACGGCGAGCTTCGACGGCAGTAGCCTCGCGCGTGGCGTGTACTACTGTGTGCTCCGCTGCAATGGCGATGTACAGGCACAGCAGTTTGTTCTGTACTAATTTTCCTGCAACATTAGTATGTACAACACGGAGTCGGATATCCAACCGGCTCCGTGTTTTTTATCACCTCTGATGAAACCTATCATGAACATTTTATGCTGCCGCTTGATACTGTCCATAGCTCTTATCGCTGCACTGCTGTGTAGCTGCTCCGACACAACCGCGCCCGATCCGTGCAGCGGAAGCGAGCCCGTTACAGCGCACTTTACCATGTATGAATCCCTCGATGGAAAAGCTGTAGCTGCTGATACCGTGCTTTTTGGCAATTTTATTAGCTTTGCCGCAGATAAAAAATATGATAGCTACCAGTGGCGTATCGGCACCGATGCACGTGTCTGGCGAGACAGTGTCGTGCGACTGCGCTTTGAGAAAGCCGAAGGCGATGTGCCCGTATATCTGATTGTGCACGGCAAGCCCAATACCGCGTGCTTTGCCAACGACGATGGTATCGACACGGTAAAGAAAATTTTGCACGTGGCTGGCGGGTGGGAGAAGACACG
>DLHF01000053.1 GCA_002483085.1 Ignavibacteria bacterium UBA7675
CAGGTGCAGAGACGCCCCGTCGGGGCGTCTCTGCCCTGCGTCTACGCCTATATCAATCAATATCATAACTCTATGTGTGGAATAGCCGGTTATAAAGTGCAGCGACGACCCCTGCCCGATCCGCTCGGTGCAATGGTGGACGCATTGCTGCATCGCGGACCGGACGGAAGCGGCTTTTACCGCACCAATGGCTATGCCGCTGGCATGAGACGGCTGAGCATCAACGATGTCGAAGGTGGCGACCAGCCGCTGTACAACGAAGACAAAAGTGTGGTGCTGCTGTACAATGGCGAAATCTACAACTCACCGGCGTTGCGGCGTATGCTCGAACAAGAAGGGCACATATTCCGCACGCGCTCCGACGGCGAAGTAATTTGCCACTTGTACGAACAGGTGGGAGAGCGTTGCTTTGAATGGCTCGACGGTATGTTTGCCGTTGCACTCTGGGACGAACGGCAGCACCGCCTTGTGCTCGCCCGTGATATTCCCGGCGAAAAGCCTTTGTACTATGCAGAATTACCGGGCAACGGACTCGCCTTTGCCTCGGAGCTCAAGAGCCTGCGGCGTTATCCGCTGCCAGACCGCTCTTTGAACTACCAAGCATTGTGGGATTTCCCCACGTTTCTTTGGATACCAGAACCAGAGACCGTGCACACGGGTGTGCGGGCGCTTATGCCCGGCCATATGCTGATTGCCGACGAAAGTGGTCTTGCTATTCGCCCGTATTCACTCCGCGAAACAGAGGAAAGAGCTGCACCTTCCAGTGATGGAGAACTCCTACAGCGCACGCGGGAAGTTGTGGAAGAGGCAGTAAAAAGTCGATTGTTGTCGGATGTGCCGGTGGGAAGTTTTCTCAGCAGCGGTCTCGATAGCTCGATCATCGCTGCAATTGCCGCCCGCGAACTGCCGGAACTTACAACGTTTACCATAGGATTTGAAGACATTGCCGACCCGTATCACGGCAAAGCCGACGAAGCTGCCGCTGCGGCTGAATACGCGAAGCAGCTTGGCACAAAGCATCATACCCTCCGCGTAACGGCAGCCGATTTCGGCAATGCGCTTACAATGTTTTGCGACTACGGGGATCAGCCGTTTTCTGTGTCGTCTGGGCTCGGTATTCTCTTTGTTGCTCGTGCTGCGCGGCGGGCGGGTATCAAAGTGCTGCTTTCGGGCGACGGTGCCGATGAATGTTTTGGCGGCTACTCGTGGTACGCACATCTGGGCGGAACGCCGGAAGTATACACGGAACAAACGCCCAGCGCAGAAGCCGCAATTTCGTTTCAAAATGTGGGATTGGATATTGCGGCGCGAAAGGCTGCACTGCACAGCTACGACGCGCATCAACGCGCTTGGGCTTGGCACTACTACGCATCTGAAGAAGAGAAGCGCATGCTGTTTGCACCTGATGCCTTTGCCGACAGCGCTTCCTCGCTGCGATTCTTCCGCGCACACAACCCCGATACACGCTGGCAACCCAAAGACTTTGTAGCACAGGACAGGCGGTTTTACTTTCCCAACGAAATGCTGCGTAAGGTCGACCGCATGACAATGGCCTGCTCAGTGGAAGGGCGAGCGCCATTTGCAGCGCCGCGTGTTCTCGCTTTTGCTGATACTTTGGACTATTCGGCAATGTACCGCGACGACACATTAAAATGGGCACTGCGCCGCGCTTTCGCCGATCTGGTGCCAGAAGATGTATTGCGGCGTCCGAAGCACGGGTTCAATGTGCCGGTCGACCACTGGCTGCGCACGAGCTGGAGCGACTTGCTGAAGCACAGCTTTTCCGGCGAATCGGCATTGAGCAAACACGGGCTGATCCACAGTAAAAGTGGCGATATTGCACAGCGACTGATCGGCGACGCATCGCGGTTGCACGGCCATACGCTGTTCTCGTATATCATGCTGAATATGTGGTTGGAAAGGAACACATAGAGCGTTGTCGTGGTGGGAAATACAACATTGCGGTGAAGGCCGAACAGCCACGCGGCGGATGTGCTGCGCGGTGCGGAGACATACCGTAGAGACGCCCCGCAGTGGTGTCTCCGACCGAAGACCGAAGCGCAAAAAATATCAAGCAGCCGTCAATCGGTTGCCATTGTTTCAGATATTTCGTTACGGGCATATTATGGAGATCATAGCTGAAATCGGACAAAACCACAATGGCGACATCGACATTGCGCGGCGCCTTATACGCGAAGCAAAGGCTTGCGGCGCCGACGTTGCAAAGTTTCAGGTGTACGACGCCCGCAGCTTGTTTCCTCAGGAAAACAACCCGTGGTACGATTATAACTGCACAACAGAGCTTTCCCGCAGCCACGTAGATGAACTGGCGAGGGAATGCGAACGTGCGGGGATAGAGTTCATGGCATCGGTCTTTGATACAGAGCGGGTACAGTGGCTGGAAGAAGTGGGCGTACAGCGATATAAAATCGCTTCGCGGTCGGTACACGATACCGAACTGATAGCGGCGCTGGCAGCAACAGGCAAACCGTTAATCGTATCGCTGGGCATGTGGCACAACGAGGAATTTCCCGAGATTTCTACTTCTGCTCCCGTCGAGTTTCTGTACTGTGTTTCCAAATATCCCACAGAGCTGGGCGATGTACATCTATCGTTGGTGGATTTTGAACGGTATGCGGGTTTTAGCGATCACACGATTGGTATTACTGCACCTGCAGCGGCATTTGCACGCGGTGCGCGCATGATCGAAAAACACTTTACGCTCGATAAAACAATGTATGGCCCCGACCACACAGGCAGCATGACGCCAAGCGAACTCCGCGAACTGCATCGCATACGCACTGAACTACAACAACTCCTTTGAGGGAACTATGGACAGTCCCAAAGTGACCGTGTACACGGTATCGCACAACTATGGAAAGTACCTATCTGAAGCTGTAGAAAGCGTGCTGAGGCAAAGCACAAATAATTGGGAGTTGCTGCTTATCGACAACAACTCCACCGACAACACATGGGAGATCATGGAGTTGTACGCGGGCGATCCGCGCATCCGCACCTTTCGGTTGGAAGGTGGCTCTGGCAGCAACGGTATTTCTTCGCTTGCAAACTTTGCGCTGAAAGAAGCGCGTGGCCAATACGTGATCAGGCTCGACGCCGACGACGTCTTCGACGAACATATTTTGTTAGTGCTCGCCAACCACCTCGACAATCACAGCGACGACGCACTTGTTTTTCCCGATTACTATTTGATCGACACTTTCGGCAATATTTTTGCACAGGAGAGGCGCCAGTCGTTGTACCGCCGCAACTACTTGTTCGACCTACCGCCCAACGGCGCATGCACTATGATACGCGCCAGTGTGATGGAAGAAATAGGCGGCTATCGCGAAGACCTGAACGCACAGGATGGTTTCGACATTTGGAGCAGAATACGAGAAAAGTACAAATGTGGCAACGTGAATATTCCGCTGTTCTACTACCGCCGCCACGGCGACAATATGACAGAAAACTCCAACCGGATTTTGAGCGCGCGCAGGCAGATAAAGCGCGATATCAGCGAGCTCAACCTGCGTAAATACGCGCCAGTGACTGCGGTGATTCCCTGCCGGAAGCACTACGATATTTACCCCGATCTCTGGAGCCGATATGTAAACGGCAAAACGCTGCTCGACGTGGCTGTGGGAAAATGTATAGCCTCGGAGGTCATCGACAAAATTGTAGTCACCTGCGACAACCCCGAAGTGCAGGACACGCTTGCAACCTACGGCGACGACAGGCTGTGCTTTGTAGAGCGCAGTACCGAGAGCACCATCCGCTCGCATCCGCTGGCGCATACTATGGAGAATGTCGTGCGTAATATTAGCACAGGCTGGAAAGGCATTTCCGTGTTGTGCTATTTGCAGGCGCCGTTCACCACTACCGAAACAATCGAAGAAGCGATATCGACGCTTATTATGAATAATGCTGATTCCTCGGTAGCTGTCACCGAAGTACAGGAGCAGCTCTACAGGCGCTCGCCGCACGGTATGATGCCGCTCAATAACTTCGGCCATTTTGTATCCGACTTCGACACGGTGTACAGCGAAGTGCGTACCTGCATGGCTACACGCAACCGCAACCTCAAAACCGGAAGCCTGACGGGCGCAAAAATTGTGAACTTCATCGTACCGCGCGAAGAAGCATTTTTCATTCATACCAAACGCGATTTCGACATCGCGCGGCTGATTGTTCAGTCCGAAGAAAAGGCGCGCATATGAAAATAGGTGTTGTTGTTGCTGCGCGAACAGGATCCACACGCTTGCCGGGCAAGGTCCTGATGCCACTTCTCGGCGAGCCGCTTATTTTGTTTATTCTCAAGCGCCTTGCCGTGTCCCAGCTCGCCAGCGAAATTATTTTGGCTACTACTGATTTGCCGCAGGACGACGAGCTCGCGGATGTTGTGTCGCAAGCAGGCTTTGCAGTGTATCGCGGTTCTGAGCAAGATGTGCTCGGCAGATATGTGGAAGCTGTACGCGGTTGTGGATTCGACTATGTGGCGCGCGCTACAGGCGATTGCCCGCTGATAGATGGCGCGACGCTCGACGCCGTACTCGCAGAATGCAGCACATTGCAGCCGTTTGATCTCGCGACAACGAAACCTGCTTTTCCGCATGGAATCGACTACGAAGTGTATGCTGCATCGTTATTAGAAACAATTCATGAATTTCCTGATGTCACAGAAAGCGACAGGGAACACATCATGAATTACATCTATCGAAATGAGCAGCGCTATCGCATTCACCGGCTTGTGCCGCCGCCGCTGCTGCGGTTCAGCGCAGAATTTCTTATCGACACGCCCGCCGACTACAGCCGCATAGCGGCATTGCTGAGCGGCGAAACCTCCATTTATATTCCAGCACAGGATGTTGCAGCAAAAGAAAAATACGCGGTTTGATTACTCCAAGCCACTAGGCGACCTCGCACGCGAGCAGAGCGAACGCTTGCGCGATGAGCAAGCGCTGTTTCAGCGGCAAAAGGCGTTGTCCTCCATGCTGGAAGGCAGGCCGCTGCGCTCTGGTTGTCTGCTTTGTACTGCTTCCCCGAACCACGCCGACCATTTTGTCCATCGCGGTGTTCCGTCCATACGCTGCGGTACGTGTGGCCATGTGCAAACGGCTGTATTGCCGCCTGAAGGCTATCCGCACAGCGTAGAGGGCGGGCTTCCGTTTGGCGCGATTTACCCACGCCTTTCGCCTGAAGAGTACCACAACAGAAAACAGAGAATTTACACGCCAAAGTTCGGCTGGATAAAGCGCATACTTACCGAAGAACTCGGCTGGACGGCAGAGCAAATTTGCGATAGGCACTGGGCCGATCTGGGATGTGGTGCTGGCTACTTTCTGGCAGCACTGCGCGATGCTGGTATCGCGCATATATCGGGCTGCGACGCCGATGAGCACCTTGTCGAGCTTGCACGCGAGTATGTCCCTGAAGCCCGGACGGAGGTTTTCAGCGGGCACCTCGGCGATGTCGTGCAGCGCGTGCAGGCCGATGTGTACACAGCTTTTTACGTGATGGAACATATCGAAGAGCCGCACAGTGTGTACCGGGCGATGAGCGAACTTCCAGCGGGATCAGTAGTTGTCTTTTCCGTGCCGGTGTACGGCTTTTCTTGTTTGCTAGAAAATATATTCGATAGCAGCTACGCTCGCGCCTACGATACGGTTGTGCATACACAGGTGTACACGGAGCAGTCGATACAATACGCGATGGAAACGGCAGACATGGATATTGTGGCTCAGTGGGTATTTGGTCAAGATGCCGAGGACTTACGCCGCGTAATGCTCTCGCGGCTCGCAGGCAAACTACCTACGTCCATGATGGACGAAGTACAGCAGCGGCTTTCGGAACTTCTCGACCCGCTACAGCAGTGTTTAGACCAATTGCACATAGCAGACCAGCGCCATGTGCTCGCTGTAAAGCGGTAGCAGAGTGATTTCTGGGAAGGAATTTATGGAAATACCGAAGCGCAATAGTTGTTCTATTCTCGTTGTCGCAAATGATACGGGCGGCGCTCAGATACTCGCTGCTCTTGTGCGCGACCAGTGGGCGTACACTTGGACAGCGGCAGCTTTACCTCATTCTCCCGCCGACAGGCTTTTTCGCCGCTATGCGCCGGATTGTCCTGTTGTTGATCTCACTTCCTGCGACCCTGCTGTACTGCTCGAAGAAATTCAGCCCGATCTATTGCTGGTAGGCACGAGCCTCTACAACACAGAACTGCCGCTTATCCGTGAAGCACGCAAGCGTGGTATCTTGGCGATTAGCGTACTCGACCACTGGATAAACTACCGCGAGCGTTTTGGTTTTCCGGCAGACAACTGGCGCGACAACTTGCCCGACATTGTTTGCGCTACCGATGGCGTAGCTGTAGGGCTGGCACACGACGCCGGATTTCCACGAGTAGAGCCGTTGAAAAATTATTATCTCGCGGATTTTCTGAGCACCTACGCAGCATTGCCGCCTGCCGAAGAACGTGATTTACTACTGCTTTCGCAAGTCGTTCCGCACGAAGCGGGGCAGGTGCACGGCGTCCACCAAGCGCAGGTAGCAGCCCGCGAGCGGTGCATTCTCAAAGAATTGATCTTTCATTTTGAGAAGTTGGCAGGATTTTTGAGCATTAAACGATTGGTCGTTCGACTTCATCCGGCGCAACCGGAGTTGTTATACAGCGATTTGCAGGACATATTCCCGGGCATGGTAATAGAGCCCGCTACATCGTGCGATCTGGCGCATAGCTTGCGCCGTGCGCGCATTGCAGTGGGGTGCAGCTCGATGGCGCTTTTTACGGCAACTGCTCTCGGCAAAGAGACTTATTCTTTTGCCGCAGACCAGCGCGAGGAGCTTCCTCCTGTAGGGCGTTTTCTCTTTGAATCGGTAGAGGAAATTTTCACTGGAAAGTGTACATTGTCGCCGTTCGGACACAGCACTGTGTATTTGGACGACGGCTACGGCATTGTTCATCTTCTGCAACAGAAACAGCATGAAAATAACGGCGACAATTGAAGCGCGGATGACCTCCTCGCGCTTGCCGGGCAAGGTGCTGATGCCGCTCGGCGGAAAGCCTGCGCTCGAATTCCTAGCGGAGCGGGTTCGGCGTGCGCGCTATGTGGACGAAATCGTGGTAGCAACTACAGTAAACAGCACCGACGACGCAATAGAAGAGCTCTGCAATAGGCTTGGCGTAAGCTGTTTCCGGGGCAGCGAAGATGATGTACTGCTGCGGGTGCTCGACGCTGCAAAGGCGTCGGGAGCCGACTTGATTTGCGAACTGATGGGCGATTCCCCGTTCATCGATCCGCTTATTATCGACAATGTGATTACAGCTCATTTGTCGGGCAGCTACGACTACACCTCCAACTTTATTCCTGTTAATTCTTTTCCGCTTGGCTTTGCTGTGCAGGTGTTTCCTGTAGCCGTGCTCGACCGCGTAGAGAAGCTGACGCAAAACCCTGTGGACAGGTCGCATGTGTCGTGCTTTATCTACCACAACCCATACCTGTTTCGGATAAACGGGCACGGTGTGCAAGCCAATGCCGAGGTGTTCGCGCCTGATATACGTGTAGCGCTCGATACGCCCAGCGACTACGAACTCATGACGGCTGTATGCAATGCTCTCTATCCTTTGAATCCGGAGTTTGGGGCAAAAGATATTGTACAGTTTTTGCGTAATAATCCCGAGCTGCTGCTCATCAATAGTCATGTTCGAGCCAAGGCAATTGAAGAAGGATAAATACAGCGTTGCCCTTATCGGCTGTGGAAATATCGGATTTCGATACGACTACGGCAAGCAGATACAGGGAGCCTATACGCACTTTCGGGCTTTTATGAATTCGCCGTTGTTTGATGTAGCGGCTATTGCCGAGCCAGACGAAGCAACGCGATTGCTCATTGAAAAAGAATACAATATTGCAGCGTATGCCGACTATCGCGATATGCTTACAGCCGTTGCGCCCGATGTCGTAAGCATTGCCGCGCCCGATCCTCTGCACTTCAGCATTCTGCTGGACTGCATAGAGCACAGCCCACGAGCGGTGTTCTGCGAAAAGCCACTGGCCGGTTCGCAGGCCGAAGCAGAAATGATTGTAGAAAAATACCGCAAGGCAGGCATTGGCCTCGAAGTAAATTTTACACGCCGATTTGTGCCTGAATTTCGTACAATTGCATCGGCGATTAGCAGCGGCGAGCTCGGCACCATACAGCACGTGTCGATATATTACTCACGTGGATTAGTGCACAATGCTTCGCACTATTTCGATTTGCTGCTGTATCTGTTTGGCGAGCCGGAACACGTGTCGGTGCTGCGAGTGCGCGAAGGGCTGCTTCCCGGCGATCCGACTGCGAGCATCGCACTGCACTACGGCGGATTTGATGTAGTGCTCGCAGGCATGGAAAGCGGCGCACTGCTTACCAACGAAATTGATATTGTAGGGACAAGTGGGCGCGTGCAAGTGACAACCGACGATGTCCTTGTGCGAAGTGTAGTGCGGAAACATCCGTTCTACCATCAGCACACACATTTTGTAGAAACAGAGCGCAGAGTAGTTACACGGAGTGCCGCTCTGCCTGCGGCTGTTGCTAATCTGCACGGGTTTGTGCAGAGTACAGAAGAATTACTTTCGCCGGGCGCAAACAGCATCCGGATTTTTCAGCTCATCAAGTGCATTCAGGAACAACCATCATGGCGGAACTGGCATTATTCGGCGGGCCAAGGACGATAGCCGAGCCGTTCCCTCCGTACAACTCCATCGGCAGGGATGAGATCGACGCAGCGCAGGCTGTGCTGGAAAGCGGCAATCTTTCCGGCTTTTTTGGTTCGTGGGGCGACCGATTTTTGGGTGGACCAAAAGTACAGGAATTTGAACGGGCATGGGCGGAGCGCTTTGGCGTGCGCCATGCTGTAAGCGTGAACTCGTGGACATCAGGGCTCATTGCTGCGGTAGGTGCTATCGGTGTCGAGCCGGGCGATGAAGTAATTGTAACACCTTGGACGATGTGTGCAACCGCAACGGCGATTTTGGTTTGGAACGCCATACCAGTGTTTGCTGATATCGAAAGCGAGACATTTAATCTCGACCCGGCAGCAGTGGAGCGCGCTATTTCGCCGCGCACGAAGGCCATTATGGTCGCTGATATTTTTGGACACTCTGCCGATATTCCTGCGCTGATGGAGCTTGCGCGGCGGTACAACCTACGGGTAATCGAAGATGCAGCACAGGCACCGGGAGCACAGGCTGGTAGCAAGCTGGCAGGGACGAACGGGCATGTAGGTGGCTATAGCCTGAACTATCACAAGCACATTCACACAGGTGAAGGCGGTATGTGTGTCACCAACGATCCTGCTATCGCCGAACGCCTGCAGCTTATACGCAATCACGGCGAAGCGGTAGTGGCAAAAAAAGGTGTGGAAAATATTTCGAATATTCTCGGGTTCAATTTTCGCCTCGGCGAAATAGAAGCGGCTATTGGTATTGAGCAGCTAAAAAAACTTCCCGGCCTTGTGGAGATGCGCTACAAAACGGGTCTGCGCCTGAACGAAGCTCTACGCGATCTGCCCGGCTTGCAAGTGCCTGTGATCCGCCGTGGCTGCACTCATGCGTTCTATATCTACGCTTTTACTGTGGACAGCGATATTACAGGTATTCCGCGCGAACGGCTTGTAGAGGCGCTCCAAGCCGAAGGTGTGCCGTGGTTGTACAGCGGTTATCAGAATGTGCATCTGCTGCCGATGTTTCAGAAAAAGATTGCCTATGGGGCGCGTGGATTTCCCTGGACATCCGATGTGTACAAAGGATTTGCGCGCTACGACAAGGGCATTTGTCCTACGGCTGAACGGCTGCACGACCGCGAGCTCGTGTGCTTGCAGTTGTGCCAGCATTGGTACACCGACGACGAAACAGACCGCGTGATTGAGGCTTTCCGCAAGGTGTGGAAGCATCTAGACAAACTTCAGCAACCAGCCGTAAGCGCAAAGCCGGGTTCGCTGCGCACGCTGTACGGTTGAGAACGGGCATAACGCGAAGGGATAGGCAAGAGAGCTTTTGCTTGTGTACCGCGCAGGTGTTGCCGTAGGGCGGTGCGACTACGAGCTTGTGGCAATCCCGCTGGGTGGTTTGCCAGCTATTCTTTGCCGGTTGTAATATTGCGGTGAAGGTTGGGCAGCGGCGCGGCGGGCGTGCAGCGCGGTGCAGAGACGCAGCCGCAGGCCGAAGACAGAAGCGCCGACGAGCAACTGAACAGAAACGTCGGCGAACAACTGAACAGAAGAGTTTTGCGTGGGCACATATCCAAGGAATGGAGAATCATGACGGAACAGCAACGCTATACCATCGACGATTTCGCGCGGTTCTCGCCGTGGCCTGCGCGCTTGCTTGGCATTGAGCCTTGGGAGCAGCGCCGCAAAACACCTGAAGAAATTCTGCGCGAGTACGACGAAGACAAATGGGGTGTGATGCTCGAACGCATCAACCAGTCGCCGGTACCGCTTACGATAGCTGATGCTGAACGCTGGGACATGGACTTGCCGTTTCAGTCGTTTACATGGCACGATGGCGTCTTCCAGCCGATGAGTTTTCCGGAAGCAAATGCCATTTACATCCGCCTTGTCACCGATACATTGCAGGCGTGCATGCCCGCTTCTGCAATTGCAGAGTTGGGATGTGGCTATGGCAAGGTTGTATTGCGCCTGCTTACCAATGGAGCATTTGGTGCTGTTCCCTTCTACGCAGCGGAGTACACACAGAGCGGCATCGACGTTACGACAAAGCTCGCGGCGGCAGGAGGGCTGCCGATTACAATGGGCTGGTGCGATTTTAACGATCCAACGCTGACCAACCTCGCCGTGCCCGAAGGCGCGGTACTATACACATCGTTTGCAACGCCATATGTGCCGGAATTACAAGATGCTTTTATCGAATCGCTGATAGCGCGCAGGCCAAAAGCTGTAGTGCACTTTGAGCCGTGCTACGAGCATTGCAGCACAACATCGCTGCTTGGCATGATGCGCCGCCGCTATTTAGAAGTAAACGACTACAACCGCAATCTGATGACTGTGTTGCGGAAATTTCGCGACGCGGGAAAAATTGCCATTGAGCGCGAGGATCCAGCGGTCTTTGGTTCCAATCCGCTGCTCAGCGCCTCGGTGGTGGTGTGGCGTCCGATACAGAAAGAGCGCGAACAATGAGCATATTTGGCGATGACATACACGAACTCTCTGCCGACAGAGAACTGCGCACGGTAGAACTGTACGAGCCCAACGACTACTACGGCCATGCTGCATTGCTGAAGCGCTTTGCCGGTTGTCCACAGGACTACTGCATCAAAGCGAGTATAGAGCACGGACCGACGATTACCGACTATGTATGGGACAAGGACGTAGATGCGCCTTTGCCCGCCGTGTTGTTTCCGGCCTCGTACCGCCAGCAGATTTTACAACCCCGCACGAGCAAAGCGCTTTTTCCCATTGGGCCGTTTATCAGCTATGCAGAGCCGCATGTAGGCAGAGCTGAACTGCGGGCATTAAAAAGCAGATTGGGAAAAACGCTTGTGGTATTTCCATACCACTCCACGCACTGGCTAAAAACGCATATCGACATTCCGGCGTTTGCCGCTCTGATCAAAGAGGTCGCTGAGGGATTTGATTCCATTGTGGTATGCCTGTACTGGAAAGATGTACTTCTGGGCAGAGACAAAGAATTTAACGAACACGGTTTTGAATGTGTAACAGCGGGCCACATGTACGATCCGCTGTTTTTGCCGCGCCTGCGCAGTGTGGTAGAAATTGCCGACGTAACGGCATCGAACCAGATGGGGACACATGTGGGCTACAGCATCGCTCTCGGTGTTCCGCATTGGTTCCTGTCTACAGGTGCACTAGTGCAGGACAATCCGCACAACATTACATTTGACCCCGGCGTAAACCACGCGCCCGCTCCGCACGTGCAGGAGCTTATCGACATTTTTTCGGCGCGTGTGGGCGAGATCACGCCATTGCAAAGCGAGCTTGTGCGGCGCTATTGGGGTACAGATGAATTGCTCTCGCCAGAGCAGATGAGCGAGGTGTTTGCAATAGCCGAAGACATGTACAAAAAGGGGCCGTCGTTTTTTCTGGCGCCCAACAAAACGCTGCTGATGCAGGCTGTCGATCTTATCAATGAACGCCGCCACGACGAAGCCCGTGGGGTACTGCGCTTTGCAGAAAAAATGTATCCAGGCGCCGATAGTGTGCTGTATGCCAAAGCGTACAACGCCGCCTTCGCCGGTAAAACAGAGGAGGCTCTTGCCATGCTGAATCCAAATATTATTCCCATTGAAGAGCACCCAAATATGAAGCGGCTTCTCGCCGAATTGCAGGGAGCAGAGAGTGCTGTACACGGAAAAAGTATATCGCCGAATAATGGTGAGCAGGCGGCTGATAGCAAGCGCGGGCAGGCTGAATCGCTTCGGAATACATCACGCCAACTACTACAGCAGGGCAATGTGCAAGACGCATTCCACAAGCTGAACGAAGCAAAGGCGCTGAAGTCCGAAGTTCGCGGAATCGACTATTTGCGAGCGGTGGTGTTTATGCAGATGGGTCGACCTGTCGACGCGCAGATGGCAGTACTTGAAGAATTGCAATACGACCCAAGCAATGCGGAAGCTCGTGCACTACTCGGCGAGATCGACAGGCAGCAGCCCCACCAAACCACAGTAAAAGATGAAGAGTTTGGCCAGCTTCTCGCTGTTGTGCGCCCCTACACGATGCTTTCTGAAGAGCGGCTGTACGCACTGTATCGGCAGGCGCGGCAGATATGCGAAGACAATATCCCAGGCAATTTTGTAGAGTGCGGTGTAGCGCGTGGTGGTTCGTCGGCGCTGCTCGCTTATGTTGTTCGGCGTTACAGCAAACAGCCCCGTCGGTTGTTCTGTTTTGATTCCTTTGAAGGAATGCCGGAACCAAGTAGTGCCGATACACATCAGGGCATTGCTGCTAATGCAACGGGATGGGGCACAGGCACGTGTGCAGCACCTGAAACAAGCGTAATGGAAGTTGCTGCAAAACTCGGTGCCGCAGATGTGATCACACTTGTAAAGGGATATTTTGAGCAGACCGTTCCGGCCATGCGCGACCGCGTGGGAATGATTGCCCTTTTGCACATCGACGCAGACTGGTACGAATCGACAAAGATTGTGCTCGAACAATTGTACGACCGTGTAAGCACGGGCGGGCGCATTCAGATTGACGACTACGGTTTTTGGGAAGGCTGCCGCAAAGCTGTTGATGAGTTTCAGAGTAGCCGCAAATTGCACTTTGCATTGGAGCGCATAGACGGGACGGGAGTGTGCTTTCGCAAGCCCGATTCCTTTGCCGTGAACCCGGCGATTTCGCCAGTGCTTATCGAAGAATTTCGCGCCGACGACCCGGTGCGCCAGGGGCTGCTCAGCCAGATGTCGGAGAACGAGCGGTTCCAGTTGTATTATGCTTTGCGCGTGCTGCTGAAGAGTAAGTTCCTCGGCCTTCGAAGCATCGAGATTGGATGTTATGCAGGTGCATCGCTTGTGCAAACTGTTATAGCACTGAAGCGTTCCATACCGCAAGTGCAGACCTATGCCATAGAGCCTGTAGGCCAGCCTCAGTTCTACAAAATACTCGAACTGCTCGGAGCAGATGTTACGCATCTGAAAATGTATTCGCACCAAGCGGCTCCGGTGCTGGCGCAGACATTTGCGGAAGACGGCAACTACGCGCAATTTATCTTCGTGGACGGCGATCACACATACGAAGGCGTGCGGCAAGATATTCTCGACTATTATCCATTGCTCGCTCCCGGAGGAATTATCATGTTTCACGATTTTCTTCCGCCGCTCAGCGGCACAACCCGCGAGCCGATCTACGCGCATCACGCCAATACAGAACCCGGCATTAGGCAAGCATGTGTAGAGTGTATGGAACAGCATTTTGGCGCTGAGGCGCTCGACATTCCGCTGCTGTATCCAGATGATCCAACACAGACGCAGGCATATCTGCCAATTATTCCCGGCGTGTATTCAACAATTCGCGCATATCGAAAACCTGCGTAAATGGCATGCGCGGCGCTGATGCCGCAGATGAACAAGGATTTGTTGTGGCTCGTGTAAATGTCTTTTCAGCGGATGCTGTTGTAATCGAAGACGAAGCGGAACGTGCGACCGGTGACAGCGACTATGGGTATTCAGCGTGACCCGTGCCACAGAACAGAAGCAGAGAAACAATTATCGACTGCCGGAAGGAACCGAACATTATGATCCATGTCCTGCACATAATTCAGGCCTTATCGCTTGGTGGAGCTGCGCGCTCTATGATTGCCGTCGCAAAATATTCTTCGCGGTTTGGCGCGTACCGGCACAGCGTTATTGCTTTGCAGATGGCCGATCCACAGGCGGTTTCGCTTGCTGAAGAAGCGGGGATGAGTGTGCTTGTGGCACCTGATGAATCGGTACTTGAGAGCGAACTGCACAACGCAGATATTGTACAGGTTCAATACTGGAACAACCCCGAAACCTTTGCTTTTCTGCATCGCATGTTTCCGCCGATGCGACTTATTCTCTGGTATCACATTGCCGGAAACGGTTCGCCGCAAATTATTACACCCGAACTCGCTGCACTGCCCGATGTAAATATTCCCTGCAATCCATTTACTTTTTACGATCTGCCAGTATTTCGCGATATGCCTGCTGTACTCAAGGACACTCGCGCCGTACTCGCCTATGACGCTGCGGATTTCGACCGTGTTCGCACTGTGAAACTACAGGCTCACAAGGGATTTAATGTTGGCTACATAGGCACTGTCGACTTTGTAAAAATGCACAGCAACTTTGTGCCGATGAGCGCTGCTGTAGATATACCGGGAGTGAAATTTATTGTGTGCGGGGGCGGTATTGAAAGGGAGTTGGAACGCCAAGCTACTGCACTGCACGCAGCAGAAAAATTTGACTTTCGGGGATATGTACAGGACATTGCCTCGGTGATTGCGGAATTAGATGTGTACGGCTATCCATTATGCCAGGACACGTATGCTGCTGCTGAACTCAACCTACAGGAAGTAATGTACGCAGGTGTGCCGCCCGTTGTTTTTCCATATGGTGGTATTAAGCGATTAGTAGAGCACAACACCACCGGTCTGGTTGTAAACAGCGAACGCGAGTACACAGAAGCGATTGAATACTTACACAAGAATCCAGAAGAGCGCGCACGCCTCGGCGCGAATGCGGCGGAGTACGCACGCAATGTATTTGGGGCAGAGAACGCAGCGTGGGTGATGAACAGCTTATACACTCGCCTTGCCATGCAGCCCAAGCGGCAGCACGCATGGGGACACAACCCAGACATTCCACTTTTAGAACAGCCATTATTATACCGCGACATAGCAGGCCAACCGGAGCAGCGCTCTGCTGCTTCGTTGTTTGTGGAATCGCTTGGCGAAGCGGGAGCGGAGTTTGCAACAAGCCTTTATTCTCGCGACGAAATCGGCGTTCTGCGCGCTGAGAAACGCATTATGAGCTCAACGCATTTAGTAATGCAAACAGGGCTTGTACCTTACCGTCAATTTGCACCGGGCGACCCACATTTGCAGTTGTGGACAGGACTTGCATACGAAGGACGTAGGCAAGATTCCGAGGCGCTGGCCGCCTACCTTGCAGCGCAGGAACTTGGGTTCAAGGAATGGCGTGTGTATTGGTACATGGCGCGTATATTCGAACGCAATGGCCGCAAGGAGCAAGCCGCGCAGCTTTATGCGCCGCTCCGCGCATCCGTGCCGCAGTTTGAAGAGACAATTCGCGCTATTGACAGTGTGCCGGAAGAACAACCGACACAGGGAGACAATGCGGCGCAGGCAGACGACACGGGAACGCCTGATAAGCTCTTTGCAGAAGTGATGAACGAGAACGGAGCGGACGTATCGGAAACCGCACTTTCTAAAGAGGAACTTTTTGCAGAGCTCTTGGCATTGGAAGAAGCCGAGTACGAGCAACAAGAGGCTGCTACAGAGATTGTTGTTACAGCCATAGTATCGACGTACAACTCAGAGCGCTATATCGAGGGATGTTTACAAGACCTTGTGGAGCAGACACTGTACAAAAAAGGCGGCCTTGAAATTATCGTTGTCGACAGTGGTTCGCAGCAGAACGAGGGCAACATTGTGCGCTGGTATGCAGAGCGATACTCGAACATCCATTATATCCGCACAGAGCGCGAAACGATTTACGCTGCGTGGAATCGCGCTGTGCAGGCTGCTTCAGGGCGGTATCTTACCAATGCCAACACCGACGACCGGCACAAAAATACAGCTCTCGAACGCATGGCCGACGAACTCGACCGCAGGGCAGATATTGCCTTGGTATATGCCGATTCCTTTGTTACGGAGCACGAGAACGACAGCTTTGAAACGGCCTCAATCTGTGCAGCTCTGCGCTATCCACAGTTTGACAGGCGCTTGCTTTTTCAGTTGTGTTACATCGGTCCACATCCGATGTGGAGAGCTTCGCTCCACGAGCGCTACGGGCTTTTCGACGGCGCTATGAAATCAGCAGGGGATTACGAATTCTGGCTTCGCATTTGCCGCACCGAAACGCTGTACCATCTGCCGGAGACACTTGGGCTGTATCTGCGCTCGGAAAATAGCGTGGAGTGGAGCAATGTAGGATTGATGCACGAAGAATCAATCACAGCACGAAAACGCTACTGGCCTTTGGAATGGGGGCAACCACCAGTGGCAGAAGGCAGTTTCTATTTTCAGGTGCAGCCGCGCGCAGACGATACGAGCGCACCGCTTGTTTCGGTAATTGTGCCAACGTACAACAGATTGCAAACGCTACACGAAACACTTGTGAGCTTGGAGCAGCAAGTATTTCGCGATTTTGAAGTGATTGTTGTCAATGATGCAGGCGAAGACATCAGCGCAGTTATCGACGGATTCGGGCGCAGCCTCTCGATTCAATGGTTGCGCCACGAAGACAATCGCGGGCTGCCCGCCGCTCGCAACACGGGTTTGCGCGTGGCACGTGGTATGTATATTGCCTATCTGGACGACGACGACATTTATTATCCTCATCATATAGAAACACTTGTTCGCGCAGCGAAGCTCTCGGGTAGTAAAGTTGTTTACTCCAACGCGGTGCACGCACAGTTTCGCACCGAGGAATGGGGTAAAGTGATTGTCAGCAAAGATGTGCCCTATGCTTTTGATTTTTCGCGCGACCGTTTTTTGTATGAAAATTATACGCCGGTGCTTTGTATGATGCATGAGCGAGCGTGTCTCGATGAAGTTGGTGCATTCGATGAGAGCTTCCGCAAAGCGCTTGAAGACTGGGATTTGTGGGTGCGTCTTTCGCAGCGCTATGATTTTGTCCATGTCAATATCGTTACCTGCGAATTTCGCACATGTGTAGACCCAGCGCGCCTTGCCTCGTTGGATAGATCGGGCTTTGCTGAAAACTCGCGACGTATTTTCGAGAAGTATCGCAATCTAACAGCACACAGACCAGATATACAGCGGCTACAGCAAGCGTATCTCGCTGGGCTTGAGCATATTGATAAGCAAAACCGAGCTGCGGCTGTTCAGGTGTCGATTATTATTCCAACACTGAACAATATCGACTACACGCGCCAGTGTCTCGATGCTATCAGGCAAACTGCGGGCACTATATCGTATGAAGTTATTATTGTCGATAATGGCTCTACTGATGGCACACGCGACTACATAGCGGCGGAAATGAAAGCGGGGAGACTGCGCGCAATACTCAACGAGCGCAACGAGACTTTTTCGCATGCGAATAATCAGGGTGCAGCAGTAGCACAGGGTACTTATCTCCTATTTCTCAACAACGATACAAAGCCGCTTTCTGGCTGGCTGAGTGCACTTGTAGAAACTTTTGAACGCGATAGTACTATCGGAGTGCAGGGCGGCAAATTGCTGTATCCGAACAATACCATTCAGCACGCAGGCATTGTGTATGGTCGTGTAAAAAACGGCTCGTTGATGCACTACCACATTTACTTGTGCATGCCGCACGACGCATTATGCGCGAACAAATCGCGTGACTTCCAGATGGTAACTGGCGCCATGCTCGCTATCCGCAAAGAATTGTTTCAGCGCATTGGAGGATTTGACGAGCACTATATCTTTGGGCATGAAGACCTCGACCTTTGCCTTGCGGCGCGTGCTCACGGCTGCCGCGTGTGGTACAATTCGCACTGTGCTGCTTATCACTTTGAGTCGATGACGAAAAAAAATGAGGGCATTGAAAAATTTGAATTACGGCTACAAGACCCCGACAGCATCGACGCAAAAAACTACTATTACTTCCACAGAAAATGGGACGGTGTGCTTATAGAAGACGCAAATTCCTATTACGCAGAGGATGGATTTATCCCACCCGTTTCGCAACACGAACGCACAGACCAACACAAGAGCACCGAGAAGCCGCGTATTCTCATGACTATGTACGGTTGGAAAGAAAGCGGTGGAGGCACGACATTTCCGCGTGCAGTAGCGCGCCGATATGCAGCGCTCGGCTATGATACGGCGGTTTTTTATGCTGCTGGTGTGCATTCATCGGTATCGACTCCTTATTATATGGAGGAGCAGATCGAGGATGGCGTTAATCTCTATGGTGTGTACAATCGTCCCACTGTCTTTCTCGATGCGGAGCACCCATCGCGGGAAGTGTACGATGCTACTATTGTGCAACTCTTTGCCCGTGTACTCGACGGTTTTCATCCAGACATCGTCCACTTTCACAATTTCCTTGGCCTTTCCTTTGCAATTGCCGATGAGGTAAAGCGGCGCGGTGTTCCCACGCTGTACACGCCGCACAATTACCACCTGATTGATCCTATGCTGTATATGTTTCGCTCCAACCTTGCGCTGTGGCAGAGCACTGATTTGTTGGCTGAGTCGGAGGTAGCGCAGCGTCTGCCGGGCAAGGCACAGGCGTATAAGCAGCGTGTATCGGCAGCGCAGCGTCTGCTTACTCATACAATCGATCACACCATAGCCGTGTCTACCCGGCAGCGCGAGATCCTCGCGAAATTCTGCGGCGATGGAGCGCGTATTTCCGTCGTGCATCAAGTACATGAAACGGTGGACAGCATTTATGCAGGCCGTAGCGAGCACAAGGCCAGCAGTATTGTGCGCTTTGGTTTTATTGGCGGCGCGATGCCGCATAAAGGCGTGCACGTGCTCGTGGATGCTGCACAGGTATTGCGCGGCAAAGCGGAAGTATTGATCTACGGCTTTGCAAGCGACCAGTACCGCGCCGGGCTTGAAAAGAGAGACCAGCATCATGTTGTGCGCTGGATGGGTGCCTACAGCGAATCGGATTTACCTGTGATAGCAAAAGAGCTCGACGCTGTTGTAGTGCCGAGCGTGTGGGAAGACTGTGCACCATTAGTGTTGCTGGAAGCTATCGCAATGGGATTACCTGTGCTCGGTGCGAGGATTGGTGGAATACCCGATGTCGTACAGGATGGTGTGAACGGAAGGCTGTACGAATACAACCATCCTGAACAACTCTCTGCGCTGCTTCTGCACTATGCAGAGCATCCAGACGAACTACGCAGTATGGCGCGCAATTGCGATATTCCGTATCGGTTTGGTGATTATGTACAGCATCTGCTTTCGGTGTACGAGCGGCTTGCGCGAAAGGAACAACTCGCGGCCAGCGATATTTCATTGAATTTTACTACTGCCGGTATTTCAATACACGAGGAACCTATGGACACGGCTATGAATCGCATTCAGTTCTCGCACACTCTGCAGGGCGGATTTTCTAATCGCCGTGCTTCCGGCGTTCTGCCGCAACCCCTGCCACAGACTCTGTATCTGAATCTCGGCTGCGGGCGTGATGTGCGCGATGATTGTATAAACATCGACCTGTTCAGCGACGATCCTCGCGTGGTGGGTATGGATGTGCGAAAACTCGACCTGCCCGACAACTGTGCCGATGGTATTATTGCGAGTGATATTCTCGAACACTTCTCGCACCGCGAAGTCGATGGAGTGCTGAAAGAATGGGCGCGTGTGCTGAAGCCCGGTGGCGAACTTGTCGTGCGTTGTCCTTCGCTGCGATTGCAGATGAAAGCGTATATGGATGGTGTATGGGACGCTGATATTGCTTCCTATATGATCTTTGGCGGGCAGACCAATCCCGGCGATTATCACTGTATTGGCTTTGACGAACGCTCGATGAAGAAGCATATAGAGCAGGCAGGGCTCGATATGTTCTTTTTTGAAGAAGTGGATACGCCACAGACACGAGGATTTATCAATCTCAATATGACTGTGCGCGCACGGAAACAAGTTGTGGTACAACCCCTTGCTCAACCGCAGGCCGTACTGAATTTTAGCGCTGACCGCAAGCGCAACGACGATGAAATTGCACATCAGGTACATCCAGCGCCCGTAGAAAAAACAGTTGCGACCTCGATGAATATTGTGTGGGAAGGCTCGCAGTTTGTGGCGCACTCGCTTGCCTTGATCAATCGAGAACACTGCTATAATATTGTGCGCAGTGGCGTGGCCGATCTCACTATTGTCCCCTATGAAATCGACGAATTTTCTCCGCAGGGAAATGCGAAATACGAGCAATTGCAGGCGCATGATATTCGCTATAAAAAAGACTCGCTATCGGAATCTAAACGCCTGCCGTATGTGTGGATACGGCATCAGTGGCCGCCGAAATTCGAGCCGCCCAAAGGTGCCCGCTGGATTGTAATGCAGCCCTGGGAGTTTTCTGCTCTGCGGAAAGATTTTGCAGAGGCGTTCCAGCATGCAGATGAAGTATGGGTGCCATCTACTTTTACGCGCAAGGTGTTTGTGGCGTCTGGACTAGACTTCAATAAGGTGCAGGTTGTGCCCAATGGTATCGACCCACATTTATTTACACCGTTCGGAGTAGCTGCCGATCTTCCGACAAAGAAGAATTTCCGTTTTCTGTTTGTAGGTGGTACGATTTTTCGCAAAGGTATCGACGTACTGTTGGAAGCATATCAGCAGAAGTTTACAGCGGAAGACGATGTCTGCTTAGTGATCAAAGACATGGGCGGTAAGTCTTTTTATCGCGGGCAAACTGCACAGCAAACCATCGAAGAATTTCGCCGCAGGCCAGAGGCGCCGGAAATTGTGTACATCGACAAAACGATGACAGAAGAAGAGATGGCCGCCTTGTACAGAGCGTGCCAAGTGTTCGTAAGTCCATATCGCGGCGAAGGTTTTTCGCTGCCTACACTCGAAGCAATGGCTTGTGGGCTGCCGGTAATTGTCACCGATGGCGGAGCAACCGACGATTTTGTAGATGAAGAAGTAGGCTGGTTGATACCCGCTGCTCAGCGCTCGCTGGGATCGGTGATTGACGGGCATCCGCTTACGGGCGAGGCGTTCGTGCTGGAGCCGAAGGTAGACGCACTCGGGGAACTACTGGAAACAGCGTTGGATCATCCGGCTGATGGCGCAATGCGCGGGCGTATGGGCTCGCTGCGCGCCCGCACGCAGTGGACATGGAATCGCGCTACACTAAAAATGCTGTCGCGTTTGGATGTCCTGTATGGTACGGAGATGGCTCGAGCCGCTGCGAATGTACTGGCTGATACCGACGACAGTATTGTGAAGATAGGATGTGCTGAAAAAGCGTATGCCGAAGGCCGTGTCGACGAGGCTATCGCGTTGTATCAAGCTGCTGTAGAACAGCGCGGCCTGCCAACTGAATACGTACTTCTTACACTGCACCGGCTTGCTTCGCTGGCACTCGTAGATGGAGAAGCCGAGCTCGCTGAAGAATTTTTAGAAAAGGCTCGCACGTTGGATGCAGAGCATCCCGACACGCTCTATGTGCAATCGCTTGTGCACGCATGGCGCCAGGAGTGGGAGCCAGAGCTCAACATTCTCGAACCGCTGCTCGACCGATGGAAAACTGCACGTCTACAAAGCCGCATCGGCATCGAACTCGATACGCTGCTGTGCGATATGGGGCGTGCGTTGTACAGCCTCGGTATTGTCGAAGATGCGAAGGAAGTGTACACACTTGCTCTTGGTGTAAACAACGAAAATCCCGATGCGTGCTATGGTGCTGCGCTGTGCTTTGCACAGATCGGAGCGGCTGATGAAGCGCGCACCATGCTGGAATGGGCTGTACGCCTGCGCCCAGATTTTGACGCAGCCCGAGAAGCATTAGAAGAGCTCGAAGCGTAAAGCAGAGATATCTGCAATCCACTATTCGCTGAACCCTATATATTACCATCATGAGATTGTTGCTACTGATTTCTGTGGTTTTTGCCACGCTATGCACAGGCTGTGGCTCCGAGCCATCAAGAAAGAGATACCTCCAGAGCAGGCAGAAGAACCGCCGAAAGAGTAGCCAAAAGCGAAAAATGCTGCACACGATCAAAGCCGCGTGCTCGGGAGCTCAGAAATAAGGTCTCGATCTCCCAGCGTTCTTTGTAACGCTCTATTGCCTGAAGTCTACGGGTTGTGCTGGCAATCATGAGGTGTTCACCGTCGAGTTTTATACCTGTTCGCTAGAGCATGTACTTTTATAAACATACTGCTCCGCAACGATCTTTACGCCATTCTGATAGTGTTAAGCTGCTATCCGTTAGCGATAATGGATAGAGAACTCACTTGTTTCGTTTCGACTACAACAAAAGGAGATTTGGCTACATCCGTTGTTGGACTATTCCTGATATTTGTAACGTCAAAAAGGCAGGAATTTGTAATGTCAGAAGGATAGAAAAATGAAGATTGTAGTGGCAGGCTCATTAGGGAATATCAGCAAGCCATTGGCACAAGATCTAGTGCAAAAAGGGCACTCGGTTACGGTTGTCAGTAGAAAGGTTGAGAAACAAAAGGACATTGAAGCCATTGGTGCCGAAGCTGCTATTGGTACAATGGAAGACGTAGATTTTTTATCCGCGACCTTTCAAGGTGCCGACATTGTGTACAGCATGGCGACAAATGATATGGGGGCTTTTTTTGATCCCAATATCGACATCATAGCTTTTTATAAACAGATTGGCAAGAACTACAAACAAGCTATTGAGCAGGCGGGTGTAAAGCGCGTGGTGCATCTTAGCAGTATCGGCGCACATACCGGCACAGGCAACGGAATTCTTCGTTTTCACTATGATGTAGAAAACATCTTGAAACAACTTTCGGATGATGTTTCTATAAAATTCATGCGTCCCGCAGGCTTTTTTACCAATATATTTAGATCATTGCAAACCATAAGAACACAAAGTGTAATCGTGTCTAATTATGGTGGTGATGGCAAAGAACCTTGGGTTTCACCTTTGGATATTGCGGCTGTTATTGCCGAAGAGATAGAGTTGCCTTTTGACGGCAGAACAATTCGTTACATCGCAAGCGATGAAGTCTCGCCAAACCAAATAGCAAAAGTTTTGGGCGAAGCAATCGGGCAGCCTGATTTAAAATGGGCGGTGATTCCTGATGAACAATTGCTGAAGAATATGCTGTCGATGGGCATGAATGCACAAATAGCTGAGGGTTTTGTGGCAATGCAGGCAAGCCAAGGTAGTGGGCTGTTATACGAAGATTATGAACGCAATAAACCAGCATTAGGAAAAGTAAAGCTAACTGATTTTGCAAAGGACTTTGCCTCCGTTTTTTCTAAAGCATAGGGGAAATCAATATGAGTACACAAGAAATGATAATTGCACAAGAAAGTGAAAATCCGTTAAAAGTCAGACGGTTCGGATATGGTACTATGCGCCTTACCGGGGAAGGTATTTGGGGTGAACCTGCAAACCGTTCCGAGGCTCTGCAAATATTAAAACAATGTATTAAAAGCGGTATTAATTTTTTAGATACTGCTGATTATTATGGAGAAGATGTAACGAATAGGCTAATAAAAGAAGCTTTGTATCCGTATCCTGATGATCTGGTAATATGCACTAAGGTTGGCGGGGCAAGAAAGCCTGATAAAAGCTGGGTTGCGTTTAATAGCCCTGAAAATTTACGCAGTAGTATTGATAATAACTTACGCACCTTGAAGTTGGAACAAATAAAGCTGGTTCATTTTAGAGCTTTTGTCGGTAGTGATGTGCCATTGAAAGAATCTATGCAAGCTATGTTTGAAATGCAGAAAGAAGGGAAGATATTGCATGTGGGCGTAAGTAATGTGAGCCCTGATGAATTGCAAATGTCAATGGCGATGGGTAGTATTGCCACTGTCGAAAATATGTATGGATATGGCCAGCGTACTTCAACGAAACTGTATGGTTCTGAAACAAGAGGAGGAGAGGAAGTACTTGATATATGTGAAAAAAATAGCATGCCGTTGGTGCCTTATTTTTCTTTAATTCAGTCGATGCCCAAAAAGGATGATAGGATTTCAACCATTGCAAAGAACTATAACGCTACTGATGCTCAGATAAGCTTAGCATGGTTGTTGCACCGTTCTCCATGGATATTGCCAATACCTGGAACTTCATCATTGCAACATTTTGAAGAGAACTTAAAAGCTGCTGATATAAAATTGAGCGACGAAGATATGAAGTTCCTTGGGTGAAAAAATCTTTCCACGGTAGGCCGGTTAAGGTAGCAGTATGTTGTGTAGAGATCATAGTTTCAGTGAACTAATATTGGGTAAAGTGAAACTAACGAATTCTGCGAAAGTTTTTAACCAACAATAATTACGGTTATAACATGGTAAGCAAACAACCATACAGAGTAAAATCAATCAGCGAGTTCCATCGGCTGAAAGGCTTGCCGCAACCTGAGCATCCATTGATAAGTGTGATAGATTACGGCGCTATTCAATGTGTGCCGGAAATTAAGGCCATACATTGGGTCTTTGATTTTTACAATATTTCTATCAAACGCGGACTGAACGCAAAGCTGAAATACGGACAGCAGGATTATGATTTTGATGATGGCGTAATGTTTTTCCTTTCGCCCAATCAAGTGTTCGGGATTGAACCTGAGCTAAATCCAACAACAGCACGATCAGGATGGATTTTGCTTGTCCATCCTGATTTTTTGTGGAATACACCTTTGGCGAAGACTATTAATCAATATGAATTCTTTGATTATTCAGTAAATGAAGCCTTGTTCCTTTCAGAAAAAGAAGAAACAACGATTAAAGGCATTATACAGAATATTCAGCAGGAGTATCATTCCAATATTGATAAGTTTAGCCAAAGCATTATTATTTCGCATTTGGAAGCATTGCTTAATTATTCGGAAAGATTTTATCATCGCCAGTTCATAACAAGAAAAATAACAAACCATAAAATCCTTGGTCGGTTGGAAAATATCCTTGCGGAATATTTTAACAACGATGTTTCGGTGAACAAAGGATTGCCATCCGTTCAATATGTTGCCGATACATTACACGTGTCGCCCAAGTATTTAAGCGGGTTGCTTAAAGAACTGACAGGCCAGAGTACGCAGCAACACATACACGATAAAGTGATTGAAAAGGCAAAAGAGAAATTATCCACTACCGATTTGTCCGTAAGTGAAATTGCATACACGTTGGGTTTTGAACATCCGCAGTCTTTCAGCAAGTTATTCAAGACAAAAACAAATCTTTCACCGTTAGAGTTTAGGCAATCTTTTAACTAGTGCCAGACAAGACAGAACTCCATGCCGCCGGCAAGGCATTGGCGCAAGGTTGAACGGAAGTGCTCCTACACTGCTCTGGACTGTTGAGAGTAGAACGCTGTGCGTCGTTGCTCATCTGCCTCGTCTCTGCACCGCGCTGCGAGTCCGCTACGTGTTGTCCGCTTTTCTGCGCCCTTGTGCAAGGCCATTGTAGTAGCTGCCCTTCCTTTTCTGATTGCTTTTTTGTATTCGTATCATCCTTTTTCCTATACAGTAATCAGTATCTGTCCGATGAGAATATCCGATTCTTTTTCCCCCGTTAATCATCCATTTTCCTATGGTATTGGGCAGTGTGTAATAGTAAGTTGGTACGGAAAGGTAAGGGGAATGCAGGTGTAGCACACATGTCCTGCTACAGATTGCAAAGAAGTAGTTCGCGTGGCAACTACTTTCACATAGCTCGAATTCCTGTGTCGATCATACCCCGGAGTATATTCTCTATGTTGCAGTAACAGCCTATTGCAAGCGTACTGCACAGGGAAAGGTAGAGGATGTATCACTGCTGTGTACAGCACACGATCCCAGACTTTGGGGTGGTAGAGTTGTACCAGTTAACGATGGGGACGGCACAGCAGCCGCTCGCGGCACAGCCAATATTGCAGGCTATACCAGAACATATAAGCGCCCTGTCTATTCACAAAACAGGGGCGTGGACTGACGGATGTTGTTGCTGTCGATCTGCCTCCGCTCAATAGAATGCGACAGGCATACTGCAACACAGATGGAGCGCCTTCAACTGGTGAGCTATACCCTGGGTATGGCGCCAGATGTTGGGCACTGTCAACAGAAAAACATATTGCTGACCATAAATCTGCCCTGATAGCACGGAGCTGGGGAGCTCTGTGTGCCGGTACTTACTGTCAAAACCGTTCCACTTCATTACGATTAGTTCTGTAGTTCTATCCTGCATGCGGCGCAGCCTAGTATTGAATCCTTTCCACAATACTGTGCAGTAGCTCGGCAATGGGGATACTGTATCCATATTCAACTTACACACATTTTCAGGAGTCCGCTATGCGTATTAAATCATTTCTCCTTGGTATGCTACTGATCTGTAGCTTTGCAGCAGTTCCCGTACTTGCTCAGGACGACGGCGACGACGATGCTGATACACCTGAGTTCACACTGTCCGACGACCAGGCTGTCACCGTAGATGGCGATGGCGAAGATGCTGGTGTGTATCGCGATGCTGCTTCGATTCGCGAAGAACTCGAAGCAACAGGTGTTTTGTACATCGTGATCCGGGGTCGGTTTGTAGCTGCGTACTGGCGTGGAAATGTCCTCGTGATTTGGTGCCGCAACCGCCCAACCATATGTGCGCGTATTAAAGTAGTGTGGTAGCGTGGGTGGTATCCTAACGCCTGCCTTATAAAGGAGCACCTGCGGCCCATTGCTATGCTAGCATCCTGCGTTGTATCAGGGTAGTTGTATTGCGACGGAAAGCAGAGTGCTCCTCTCTGCCTATCGAACCTCATGGCTGTGAATGCAAGACTTTGAGCCAGAGCTGTGTAGCCCAGACACATACTGGCGCGTGCAAACGGCAGAATAGCACTACCCGGTGAACTGTTGCTGTACAAGTGCAATATCTTTCTGATAATCCAATCGATTATGTTTTACATACCTACTCTGAAACCATTATGCGTGGCACTTTTATACAATGTCTGATCTTGGCGATGAGCGTGGTGACCATTGCCTTTGTGCCTGCTGTTTCGCAGAGCACTTTTGAGCAGGAAGCCCTTACGCTTGTACAAAAAGAGTACGAGCAATTTCGCACAGCGCCGAGGCTTGCGCTGATCATTATGTCGACACAAAACTGTATTGGCTGCGCGATGCTGGCAGTAAACAATGCTGTTGCGTCGCTGCGAAACTACGATTCGACCATACCTTGTGCAGTAGTGATTGTCACCGACGACGCTCGCGATGTTGCAACACTGCGCCATAAAATCGCTTCCTCCTATATTGTTGCCGATACAGAGCCCGGCCATGTGAGCTATGCTTCTATGGCAGGACAGGTGCTTCCTGTTCTTGCTGTGCTTTCGCATGATGTTATTACCATACACGAGAATTTACAACACATCCCTCCGGATTTCAGCCAGCTCTTTGCGTGGTCGGCAGAGACGCCGGAACAGCAGCTTCTACTTGCGAGCGCGGCTGCAACGCATACCAGAAAAGCAATATCTATTGCGCCGTTTATCACAACGCTGGAAGAACCCAAAGATCGGTCTATCAAATATCTGATGTCTCCGGTTTTATCGGCATCGCGCGATAAACTATATGGTATCAACCATCTTACTAACAGTATTGAAGTGTGGGATGTGTCGAGCGGTGCACTGCTTGAGCCAATTACAGCAACCGACAGGCTGAAGTATTTTTTTCGCAAAAACGAACGCGACACAGTGTGGAAAATTACCGAGCGCCAAGGTTACGATCCCGCGCGCTTTATCGCTCTTCGCGCTGTCGACGATACGGTGTATGCTCTTGCCATACTACTGGCTGGCTACGAACGGGAGCGCAGCAGTGACCGCGCTGCTAATGGCTCCGACAGCACGACTATGAGCGTCTACTGGATAACGCAGCAGGTCGCTGTAAAAATCTACGATCACGCGATCCAGTCTATCACACCTCTTCCTGAAAAATATTCATTTATAGAGCTTCTGGCCGACCGCACTGGGGCTATCGGTGGCACTTGTATTGAGTCGGTGGATGAGGGAATGGAAGCAATGTCCATCGACTCTCTTGCGGTGGTTGCACTTTTGGAACCGGGTGGTTATGACCGCATCTGGAAAGCACCTGCGAGCCTTTCTTCATCGCTTGGCTCGGCGGCGATGTCGCCCGAGGGAACTATCTGGTATTGCGATCCGCTCCAGCCGGTCTTTTTTGTGGCGCGTGCCGGACATCCAGCTACGGCCATACCTTTGCAGAAACAATTGCTCCATGCGGGGTCGCCTTTGCTGCTGGATGTGCCCGAGGATATGAAAACTTTTGCTGCCCCGCCGTTTGCTTATTTTTTAGAGAGCATGAAAGCATGGGACGACAAAGTGGCGATTTTTCTTTCTCCTACTGATACCGCTGCTCATGTAGACAGGTTAGTACAGACCTACAGAGACGATGGAACGTTTCTCGGTGAAGTTCCCCTGCGGGCGCCAGTAATAGAAAAAGCTGCGATGGCTTGGCTGGTAGATGTGCAAGAAAATATGGCCATTGTGCTGGCCGAAAACAACAAGCGATGGCAGCTCGCTGCTATTCCATTGTCGCAGCCGTAGCAGAGTGTCCTGCACAATAGAGAGAGCCGAAAGCCACAACGTGGTGACAACCAACGCGTGTTCTTTTCGCCGTGGGGATAGCTTATGGGCTGTCCCTGCGGCATGCTGTGTTATTGGGGATTAGGGTAGGCTCTGAGTAGAATATCCGGGAACCAGCACCGGCATAGGGGCAAAAATCCTCTTTTTTCTGGTGAAAAATCAGACAACCTCCTATATCCTTTTTGCTTCCTGTGCTGTAGTTTATATGGATATCGGCAGGGCAATATGTAAGCCTGTATCGGTGCTAATAGCAACAGGAGACAGAAAAATGACTGGTCGTATATTCGCGCGTGCGCTTCGTTGTGCTACCATTCTGGCGCTGGGAGCAGCGATATTTGCACAGAGTGCGTATGCCGGTAGCCGCACGGCATCGCAGAAAAAAGAAAAAAAAGCATCTGTTGTTACAACGGAGCGGATCGAAGTAGCTATGCCTATGAACACTCTTCAGGAGCCTGAAGGTCGTTCTGTTCGCTATCTGGCTTCTCCTGTTGTATCGGCGCAGGGCGATATTTTATTCGGTGTCAATTTTCTCAATGGACTGCTCGAATCCTGGGACCTCAGCAATGGCGCATTGCGGACGCCGATATCTCTACCCGATAGCCTCCGATATTTTTACCGCACCGATGCCGCCGACGATACCGTGTGGGCCGCGATGGAAGGCCAGGGATTTAATCCAGCGCGTTTTGTGTCGCTGTGTGTGGTAAATCGTGATTTATACGCTTTAGTGTCGCTGCCCGCTGGCTACACGACCATTCCTACGCCGATAAAGAGTGATAGCGGGACGGTGATCATGCAATGGCCACAGTGGAAGTGGAGGCAGGCGGTTGTTCGGTTTGAGAAGGATTCTCTTGCTGATATGTACCCTCTTCCCGCCAGCTACACCTTTATTAGTCTTGTTACTGATGGCAAGGGGCTGATCGGTGGTATCTGCCAGGAAACAGAAAGCTTCAATAGACCGCCCGCCGATTCTACTGTGATCATGGCGCTGCTCAATGTACACAAGGGGCGTCCTGTCAAAACAGTTGCGCTGTGGAAAGCGCCGGGTCTGGATATGTCGGGCATGACCGCGCTTACCCGCATCGCTGCCGACGGTACGCTCTGGTATTGCAATCCAGAGAAACCGAAGTTTTTTACGAGGAAAAGCAATGGCACGATGAAGGCTGTAGAACTGCGCCACAGTTTGCTCAAGAGCGCGGGTTTCAGTGGCGGCTTTGGTGCGCCGATTCCCACGCTTGGCGATAGCCCGCAGCAGACTTTCAGGCTCCGCAGTATGGTGCCCTCGGACAATGGGATGCTCATGTTGCTGGCGCCGATCAGCCAAGAGGCGAGTAGTTCGCCGGTGATGCAGGTGTATGATGCTTCGGGCGTACTTCGCAGCGAGCTTGTGCTCGATGCCGCTTCGCTTCGCGCAAGCCCTTCTACGTGGCTGCTGAGCGCACACGACAACGAGGCGCTTTTCCTTATCGAAACATCGGATCAGCGCTGGAGAATAGAGAAAATGCCGATCACATTGCACTGATAGTATCCACGTTAGTTTTGCGCTTCTGATTGGGAGATGTAGTGGCACGGGTATCGCTGCGGCGCCCGTACAGTCGCTGTCACCGGTCGCACACCCGTTGCGAAGTAGGCCGGGCAGTTGCGCGGCGGTGATGCAGCGCGGTGCAGCGATCCAGCACGAGGTCGAAGACGGCTGCGTAGAATTAATAGAAGCAATAGCAGGACACGTTAAATAATTTCATTTCTTGCAAAACGCTGGCAGAACGAGCAGGTGCAGCATGCCCGCAGTGTCGGCGTTTTGCGTGTGTACTTCCGACGCACATTCGATAGCACTACCCCAATACCTGTAGCAGTTCTGCTATTATCACTCGGGTATCTGCACCCTATTTCCATGCCGCACATGTAACGAATTACACGCATGAGCATTCTCGGTGCATTGCTGCCCGAAGCCGCTCATACCTGCTGTTTTGGGCGCATTGATTGAAATGCGGAGAATAAC
This sequence comes from Ignavibacteria bacterium UBA7675, assembly GCA_002483085.1. Lineage (GTDB taxonomy): Bacteria > Bacteroidota > Ignavibacteria > Kapaibacteriales > UB7675 > UBA7675. Next base: position 30,939 of record DLHF01000053.1, read on the forward strand.
CGGATTTTTATCTTGGCAGCGATAAGCGTAAATTCCGCTTTCCTCAAGGTGGTTGCCGAAAAACCTGGAACGAGTAGGCATCATAGTATGAATGATAATAACGATGAAAAACATTGTTCTCTGTGCCCTAACCGCCTGTACTCTGTGTGCATTTTCGTGCTCGCACGACCAGAATGCTCAGGCTTCGGGCGAAGCCAACGAGCCCGTGCTTTCTCTTACAGAAGCGCAGAAACAGTCCGGTGCAGGATATTGGTCAATGGTAGTAAGGGGGCCAGTGGTCAATGAAAGCCTGCGCTTTGCATGCTCCGAAGGAAGCCGTGCTGTGTACACCGAGGAGATGAACTTGACGCGGATATTAGCCCGCGATGCGGAGAATGCCAAGACGGTGTTAATGATAGACTTCAACCAGAAGAGACGGGGTGAATACATGCTGGACCCCAAAACAACAGATACTGTTGTTATTGTAGCAGGCGTAGCCAACGCTGATGGTTCCCTGCGCTTCACGGGTACGGTGGACAAAAAAGCCGAGGGCGCGTTGCAAATTACGCATTACGTAGAAGGCGGGTACATAGAGGGTATGTTTGGCGGAACAATGAATATCAACAAGGAACCGCACTCGGTACAGGGACGCTTTAAGGTGCGGATGCGGCAGTAGCTGCACAATAGCATAATTGTAGTACGCACGCAGCCGGAGATTCTCCGGCTGTGCTGTTTGTACCTATCCTTTGATGTGTGTGGCGAGATCGTTTGCGCTGGGCACGCTCTTTTTACAGAGTTTGTACTTGGACTTCTCGGTTGTATTTATTGCGGTATTCCACAGGCGATAGACCTGTAATTTTCTTGAATGTTGTGCGGAAAGCCTTTGTATCGGTATAGCCCACTTTGTACATTACTTCATTCACATTTTCCCGCGATGATTCCAGGCTGATTTTTGCGGCCTCGATCTTTACCCGCTGTATATACTCTACTACTGTATTTGAAGTCGCTTTCTTAAACCTGCGTTCCAGATTTCTCCGGCTCAGGGCAACTATGGATGCAAGCTGGTCGACTGTAATTTTATTCGGGAAATTGAGCTCGATAAATTCTTGAGCCTTTTTCACCGGAGCGTCTTCGTGTGCTTTTTGTCCCTGAAACATGATAAACGGCGATTGGCTACCTCGCTCGATGTCGATCTGAAAGACTTTAGAGCACAAGATGGCGCTACTTCTGCCCGCGTACTTTTCGATGAGGTACAGCACGAGGTTCAGGTGCGAGTAGGCTCCTCCGCTTGAATAGAGGCGGTTCTCGTCGGTGATGACGCTGTCTACTGTGAGCTGAACATCGGGAAACATCGCTCTAAAGTCATTGGCAGCCATCCAATGCGTAGCGCATTTTTTCCCGCTGAGCAAACCTGTCGAGGCCAGCAAAAAAGCTCCGAGGCAAAGGCTCGCTACTTCGGCTCCGGCTTTATAGTGGGCTGTTATCCAGGGCACAAAATCCCGGTTTTTCTCTATTGAATGTTGGGGATTGCCATCTATCGCAGGGATAATAATAAGGTCTGTTCTGTGGACATCTCCTATGAGCATATCGCTATGCACGGTAAAGCGTCCGCCGTTGAGCCGGGTTTCTTTTGAAAGCCCTACTAATTGTACGGTGAACAGGGGCGAGGCTCCTTTGGTCTGAAAAAACTGGTTGACCTGATCCAGCAATTGCCGCGGCCCTTCAATGCTTCCCATAAGCGCTTCTTGGGGTACCAGAATAGACACGTGTTTCATAGATATAGGCTTCTTAATGTGTTGTAATAAGAGCGGTGTAGAATACACTATGTGCCACAGAAATGCTACTGACACCTATAGAGCCGCCAGCGTGACGAGGATGCAAAACTACACGAGAAGGATGTCGTAATCAACCCCTTACATTGCCGTATGCACACCGCCAGTAGTATGTCTGGCAATCGTAAGTTTGTATTCCGAGATACACCATAGACGGAATGCGCTTCGGTGCTGTTTTTCGTGTATTGGCGTGGGCGGAATACATTCAAAACCATTCCTTTCTATCCTTTTTAATTCTAAAGCTGGCAGTATGAGGAAAATCATTTTATCCCTGAACGTTACGCTCGATGGTTTCTGCGATCACACGCAGGTGATTGCCAACGATGAATCCCATCGATATGCACTTGAGCAGATGAGCGCTGTGGATGCGCTGTTGTTTGGCCGTGTCACCTATCAGCTCTTTGAGAACTATTGGCCCGGAGTAGCCGCACATGGAACGGCTACAGAAACCGGCGTTGCGCTGGCTCGCCGTATTGATGCCATACCCAAAATTGTTGTTTCAACAACGCTGAAAGAGGTGGGGTGGAATACGCAGATCATAGGGGAAAACATTGAGGAAGAGGTGCGAAAGCTCAAGCAGCAGCCCGGTGGTAATCTCGTAGTGCTGGGAAGCCTGAGCTTGGCGTTAACGCTGATCAATCTCGGCCTGATCGACGAATATCAGTTCTTTATGCAGCCTTTTGTTGCAGGGAAGGGAAAAGTGTTGTCGGAGGGCTTGCGCGAACGGCTGTCGCTGCGGCTTGTTGATACCCGTGTGTTCCAGTCGGGAGTTGTTGTGCTGTGCTACGAGCCAAAGTAAACTGCGCAGCGATTGCCGGGTAGCTGGCATCTCCTTCGGCGTTTTAGGGTAGTGTGCTTGTGCTGCCATTGCGGAAACTATTGCGCGGACAGCGGAGTGAACACCACGCAGCAGAGGTGCTGCGCGGTGCAGAGACTGAACGCGAGGGCAGCGACCGTAGCGCAAAGCTGATAGAAGTTTGTGTGTGGTGTAGCGTGTTCTGTCTGTATTCAGTTCTTTATTTTTTCTGCAACTGCAACAAAAGCATTGTGCAACCAAAAGGTTGCGCTTATATTTGCAACCAAAAGGTTGCATTTTATGAGAAGAGACGTATTCCAAGCAATAGCCGACCCGACCAGAAGAGCAATTCTGCACATGATTGCCCGCGAACCATTGAACATCAACTCGGTGGCCGGGCAGTTTGCTATGAGCCGTGCAGCGATCTACAAGCATATTCGGATACTTGTGGAGTGCAGCCTGATTGTGGTGAGGCAAAAGGGTCGAGAGCGGTACTGCGAAGCTCGATTAGAGAGGCTTAGCGAGGTTGCTGGCTGGGTAGAGCAATACCGAGCGATCTGGGAAACAAGGCTCGATTCTCTGGAAGACTATCTAAAAACAATACAAACGACGGAGGACAAGCATGGCAGCACAGAGTGAAGCGGCAAGCAATGCAGGGCGCGAGCTCGTAATGACCCGTGTAGTCGATGCACCGCAGGAACTGGTATTTAAGGCGTGGACAGAACCCGCTCATCTGATCAAGTGGTGGGGGCCCAAGGGCTTTACGAATACATTCCACCAGATAGATATACGACCTGGCGGTGTGTGGAAATTTACCATGCACGGCCCTGATGGTATCGACTATCCAAACCAAATTGTGTTTGAGGAAGTTGTACATCCGGAGCGCCTTGTGTACTCTCACGGCACGGGCGAAGAGGACGACAACAGGCAGTTTCACGTTACTATGACATTGACAAAGCAGGGCGACAAGACACATGTTCAATTGTATATAGTATTTGCGACGGTTGAAGAGCGCGATGCGGCGGCGGGGGCTGGTGCTATTGAAGGAGGCAACTCGACTCTCGACCGGCTTGAAGCGGAACTGGCGGCGATGCTAGCAGGTGCGTCTGTGGAATCAGCGGAATAGATGTGCTCTACTGATGTAGAGCCGAAGAAGTGTGGCTGGGTTGTGCGGGAATGAACGAGAGAGGCTGGTTTGACAGGGTACTGCTGAACTTCACTGGTTGAGCAGGTAAAACGATACCGGGCAGGTATGTACTGCGCCCGTACTTATTACAGATATTTCAAAAGGAACAACCATGACAGCGACAAATGAAACTATGCACGAGCAGATGGCAGGCGATCTTGTTATTACACGCCTATTGGACGCCCCGCGCGAACTTGTATGGAAAGCCTGGACAGAACCGGCGCATATGATGCGCTGGTGGGGGCCGGAGCGCTTTACCTCACCTGCTTGCACCATTGACCTCCGCGAGGGCGGAAAATATCTTTTTTGTATGCGGTCGCCCGAGGGTCAGGACTACTGGAGCACTGGCGTGTACAAGGAAATTGTGCCGACAGAACGGCTCGTATTTACCGATAGCTTTGCCGATGCAGAGGGAAATATCGTGTCCGCCTCGCATTATGGTATGGGAGATGATTTTCCGAAGGAAATGCTTGTCACCGTGACATTAGAAGACCACGAGGGCAAAACCAAAATGACAATGCAGCACGCTGGCCTTCCGGCAGGCGCGATGAGCGATATGACCCAAGCCGGATGGAACGGGTCGTTTGACAAACTCGCCGAGGCGCTTACTGCGTAAGCTGGCTTGTAGTCAGCTTGACTGCAAATAGAGCTCCGTTTCCCGTAGCGCCGCCTTCGCAAGGCGGCGCTGGAGCTGACGGGCAATCGATCACCTGGGCTTGCGTCTGGCAGTGCTGCTGCTGTAGTCCACACGGTGGACAATTACGCATTCCAGCCATTGAGCTCGGTGTTGAGCTCATCCACCGACCGCGCTATAGACTCCAATTGTTCGGTAGTTTGCTCGGCTACAGTATTGAGCCTTTCGATTGTACCAGCGATGTCGTTGCTGGCTCGTGCTTGCTGCTCGCTTGTAGCTGCCACCGACACAATTCCATCCGTCACCCGTTTCAGCCCGCTGATAATTTCTTCCAAAGCTTTATTCGCTGCGCTGGCCAACTGCTGTACAGCGTTTACTTCGCTGGTAGCGCGCTGCATAGCCGAGTGTGACTTCTGAGTCTGTTTCTGAATAAGTGCTACTGCGTCTTTGATTGTACGGATTTCATGGGCGGTCTTGTCGGAGAGCTTTTTTACTTCATCGGCGACGACGGCAAATCCACGGCCTGCAGTTCCTGCTCGTGCTGCTTCAATAGCGGCATTCAGCGCGAGCAAATTGGTTTGATCCGCAATATCGCTGATAATCGTAACAATGTCGCCGATCTGGCTGCTGCCCACCGAGAGCTCCGAAACAGCATTGCCGGTTTCGGATATCACATCAGCAATATGAGTGATGCTGTTGACTGTCTGTGTTATCACCTGCCCGCTTTTTCGGGCATTTTCTTCTGCGTGTTGTACCATTTCCACTACCCCTGTTGTCGTGTGCAGATTTTCGCTGATAGTGGTACTCATTTCTTCGGTAGCCGCAGCTACTCCCGCAGTCTGGTTTGTCTGCTCGCGCATAGCTGCGAGCATTTCTTCTACGCTTGTAGAGATGCGTTCTGTTGTCTGCGCAGCTAATGCCACGCTTCCGGTTACTTGTTCTACAAGGTTGCTCATTGCAGTCTCGCCTGCTTTGCGGGAGAGCAGAATTGCGGATATTTGAGCCAGCAGAAGAAGCGCTTGTTTGTCGCTTTCAGTAAATTCCCCGACGCCGATTTTATCAGTCACATATAAATTGCCGAGCGATGTAGTCCCCGCGAGAATCGGAACCGCCAGCAGCGAGGTCATAGGCGGGTGGCCCGCAGGAAATCCTACTGCCTGGGGATGTTTATTCAGGTTGGCAGTCATAATAGGTTGCTGCACCTTGTGAATGTATCCGAGTAGCCCTTTGCCCTCCGGCATATGGCTAATGCCGCGCTCCTGCGCTTGTGTCATGCCAAGCGTGATAAATTGGTCTATTGAGCTGTCTTCATTGAATGTAGCAAGCGCAGTGTATTTAGCGCCCGTGAGCTCTTTGGCTCGCTCGGCAATCACTTGGAGCATGTCGTTGAGCGTCGAGCAATTGCCTATCTCGCGCAGTGCCTTCAGCATAAGCACGTCCGTTTTTTTGTTCTGTTGGATGTTGACCTTCAGCGTGTGGATGGATTGCTGAAGCGCGGAGTTTCGGTACGACGCAGGAAGGTCCGGCGTCTCGTCGGCGTCTGTAGCCAGCGACTGCAAAATGCTCTCTTCTTTGGCGTGGATCGAGCGGATACACGCAATCGCAATTGCTGTTGCTGCGATACAAAGCAGTGCTGCAATCATAGCAATCGCCGACGGCGATACGAAATCTGTGGGAGCAAAAAGCAGAACAAGTAGGGAGATCACACCGGCACATAGGAAGACCATTTGCAGGAGCATATGTCTTCGCAGTAGAGGATGGATTGGGAACGACATCTGAAACCTCTCAAGTAAGTTGAATAATCAAGCCTGTTGCTGGCTGTAGGTTCATGTACAGCGGATTTGGGTAATCAGTACAAAGCCGGTTGTGAGCCAGATGCACAGCCTCGATTATGATATATGTATGAATAGGTAAACAGCAACTCAAAGAGTCTCTTTACACGCGTTGCCCGGCACCTATCGGCAACACGGTTGTAGTAACACAGTGAGTGTGGGGTCGTTGCTGTGTTTTTAAATCGTAATACTCTTGCTCATATAGAATACAGTCTTGTCTTGCTCCTGTCAGGACAAGAGTACAAAAATCAGACTGAATAAATCCGTGGCGCATCTCTGGCGAGATTCCGCATAATTATCAGAATGATACTATCGGGGATTATCGGGAGTTCTGTAGAGTACAAGAGGAAGGAAATAGTGCGCTTCGGTCTCTGGCCGAGCTGTGCTTCTCCGCACCGCGCAGCACGTCCGTTGCGTGGTTGTTCTCGCCGCTGTCCGCGCCTTATTTCTTATTTCCTTCCGTCCTCTGGTCTGTTGCTTGCACATGAGCGGGTAGCTGTATCACAGCCACGAGGCGGATGTGCGACCGGCGACAGCGACCGAGCGGGCGCCGCAGCGACGCCTGTGCCCATCATTTCTCTACAACCGAAAAGATCAGCGTTCACACCGTGCTATGACACTTGCAGAAAGAGCACCAGTTGTCAATCTACACAGATACACAGCTTCGGGTGCCGAGGGACTAAAAGAGAGTGGAATATTGTGCACGCCCTGTTCCAGAATACCGCAATCCAGCATTTGCACCGTGCGCCCGAGAACATCGTAGACCGCAAGCGTTGCGCGTCCGCGCTGGGGCATCACAATGTACACAGTTGTGGACGCGCCAAATGGGTTGGGATAGCACTGCAATTGTAGAGCTTCTGATGTATTGTGTTCCGCAATATCGGTAACGACAGTTGGCAAGCCGAGCACAAGCGAATCGGCCAGCCGATTGAGATAACATTCGAGGTTCGTGTATCCTTCCATTCCGGTGTACTTCAGCGAAAGCTCTGTATTATTGTGGTCTTCCACCTGCGGGTTCAGCCCATTAGCTGTTTCCCAGTAGTCGGGCATACCATCGTTGTCGCTGTCGATAGGTGGAGCGGGTGGGTTTTTTGCGCCGAAGTCGAAAAGAAAATGATCGAAGTAGTGCGCTTGGTCGTCGACAGGTGTTGTGTCGATAGTACGCGCTACAACAGGATTCATCAGCCGCCTGTCCATACTATCGCGCGGGAAGGCACCGGCATGTGCACCAAGAGCTGAAAGAGTAGCTTCAGCCGAAGGTAAGTAGTTCACAGGCGGGAATGGATGGCGCTGTGTGCGCCGCGTAGCAGAGCCCAGCTCCGTGTTGGGATTGTTGCCTTCGTCTGCAAAATCGTTGCAGCAGTAGAACAAATCGTAGTTGCTGTAGGCCGGGTAGAGATTCAGCGTATTGCCATCGGCGTAGATGCTATTGCCGGCGAACTCCAGCAGCCTGTGGTCGAACAGCGCTCCACCATACGAACCTCGCGCCATAGCGTAGTTGCCTACGAGATTCATTTGCACAAAAAAGCTATCTTTCGACGGTTCGGCTGCGGGGTCGATACCCGGATTGTACCACACCTGGATCGGCACATCCCACAGCAGGTTGTTGGAGAGCTCTATGTGCAGCGGCTGCTGCGAGCAGAAGGGCGACTCGCAGGAGAACTCGGGCATTCTGCCGCCCACGCGATTCCACACCGAGCGCAGCACGCTGATGCTGTCTTGCGGATGCTCCGTTGTAGAGTAGTTGAACAGCATACCACCGAGGTAGAAGTGCTCTCCAAGCGGCTCGGCGATGATACAATTCTGGATGGTAATATCGTGCGACTGCGAAAGCTGCACGGTTTCATCTGCGGCATTGGCGAAAGAACAGTGGTCGGCAATTACACGCGATGCGCCGTCTAAGCGCAGGGCATCGTCCAATATCCACGACACCGCTGGTTCGTCGAACAAACGGGGTCGCGAGCGCAAGTGGCGGATAATAATATTGTCGGCTTTGCCCTCGCTGTTGTACACGTCGTCGGCTATGATCCCGCGCACGATGACGCCCCCGGGCGAGGTCTGGCCTGCTATCGTTACATCGCCTTCTACAATATCTGCCGTCGCGTCGATCAGCCCGCTCACTTGAAAAAGTATATAGCGTTTGCCCTGCATGCGCAGTGCTTCGCTCAGCGAGCCAGGTCCGTCGGGTGCCAGTGTTGTTACGTACACAACGCGCCCGGCTCGCCCACCTGTTGCTTTTGCTCCAAAACCTTCAGCACCCGGAAAAGCTGGTATCGGCTGTGCTATAGCTATGTGCAGGCTGGCGAAAAACACCACCGGCAGCAGAGAACAGATAAAGCGTTGCATAGGATGTCTCCTATCGATTTAAAAGTTGCCGATATACGGCGTATATTTTCTTTGCGATTTGTTCATTTGCGTATTCCCCTACGACGCGCTGTTTTCCCGCAAGAGCGTATTCCCTTCGCAGCTCGGGCGATTGCAGATAGCGGAGCAGAGCCGTGCTCAGTGCCCCGATGTCGCCTTCGGGAAAGACAAGTCCTGTATCGGCAATCACATGGGGAATTTCTCCCGACGACGAGCCAATAAGAGGCACTTCGCACGCCATTGCTTCAAGAAGCACACGGCCTAATTGTTCTTTCCACTCCGGCACAGTAAGCGAAGGCAGCACGAGCATGTCCATCAGATTGATATACCGCACTACTTCGGCGACCGGGACAAAATCGTGGAAAAGAACGCGATCCCCTATGCCGAGTTGCGATGTAATGTTCCGGAAGTATTCTTGGTCTGGGCCATTGCCGAGCAGCAGCAGTGTGGAGTCGGGCATTGCTTCGGTTGTGCGGGCATAGGCGCGGATAAGCGATTCGATGCCCTTCATGTGCATCATTCTGCCGATAAAGCCCACCACAGTACCGCGCAGGCCGAGCTGCTGTTTCAGTGCTGTATCAGCAGGAGCAGGCAGGTATTTCGAGGGGTCGATGCCGTGTGGTATGACGCTCATCGGATGGCGCCAGCCAAGCGCTCTCGATACGTCTACCACTTCTTGATTGCCCGCTACAATGTAGTCGGCGCGGTCGAGCACGTAGCGCTCTACCGGCGGGTAGATGTAGCGCTGCGGCGAGGTGATAGGCCATTCTTTATGCGTTTTTGGGATGTTGCGCCATGTGTAGATAATTGTTTTTGGACGGGGATGCAGCTTCCCGGCACAGTATAATCCCTGTGCTGTTACAAGGCTCTCGGGCTCTTCTTCGAGATGCAGAATATCGGGCCGCACGCGCTGGAGCGCTGGCAGAAGCGAGCGGTAACAATGCAGATTCTGTCGTCCGCTCTTGCCAAAGTACACGGGGAGGCGTATCACTTCGTATTCGCCGGTTCCTTCAAAACCGGGCACGATGTCGCGCCCCTCGCGATAAGCTTCGGGAATGATAACGGAGAGCTCCATGCCGGGCATGGCTGCTAGGTAGCGAAATTTATCCTGGTACACGTCTACCACGGCGGAATGCGAAACAAGCGCAACTTTCATATAAGCGATCAAGAGTCGTACAAACAATTGCAATCAATATACAATTTCGGTGTGGATTTGCTTGCGGGAAATGCGTGTGTTTTCGCTGTCAATTGTCGCCAAATGATGCTGTGGCACGGGCATCGCTGCGGCGCCCGGCAAGTCGCTGTCACCGGTCGCACGATCCGCTTTGTGGTCGTCCGGCTGCTGTTCGCCAGTGTGCGGAGTAGGCAGCAGGCCGGTAGAGCAGGTGGGTAAACATCGGTAGAATACTAGCGGTGTTGGTATCTATTGCTGCGGTGAAGTCTGGCCAGCGACGAGGCGGATGTGCAGCGCGGTGCAGAGACGAACTGCTGGCGAGCCGTGGATAGCGGCCAGATACTTCTGCCAAAGCTACGGCTTTCCACGACACTGTACGGTTCATCTCGCTACAATTTTGTAGTTTTGCAGCTTCATTTGGGTAGGTGGCCATTTTCTGGCTCATGTTCTGTTGGAGGATGTATGCAGCTTTCAGCGCTTTTGTCGGGCATACCGCTGCTTTCTGTGAGTAGTAGTACCGACTGCGAGATTACTTCGGTGGAATGCGATTCCCGCCGGTGTGGTCCGGGTGCGCTGTTTGTAGCTGTTGCGAGCCCTGAAGCCGACGGGCACGACTACATCGCCGATGCGATACGACGCGGTGCAAAAGCTGTTGTCTGCGAGCGATTGCCCGAAGCTGCTGGCAGTGTAACGATTATACATGCTGTGGATTCCCGGAAAGTGCTTGCGGCGATGTGCCACCGCTTGCACGATTATCCTGCGCGCGGCATGACGGTAATAGGCGTTACGGGCACAAATGGAAAAACAACGACGACGTTCCTTCTCAAATCGCTGCTCGAAGCACGGGGCGAGCGTGTAGGGCTGATAGGCACAACAGGCAATTACATTGGCGAAGAAGTGCTGCCCGCAAACTATACCACGCCCGAAGCGCCCGAGCTGGCAGCGTTGCTCGCCCGCATGCGTGATGCAGGCATTCGCACGGTGGTAATGGAAGTGAGCTCGCATGGTCTTGTACTCGACCGAGTGTACGGGATGGAGTTCAGCGGAGCAATTTTTACCAATTTGACGCAGGATCACCTCGACTTTCACGCTACGATGGAAAACTACGCGCTGGCGAAAAAGAAGCTGTTCGACATGCTCGCTCCCGGCGCAATTGCTGTTTCCAACGGCGACGACCCCTATGGAGCGTGGATGCTTCAGAGCTCGCCAGCCGCGACGAAACTCTTATTTGGGCGAAAAACAGAGAACGGCATTGTGATTGCCAATGAAGAGTACGGCCTTACGTCGTCGGCCTTTGAGCTGTACCGCTCCGGCTGCGAGCCTTTGCGGCTTGCCGTGCCATTGGTAGGGCGGTTCAATGTAGAAAATGTGACGGCTTGCATTGGTTTGTGCTTGGCGATGGGTATAGCCGAAGAAGAGCTGGCCGAAGCCGTGGCTCGGATACGTCCGGCGCGCGGCAGGATGGAGCGCATTGCCTTGCCGAACGGCGCTGTGGCAATCGTGGACTACGCCCATACGCCCGACGCGTTAGAGAAAGCCTTGCTCGCAAGCCGGGAGCTGCTTCGGGCACAAGGCCGGGTAGCGTGTGTGTTTGGCTGTGGTGGCGACCGCGACCGAACGAAGCGACCGCTGATGGGGCATATAGCATGGAATTTAGCAGATGCGGTGATTGTAACAAACGATAACCCGCGACGTGAATCACCGGAATCAATTGTTGCCGACATTCTCGGCGGCATGCCCGACGGGCATCATGTGCAGGTGATGCCGGATCGCGCAGGAGCTATTGCTGCTGCTGTCGCGTGGTCGCGATCTGGTGATATTATCCTTGTAGCAGGCAAGGGGCACGAAACGTATCAGATTGTCGGCGAGGTGCGTTTGCACTTCGACGATTGCGAAGAAGTGCAAAGGCAGGCCGGTATATCGCAGGCGCACGATAACGGGATGGCAACAATCTGATGGCACAACAGAGTATTTTTTCCTTTGGAAAATACTCGTGCTCTCGTAGATTTGGCCTCGACGTCGTTATCACTAATGGGAACGACATCTCCCCACAATTGCGGAGTTCTTCTATTACTCAACTGCTACTGTACATACGCCCGGTCCCTGTCAAAAGAGTTAGAGCCGGTATTTCGGCCTAATGATGGTTGCGCATGCTTTGGATCGTGGTCCTGTCTTTTCAATATATCCCGTGCTGTCTCCGGTTTTTTATTGCCGGCGTGGTATGTATGCGCCAGCAATCTGTTCAGAGTTTTATAAACAGGTGAGTATACTGTGAACCATAGTAGTGGTATGGTTATGTTTTGTCGGGCCGCCGTGTGCGGTCTGCTCGTGCTGATAAGCATTATCTGCGGCAGTGGTACTGCACAGGCTATGAGCGTCGCTGATGCGGCTGCTGCTAATGCCTTTGCGTTCTCCTGTCTTTCGGTAGAGCAGTCGATGCTGCGCAATGCGTGGAATAGTCCTGTGTATATAGGTCTGTTCGGCGTTGCGCTGGCAATGGGACCTTTGCAGGATGCCGATAGTGCCAATGGCCTAAAGCCGGAAGGGAGCCTGCTCGCTCCTCCTGATTCCAGCCGCTATCGCTCAGCGGGAAGCGGGGCTCGTACCCGTATTAATAAGCTGGGTGCTCCACCACCTGCCGGGTATGTGTACTCAGCTACCCCCGATTCCGCAGGCTCTACTGTGCGTGTAGAAGAAACATTTGCCGATTATCAGTACAGCCTTCCACAGACAATGTCGCTGGACGAATACCTCGACAGGCGAAGTAAATATCTGCGCCAGAAAGCATGGGACTCGCTTACTACGCAATACGATCTCAGCAAGGCGCTCGACGGCGAAAGCATTGCCGACATTATCGGGCGGGCTACAAATATTGCTATTCCTATTCCCGACAACCCGCTCCTCGGCATTTTTGGCAAGCCGGAGATCAGCATCAATGTTAATGGCGAAGTGAATGTGCGCGGCGGCTGGCGTTGGGATTCGCAAAACCTCGGTACGGCATCAGCACTTGGGCAGACGCAGTCGGGCCCGATTTTCTCGCAGGATATTCAGGTGAACGTGAGCGGGCGCATTGGCGATAAGCTCAAGCTCGGCGTAAACTGGAATACAAAAGAGCAATTCGAGTTTAATAATACTTTCCGCATTGGTTTCGACGGCTACGACGACGATATTATCAAGCGCGTAGAAGCGGGGAATGTACAGCTACAGACTCCTGCTACTCTGATCGGCGGAAGCCAAGCGCTGTTTGGTGTACGCGCCGATTTCCAGTTCGGACCACTGTTCCTAAAAACAATTGCTTCGCAAAAGCGCGGCCAACGCCGCTTTGTGTCGCTTACTGGCGGAAGTCTGAAACAGCCGTTTGGCCTGCGCGCATACGACTACGCCGAGAACCACTTCTTTCTCGACAATGCCTACAAGCAGATTTACACCGAATACTACAGGACCTCCCCTCCGGCAAATCCCCGTCCGAATACTGATGCTGGGCGCACGGCTAACAAGCTGACGGTGAAGGAGCTTGAAGTCTGGATGTCTACCACCACTCCCCAAGAGCAGGCGGTGGCCAAGCCCGGCGTGGCATATGATACACTGAATCCGATTCCGATCAATACAGCCTATCCCGCGAACCTCTATCCCCCGCCGATAACCGTACCGGGAAAAATTGTGCAAGGGCGCTTCGTAAAGCTGGAAACGCGCCAGTACGAATTCGATCCTATTCTCGGTACACTTACAATTTTCAACCTGAACAAAAGCAAAACCTATGCAGTGGCCTATCGCGTAGAGAACGAAGTGATCGACCAGCCCAACACCGGGACGTCGGATGACCTCGTGTACGGAACTTTTGCTAAAAGCGTCGGCGACAGTGGAGCGGTTATTCTCAAGCTCGTGTATGCACAGGGGTTTCACCCGGGCTTCGATACGCTGTGGAGCCGCCAGATGAGAAATATTTATCAGATCGGCCCCACGAATGTGAATGTGAACGAGACCGATATCAATGTCTGGTACTTCAGCCCGAAAAACGACTCCACGGACGTGCTTCCGGGCACGAATGAAAAGCTCGTAAGCCTGCTGCGCGTAGATCAGGTGGCCAATGGCAGCAACGCGCCTCCTGCCGACGGGGTATTCGATACCCAGACCGGCTATTTCTTTAACGCGGCACGCGGCGAGATTACCTTTCCTATGCTCGAACCGTTTGGCAGCTTCTTGGATCAGAATGGGCAGTCGGCATATGCCTACAATGCAGTGTATGATACTACCAAGGAAGTTGCGCGGCAGCAAACCCAGTTCGACAGATTCCTGATAGGCGGGCAGGCTTCTGGAACAGCAGGCAGCCGCATTGCTCTGCCCAGTGGCTTTGGCTTGTCGCCCGGAAGTGTACGCGTAACACTGAACGGACGCCAGCTCCAAGAAGGGCGGGACTACACGGTAGAATACTACTCCGGCCAAATCACGCTTACGGCGCCCGAGGCTACGCTGCCCGGTGCAAATGTGAATGTGGAATACGAGCAGAACGATATCTTTAATATCAGTACACGGACACTTGTGGGGGCGCGAGCCGACTTCGACTGGAAGACCATTCTGCGCTCGCGCGATCTGAAGCTCAATCTCGGTTCTACGTTTATGAGCTACGATCAGTCGTTAGTCATCGACAGGGTGCGCGTGGGCGACGAGCCGGTGAGCAATATGATGTTCGGATTCGACGGTACTTTAAACTGGGATAGCAAATGGCTGACCAAACTCGCCGATGCACTGCCGTTCTACGACACGAAGGACCCCTCTTCGATAGAACTGCGCGGCGAATGGGCGATGATGCTGCCCGATCCCAATAAGAAAAAATCAGATATTCCCTCCGACGACGGAGCATCAGTTGCGTTTGTCGATGACTTTGAAGGCGCGCAATTGTACATCCCGCTGGGGCTCACGCCTACACAGTGGACGTATTCCTCGCCTCCTGTCGACGAAGGAATTGCAGGTGAAGACCTGCTGAGATCGCTGTATCGCGGGCGCATGTACTGGTGGCGTTACTTTATTGGCCGCACGCCTGCCACAGATGTGTACCCAAACAGAAGTACATTAAATGGGAGTTCGAACATCAGCGAGCTTCTGATACGCTTCGACCCGGAATACCGGGGGATTTACAACCCGAACCCGGAATACCTCGATAAATCTGCCTTTACCGATCAGTCTAAGCCACAATTGTGGGGCGGTATGATGCGCCTGCTCTCGTCGTTCAACACGAACTTCGATGCGCAGAATGTGGATTACATCGAAGTGATGATGTATGTAGAGACCGACAGTACAGAATTAGGCAAAGCTCAGATGTTTATCGATCTTGGGCAGATCAGCGAAGATGTGATTCCCAATGGCGAAACCAATACGGAAGACGGTATTACCCAAGCTAGCCCGATCATCAACGGTATCGTAGATGCGGGAGAGGATGTCGGTCTCGACTCGTTGGACAACGAAGGCGAGCGGCGTGTATATCCCGGTCCGTTGGCCTCGGAAGATGACCCGGCTCGCGATGACTTCTCTTTCGACTTCAACAAGCCGGCAGCCGATCACAGACCGGAGGATTTCATTCGCTACAACAATCACCAGGGCTCGTCGGGCTCGTCGCAGGGGCAGTTTCCCGACACGGAAGTGCTCAACCGCAACAACGGCAGCCAGATCATGCGCGACAACAGTTACTTCAGCTATGAAGTAAAGCTCGACCCCAATCCGGCTACCAACTCGCAGATTGTGGGGAGCAACAACGGATGGAATTTATACAGGATACCCATTCGCGGCCCGCGTAATACAGTAGGAAATCCGTCGTTTTCGAATATTCAGTACGTGCGTGTGTGGTTCAAGGGCGGGCGCGTGCATGCTCGTATTGCCGATTGGCGCTTGGCTGGATCGTACTGGCAGCGCTTTACTAATCTGCCGAGCGGCCAGACCGATACAACGCTAAACGTGGCTTTTGTGAACCGCGAAGAAAACAGCGGTCCTCCCGACTACTACTCGTTGCCTCCGGGCGTAAACCCGCCAACACAGCAGGGCGGCACCAACAACGAGCGTATTGTGCTCAACGAGCAGTCGATAGCCATTACTGTAGAAAACCTCCGCTATGGCGACGAGCGCACGGCTGTGCGATTCTTCCGCCCGATGGATGTGTTTTACTATAAAGAGCTAAAGTTTTTTATCCACGGCGACGGCACGATGCCCGACAGAGTCAACAGCCGCGCCGAGGCTCCCGCTATTGCTTACTTGCGCTTTGGTACCGACTCGCTGAACTACTACGAGTACAGCAGGCCGCTGCTTCAGGGCTGGCAGGACTTGAAAGTGGTACTCGAACAGCTCACTGCTATCAAGCAATTGCGCGCACTCAACAGCGACCAGCAGCGCCAGGAATTTCCAGTTCCCAACGACCCGCTCGCGCGCTTTGCCGTGCGCGGAAATCCCTCGCTTACACGCGTGCAATTTGTAGGACTTGGCTTGGCTAATCCAGCAGAGCGGTTTCCGAATTCGCTGACGACCACGATGTGGGTGGACGAACTCCGCCTTGTTGATGCAGAAAGCACAAGCGACTGGGCGGCGGTACTTTCGTCGGCAGTAAAAATAGCCGATCTTGGAAGGGTAGACTTCTCCTTTAACAGAAGCAATCCCAATTTCCACCGCTTGGAAGAGCGTTTTGGTAACCGTGTGCAAACGACGAACTGGAGTATGAATGCCAGTGCGTCATTAGAAAAATTCTTCTCAAAAGATTGGTACGGTACGACAATACCCGTGACATATACGCACAGCGAATCGGTGCAAGACCCGCTGTTTGTATCGCAGAACGATATTAATATTGAGGAAGCTGCTGCTGCTGCCAAACGCCAGGCATTAGACCAAGGAGCGACTGAAGAAAAGGCGCGCGAAGACAGCGTAGCAGAGCGCACCCGTTCGCAGACGATTATTGTACAGGATCAATGGGCTGTTACGGGGTTGCGCATTGGGCTGCCCAGCAAAAAGTGGTTTATACGCGATACATTTAATAAACTGACCTTTGGTTTCAACTACAACCAGCAGTTTGAACGATCTCCTGTAGTGGCCGAGCGCTTCCACTGGCAATGGCAGTTTACTGGCAATTATGCCGTTACTATTCCGCCTGATTATAATGTGCAGCCCTTGAAATGGCTGGAAGGTGTGCCAATTCTGGAAGCCTATAAGGATTATAAACTATCATTCGCACCCGGTAATTTCTCCAGTGCGCTTAGCCTGAACCGGGGTCGAACCACTGAGCAATCGCGCTTTCTCGACGTGCCCAGCCCTGTACTTCGCGAGTTCTCCGCACAGCGCCAGGCGCAATTTAGCTGGAAGCTCGCCGAGAATGGACTTCTGAATCCTACACTGGATTATTCGCTGAGCGCTACGAGCACATTGGTGCCATTAGAATTAGACGGTAATCAGCACCAGCGCGCCAGTGGCGATATCTTTGGCGATATGTTCTTTAACGATGGTAAAATTCTCAACCTCGGTGAAGATTCGCGCTACACACAAGCCTTTACGCTGAACTTTAAGCCGAAATTTCCTCCGCTGCTCGGCATTGATAAATACTTCGATGCTACCGGGACATTTACGACCAACTACAACTGGGAAGACAGGCTGTCGAAAGACCCGAATTACAGAGACATTAGCAAGTCGGCCACATGGGATAATACGATACGCTTTGGCCTTGGTATCAGCCTGCGAAGTATGAGCGACGTATGGTATGGCAAAAGCACTCCTTTGCGCGGCCCCAAAAACCCGGCTGCTGATTCTACTGCTTCGGGCGACAGAGGAGTCATCGGCGGAGTTCTCGACGTTATCAAGTTTGTGTTCTTCGACTACGACAAGGTAACTATCAATTTCAACCAGACGAACAATTCGCAGAATCCCGGTATTCTCGGCGGTCCAGGTATTACGAACTTTTGGGCACGAGCTCCTTTTGGCCGTGAGCAGGAGACGATTTACGGTCCGACTGCGGCCTACCAGCTCGGCCTTATTGGCAGTCCGCATGGTAGCTTTGCCCTGAGTAGTTCCAGTGCTTTTCCCTTTTTCCGCTTTGAGACTTCGCCCGGCGTGCGCGCTGCTAATGCGAGCTTGTTAGACAACTTCAGCCAGCAGAGTGGTCTGGAAATGCGCACATCCCGACCTTTGTGGCCCGGCGCTACATTAGAACTGAACTGGAGGTCGCAATTCCGATATAACAAGAACCAAAAAATCCTGACAGACGACGCTGGTATTCCCTCGTTTTCAAATATCGTAGTGGAAGAGGGCTACAATCGTACATTTATTAGTATGCCGGACTTCTTGCTGCTGGGGGCATTCGATAATACCGTAGAGCATGTCGTGAACTTGTATCGCGAACGCCGTACAGAGATCGAACAGCAGACACCGGGCGACACCGTGCGGCGCAACCAACTGCTACTCGACGCTTTGGCCAACTCATTCGAACAGGGATTGGAGGCGTTTAGCTTCTTCCCGGATGCTGTGCGCCAGATCATGCCCCATGTGAACTGGGCCGTGCGCTGGAATGGACTAGAAAAATGGAGCCTGTTCGATGGTCTTGCCCGCAGCATCAGCATAGAGCACCGCTATACATCGACATATCAGAAAAATATACGCACGACCGACCAGGGGCGTGCTGTAGAGTCGCAGCAGGTAGACCTCGGGTTCGAACCGCTGATTGGTATCAGTATGCAGTTCGACGAGAAAAAGCTCGACGGCAACTTGACGGGAAATGTGCGCTATAATACCAAAACTGGGTACCGGCTCAATTCGTCGGCGCGAGCTACCATTTCCCGCGATGATACACAGGAACTGTCGATACAGGCTTCTTATAACAAGCGCGGCTTCGAGTTCCCACTGTTTGGTCTATCGCTGCAAAACGACTTCGAGCTCAGCTTCCAGGGTACGTATCGCCGAACCAAGCGCGCTACCTACGATGTGAATAATTACGACAGCGAGGGGGGGCGTACACTCGATGGCACAACGCAGATAATTGTGGAGCCGCGCGCACGCTATTCTATCAGCCGCCAAGTAACTGCTACGGCGTTTTTCCGGCATGAAGCCAATCTGAGCGAAGGAGCCGCCCAGCCGGGTAACAGCACAACCCAGGTGGGCATCGATCTCAAAATCTCTATTTCCGGTGGCCGATAGAAAAAATGGCAAGGATAACTTTTTACCTTTTATTGGGGTAAATTTCTTATTTTGCGTTTTGTTCAGAAACTGTATTCCCAATGGTACTGCCCGGACATTGGTTCTTATATCCCTCGTAAATACGGGGAGTATGGAAGGCTCCCGACAACAATAGTCCAAATCTGAAAAGGGAACGCCTGATTTTACCGATCTTATCAGGTGTATGATTGCTGTTGCTGTATGTGTACTGCAACACCGCGATAAACTTTGGAATACTTCTCACATATTCTCATGTTAAAGCTCCCTGTGCCATGCCCTTATAGAGAGGAAAAGCTCTTATAGATTCATGATTGGAAGAGCCTGTCAACATAGTCTTAAGATTTTCACTGGTAGATATAAGGCAATGTTAATTAATTGTAACCTTTTTTCTTGGGTCGGATTCCTTGAACGCAGTATTGCATGATGCCTTTGCTGCGTCCCCGGCAACTGTGACATCAGTAACGCGAGTCCCTATATACTATTTATTATCACATGATTTAATCATTACAGGAGAGTGTTAATGAGAAAATTATTCTATCTCGCCTGCTTGGCTCTAACCGCGATTGCTTTGCTTGTGCCTGCTAATCAGGCCGATGCACAATCGTACTTTACAGTTCGGGGGCCAAATGGTGACAGCTTTGTGCAACCGGGGGCTAACTACCCTTGGGAAACACCCTTCAATGAGTATTATTATACCACGAGCAACCAGTATCTGATCAAAAAAGAAGAGCTGATAGCTGCGGGTATGTCGGGTGGCCAAATCGTTTCGATTGGCTTTTATCTCGGAAACGTTGGCACCGGCTGGGTTCCCCGCCAGTGGACACTGAAAATGAAGCAGACAACGCTGACGGCGATCACTGCTTTCGACAATGGTACGGACTTTACAACAGTGGCCTCGATTCCCAACTACACTCCCACCCCTAATGGTCTGAGCCGCTACACACTTGCCCAGCCGTTCCAGTGGGATGGCCAATCCAATCTGCTAATTGATGTATGTAGCTATCGCGGCAGTTATACATATAACTTCGCCGATTTCCGTGCTACATATACTCCCTACAGTTCTACGGTGGGATATTATCAGGACGGTGGAGATTACTGTCCTACACAGCGCCCTACGTGGACAACTTCTACAATGCGTCCTGAGTTTGAGATCGGTCTTATCACAGGGATAGAAAAATCGTACCCCGATGATGTTGAGCCTCGCCGCATTCTTCGCTCTGGCGTGGTTTACGCTACTTCGCCCAATCGTCCTTCTCTGTCGTTCCGCGCAACGGCGGGTTTGTCTGTTAATCTTACCTACAAAATTGTAGGCCCCCTGCCCGGTACTAATGTCATTTACACAGCTACACAGAGTGGCTCTGCTTTGATGAAAGTGACACCGGCGGTATCGGGATTGTACACACATGAATTTACCGAAGCAACAGGTCCGGCTGCTGGTGCAAATGGCGCCCTGAACCTGACCAACATTCCCGGCGGTACGTATCGTGTGGAAGCTACCTATGAGAGCCCCACATCTGGACTGCGCCCCTGGAACAAAGAATTCTTGATTACCTACAACAACGACATGTCTGTTCGCGAGATTATCTCTCCGTACAGCAACGCTGAACCTCGCCGTTTCCGCTATCCTTTAGATATTCCGCTGCCTATCGCTGCACGTTTCCAGAACGTGGGTCTGAATACGGCAACAGAAATCGAAGTGAAAGCCGAAATTCGCAAAAGTGGTACATTGGTGTATCTCGCTGTTGATACGCTGCGCGGCCTGAATATGGCCACCGGTGATGCTGTTAGCTACGATTTCCCGAACTTCAATGGTCTTACTGTAGCTGGTGAGTACGATCTGAAAGTTTGCAGTAAACTGATCAAAGGTATTGTAGACGGCGTTGAGAGTGTCGTGAATGATCAGCAAATCGCGAACGACTGTCTGCCTAAGACATCAGAATCCTACAAGTTTGAAGCAGCTTACGAGGTTGATGTTGCGGCTCATTCCATTATATCGCCCTCCAATGGCTTTAACATTTGTGCCAATCGCCCGTTCAAAGTGCAAGGTGTATTCTTCAACAACGGTATTGCCGATGTTTCGTCGGTTCCTGCCGACATGAATATCTACCGCCTGCCCGGTCGCACACTTGTAAAAACGCTGAAAACCAGTGTGTCTGATGTTCCGATCAACCAGCAAGCTCAAGTGCTCTTTAGCGAGTCACTGTCGCTCGACCCGGGTAGCTATGAAGCCGAACTTGTTGTAGGCTACAATGCCCAGATTGATCCGGTGCAATCAAACAACCGTACCAGTACATTCTTTACCGTTAGCCCTTCGCTGAGCGGAGAGTACGAAGTTGGCGCCGGTCGTGACTTCCCGACGATTCAGTCAGCCGTAGACGCGCTGTATTCCTGCGGTGTTAGTGGGCCGGTAACGTTCCTGCTTACAGATGCTGACTACTCAGTAGGCGATATCAATTCGAATGCTCCGGCTATTGATCTTTCATCGAGAATCCTCGGTGTGAACGCAACGAACACTGTTACATGGCGCCCCGCTCCTACCCAACTGGGTACACGCGGCGCTGTAACAATTACGCTGAAATCTAGCTCTGGTATCGGTATTCGTTGTATGCAATCCCTTTCGCCCACAATCGCAGGTTCTATTGTACGCGAATTCCCGAACAAGCAAAATGCAAATGCTTCTGGTTATGTAATATTCGACGGTGGCCAGTACAAAGCTATGCGTCTGCGCCTGCAAACCAATGCTAAACACGGCCAACGCGCTGTTGTGTACATCGGTCGCGGTGCTTCCAACTACACGATCCAGAACTGTCTTATCGACAATGCTCCGAGTTCCTCGGTGAGCTATGCCGTTTCTCTGCCCAAGCAGAAAATCACATCGACCAGCTTCACTTACGAAGAGGATATCCGCACTGATGGTAGCACCTACAGCGCAGGTATCGTGATTCGTAATACCGTCCCGGCGAACCGTACTGGCAACAACAGTGAAGGTCTGGATACGCTGGCAAACATGAACAACAAAATTGTTGGTAA
>DLHF01000004.1 GCA_002483085.1 Ignavibacteria bacterium UBA7675
GGCAGGTGTGAACCACAAAAACAAAACCCTTGTAAATCGTCAATTTACAAAGGTTTTGTTTTTGTGGGCCCGGAGGGACTTGAACCCCCAACCAACGGATTATGAGTCCGCTGCTCTAACCATTGAGCTACAGGCCCGGTGCCGGTGTTCCGGCTTAATGATTGAACAATCCTATAAAGATACCTACTTGAGCAGACAATCCGCTCATGCTGATGTCTTCAGATACATTTTTTACAGGAGCGATGCCGTTGTCTACTTCCCACGTGCCGGGGAAGGCAATTGTATATCCGGCGTTCAGGCGAATCATACCAAAGCGGCTGATCGCGTATTCAATATTCAGATTGGGCGTAATCGCACCGTAGCTGGACGAAATCTCGCGGAAGTTGTTCGATGTCGGGCTGCCGAAGTCGAACTCTCCATTAATTGTGCGGTCGCCGCTCACAGGTGTCTGGGATGCGCTGATGGTCATCGTGCCCCAGCCGCCCATCACGCCGGGAAGCAATGCCAGCCCGTCGAACGGAATAAAGCCGTAGTCGAAGGAAATAGCGTTGTACGATGCTTCGAGCTCAAATTTGCGCTTGTATTCGGTTGCATTTACAGTTGCTGTGCCATCTACTGCCAGGCTACCACCTAAGCTCGTGAAGCCTACGCGCGAACCTTCGATGAAAGGCACGGCTACAAAACCTTGTGCGCCGAACATCACTAGGGGAGCCTTGAGCTCTTGACCCGGAAGCACCTGGTTGACAAGGTTGTTCACTTCATCCATCTTCAGAAAGTTGAACGAAGCTATAAATCCACCACCGATGCCAAAGTACGGAGTCGCTTTCTCGTCGGGAACATCTTCAATCGTAAACTCATCTAACTGGTCGTCCTGTGCCCAGAGTCTCGTGCAGGCGCACAGTATCAGTAACGCACGGAAAAAAACTTTCATGGACGCTCCGTCTTCATTAAAAAGAGTACAAAAATACGAGTTCTCGTTGTTTTCTCCAAGCTCATACTGTAGCAAACGCAGGTTATGTGAAATTGCAGCAGTAATAGTATACAGTATAGTATGAAACAACTTCTTGCAGGAATAGGCTTTACTATCGTTGGCCTTACGCTTTTGCCACTTTTTCGGAGCGAACGCTGGTGGATCCGTATATGGGATTTCCCGCGATTACAGCTCGCTATTGGGCTCGGCGCTGTCCTGCTTTGTTACGCCGCCCTATGTACGTACTCCGCCCCGGATTGGTTTCTTTGTGGTGTTATGTGTGGATGTATCGTGTACCATATAGTGCATATTGCCGCTTATACTCCAGTGGTGCGGGTGCAGACACTCGCGGCCACGCGCGGTATGGAACACACGCATTTTAGTATGCTGATCTCCAATGTAAAGATGGATAACCGCAATGCTGCTGGGTTTCTCGATGTGGTGCGCCAGGCCAATGCCGATATCGTCCTTGCCAACGAGCCGGATAGCTGGTGGGAAGGCCAACTGCATGAGCTGGATGAATATTATCCCTATCAGAAGAAAATACCGCAGGATAATACTTATGGTATGATACTCTATTCCCGCCTTGTATGCCACCAAATTCAGGAATATCATCTCGTCGATGCCGATATTCCCTCCATCCGTGCCCTTGTGGAAATTCCCTCGGGCGATGTCGTGGAGCTATTTGCCGTGCACCCTCGCCCGCCGCTTCCAAGTAGCGACACTGGCGAGCGCGATGCCGAGCTTCTGATCGTAGGCCGCATGGTACGGGCTTCTAAAGAGCCGAGTATCGTGCTGGGCGATATGAATGATGTGGCTTGGTCGTACACTACACGGCTGTTCCAAAAAATAAGCGGTTTGCTCGATCCTCGCGTGGGGCGCGGTCTGTTCAATACATTTAATGCTCTGTTCCCCTTCATGCGCTGGCCTCTCGACCATATTTTCCACTCTCCAAGCTTTCGCCTTGTGGAACTCCGGCGACTCGGTAATTTTGGCTCCGACCATTTCTCTATTTTAGTACAGTTTTCCTATGAGCCCGAAATCCGCGAACAGCAAACACTTCCGCCCCCATTGTACGCCGAAAAGCGGTATGCCAGCCATCTCATTCGGCATGTGCTCAACCGCAGGGATAATAGCTGATCTGTCTGTGGAATAGCGCTTCTGTCTCCGACTTGCCTTTCTCTCTCCGCACCGCGCAGCACAGCCGCTTCGTGGTTGCCCGCTCCGCTGTTCGCATATTGTGCTTGCGGCATACCGCAGTAATGGTGGCGGCAGGCGGCTGGGCAATCGACAACCGGATGTGCGACCGGCGACAGCGACCCGGCGCGCGCCGCAGAGCTGCCCGTGCCACATACGTCATCGTCCATGAAACTTCGCGTGTGCACCGGCCACGTCCCACCAGTTAATTGCAGAGCGTTGTACATTTCCTGTATATTTGTGCTTTCGCTCATCGTGCAGAACAACAATGAAGTACAGCAGCAGGCAGGTAGAGAGTACGCAGGTCGGACTTCATCCGGCATTAGAGGAAACGGTGCGGAAGCATTTAGCACATCCATTCCGCAAGCCTATTCTCGAACACAACCGCCGGGCATTTGAAGTGGTTGCAGAGTTTGTAGCTCGCCGCAATGCGCCAGTAGTGCTCGACACCGGTTGTGGTACAGGCGAAAGCACGCTTTTTCTCGCTTCCCGCCATCCTGATGCTACGATTGTTGGCATAGACAAATCGGCGCATCGGCTGTCGAAACTCTCCGCACAGGGACAACGACAACCCGAGAATGTCGTGCATGTTCGCGCTGATCTGGTGGATTTCTGGCGTTTGGCAGTGGAGGCTGGGTGGAACGTCCATAAACAGTATATTTTGTATCCCAATCCCTGGCCCCGACCCGAGCATCTCATGCGGCGCTGGCACGGCCACCCTATCTTTGGTTGTATTACAGCCATCGGCGGGCAATGCGAACTGCGGAGCAACTGGCGGGTGTATGTTGAGGAATTTGCCGAGGCGTGCCGTATTGCAACGGCAAAACAGTTGCCTGTGGAAGTGTTTCGGCCACAGGACTACGCGACTCCTTTTGAACGAAAGTACGCAATGAGCAGCCAGCAGCTTTACAGCTATTACACAGACTTTAACCAATAACTGCTATGGAACAGGACAGGCGTTTTACTCCGGAGGAAGCTACCCGGACACTACCATTAGTGCGGCGCATCGTAGAAGATATTCTGGCTCTTGCCAATACAATGCGGTTGACAATTGGCGGTCGGGAGCAGTTCACCCTTACGTCGGAGATCGAATCCATGAGCGGGCAGATGCAATTGCTTTTTGATGAACTGGAAGAGATTGGCTGCTCATACAAGGACTGGAGTTTCGACAAAGGGCTTGTGGATTTCCCCTCGGTAATCGACGGGGAAGAAGTGCTTTTGTGCTGGCGAAGCGACGAGCCAGCGCTGATGTACTACCACGACCACACATCGGGCTTTGTAGGAAGAAAGCTCATCCCGAGTGAATACCTCGAACATACTGGCTCGACGATACAGCCCGATATACAGGAGAACACATGAAAGCGGCGGCATACAGGCCAAACTGGTTTGTGGCGCTGCCCGTGCCTGCGGAAGCGTGGTTGCCAGCCATAGCCAATACGGCACCAGACGAGGTCAAGATGTTTGTTCCCGGCGACGTGCATCTTACTATATCATTCTTTGGTACAATGCACCCGGCCAAAAAGCTGGACATCATCCAGTATGTGCAGGGTATAGGATTTAAGCCATTTGCGATTTCCTTTGCCCGTTTACGTCCTCTTCCGACGGAGAAATTCCCATCAGCGCTGTCGTTCGAGCTGGCAAAGGGCAAGGAAGATGTTGTGCAGATCATGGAAACATGGCGCGACCCGCTCAGCGCCCTCGCCGGAGCACAGCGCGAGACACGGCCACCGCTGCCACATGTCACGATTGCGCGACCACAGAGAAAGTATGGTGCCGACGGGCGGCGCGCAGCGCTTGCCTGGGCATCTACGGTAGAGCCACCGAAAGGCGAAGTTGCAGTGAGTTCCATTGCGCTCTATACATGGTCGGTAGACCGGCACAAACGCCAGTTCGACATTGTGTATGAACATTTCATAAACGACAAAGGCGCACCGTAGCGCGCCTCTGTTTTTCTATTGTATGATTGGCTCTACGGCATAATTTTCGGAATGGACATTTCTTTTTCTCGCACGAGTTCTGCCGAGGGCTCGTGCAATGTGTCGAGATAGGGCGTTACATCGGCGAGCAGATCCTTGTTTGTTTCCTTTGTGATATACTCCACCACATCCTGCATATTTCCCCTCTCGTTGAATACCCGCAGTTGGCGGTCGGCGCCGGTGCCGTTTTCAAGTATCGTGTGGATATAGTTGATCTCGTTGCGCGAGCCGAGTTCATCGACTACATCGTCCACAAAGTCGAGCAATTCCAGGATGAGCTCGCGCGTGGGCATTTCCTTCTGTCGACCAAAATCAATAAGCTTACCATCGATACCATAGCGAACAGCGCGCCATTTATTCTCCATGATCAGCGACCGCCGGTAATTGCGGAAGCTCAGATTTTTAGAGTACAGCGAGTACAATTTCGCTGCGATTGCTTGGCAGAGAGCCGCAATGGCAATTGTCTCGTCGATGCACATTGGCAGGTCGCAGATGCGAACTTCTAATGTCGGGAAATAGGGATGGGGGCGGATGTCCCACCATATCTTCTTCGGATTATTGATCGAGCCCGTGCGCATGAGTAAATTCACATAGCTTTGAAAATCGCTCCAACTGCTGAAATAGTCTGGAAGATTCGTGCGAGGAAAGCGCTCGAAAATCTTACAGCGAAACGACTTCAGACCCGTATTAATCCCTTCCCAGAATGGGGAATTTGTCGTAAGCGAAAGAACGTGCGGCAGGAAGTACCGCATTTCATTCATGATCTGTATTTGGGTTTCCCGGTTCTCGATTCCAATGTGAATGTGCATACCAAAGATGAGAAGCGAACGGGCGAGCAACTGCATGTCTTCTACGAGAATGCGATAGTGCTCATCAGGATAGATCTCCTGATCCTGCCACCGCGAGAAGGGGTGAGTGCTTGCCGCGCCGATAACCAATCCATTCTGCTTGGCCAGATGTGCAACAACAGACCGTATTTTAGTGACTTCAAACTTGGCTTGTTGTACATTTTTGCATACGTCTGTGCCAATCTCCAGCATCGATCCGTGCATTTCAGGCTTGATATGCTCATGCAGCAGAAGTTTTCCTTTCGACATGAGTTCGAGGTCGATGTGCGACCGCAACGCGTAGGTTTGCGGATCAAGCACCATATATTCTTCCTCGATTCCCAGCGAAAAGCTTGGCTTCTCGTATGGATCCTTGCCTTCAAACTTGTCGATTAAATCTGTACCTTTCATAACGGCCCCGCAAAAGAATGTATAAAGGGGGAAAGATTACTGTTTGATGTCGCAGCTCTGGCAGGAGCTGCTATAAAGGCAGTGTCAGCGCCGTACAATGACAAATTCTGTCCGGCGATTGGTTGCTTTTCCTTCGTTGGTTGTGTTGTCGGCTACAGGGCGTGTATCGCCAAAGCCAATGGCTTTTACTCGCTCGGGAGCAATACCTTTTTTTACTAAATACTCTTTTACTGCTTCTGCACGCCGTTGTGAAAGCTTTACATTGTATTCCGGGTCATCTGTGCGGTTTGCATTGTCTGTATGGCCATGCAATTCGATAGAAAGCGATGGATGAGCTTTCATCAGCGCATAGACATTATTGATTGCCGGTACATCGTTTTGCTTGATCACACTTTTGTCGCTGTCGAAGTTAACATCGAGTAATGCTGTTGTGCCTATATCAGGCATGTTGTCGTAGACGGCGGTTGCTACGACAGTATCAGATGGCAGGCATAGCTT
Source organism: Ignavibacteria bacterium UBA7675 (assembly GCA_002483085.1). GTDB lineage: Bacteria > Bacteroidota > Ignavibacteria > Kapaibacteriales > UB7675 > UBA7675. The sequence continues at coordinate 5,880 of DLHF01000004.1, forward strand.
TAGGCGTAATGTATGTAGGCCATATTCTAGGGGCGTAAATTCCAACACATAGTAGTTGTGAAGCCGTCTGTAGATATCTTCAAACACGTCGTTGAATTCATTCGTGCTGTACATGCGATGATAGCTACCGCCGGTCGCATCGGCTATCTCCTTCAGAAAGCCGTCTTGGATACCATAGCCAAAATCTACAGCGCAAATTGCAGTGTTTGTGCGGCGTGCCATGGCGATAATCGAGTCTTTGGGAATCGTGGAGCTATTATCGATCCCATCGGTAAAGACCACAACGGCCTTTCTCACAGATGGATCGGCTGTAGCTACCTGCTGTAGTCCGGTATTGATAGCATTGAGAATCGCCGTAAGGTTACCATATCCCCTCAGCCCAGCCTTTTGCAGCCTTGTGCGTAACTGCGCTGCATCAGTAAGCAGAGGAGCTTCAACTCCTATATTATTGTCGTATTTAATAAGGGCAATTGCGTCTTCAGGTTTTTTGCGGCTTACAAAGAGGTCTGCAGCTTCCTGCACTGCGAGTGCTCGTTCTTCGCCCATGGAACCGCTGTGATCCATGACCAAAGCTATGGCATGAGGCAAGCGTTCGTCCTCGGTAAGTTCGCGGAGTGTATATTTTTTGATCGGTTGCTTGCGTCCATCGAACTCGTCGGAGATTTCACACCACCACGATTTGTACTTTCCGGCCAGAGCGCCGGTGTAGTATGTGCCGCTTGAATCCAGAAAGTGGAGATACACTCGAATGGAGTTGGGCTTGGTTGCATCGATTCGATGAATCGCGAGAAGGGGGCGTGTCGGTTGTGCTGCAGCTATGGGCGTTATTGCTCTAAAGTACACTGGGGCATAGCCAGTGGGAGGCGGAGCATCGCCCTTCGTAGCGGGTTCACCTCCCTGCTTATCTAATTTAAGACCACACGAAACCATGAGGACACAGGCGAGAACAGCAGTAAAGCGTATGAACATGAAAACTCCGCAGTGTGTAGGGCATAAGTTGGGTGAATTTAGGTATTCTTCCACTTCGGTGCAAGCGGCCTTTCCGTTAATTTCGCACTATATTTCAACTGCTTGCCTTATCCCTTTAAAACGCAAACGGCGGAAAGTACTTTCCGCCGTTTGTTGCTGTTTTGCACGTTGTTTTATGCTTGTTAGTGCAATACTGTCAGCGTGCGTGTAATCGTTGTTCCACCGGCCTCGATGGTCACAAAATATACGCCCTGTGCCAGTGGTGCAGTCGAGAGCCCAACGTTATATTTACCCGTAGCGTGCTGCTCGGGAAATATTTCCGCTACCGTGCGTCCTGTTACGTCCTGTACGGCAATGCGTACATTATTTACCGGCATAAGCAGCGAAAAGTTGATTGTTACATGGTCGTTAGCGGGCTGAGGCACGATGGAGAATGTCTCCGATGCTACAGCCGGTTCATCAACACCAACCACATTTGTAATAATAAAGGTATCGCTTGTATCAGCCGTATTTTCGTCGCCGATAGCAGCACGAACGCGAATAAGAGCATTTTGCGTAAGATCGTTCGGGATAGTCCATGTGTACGAACCATCGGTAGCTGTTACAAAGAACGGTCCTATGCGTGTCCAGTCTTTTGTTTCGGTTTTGTACTCAATACGCACTTTATCGACAAAATCAGATTGCCAGCGGATATCGTGTTGGCTACCTACTAACCATTCTGTACCTGACCCAGGAGCCGTTACGAGAATTATTGGGGCGCCAATAGTAAATGCCCCACTCTGCGAAATAATCTCGTTGTTGCTTTCGTCACGCACACGGATCATACCTTCAGACGTCGTCACTGTCGGCACTGTCCATTTATATTCTTTTGCAGTAAGCCCTGTTGCCTGTGTTTCCCAGTTGGCACCATTGTTCGCTGAAAAGTCAACTGCTACGGATTCAATGAGCTCTTTATTCCATTTTACCGTCACCTCTGATTTCTGAGCGAAACGTTCCTCACCAAGAGGATAGGATATCGAAAGAGTAGGAGCAGATATGATAAAAGTCACCGTGCTTTGATCATTCACCGAAGCTGCGCTCACGTCGTAAACGCGCACGAGCATTTGCGAAGATGCAATGTTGGGTAGTTTCCACATGTACTTCCGGGTTGTAGCTGCAACAGCTTCTACGATATTTGTCCAAGACTCGCCACCATTGGTAGAGTACTCAAGACCGACCATGTTCACGCGGGCAGAAGTCCAGCGGATATCCACTTCCATACCAGCCGAATAGGTCTGGTTGCCAAGAGGATTCTGGATGAAAATTTTAGGTGTTGCAGGTGCCGACATACAGTTTGCTTCCTCAGCACCTTGGCGGATCACTTGGGCAACTGGCGGTGTAAATGTGAGGTCTACTTTGCCGTTGAGCAGATGGCAGTAGCTCATGATCGAGCCGGCTGCCTTTACTGGCGGGATGCTGAAGCATGCGTCATCGGCTGTTGCCGCGCCCCCATTTGTGCTCACGCATGTATCAAGAGGCTGAGCTCCCCATACATGGCAGGCGTGGGTGTGGTGCGAACGGAAATTGTGACCAATTTCGTGAGCAATCACATTCACATCCCAGCTGTAAGTTGTTGTTGGGTACTTGTAGCTGGCGTGAATACCGCTTACACTATAGCCCATGTATTTATTGCAGAGCTGATCGCGATAGGCAATACCACCTACATTTGTTGAGCCAGGGCCTGTAATGAGGTGGGCAATAGTTCTCTTGATATTGGAATTGTTGTTGCGCCAGTACGCGCTGAATTTTTCGAGCATAACGCTAATGTCGCCACCAGCTTGGTAAGGATCAGTCTCTGCCCAGAAGTTAAATTCGCTGACAATAAATGTCACGTTAATTTCATCTTCGTAAATGCTGCTTACCATCGCGATAAGCGACAGAACATATTCCTGCATTTTCTCGTAGTCGCCACCAAAACGTTGGAACATTTTGTAGTCGGTATCTATTGCCAGTTGGAACTCTAACAAGTCGGTCGAAAGTGCTCGATCGTGCGAAGAATGCTTGCTGTCGGAATGCGAGGATGCATCTACATCATCCGGTGTCATACAGGTAAAGCCAAGCTCTTCTGGCGAGATCGTAATACCTTTCTCAGCGAACAGCATGTGTTCGCGAGCATCTTTTTTGTCTGTACTCAGAGGGCTGAATACAAATCGCTCGCCGTTTTCATGTTCTACTGAACCGGTTATATTGCCGTTGATCATGGAGATCAGTACTTTGGAATGATCTTCCCCGCGAATCTTGCCGCGAAAGGTCTGTACTACAGGCGGCGTAAAAGATTCATCCATCGGCTTGCCATTTTTCTTAAATACTGTCTCGCCATCGATGATAGGTCTGCTGCGTTCCAGCTCAACCACCGCATCGCTGTACGGCGTTACGGGAAAGTCTGTCAGGACAACAGCCGAAGCTTGGTTAAAGACAGAAGCTGCCTTTGCAGCAGAGACAATAAAACTGCGCTGTTGGTTAGCGGCAACGCTCTCAGTTTTGCGGTTAGTCGAAAAACTGCCGATAAAGTCGCGGGCCGAAACAACGACCGGCTTGTTCGTAGCCGAAAAAGCCGACGCGGACACTGCCAGAAAACAGGCTGCCGTGGCCACAAGCCCTGAAATCGTCTTCGGAAAAAGTTTCATGAACTGCTCCTCATTGATATATAAGGTGGAAAGTTGACATTATCTATGACGGGACATCTCGCATGGGAACTACTTTCAGCACATTGCAGTCCCCTTAGCCTACGTGAGACGCTCTCGTTATATTCTGTATTTTATAGCTCTTGTTCCCCGTAGCATAGATTTCTAATATACGGAGAAGCGCCAACTACTTCAACACCATTTTCAACATCTGTTTAGGTGCTGACTGCCGTCTTGTATGAGTTTTTAGTGCAGGATTGTCAGCGTGCGTGTCATAGTCGTTCCACCAGCTTCGACGGTAACGAAGTAGACGCCCTGCGCCAACGATGCGGTCGAGAGCTCAATGCTATAGCTGCCTGTTGCGCGTCGCTCGGGGGATATTTCTGCCACTATACGTCCTGTTACGTCCTGTACAGCAATGTGCACATGGCTTACCGGGGTAAGCAGCGAGAAGCTGATTGTCGCTTGATCGCTAGCAGGCTGAGGTACAATAGAGAATGTTCCCGATGCTATCACTGGCTCGCTTACACTAACGGTTCCCGTAATGGCGAAGACTCCGCTTGTATCGACCACGCCATTCGAGACAATAGCCGTGGTAACACGAATGAGCACATTTTCGGACAGATCGTTCGGTACTGTCCATGTGTACGAGCCATCCGCAGCCACAACGAATATCGGCCCTATACGCGTCCACTCTTTTGTTTCGGTTCTGTATTCGATGCGCACTTTGTCGGTAAAGTCCGATTGCCAACTGATCTGCTGCTGGCTACCAGCCCGCCATTGTGCTCCAGCTACAGGGGCTGTAATCTGAATATATGGAACGCCAATAGTAAAGGCTTGGCTTTGCGAAATAATCTCGTTGTTGCTTTCGTCGCGCACGCGGATAATACCCTCGGAGGTAATAATAGCCGGTGCAGTCCATTTATATTCTTTTGCTGTAATACCCGTTGTTTGTGTTGCCCAAGTGATGCCATTATCGGCTGAAAAATCTACAGCTACAGATTCTACTAATATCTTCTCCCATGTAACTGTTACTTGAGAATTTTGAGCAAAGCGTTCGTTGCCAACAGGACGAGAGAGGGTAATAGCCGGGGAGCGGACCTCGAAACTCACTGTGCTTACGTCGTTCACTGAGGGATTGCTAATGTCGTAGACCCGAACGAGCATTTGCTTGGAGTTTACAGCCGGTGTTTTCCAGATATATTTTCGAGTTGTAGCAGCCGTGGCTTCCTCAAGGTTGTTCCAAGACGCGCCGCTGTCGGCAGAATACTCGATGCCAACTGTGCTAACACGTGCAGATGTCCATCGGATATCTACATTGGTACCTACTGCAAAGAGCTGATTGCCTAATGGGTTCTGAATTGCAATGACAGGATTCGTCGGGGTTTTCATACAGGTAGCTTGTTCGGCACCTTGGCGAATAACCTCGATCACCGGCGGTGTAAATGTGAGCTCTACTTTGCCGTTGAGCAAATGGCAGTAGCTCATAATTGAGCCCGGTGCTTTTATAGGTGTTCCGCTAAAACAAGCGTCTCCAGCAAACGCGGGACTCGTCTCATCTGTTGTTACACAGGTGTCGAGAGGCTCCAAGCCCCAGAACCAGCACACGTGGGTATGCGGCGAGCCAAAATTATGCCCGAGCTCATGAGCTATTACATTTACATCCCAGCTATACGACGTCGTTGGGTAGATGTAGTTAGCGTGAATACCGCTTACACTATAGCCTCCCTCCTTGCGGCACAATTGGTCGAGCTGGGCAATACCACCTACATTGGTGGAGCCAGGGCCTGTAATAAGGTGGGCAATTGTTCTGTTCACCCCACTCATATTATTTCTCCAGTATTGTCCGAATTTGCTGAGCATGATGCTGATGTCACCATTGGCTACATACGGATCCCGTGTTTCCCAATAGCCGAAATACGAAACCACAAAGGTGACATTGATTTCGTCCTCGTAAATGCTGCTTACCATAGCGATGAGCGACAGGACATAGGTTTCCATTCTATCGTATTCTCTGCCGAAGCGCTCGAATAGTGCTGAATCGGTTTCTATTGCCAGTCGGAATTCTAACAGGTCGGTCGAGAGCGCGCGATCCCGCGAGGAATGCTTATCGCTGGAATGATCGATGTAGTTTTCAAAGGGAACGTCGGAGGTCTGGCAGCTAAAGCCCAATTCCTTGGGGGAGATAGTAACGCCTTTTTCAGCGAACAGCGTATGCTCGCGCGTGTCCTGTTTGCTCTCGCTCATAGGGCTGATTACAAAGCGCTCGCCGTTTTCGCTTTCTACGGAGCCTATCATGTTGCCGTTGATCATGGAGATCAGCACTTTGGAGTGATCTTCCCCGCGAATTTTGCCGCGAAAGGTTTGTACTACAGGCGGGGTAAAGGATTCGTCCATTGGCTTGCCATTTTTTCTGAATACCGTTTCGCCGTCGATGATAGGTCTGCTGCGTTCCAGCTCGACCACAGCATCGCTGTACGGTGTTACGGGAAAGTCTGTTAGAACAACAGCCGAAGCTCGATTAAAAATGGAAGTTGCCTTTGCGGCAGAAATAACAAAACCGCGTTGCTGGTTGGCCGCCACGCTTTCAGTCTTATGATTAGTTGGAGCATTGCCAATAAAGTCGCGGGCTGAAACAACGACCGGTTTGTTCGTGACCGACAAAGCCGGTGCTGCCACTGCCAGAAAACAGGCGGTTGCAATTACGGCTCTCAGAATTATTTTTTGCAGCGATTTCATGACAATTCCTATCGATAGGGAAAAAGGGCTCAGCGCACTTGTTCCAAAGACAATCAGTGCGGACAAAACCTTACAGGGTATGTTAATTTTTGTTAATTCGGGGCTGGAATTCATTAAAAAGCCTATAAATACCATCATTTACAGCTAATCAGCAGGCCAGATGTATGGCCGCTCATGTGCCATTTTACGCAAAAATAGCCATTATTATAGCATGCTTGGTCTTTTGTAATGCCGGGCGGGTTTTCCCATCCGGGCATTCCGCAGAAGTTGAGCTGTGTTGTTGCCAAGCGATTATGGCTATATTTTCCGGATTTCGTCGGGCCATCAGCTTCTTTGCCAGCATAGTCTGTGCACGGCCTTGTAGGCCATAAGTTCATCTGCCATACTATTTTTATGGTAATCGCGCGAGTACGACGCCTACATGCTGCACTGCTTTTGCCGATTACAATATTGTTGTGGTAGATGTCGGCCAGCCAAACGGGGTGAAGCTATAGTAAGAACGATGCAGAGGCGAGGTACTGAGCGACGCAGAGAAGCAGAGCGAAACCAAAGATTGAAGCTTCTATCCCACTGTACAATTGTTCTCTGTGGTTGCCTGCCAGCCTTTTCGTCGCCCATAAAAAAAGCTCCTCTTTGCCTGAAAGAGAAGCTTTTCAAAAAGAAGGATAGAATTATTAATGCTCGTAGTACTGATGGCTGCGCAGATATTCCAGCCGGTCTTGAAGCTGGGCGATCGGCACCAGTAGTTTATCTTTGCCAAGAATGCCGTCTTCGCGATTTTCGAAGACCATTTCATAATCCTTGCTCATTACAATTGCTTCTTCCGGGCATACTTCTTCGCAAAAGCCGCAGAGAATACAGCGAAGCATATTAATCTCGAACTTTACCGGGAAGCGTTCTTTTTCGCGTTCTGTCTCGGCAGCTTGCACTTCGATAGCAATTGCGGGACACACGCGAGAGCACAAACCGCAGGCTACACAGCGTTCACCGCTCTCATCTAATACAAGTACCGGGCGTCCGCGATAAGAACCCGTGGGTTCGAAGCGTTCTTCGGGATATTGGCGGGTCATTTTAGGCTCGAACATCTGCTTCAGTGTAAGAGCCATTCCCTTGACGATTTCTGGGAGATAAATCTTCTCCCAGAACGACAGGCGTTGAGATTCTATATTTTCTGTAACATTCATCTTCGTTTCCTTTTCACATGCCGGCATCGTGTGCGCGGCGTCATGGACATTGGATTGGTCGATTATTTCAGAAAGAACATGACGGTACCAGTTACTGCGATATTGAGCAGTGCCAAGGGAAGTAATACCTTCCAGCCGAGGTTCATAAGCTGATCGTAGCGGAAGCGCGGAAGAGACCAGCGTACCCAGATAAAGATGAACAGGAAAACAGCCACTTTTGCTGTAAATGCACCGAGTTGGAGAAGACCCAGCAGAAGATCGCCATCATGAAGACCGAGAATTTCGGGTAGGAATGGCACTTGCCAACCACCAAAGAAGAATGTCACCATCATGGCCGAAGCTGCGATCATGTTCGCATATTCCGCCAAAAAGAAGATGCCAAACTTCATACCGCTATACTCTGTATGATACCCGCCTACCAATTCCGGCTCGGCTTCGGGCAGATCGAAAGGAGAGCGGTTGGTCTCTGCATAGGAAGCGATCATAAAGATCAAGAAGCCGAGAGGCTGGTAGAATACATTCCACTTCAGGCCGGATTGTGCGATAACGAGTTCATTTAAATTAAGCGATCCGCCGATCATCAGCACGCCGATAAGCGACAGCCCCATCGACAGTTCGTAGGAGATCATCTGAGAAGCCGAGCGCAGACCACCAAGCAGCGAGTATTTGTTGTTCGACGACCAGCCCGCGAGCGTAATGCCGTACACACCTATCGATGTCAGAGCCAGCACGTACAGAACCGACACATTCAAATGCGGCGCAATCGACAAGTACGTATAGGTGTTGCCTATAAGAACATAATTGCCAAACGGAATGACGGCGAAGACTGCAACGGCAATGGTAATGGAGATAAGCGGTGCCAAAAAGTGGAATTTTTTATCGGCAGCCGCAGGAACGATGTCTTCCTTCAGCAGGAGCTTCACCACATCGGCAATAGGCTGCAAGAGGCCGAGCGGGCCAACGCGGTTTGGGCCTATGCGCTGCTGAATCCACGCTGAAATCTTCCGCTCGAAGTACACACACGCGGAGGCACCGGGCAGAACAACACCAAAAAGGAGGATGACAACCTTAATTGCTGCAATCAGAGTTTCTTCTATAAGAGGCGCGTACATAAAGGAATGATCCTGATATGAATGGAAAAGCCTCGGACTATTGAATAATTACCTGTTGAAACCGATTAGAAAGGCTTCAGTACCTGAGGTTCATATTCGTAGCCTCTTTCTTCAATTTCACCTGCTTTGCCCAGTACGATACCGCCGCGATCTGCAAGAGCTTGATAGGTCATGCCCTTAAATCCTGCAATCGTGTCGGACATCTCGCGGAAGACATCCTCTGAACGTTTGTACTGCCAGCCTGCTCCAAGCGCATTGGCGAGCTGCTGTATAACGCGCCAGCTTTGGCGGCAATGGCGGCGTGCACCGTGCGACCAGCGGTCGTTGTGCGCACCAAATTTGTCGAGACGGCTCATTTTCATGCCCATGTAGCGCTCGTTCTCCACAGTAACAAGAACCGGGCTTACATGCTGCACGCGACTTTCGAAGTTGGTATAGGTTCCTTCTAATTCGGCATAGGTAGCTGCGGAAAAGACAACATGGGCGCGCTCAGTTGTAGCATTGTGGTTACTCGCATGCACGATAAGCACCTGGAGTTTGTCCATTGCTGCTGCCGCTTCGGGCGAAAGGGATGCAATATCCTCTTCCATTACATACAATGCCCGTATTTTACCCGCATTAATTTTGTCGATCAGGTCCTTGATACCTATAGCGCCACTTCCCGGAGCAATTCCTACTGCCATAGCGCCTGCCGTATTAGGCGTTTTGTCGCTGCGGCGTAGGAACTCGTCGCCAAATGCTGGATCACTGTGTTTCGCAAAGTCGATATTTGCTGTTTTCAGGATGAATTTTGCGAATTTGGCGAGAATATAGTTGTCTTCGTTGCTCGCGTATGCCGATCCTACAACTGCGATTTCCTCTGGTCGGATACCGCGAAGCAGGGTGGCTGCCTCTGTAATAGCTTGGTTCCACATGAGCTCGGTAAATGCGCCCTTATCGCGGCGGGTACCGGGATGGTCGATGCGGTTATTATTTACAAAGGGGTACTGAGTAAGTCGTCCGTGGTCGCACATCCAGTACTCGTTCACATTCATATTTGTGCGAGGCTCTAGTCGCAAAATTTCGTTGGTTCGCACTCCTGCTTTGGTATTACAGCCTCGGGAGCAGCCTGTGCAGACCGAGTCGTTGAAGCTCATATCCCACACGCGGGCGCGGAAACGGAAATCCGAGCTGGTAAGAGCTCCTACCGGGCAGATATCTATAACATTCATGGAATACGGGCTGTCGAACTCCGTATCTGGAAAAGTTTCGATTGTAACATGGTCGCCGCGCTGGACAAACGACAGAACGGGTTGCTCTGCTATTTCGTCGGCAAACCGGATACACCGCGAGCAGGAAATACACCGTTCTCCGTCGAACAGGACGTTTGGCCCGAGAGGAACGCGTTTGTCTTTGTGATTTTTTTGCTCATCGAACCTGCTTTCGCCCTTCGAATGGCGAAATGCGTAGTCCTGGAGTTTGCACTGCCCTGCTTCGTCGCAGATAGGGCAGTCGAGAGGGTGGTTAATAAGCAGGAATTCCATAACAGCTTCCTGTGCCTGTTCCACCTTATGGGTATTCACCAGTACGTGCATACCCTCGGTTACGGTCGTACCGCAGCCGATTTGGAGTTTGGGTAAGAAGCCGATGACAGGAGCGCCGTTCTCATCTGTTTCGATTTGCCCTTCGCGGTTGCGCCGGGGCATACCTACATCTACAAGACACATGCGGCAGTTGCCGGCCACTGAGAGCGATGGGTGCCAGCAGAAATGGGGAATTTCGATGCCGTTTTCCAAGGCCACTTCAATAACTGTCTGTCCGTCGCGCGCTTCAAATACTTGTCCGTCTATCGTAATTTGAGGCATGAGAGATGCTCCTTTGAAAAGCGATTGTTGTTTTACCCCCGATGGATGGAGTCGAAACGACCGGCGCTGCAAGGTAAAACATGAACAGTCATTAATATACGAAAAATTCGCCGTTCTACTTTCAGCAATCTTATAGCCTGTTCTTAGGCTAAAAAATAGCACCGATAACCGGCAAAGAGGTGGAGCCAGTGGTGTGGATGGCAGAGCGAAAAATAAAAAAAAGCGCTGTCCGATACCTCGAACAACGCTTTAAAATGTCATAGCCCCACGTTTACTGGGCGATATCTGCGTACACGGAAATCGCTTTACGCGTTCTGCCCTGGCGCTCAAACTTCACAATCCCGTCGATCAGAGCGTACAGTGTATCGTCGCTGCCGATGCCCACGCCATTGCCCGGATAGAATTTGGTGCCGCGCTGGCGCAGGAGGATGTTACCCGCTTTTACGAGCTCGCCGCCGAAACGCTTTACACCCAGTCGCTGCGCATGTGAATCGCGACCGTTTTTCGTAGAACCCGCACCCTTCTTATGTGCCATTGTGTTCTCCTTGAGTCAAATATATATCGTTGAAAAATGTCTACAGGGAAATATTATTGATCTGGATCTGCGTGTACTGCTGGCGGTGGCCGTTCTTTTTGCGGTACCCCTTACGACGCTTTTTCTTGAAGACGATAACCTTCTCACCTTTGCCGTGAGCGAGGATGGTCGCTTTTACAGCACCGCTAATCAGCGGCGTGCCGATTTTGATGGCGCCGGAGTCTTCCGAAGCGAGCAGAATATTGGAAAATGTTACCTCGTCACCAATGTTGCCGGCGAGCTTAGGTACTGTAACAACATCCGAGGGCTGAACACGGAACTGTTGTGCTGCGATCTCAACTATTGCGAACATAGGAAAATCCCGTATGTTGTCGTAGAATGTAGAAAAGAGCACGCAACTTACCACCGATTAGGTTCTTATACAAGAAGTTTATACGTGCGGCGAAAAGATTTTTTGCTGCCGGTGTGTTCGTAATGGCTTTTTGCCGCGATAGTGTAACCTTTCAGCGCGCGATTGCATTGAAGTACTGTAGTGCAAAATATTGCAGGCTCGGGCGAAGATTTGTCTTGTAGCCCGCTGTAGCTTTCAGTAATATTAAAACTTATCAGACTTGTCTTTATAGTCGGGTCGTATTTGCCCGGAGGCCATATGAATATACTATCCGCAATCCCCGGAATATCTGTGCTTTCTTCTTGCCGCACTATGTGGTGCTCTGCGCTGCTTGGTATCGTGCTCGCTTTTGCTCCGATTGTTGCCCAAGAAACAGGAGATGATCCTGTTTCGCCGGGAGAACGTCCTGCAAGCGCGGATACAATAGCTACAACAATGGTCTTTACCTCGCCCCGCCCGCTTTTGGCGCTCGCGGAGAGCAAAGACGCTCTTCACGATGCTTGGGGGCTCGATATTCTGTTCTCGGGCAATGGCTTCGGCTTGGGTGCCTTCTACTACCGCGAATTTTCCGAAACACTGTTCGGTTTTGCACATCTGGGGATATCTGGTGTGCAGAGTACCGACGAGTTTGAAGAGTTCGACCCGTTTAGCCAGCAGTGGATTGTGCCGAATAAAATCAACAGGTTGTTTATGTTCCCCATGACGGTTGGTGTACAGTACCGACTGTTTGAAGGCGAAATTACCGAAAATTTCCGCCCGTTTGTGCAAGCAGGCATAGGTCCCACGCTGATTATGGCCACCCCGTATTCCAAGGAGTTCTTTAGCTCTTTTAGCGATGCTACGTTCTATGTGAAGCCCGGTGGCTTCGTTGGCGCAGGTCTGTATTTCGGCGATTCGCAGAAAAATCTCACCGGCGCTCATATTCGCTACTACTTTATTCCGTTTGGCGGCGATGGACTGGAAAGCGTACAGGGGTTTCCTATCAACAATTTCGGCGGAATCTTCTTATCTTTGAGTGTTGGTATTCTCAATTGATGGAAGATATTCCCCTTCATGATAACTCCTGACTCCTGGCTTGCCGAACCCCGCATTATCTGCGGTTTGATGTCTGGCACATCGCTTGATGGCGTGGATGCTGCTCTTTTCCGCTGTACGCCCAGCGCTGGTGCAGTCCCATCTTTAGAATTGCTCGCCTTCTGCACTATTCCTCTCCCCGATGAATTATTCGAACTTACGCGCGGTATTATCAACCGCACGGAGAATGTCGATGCGTTGTCGTTGGCTCATACAGCGTTTTCTTCCGTGTTCGCCGATGCTGTGCGCGCTGTGTGCGATCAAGCCGGGCTGCCGATGCAAGCCGTCGATGCTATCGGTTCGCATGGGCAGACAGTGTGGCACCAGCCCGTGGCGCAGGAGATCGACTCTCTCCGCGTGGCTTCTACGTTGCAAATCGGTTCTCCTTCGGCGTTGGCTCAGCTTACCGGCATTCCTGTTGTAGCCGATTTTCGCCCGGCAGATGTTGCCGTGGGTGGGCAAGGTGCCCCTCTTGTTCCTCTGTTCGATTATCATTTCTTTGCACAGCCCGGTCGCGATGTCGTGGCGCTGAATATTGGCGGAATGGCTAATATCACGCTGCTGCCCGCTGGTGTGGATGTATCCCAAGTGCGTGCTTTTGATACCGGGCCCGGCAATGTGCTGATCGATCTTGCTACGCTGAAGTTCTTTGGCAAACGTTTCGATACCAATGGCAGCATCGCTCGCGATGGAATTGTACTGCCCCGACTGCTCGATACATTGAAAAAAGAACCGTTTGTAGTGCAGGCGCCGCCGAAATCGACAGGACGCGAGCTTTTTACGAAGGACTATCTCGACAAGGCATTAGAGTATAATTATATGAGTACGCAGCCTGCCGAGGACCCTGTGCGGACGGTGACGGAGTTTACGGCGTGGAGTATTGCCGAAAACATTAGGCTGTTCGGGAAGCCCGGCTCGCTGGTAGTAGCGTCGGGTGGAGGGACGAAAAACCCTGTGCTTATGGAGGCTTTAGCTCGCGAACTGCCGCAGGCGGAGATTGTGACGTCCGATGCACTCGGTATTCCATCGGATGCAAAAGAGGCGATCTGCTTTGCTTATCTCGCCTATCGCACTCTCGGTGGGCTGCCCGGTAATGTTCCTTCGGTGACTGGCGCAGCGCGGGAAGTGACGCTTGGCGTTGTCGCTCTACCGTAGTTGGGAATGGCTTGTGGAGTAGGATGAGCGCTTCGGTCGCTGCTCGGGCTTTGGCCTCTGCACCGCGCGCACGTCCGCCGCGTGTTGTCCCACCGCAATCGCGTATGTTGGATCCAACCGGCTGTCGTGGCGGATCAAGTGCTGCTGCTACACTGCAAACGCCGGGTAATATAGCGAATGTCCTTTGCTTAACCGATAAGCGGGGTTGCGACCGGTGATAACAATAAAACGGGCGCCGTAGAGACGCCCGTGCCACACATTTTTTCTATACTTGAAGAGTATTGCTACTGTATTCGGAAGTGGAAGGAAATGGTTCCCGTCATATTGTTGTCGGTGGTGAGGGGATTGAACCGCCATCTGCGCAGCGCAATTGTCGCTGCTTGTTCGTAGGACGGTTCGCCTTTCTGCATGGGAACAATTGCCGCCACTGTGCCGTCGGGCTTCACTGTAAAGCGCAGCTTGATCACTGCCGATGTATTGGAGCCCGCTGGAAGTGTGGGAATCACTTTGCTCATGACTACGCGGTTGCCACCGCCGCCCCATTCTAAGTCGCCAATTCCCGTGCCTTTACCAGAACCGCTACCGTAGTCGCCTGTGCCAGTACCCGACAGGCTGCCATTCTCTGTGCCGATACTGCGGCTGCCATTACCCCGAGCAGTATCCTGCGAAGGAGTTGCGGATGCGATGTTTGCGGGCTTTACGTTTGCTCCCGGCGTGTATTCCGGCGAATTGTTCTTCGTGACAGTTCTCATCGTAGCTGCAACGCGAGCATCTTCAAAGGGGTTTTGCGCTTTGTTGCCCTTTACGGACTTGCCTTCTGTCTGAGCATTGCCTCTTTTTTGTCCTGTTCCGTCGCCCTCACCCAGATTGAGAAGTGTAATAGGAATGCTGCGGCGTGGTTCTACCAATTGCCTTGGGGTAACGTCGATGATGTACGGCATTAGCAGAAGAGCAACTGATGTTAGACACAACGCTCCCACAAAACCGCGAAAGGTATTGGAATCCCACGGAATTGAGAGGCTGATATTTGTCGATTCGGTCGAGTGTCTGGGTAGCATGATGCGCTCCTTATTGCTTGTACATGTTCAGTCAACGATTGTGCAGCCGAATAGTTTCCCTGCTTCCTGTCTTTCGCTGACTGTGCCGGACGATATGAGTCCCGGCGCAGAGGAAAAGTTACCGCGTGCGAACGACCCAAATATTGGAAAGTCCGAGCTCTGTTGCGCGCTTTTCTGCTTCTTCCCGTGTCGAGAACGAGCCAAAGCGCACTCTGTACCATGTTTGCCCGCGAACGGACTGGGAGGTAACAAACCCATTGGGGATATTGCGTTTTTTCAGCGTGCCGAGCCATTCATCTGCATCATCGGCAGAAGGCGAGGCATACACTTGAATCACATATTCTTGGTTAGCCGCCGACTTTGCCGATGCACTGGACTGCTTGCCCGCCGCGCGCGAAGTTTTTTCTGTTCTACTGGCGGTGGCTGCCGTTTTGTCGGCTGAATTGTGTGTCTTATCAGTTGTGCCTGTATGTTGAGCTGCTGCATTTGTTTGATGCTTATCGGCAGCACCACCGTGCGGTGCGGCCACTGCACTGGTTTGATGCTTATCGGAAGTGCCCGCATGTTGCCCAGAAGTTTCAGTGCTGCCATGCGATGTTCCGGCAGCTATCGAATGCTCTGTGTTTGGCTGTTGTGCATGCCCGCTTTGACTCTGAGAATGTGTGCTTGCTGGAATCCCACCCGTGTGCTCGCGAATGACTGCCGTATCGATGGGAATCTGCCTCGGTTCTGTATGTGCCATAGCGTGCTGTGCAGCCGTATCGTGTTCGCCAGCGCCATGTGTAGCCGCTTCGTGTTCCGTAGCATGAGCCGACTCTGCTGCATGGCCGCCCGTTTCGGCTTTTGCATGCTCCGCCGATTCTGTTGATGTCGAGTCGTGGCTGTTCGCTGCGGTATGGCCGTGCCCAGGAGCGAAAAAGAAATAGTAATACGCTCCACCGGCGGCACCGCCGAGTATCAACAGCAGCAGGAGCGCAAGCACAGCAGTGCGCGAGATTGAGCGACGTTTTTTCTCTGGTTTCTGCGATTCTGATCCCACTTTCTCTCCGGTTGCCGTTGCCGTGGGCTGTTCCGTTTGTTTCGGCTGTTCGATGCCATATGTAGAGGGATGTGTCGCGCCTATATTGGAAAGGTCAACTTCTATCTCTTGCCCTCCAGCAGCAGCAGCCACGTCGGCATAGTTCGTATAGCTGTCGAAGCCTGTATCGGCTGCCACGGTCGACGGTTCGGGTATCTCCGCTTCTTCTTCTACGCGTTTTCGTTCTTTCGACTTATTGAGGTCTTCCTTCAGCAAGGCGATAAGACTATCGTCCAGAACAAGGGGTTCGCTATACGAGGCGGCTGTAGTATCAACCAGTGCCGCTTTTGGTTCGTCAGGAACTGCTCTTCTTTCTTCAACAGGTTCTTTCGGGATAAATGCCGTTGGCTCGGCTTCTATTTCAATAGGTAGCTCGACTTCGCTTGTTTCGGCTGGCGCAGTTTCCTGCACAGCAGGAACTGGGGTCTGTGCTGTTCCGGGATATGCGGGGAGCTGTTCGAGTTTAAACGTATCGTCCCCGGCAAGTCCAGGTTCAAAGCCGCCAGCCTTTTCTTCGTCGCGCAATATGGTAGGATCAAAACCCGGCATCAGATGTACCTGTTAATTCATAGAACCCGCATACTACAGGTATCGGGTATCAAAAAATACACATACTCCTGATCAGGAGCAAAAATAGTGCCGCGACTGTAGAGTAATTAAAACTTCCATGTGAGCCCGGCTGAGCCGAACATACCCCGTTCGCGGTACCCTTCCCATATATATATATGGGAAGCCGTGAGATTTTCAATGCGCGCAAATACCGACAACCTATCCGACAATGTGTAGGAAGCCGCAATATGAGCATTGAGGTAGCCATCAAGTTCGACGGTTTCATTGAGATCGGCATATCGGGAGCCTGTATATTGCAGGCCTACTGTTGTCGAAAACTCTTGAGTCCACCGCCGTTCGTATTCTGCACCGAGTTCTATAGGCGCAATGTACGGCACCGAACCACTGCTATCGGAAAGGGCTGCTGATCGCAGCACAAGCGAACCGGCAAGCCTGTTCGAGCTGTCTATTGCTATCATGGCCTCGCCAGAAGCCTCCAGAACGGAGGCATCCATATAATCGAGCCGGAATGTGCTGCGGCCTGTAGAAAGAAACAATGGCATATTCTGTACCATGCGCATCGTAACACCGCCCGATAAGAGGAGATGCACCGAGGGGTGGTATAATATCTGTCCGCTAATTTCAGGCAAAACGCTTGCATAGCGCACATCCGAAGAATCGTCGAGATAGGGATTTTGCTGGAGAAATGAGCGATACGAGCGATCCTGCAAGCCAACTCCAAGCCGCCCGCGAAGTGTCAGGTTCTTGTCGATCCGCAATTCCGCCCGCCCTTGCAGGAGGGGCGCGACTTGTGCGGCGTCCGCTGTGTTTGCACCTGTCTGTACGCCGACATCTGCCGCTAGCAGAAGGGGGCCGGAAAGATATTCGCCCGTTGCAGCCGCTTCAATAAAATTGTAGCCAGTGCCCCGCAGTGTACGGAAATTGAGCGCGAGCCGTCCGCCAACGCGCAGGCCACTCCAGAGTTGATTGACAGCTACATAACCGAACAGTGAACTATGCGATACATCGCGCGACTGAGTCATCACCATATTGTCGATGCCTGCACCTGCGCTATAGCCAAAGCCTTCGTAGGTGCCGCGTACTGTAAAGCCGAGATCAAATTCTCGTATGGAGCGCACCGGTGCCAGAGAGTCGGCATAGAGGTTGTACGACCTTCCTGCATAGCGGAAATAGCTGTCGGTTTTGCTGCCGCCAAACAGCCAATATTTTTCCGGAGCCAAGTAGCCTGCGCTGATCTGGGCAAACCCTTTGGAATACGCTGCGTTATCTACGTGGCCATCGCTGAGCTCTATGCCGCCGCGCGCATAAATATCGAACCCGCTAAATGCTGTTCGGTAGCCCGCTTGAATATCGGGTGTGATATACATGCCAAGTTGCCCTCGCACAAAGCCATTATACGCCGTACCAACGGGCTGGAGCGTAGGGAGCGGCTGTGCTGGAAGAAGCGATGGAGGGTGCTTCTCTAAAGAATTGAGAGCGTTCAGTTCGTTGGGCAGAAGTCTCACCTCGATGGACGGAATCTTTTTGATTCCGCCGGGCACGTTTATTTTTTCTGCACCTTCGATAACGACTATGGGAAGTTCTAATGGGTTGTCCGCTGGTTTCGGAGCATCCTGTGCAAAGAGTTGCAACGCCGACAGCACACCTGCGGCACAGCAGGCCAGAGTGCGGTCGAGCAAACGGCGAATCGATGTGTAGTCGGATGTCATTTTTGGTTCTCCGTTTTTGACATGCGGTCGAGTCGGGCCTGTGCTGTTTTGGCAAAATCATCGTCTCCGCGCAGAGCAATAATAAGGCGGTATGTTTCTTTGGCAGCATCGGCATTGCCGAGCTGTTCATAAGCCTCGCCAAGACCAATCAGCGCAAGAGCATTCCAATCGTCGAAGTCTGAGAATCGGTCTTTGCTCTGGACAAATGCCTCTCGTGCTTTCTCAAAATTTTTATCGCGAAGCCAGAGCTCGCCGATACGGTATTGCGACTCTGCACCGAGATTATCAGTGCGCGTGGCTATCAGTGCCAGCTCAGCTCGTGCGCTGTCGTATTGGTCGTGGTTGCGATAGTACATTGCCACCCAGTATCGGCTGCGGTCGCCGTAGTCCGTGCCTCTGTATTTATCGGCTACCGCTTTGTACGCCTGTACAGCGCCAAGAGTGTCGCCGCGCATTTGCCGCAGATAGGCTTGTTCGAATGATGCACGGATAGCTACATCCTTATCGGGATACTTTTTCTTGACGAGTTCAAACTGTTCCTGCGCTTTATCCGGCTCGTTGAGCTGTACATGAGCAAGTGCCAGTTCGAGAGACGCAAACTCAGCTTCTTCGCTATCGGGATATTTTTCTGTAATCTGGCTGAATATGTCGCGTGCTGTTTGTGCATCAGGAATACTTTTATCGTGTGTAGCAATGCCCATATAGCTTCTAGCCATAGAGAGCATCACTTCGGCTTTTCGCTTCGTGTCGGGGTACTTTTTTAGAAGGTTCTGGTATTCGGCGACGGCATCTTTGTAGCGTCCATTATTCAGAAATATGTCGCCTTTATCGCTCTCTAACCGCTGGGCCAAGTCTGTATTGGGATTCGCCTGAATAATGCGGTCGGTGAGAAGAGAGGACTCATCTTCTCTGTCCAGCAGAACAAGGCTGTACTGAATGGCCTTTACGGCTTCGAAGGCATAGGAGCTGTTGGGGTATTCGTCTACTACGCGTTGGTAGGAAGCCATTGCTGCTTCGTAGTTGCCGAGGTTGTAGTGGGCGTCGCCTATGGCATAATAGATGCGCGGTGCGAGCTGTGTGCCGGGGTATTTGTCTACAACCTTGCGAAATTCCTCAATTGCTTCGTCGAAGCGTTTTTGCTGGAATCGTATCCAGCCCACCATGTAGGCCGCGTTGTCTGCATAGGCCGAACCAGGGTAACGGCGCAGAAAATCCTGTGCTCCGGCTACAGCTTCGTCGAATGCGCCAAGTCTGTACAGTGCCTGCGATAGCTGGTAGGAAGCGTACAGTCCTTGGTCGGTATCTGGAGCCCGCCGCGCTGCCTGGCGGTAGGAATCGGCTGCCGCTTGGTATTGTTTCGAGAGGTAATGCCCATCACCTTTGCGTGTCAGCACGTCGATTGCATATTCTGTTTGCGGATATTCTCTGAGAAGCTGGGCAAAGGTAGCGGAGGACTTGGTAAAATTCTTCATTCTGAATTCCGACCAGCCGAGGCCGTATAGAGCGGCTTCTCGATGTGTACTCGCCGGGTAATCGCGTATGATGCGATTGTAGTTCTCAACAGCATTTTGCAACAACTCAAGCTGGTAAAAGGATTCTGCCAGCCAGTATATGGCGAGGTCCATGCGCTTGTCGGCATTGTGCTCGCTTATAAATCGGCGTAGAACATCAATAGCCTCGGAATGGCGATGTGCACCTGCGAGAGCAATTCCACGTTTCAGCCGTGCTTCAGCCAGATAGATTTCTTTGTTTGGCACAAAGCGGGGCGAGCTTTTTTCCGCTACCTCTTCTGCTTTGGCAAACGCGGGTTCGGCTTTTTCGTACAGGCCGTTTTCTAGCAGCACTTCGCCGAGCAGAATTTGTATGCGCACGCGTGTAAGCCCGTTGGTAGTTTCGCGTTCGGCGCGTTCGAGTGCGCGCTGGGCTTCCACCATCTGGCGATCCTCGTAATACATCTGGCCGAGCTCCAACAGCGCTTCGCCAATCAGCGGGTAGCCGGGCAACACTGATAAGCCGAGCAAGCCTTGCTTAGCTTCGTCGCGTTGGTTGCTGTGC
The DNA here is from genome assembly GCA_002483085.1 of Ignavibacteria bacterium UBA7675. GTDB lineage: Bacteria > Bacteroidota > Ignavibacteria > Kapaibacteriales > UB7675 > UBA7675. The sequence goes on from DLHF01000004.1 coordinate 26,016, forward strand.
TTCAGGGCAATAAGCCTGTAGAGGCGAGCGGACGAAACCTGGATATCGTCGGAAGAATTATTGTTTGCGAGTACGCTGTCGTAGAGAGCTATTGCTTCATCGTAATGCTGAAGGTTCAGGCTGGCCCATCCAGCGCCGAGCAGGGCTCGGTTACGCAGAGGCGACTGGGGATACACTGCGAGCAGTTCGCGAAATGTGTCGAGTGCTTGGTCGTACCGGCCACCGCCATTGTGTGCTTCGCCCCGAAGGTAGAGCGTTTGCTCGGCTGCGTTGTCGGCGTATGTCTGGTGTTCATACCGCGATGTGTCGCCGTCCCGCTGGATAGCTCGCTGTACTGTTTCCGCGCTTTCTAATTCGGACAGGGCAGTTGTGTACTGGCGTAGGATAATGTAATTCTGCGCTAGCCGAATATGCGAAGCCAGCCGGGTATTACCGTAGGGGTACTCTTTGTTCGCGCGGTTGAAATAGTCGATAGCCTGCTGGTTGTCGAGCGTGGTTTCGGCGAGTTGCCCAAGCGCAAACAAGGCGTCGTCGGCATAGGGATTGCCGGGGTAGCGTGTTGCATTGTCGATTAGCGGTTGCCGGGCTTCCTCGTATTTTCCCTCATGTGCATAGGCCATACCTGTCCAGTACAGCCCGGCTGCTGCCAGCCTGCTGTAGGCGGAATCGCCGCGTATTGTTGCATCTTCTTCGGCTCTTTGTACTGCGTCCCGGAATAATTCGCGTGCCTGCTGGTACTTGGCCTGCTCGAATGCGAGTGTCGCTCGGCGGAATTGTGCGTAGGCAACAAAGGGGGAGTTGGAGCGGCTGATGATAAAAGAATTCAGGACTGCGTCGGCGTTGTTGTATTCGCCCGAACGGGCAAGAGCTTCGGCCTGAAGATAGGGAGCACGCTCTGCTGCCGGAGACTCCGGGAATTCGAGCTCTATTGTCCGCAGGAGGCTGCCTGCCTCGTGCAGAAGCTGGTCGCGCAACAGCCGTTCGCTCTCAAGCAATAGCTTCGAGCCATATGCAGGAGCTGTCTCGACTATTTGCGACCATAATGAAAAAGTGGTCAGGACGAGACTGCATCCCGCCACCATCAGTAAACGCAGTTTCATCGCTCTTCCTTTGCTGCCGGAAAATGGGGATAACACGAACTTACAAAAAATGAACTTGAAATGGAATAGATTTTTGTTGTCGTTACTTAAAGTGATACTTGAGAAGAAATGCTTCAGCAATCGCTCGCAGTATTACTTCTGGATTCTGTCCTTGATAGGCAAGTTGTAGCGGGAATCCGGCGCCGGGTGGTAGACGAACAGCACGGGGAAGTGTTACACGTCCCCGTGCTGAACTGGATTCTGTTGTATTTTCTCGCGGAGCAGCTACTGCTGGTCGCTATGCTGCGGTGCTTTATCGCATTGCCCGTGTACTGCCACCGTAAGAACGGCACGACAAACCGACGGCAGCAATGCGCGAATGGCGGAGGGACATCACGCGGCGGTAGTGCTGCGCGGTGCGGAGACGCGAGCGGCAGGCCAAAGACTGAAGCGCAATAATCTCTATAGCTACGGTCTATGTTGGCAAAATTCGTGCAACCTGGCAGTATGCTGACGCTTTTGGCATTTGTCTATCGAACAATTGTCAATGGGTAAGAGTACGTTTTTCCATTGATATGGAGGATGAGCATATAAAAGCCTGCGGGCAGGGGGGCACAGTTGATAGCGAGCTCCGAGCTACCTGCTGGATATGTATGTAGCCCTTGTTGTACGATTCTGCCGCTCATATCCACAATCTGCGTATGGATTTCTGATGGCGTAGAAAGAAGTATTTGCATGGAGATACGGTCGGAGGCTGGATTGGGATGGGGAGCTGGAACAATTGACAGCGACGCTTCGGGTTCGTCGACTCCAACGGTAGCCTCAAACCGCGAAAGCGGGTGGAAGCCTTCGGGCGCCTCGTCGGGGAGTACATAGCCAAAGAGCTGTTCCTTGTCGCGAACAATAAAGATGGTCAGGACATCGTGAGCGGCGTAGTTATCGACTAATATCGCAACTTCTTGTTGGGAACCTTTAAAGAGGCTGTAGGTACGATCTCCTTTGGGCATGGCTTTGTAGGAAGAGATATCGCCATAGGAGAGCTTTTCGGCCAGCAGTCTTCCTGATGTTTGATCGATAATCCTGAGGTCGTTGAGGTCTTCGGCGGCATTCATAAACCGCACGAGAATACTGTCTTTGGGGAGTTTGACCTTTGCGGTATTGAAAATTGCACCTTTGGCTTGTGCTTGCGAACCAAGAAAAACGAGCAGGTAATTTCCCTCGTTGGCGATTTGCCCGCCAATGGATGCCAGAGTGATATCGGGTGCATCAGCGTCGTTTGCCGAAAATATGTAGGTGCCGGCTGTGAAACTTTCTTTCAGTGCGTCGGCATGTGTATAGTCTATTCTGTCGGCGACAATGCCCTGATCCGTTCCTATGCGAATGCTTCGCCCGGCAATAAGATTGACGGCTCGGAGCTTGGCTGTTCCTGTCGACTGGATATTAAGCACAGGCAGAGGCGACTGGGCAGAGGACGCGGACTCGTCTAGCAGACGCACTTCCGTACCGCCGTTCCCTATGGTAAGAAAGAGGGTATAGATATGTGCTGAGGCAGGTGTCAAAGAAAATTCGGCCAGGACATTTTTGGTGTCGGCTGCGCGTACCCGCAGTGTTTGCTGTTGTGCCTGCACTGAGGTAAAGCCCGATGCCGTACCATAGGCTGTTGCTGTGATAATAGGTGTGTTTTCCTGTGCGATTTCTACGGCTTGAGTGCCCGGGGCTGTATGAGCGAGCCGAACAAGCGCAGTGCCAGTTGCAGGCTGGGAAGCACTTGTAGAGAGCTGAAGTATCTGCATAGAGCTGGCAATGCCATAGGACACCAAGGTAAACTGATTAGCGCCAGCGAGAACGAGTTCTTTTTCCGCCAGCGTTGTTGATAGGTTGCTGGCAGGATGAACAGCAATAAGCGGGTCGCCATCGGCATAGGCATAGGCGGTTGGCGAAGCCGACAGCGGCGACAGCGACGTAAACAGCGGCAGGCCGTTGATACTCCATGTCTGTAGTCCTGTACCGAGGGTATTCACTGTACGAAGCGTGAGCTTTACTCCTGCGCGTTGCAGGGAAATCATGGGTGTTTGCTCGTCGATGCTTGTTTCGTTGACAATACGGGCTTCGCGGTCGGCTATGCCGTCGACGAAGTACACTGTATAGACATTGCCGGCCTCGAACGCGCCTGCTGCCGAAAATTTTGCGAGCTCGGCGTTGGAACTCGTGAGTACATAGGTAAGATTTACTGCTTGTGCCAGAGGAATCTCAATGAAATTAGTTGCGCTCATAGCGTCCAACGGCTGGAAGAACAGGCTTCCGCCTATGAGAATCGTTACTTTTTCCTGCACAGAAGGAGCAACGTGAGCAAAGCGTACCTTGATATTGCCGAGCTGGGGCAGCGATTTATCCCACGACAGAACGAGCGACCCGTAGTTCCCGGGTTGCCCAGTAAAGACAATCGACTGGTTCAGGCCATCTGTTACCGCCATGTCGGTAGAGTGCAGCAGCGGCGGGTTGGAAGCGTTCGTGTCGCGTATTTGTACTTGGTAGGAAAGAGCAGGAAGTTCCGACCGGACTGATGAAGCCGACAGCGGTGTGCGATTGAGAAAAAGCGGCAACGCACTGAAGCGCACTGTCACCGGCGGTGCGCCGGAAGCAGTGTGAACGAAGCGGACGGCTGTTTCTCCAAAAGCGGAAAGGACGCAGCAAAGCACGAGCAGCAGAGCTGTTGCAAACGTATGTAGTACTTTCATGGTATCGTTCCGTACATGATGAATGATAGTTGTTCGTTTTCAGGAAGAATCTGTACCGGCTCCGGTGTCCGGCTTGTATGTTCGGGCAATTTTATAATTTGCGCTCTATTAAACAAATCAGATTGCGCTGGTACAGTCTGCCATACCCGGCAGGCATGACGACCGCTGGTATATCTAGCGGGCCGTTACCTAACTCCAACACATAAGACAAGTTCCTGTCATGGAAGATCGCAGAAAATACCTTCGTCCGGAAGTCGTTTCGCGCCTGCAAAATATGGAGCTGAAAGCCCGGCTCGTTGTGGAAGGTTTCATTACTGGCCTTCACAAGTCGCCGTATCACGGCTTCAGCGTAGAGTTTGCCGAACACCGCCAGTACATGCCTGGCGATGAAATTAAGCACCTCGACTGGAAGATTTACGGCAAGACCAACCGATTCTATGTAAAGCAGTACGAAGACGAGACAAACCTGCGGTGTACTGTCATTGTCGATTCCAGCGCTTCTATGAAATACGCATCGAAGGGGCATGTATCGAAGTTCGAGTACGCAGCTTCGCTCGCAGGCGCTCTTACGTTTCTGATGATGCGCCAGCAGGACGCCGCAGGATTGGCTTTGTACGATACCGATATACGGGCGTTTCTCCCCCCGAGGGCGAAAAGGTCGTATATGCAGGAAATACTCCGCCTGTTGGACTCGGTCGAGCCCTCGAACGCCACGGGGACGGCGGGCGCGCTCGACCGGCTTGCCGAACGCATTTCGCGGCGTGGGCTGATTGTGATTATCAGCGATTTTTTCGACGATCTGCAAGCCATTGTCTCGGCGCTGAAACGCTTTCGCCACAGCGCTCATGAGATTATCGTGTTCCAGGTGCTCGACCCGCGCGAACGCGATTTCAAATTTGGGATGGATGCCACATTTCGGGATATGGAAACTGGCGAAGAAATGGTAACACAGCCGTACCAAATCCAGAAATCATACGCTTCTGCTGTGCACGAATTTACCGAGCAGCTCAAGCGCGAATGCAGGCAGCGCAATATCGACTATGTGCTGGTCGATACTTCCGAGCCGTTCGATACAGCTCTTGTTCAATACCTGAATAAGCGCAGGAAAATTAGCGGTTAGTGCTATTCTGCTGCGACAACTTCTATCTCTTCATCGCCGAAAAGAATGCGGTCGCCCATGCGTACTTTGTAGCGGCGCCGCGTTTCTACCTCGCCGTTTACTGTAATAATGCCTTCGTCGATTGCGTGCTTGGCCTCGGCTCCACTGCCGCAGAGCGCCATTGCTTTGAGAAGTTTGTATAGCTCAATATATTCGCCGTTGAGTTCGAAGCTCGTCATCCTGTTCTCTTGTGAAGTTCTCTAAAATGTCTATTGCTGATATACATGGCACGGGCGTCGCTCGGGCGCCCGGCGCGTCGCTGTCACCGGTCGCAACGCCGGTTATCAGTTGGCCACCCGTTAATCGCCAATCTCCGCTGTTGCACTGATGTTGTCGTAGGAACGATATGCCGCGCGACGCAAAGTACGGGCAAAGGCCGAAGCGCAAGCAAAGCCAATCTATATACCGCACTTTCTTGTGCTCTGTGCCACGCCGGGAGCAGTATGCACGGCAATATACTCAGTGTGCACTACAGGAATGCAGGAAAAAGAAGGTGTCGTGGAGGAAATAGCACTGGCGGACAAAAGAAATGCTCTGTTCATCGGTAATAGAGGGAGCGGGAGCTCTTCGGAGTAGCTTGTTATGCCAGTACGCTAGCAGGGACGTAGCTGGTGGGTAGCTCTACAATAAATGTACTGCCCCTGCCCGGTTCACTTTCTGCATGGATGGTGCCGCCGTGTAGCTCCACGATCTGACGCGCAATATACAAGCCGAGTCCTGTGGACGATTCACCGCCGGTAGGACGTGCTGAAAGGCGCTGAAACTTGCCGAACAGCTTTTTTCGGTCGTCGTATGTGAGGCCCGGCCCCTCGTCGTGCACGAGAATACGCACATTTGCCTCTTGCCGTTCGACTGATACTGTGATATGCGTATGGGGCGGAGAGTATTTAACTGCATTCGACACGAGGTTGTCGATAACATCAAACAGCGTTTTTTCATCAGCAGAGATAGTGGAGTTATCGGCTGAGCATTGAAAGTGCAATGAGAGGTGTTTCAGAGCCGCGCGTTCGTCGTATAGGTTCACAATCTGCCGAGCGACGGAGCACACCGATACGGGGCGGAGCACAAGCGTAAGTCGGCCAGCTTCAATGGCATTAATATCCAGCAGGTGGTCGATTGTCGACGAAGAGCGGTGTACTGTTTCCTCAATTTTTATAAGCTGATTAGTAATATCTTCTTTCGACATTCTCTTGATGTAGTCTTTCATCAGCGTTACCGAAGCAAGAATGCCTGTAAGCGGATTACGCAATTCGTGGGTGACAATCCCGAGCAGCTCTGTTTTTTCGTTGTTGATTTCTTGCAGATGTGCATTGAGCTGTTCTACTTCGCGCAGAGCGCCTGCCAGCTCTACATTTCTCAGCCGGTACAATTCTTTTTCCCGCCGCACTTTTTCCACTTCAAAGCGCATATTGGTTTCCTCTAACACCTGCTTTTGCTCTCTGGCGAGCTCTTCTTCGCCCATGCGCATGACTTTTCGCAGATGTTCCAGCGACTTTTCGGGCTCTCCGCTGTCCTCATATGCCTGTGCGAGCACTTCGTGGATCGTAATTTGCAGCGAGCGGACTTTGATAGCTGTAGCGAGTTCCAATGCTGCGACAAGTGTGGTCTTGGCTTCGTCGATGCGTCCTGTAAGCTGGTAGATCGTGCCAACCCGTGCGAGCGCCGAGGCATAGGTACGGCGTTGTTCAATCTGTTCTGCTATAGCCACAGCTTGTAGCTGGTAGTCGAGGGCTGTGTCCAGATCGCCCTGTTCTTGGTACGCTGTGCCGATATTCGACAGCACTCGTGCCCGCATCTCCTGATTGCATGCGGCTGTAAAAATTTCGAGGGCTTCAAACTGATGCTGTAAAGCAATTTTATAGTCGCGACGGTGTAAGTACACTTCTGCTATGTTCACAAGGGTGAGCCCTCTGCCATAGCTATTTGATGTTTCAATGCAGAGCTGTAGGCTTTTGTTATAGTAGTCGAGTGCGATATCGGCATGGTCGAGATACAGATGAATATTCGCCAGATTGGTAAGAACGGGTCCCACGTTGGTATCGCCTGTGCTCTCGCGGAGGTGAAGGCTGCGCGTGCAGTAATCCAGAGCCAGCGCATAGTCGTTGAGATGTAAATATGTGCTGCCAACAGAGTTCAGCAGGCGGCCAATGAGCGTTTGGTTGCCTATTGCTTCTGCCTGCTCAAGCGCTTGGTGGTAGGAGTCCAATGCCGCACTGTAGTCGGCGAGTTTGGAATACGCGAGCCCGATATTTCCCGTTGCATTGATGGCGTGGATATCGTTGCCGAGTTCTTGGTAGCGCGCACGAGCCTGCTCGAAAAATGTGATAGCATTGCGATAGCGGGCGAGCGCATTACTGCTCGTGCCAAGGTTAAATAGGCATTCCGCAATATGGTGGGAGTTGCCGAGAACTGTAGCAAGGCTCATTGCTTCATCAGCCCACTGAAGCGCCTGCGTGGGATTCGATGCCTGAATCGCTTTACTGGCCGTATTCAGCACTTGAATGCGGCTTGCGGTGTTTTCTGCCGATGCGATTTTGCGCTGGAAAAACTCTGTCTCATCGGTCATGCCGCATCTCCTGGTGCCTGCCTATAGCTTGCCGTCAAGTACATAAATATTTGGAAGAAAAGAATATTCGCTGTAATAATTTTTGCGCGGACGAACTGATTAGACATTCGTTTCTGCATAAATATCATGAGCCGGAATCTCGATGTAAAAACTGCTGCCTACATCGGGCGTGCTGTCTACCCAGATTTTTCCTTCGTGCAGGTCTACAATCTGCTTGGCAATGTACAAGCCCAGCCCTGTCGACGACTCGCCACCGGTGGGCTGTGCCGAAAGGCGCTGGAACTTACCGAAGAGCTTATTGCGGTCTTCTTCTGTTAGCCCCGGCCCCTGATCATGCACGGCAAAGCGTATAGAGCCCTCGGTGCGCGCAAGCTCTACCCGGATGGTTTGTCCGTGTGGAGAGTATTTGATTGCATTGCTCACGAGGTTCTCCATCGACTCGCGCAGCTTTACGCCGTCGCCGTTAATCATATAGTGCTGGTCGGCCTCTACATTGTACTCTATAGTTTGCTGTTTGCTCTCCGCCATCGATTTGTTCTGCCAGACAATTGCCGACACGATATCGCGGAGGTCAAAGAGATTGCGCTTGAGCTCCATGCGCCCGGTTTCTATTACCGATGAGTTGAGCAGCTCCAGCACAAGGTCTAGCATGTGCTGCGATGTGTCGAAAATTTGGCAGGTCATTTCGTGGGGGAAAGAGTCGGGTTCGAGTTCCTCCCTGATTACCTTGGCGAGATTGATAATGGAATTGAGCGGATTTTTCAGGTCGTGGGACGCTATGCCGAGCAGCTCGGTCTTGAACTGATTTATCTCCCGAAGCTGGTCTACGGCCAGTGCGTGGATGCGAGCGTGCGCCCGCAGCAACTGATGGACATCGAGGATTTTCAGGGAATGGTTCATTGTTTCTACTACGAGCGGGTCGGTAAAATGCTCTTCAGAGCGCTGTAGAGCTACTTGTACTGCGTCGACAATAGAAGTGGAGTACTGCACAATAATATGGGGTGCATAGGGGATGCTCTCGATCATGACGCGGATAGGCCGTTTTAGGTAAATCTCCAGGCTGTAGGGCTTGCTAATACACTCAAAGAATTCTTTGCGAGAGAGCATTGAAGCGTACAGGCCGTTTTCTACAACGATAATTCCTGGGATAGCTGGATGGCGTTCAAAAAAGTCCATGACGGTCTTAGCGGGAAAATCAATCGCCACCTGAGCGTCGAAAAGCTGGAGCTCGCCAACGGTAGATTTAAGATGAAGCTCCTGCGTAGGAAGAGTTCGACCAGTCATAAGTTCCACGGGAGTAGTAAGAGAATAGCTGGCGTTTGCTGCTTGGCGCCAGTGCCATTTTCATGGCTCGATGTTGCTCAATTCCTCCTTGCATGGCATATACACCTGCAAACATAGGGTATTCGGAGGAGAAAAGCCCGTTATTAGTCATTAATATCAGCGCGTTTTCAGGGTTTTGTTCTGCTAACCTGCACATTGTTAATGCGGTTCTTTTTAAGTAAACACAACGAGCGCATCACCGGCTACGGTCGGTCATATTCCAAATTTCTAAAGCACAAGTTGAATTACCATTTCGCAATATCAGTGTTCTTACAGCGAATAATAGTTGTGGCACGGGCGTCGTTGTGGCGTTTGGTTGGTCGCTGTCGCCGGTCGCACGAGCCGGTTGCCGGCTGGCCGCAAGCTACTCGCATGGCAGGTTGCCCAAAGCCGCGATGGAGGCCGATGTCTTTGCATTTGTTACCGTAGGAACGGTACGAGGACGGGCTTACGATAATAGCCACGAGGCGGCTGTGCCGCGCGGTGCGGAGAAGAAGCGGTTGTGCGGAGGGAGAAGCTCTCAACATCTGGTTGCTATAAATGTGTGGCTACAGGGTAAAAACAATCAAGCCGGAGCTCTACCCCGGCTTGACTGTGTTGTCTTGCTGATCGCTTGGCTTATTTGCCGATTACCATCTGGCGTGTTTCGCTAAACGGCCCGGAGGTAAGGCGGTAGTAATACAAGCCCGATGGCAGGTCGGCGATGGGCAGCGCAATATTGTAGCTGCCTTCTTTCAGCACTTCATCGACGAGCACCATCACCTGCTCTCCAAGAGCATTGTACAGTATGAAGTTCGTCGGGGCGTTGAATGCCACCGAGAATTCAATCGTTGTTATATCGCTCGCGGGATTAGGAGTGTTCTGCTGTAGGCTAAAGCCTTTGCCCGTATAGCGGATAGCGCGGGACGATGTAATACACGGCTTCGAGACGGGTATTGTCGTGCCTGTGATCGACGTGGTAACGCAGCCTTTTGCTTCTACAGAAGCGCTGTTTGCTCTGATATCTATTTTACCTGTGGTAGCGCCTGCCAGCGACAGGTAAGGCCGCATAGTAAATGTACACACTGTGCCGGGTGCAAGCACATCACCAGAACCCCGAAGGACAAGCAAACCATTGCTCGCCTGCTCATCGGCAGTGATTGACCAGCCACTGGCGGCACCGCCTGCAGCTATAGTGCTCGGGCGGTACTGGAGGCTTTCCATATCATAAGCCAATACGCATTCGAACGACGTGATCGTATCCTGCGTGATATCAATGCCCTCTAATTGCAGCATCAGTATATCGTCCTCACCGGCGTCTAACGTTTTTGGGCGTTGCCGGGCGAGCGAGAATTTTATATCTGCATACGAGCGCACGGTAACGACAACATTGTCGGTAGCGCTGCATCCGTTTTTATCAGTTACTACCACTGTGTAGGTGGTTGTCTTTACTGGCGAAGCGACGGGGCTGGGCGAAGAGGGATTATTCAGGTCTGTTGCCGGCGACCACATATAAGTGCCTTCGCTGCCTGTAGCCGCGAGTTGTGTGCTTTCTCCCCGGCAGATAACGGCTCCATCGCCTGCGTCTACTACAGCTTTGGGATAAACCACAACGTTGACGCTGTCGATGCCAATACAGCCTTCGGGCGATGTGACCACTACAGTGTACATGGTGGTTGCCGCAGGCGACGCCGCAGGAGTGCGCGACGTAGGATTGTCTAATCCTGCCGACGGTGTCCATACTGCTGTTCCGCTGCTGCCGCTCACTGATAGCTGCACCGAACCGCCGGGGCATGTTGCTTGCTCTTCTCCAGCATCAATGACAAGCGCACCGTTTACTGTAACTGTCACCTCGTCTGTAGCCATGCAGCCGTTCAGATTAGTGTACAGCACCGTGTACACTGTTGTCGACAAGGGCGAAGCGGTGACAATGCGGCTATCGGTGCGATCCAGCCCTGTTGCCGGACTCCACTGGTACTCACCTTCTTGGCCCTGTGCCGAGAGAACTGTACTTTTGCCGGGACAAATATCTGTATTCTCGCCTGCGTCCACCACAGCGCGAGGATAAACGGTGACAGTAACAGAATCGGAGGCAGTACATCCGCTGGCTGTCGTTACTGTCAGGTAATATGTCGTTGTTTGTACTGGTTTCGCTACAGGCGTGCGGATATCTGTTCGGTCGAGTCCTGTCGCTGGGAACCAGCGATAGCTTCCCTCGATCCCTGTAGGCGTAAGCATGGTACTGCTGTCCGTGCATACTGCTACGTTTGGTCCAGCGTCGATTGCATTCTGAAGATCGACAACGACCACGGTAACGCTATCCCGGGCGGTACAGGAGCCGAGCCATGTAGTAACGCCATAGGTAGTTGTAGAAACCGGGTGAGCGACGACCGTTGCCATTGTTACAGGCTGGTCGAGTCCGGCTGTGGGCGACCACGCATAGCGGTTGCCATTGCCATTTGCCGAGATTGTTATGCTCTCGCCCCGGCAGATAAACACGGAATCGACTGGTATGCTTACTACAGGGCTCAGAACATTTACAGTAACGTCGTCGGAAGCCATGCAGCCGCGTTCGTCGGTATAGAGCACTGTATAGGTTAGGGTAGCCGCTGTGGGTGTTACAATAGGAGTCGCCGATGAGGGATCGCTGAGGCCTTCTGTGGGCGACCATAGATACGTGCCTTTTGTCGAGCTGCCTGTTGCGCGCAGAGCCACAGTCATACCGTCGCAGATAGTTGTATCGCGTCCAGCCGACACTTTTACTATTTTCGGAGGGGCTGGAACATCGTAGGTAAATACTGCTTCTACGCCCAGTGTTTCATTGCGAAGCCGGGCAGTATGGTGTCGGGTTGTATCGCATACAGGCACTTCCCAGGTAATTTTGCAGGGGGCTTTGCTCAGTTGTGCGCGTTTTGCAATGCGCGCATAGATTGTGCGTACTTCCTCGCGAGTAACAATGCCGCCATAGGCTTGGCCGCCTGTGTGAAACGCGAGTTGCTGAAGCTGGTAGCTCGGCGCTTCCTTGATAATAATGGGATACACAACAATATTGTTGTCCACTACCTCTTGCAGAATAGTCGAGTAGTCGAAATCTCCTGCAGTTGGTGCGCCATCAGAAAGCAGCACCAGTACCCGTTGGTAGCTCGGGGGCACTCTTTTTAGAAGAGTGATAGCTCCCTCGAATGGATCGAGAAACGCGCGGTTGTAGTTTGTACCTGCCACGTCGATTGGCTTGATTCCACCTACTTTTGTACCGAGCAGTATCTTGTCGTTGGAAAAATTAATAAGCACCGTAGATGCGGTGTCGAACACCATGAGCGCCACTCTTGTATCGCCAGCCGTAAAGTCGACAGCTTTTACAAAAGCGCTCATTCCGGCTGTAGCAAGGTCGATATAAAGCAGGTCATCGTTGATGCGCTCGTTCATCGACTGGCTGCGGTCGCAAGCTATCACTGCCCACATTGGCAGCGGAGGCTGCGGCGGTGGACACGTAATCGACTGTACCGGTGTGGGCGTCGTGTTCACCTTTAGGGTCAGATCGGACAGCGAGACGTCTGGCACGGGCAACCCTTCTGCATCCGCAGTGTAGACATCAGCCGAAATGATCGGGTAGGCAGAAACATCAACATTCTTTACAGTGATGGACTGGGAGAACACAGCAACAGGCAAACAGAACAGAATACATAGCAGTAACTTTAGTCGCATGGCACTCCTTTTGCTATAGTTACTTTAAAAGTAGAATTGTCAAAGTCAGGATATCAGCGCTGAAAATAACCGCTGGCAGTACGGAGTGCAATGGAAAAAAGAACGACCTTCCAAAACAACACAAAAAAGGCGGGATATGGATGTCCCGCCTGTAGAAAAGAGGTATGAATCCGGAGTTATTTGCGAACTACTGTACCCGATTGTACGAGAGTACCGGCTGTAATTCGATAGGTGTACAGGCCGGGTACAAGGCTGCTGCCGTCAATCACCAAGGTGTTATTCCCGATCCCCTGATGCGCTGCAACTACCGTCCGTACCTCATTTCCAAGGATGTCGAAGATTCGCAGTGTGACGTCGGATGCGGATAGCAGAGCATAGCTTATGGTAAAGTGTTCTGCAAACGGGTTGGGATATGCCGCTGTAGCTCCAAGTTCTGTTGCTGGCTCGCTGCTTACATCGGTAGATATGGCTTCTGTGAGCTTGTAAATTCTGCCATTGCTGTGCGAAATATACGGCGTGTCGCCAGTGCCGAATGCCATGGAGAACACTACTACTGCGTCGCCGTTAAAGGGCAGACCCGTGATAATTCTCGTTTTTTCTGTGCTTCCCTTTTCCATCAGGTACACATTGGCCATCGTGTACACGAAGTACGTGTTGCCCGCCGCATCAAAATACGTCTGGGAATATCCCTCGCCGTCGAACGCTTTCCAAGTAATGCCGTTGTCGCTGCTTACAAAAAGAGTGTCGGCGCTGTGCTGGCGGAAATAGAGATTGCCCCGTGGATCGGTAGACAATTGCGGTGGTGACGTGATGCTGAGTTCTCTCGGGGCTACAACATTAGTCCAGGTTTTCCCGCCGTCGTCGGAGCGTCTAAAAAACATATCAAACATTTCGTTCATGCCCGCAGTGAAGATTGCGCCAGTAGGCAATACTGCCGTCGAGCCGAAGATGCTGTCGATAGCTTGCCACGTAGCGCCATTGTCGGTAGAGAATAGCAGAGAACTGGGATTTATCATGCCAGCGCTTTCGGTAAGTGCGTACAGTTTGCCGCTGTTGTCGATAAAGAACGACCCGATACCAGTCCAGTTGGCGCTGTCGTTGATCAGGCCGGAACCAAAGGGCTGCCATGTCGCGCCGTGGTCGGTAGAGCGGTACAGAGGCGATGTGCCGCTCTGTACAACACCAATTGAGCCCAGCAGAAGATCGCCGTTCGGCAATTCCGTAATTGCGCGCATTTGCGGCTTGAGCTCACCGAACATAGCGGTGTTCCAGCTCGCGCCGTCGTCGTCCGTGTATTTCATTTTGCCATTGGCTCCGCCTGTGGCAAAGAGTCTTCCAGTGCTCGCTGTGAACAGATTCAGTCGGTCGGTAGATACAAGGCCGCCGTTGAGGCTCTGCACTGCTGGCTGCCGTGTGGCGTTGTAGCTTATTATACCGTGTGTCTCGGTGGCAAAGACAACGCTGCCATCTTTGAGAATAACCATCTCATAGGGGCTCGCATGGGCAAGCGCTGTGTCTAACAGTTTCCATGTTTTCATACCATCTGTCGAAATGTAAATGCCTTCTCCATTGTAGCTCTTGGAGTCGTACACAGTAGCATACACATTGTTCGTAGCTGGGTCGATGCTCAGGATTTGCACGCGTGAGTCCTGTGCGGGCAGGCCAGTTGTTCCCACCGTAAAGTCCGCCCAGTTCGCTCCTCTGTCGTCCGAGACAAAGACTGGGTATTCGCGGATCACTTTGCCGTCGGTGATTGTGTACGTTTCTGTAAACGCATACACTTTGCCGTTGGCGTCCACAAACATCGGCCCTATGCCGGGAAGTGCCGCCCGGTGAGCCCAAGCAGTACCGCCGTTGTCGGAGCTCATTACTTCGCCTGCTTGATTATTGCCGGTAAGGGTCAGGACAGTACCACCCGATAAAAATGCGTAGTAATAAGTGTATTTCTCGGGATGTGTACGCTGCCATCCGCCGTTTAAGCTCATGATATACGTTCCGGCGAAAATTCTGTCGGTCTCTACAAGTGGGTACACATTGCCCGCACCGCCGCCTAAACCAGTATGGGGATTTACCTCGAAGCGATCCCAATTCCAGGTGTTTCCGCCGTTCATCGACCAGTAAATTCCCGTGGATGTACTTACTATCACCACGTTTGGCTTGCCGGGGAAGGTCGCAACGTCTGTAATTCCTCCCCAGATGCGGTCTTCGCCTATAATTGCCCATGTCGTGCCATTGTCAGTCGATTTGTACACATAGTCGCCTATGCCGATGTACAGAATGCCGTTATCACTGGCGGCTACGTTTTGCACAGGGCCGTCGAATGCAAGGGGCGGCAGAGGTTGCCAAGTCTTTTGTCCGGCAGTAGCCGATATCACAGCGAGGCACCACAACCACAAGGCACAAGAGAAGAAACGATATTTCATAGAGATTCTCCGGAAGGTAAAATGTATAATTGCACATGTTCAGCATTGTGTTCGAGATAAAATAATCCGCGTCGCCTGCTAAAGTTTCTTCCGTTTTTAGTGCGTTTTTTAGAAGTCTACCGGCTGTCGTTTGCCCGAACAGCGTGCAGGGCCTGTGCTTGCCGGGCAATCCTTCTGCTGCGGAGAAGCGGTACTTTGTATGAGTAACCTGTCGTGCCAGTGCCTCGAAAAGGATGTGTGGCACGGTGGTGATTTTATATTATCGCAGTCCAGGTGACGGCGTAATGAGGCGTCCGCGTATGATGGCGTAATGAGGCGTCCGCGTAGTGACGGCGCTTGAGCCGTCACTACTACGCGATTAGGGCCGGCCAGCCACGCGGCGGTTGTGCAGCGCGGTGCGGAGGCCGACAGCAAGGCCGGAGACCGAAGCGCACACGCAAAGGATGTGTGTGATTGCAGGGGGTTATCGGTTGTACAGATACGCGAGGAATCGCAGCCAAGTGGCGTGCTCGTGTAGAGTTTCCCGGGCGAGTCGGTATTCCCAGTTGTCGTCGGGGCGTCCCGGCAGGTTCATGCGGGCTTCTGTGCCAAGCGCGAGGATGTCTTGCATTGGTACAATAGCGAGCACGGCAGTAGACGCAAGGGCTTCTCGCACAAGAGCACGGCATACATTGTCGGCACCTGTCGTTCGCAGGTATTCGTGCAAAAATCGCTGTTGATCATCAGGCAGAGCGGTGTACCAACCCACCGTCGTGTCGTTGTCGTGTGTACCTGTGTACACAATGCTATCGGGTGTAAAGTTGTGCGGCAGGAAGTAATTGTCGGGCTCGCCGCTACCATAGCCGAACTGAAGCACGCGCATTCCGGGAAAGCGGAAATGCCTTCGCAGTTCGTGCACTCCTTCGGTAATCATTCCGAGGTCTTCGGCCAGCACGTGCAGCGCGCCGAAATGCCGCACAAGCGATGTAAACATTTGCTTGCCGGGTACTTTTTTCCAGCGGCCTTTTGTTGCATCGGGCGCACCGGATTTTATTTCGTAAGAAGCTTCAAAACCGCGAAAATGGTCGATGCGCACGAGATCATACAGAGCAAACATCCGCGCAAAGCGCAGCTTCCACCAGCTAAAATCGTCGGCTGCCATCGCTTTCCAGTCGTAGTGCGGATTGCCCCACAATTGTCCCTTTTCGGAAAAGTAGTCCGGCGGAACTCCAGTAACTACTTCGGGCGAGCCGTCGCTGCGAAGCCGGAACATCGGTCTATTGGCCCATACGTCGGCAGAGTCGTAGGCAAGAAATATGGGGATATCGCCGATGATTTTCACACTGCGCTCTGCTGCATACGCTTTCAGGCTGCACCACTGCCGGTGGCATTCAAATTGGAGGTATTGCTGGAGCCGTATGTCGTCGGCAAGAGCAGTTGCATAGCGTGCCATTGCCTCGCGATTGCGGAGCCGGATTGGCTCTTCCCATTCGTTCCACGGTTTGTTGCCGAAGAGCTTTTTCAGAGCCATGAACATCGCGAAGTCGTCGAGCCAGTGCTGCTCGCGCTTGCAAAACTCTGTAAACTCCGTTTGCTCCTGCTGGCCTGCCTGTGTGCGAAATCGGTGGTAGGCAGCGGTAAACAGCGCGTACTTATAAGCGGAAGCTGCTTGGTAATCCACGCGGTCGGTGGGGAACTCCGGCACTGTGCCCAACTCTTCTTGGTGAATATAGCCGCGATTGCACAGCATTTCCACGCTGAGAAGCAGCGGGCTTATAGCGAAAGCCGAGTACGAGGAGTATGGGCTGTTGCCATAGCCCGTGGGCGCCAGAGGTAGCACCTGCCAGAGCTTTTGAGCAGCTTCGGACAGAAAATCGACAAAAACGCGAGCTTCATCGCCGAAGTCGCCCACGCCGTAGCGCGAAGGCAGCGATGTAATGTGCAGGAGTATGCCCGATGCCCGTTGCAATGTTGCTGTCGGAATATTCATGTTGTCACCGCTGGTAAACAATTGCTACTACTTGTTGCCAGCCTGTTGTGCAATAGCTGCCGCAGGCTGGGTAAGCATGGAATACATTTCCGGGCGTCGGTCGCTCATAATGTCGTTCAGGGGGTTGAACGACTTGTCGTGAGTTTTTCCCGGCTCGATATCGGCGTACAGTACAACATCGCCTTCCGGCTCTGCTTTTGCGAGCTCGGCACCATTGTAGCCGTACACTGTTGAATTGCCCTTGAACACCACTTCTTCGCCGCCGCCCTGCTCGCTGCCTGCGCGGTTGGCCACAGCGATATACAGTTTATTCTCAATAGCGCGCGCTGGCATTACTAACCGCCACGCATCGGTGACGAGATTAGACGGGCATACAATCAGCTCGGCGCCCTGCAGCGCCAGCGCGCGCGAAGCCTCGGGGAAGCGCCAGTCGTAGCAGATCATCGGGCCTACGCGCAGATTGCGAGCAGTGTCGTGCACCACAAAAAAGCCCGTGTTGCCTTCGTCGAAGCAATAGCGCTCTTTGTAGAAAAGGTGGGTCTTCCTATACACTACAGGTTGCGACTCTTCTGGCCTGATGATGAGAATAGAATTGTAGATATGTTCGCCGTCGCTTTCTACAAAGCCCGCAACCACAAGCGCATTCTTCCGGCTGGCTATGTCGCGGAAAAATTCATGGGTTGGGCCAGTAGCTGGCTCGGCATAGCCCGCAGACTCCGCTCGCGACTGAAAAAAGTAGCCAGTTGTGCAGAGCTCGGGGTAGATAATAACATCGGCTTGGATATCAGCCGACAAGGCTTTTAAACGCCGGAAATTTTCCTCTTTATCGCCGAAAACGGGAGAGAATTGAACAGTTGCAAGGCGCAGCGATGTACACATAGAAGTAGTAGGCAATTGATAAAAAACGAGCACAATAATAGCGAAAATTCCGCTTACAGAGCGCAGAGCTCCTGAAGTAGCTGTAGTTTAGGGAGCAAAATCCGCTGGTGTGATGTCTCGCTTCGGTCGTTGCGCTTGCTGTGAGTCTGAGTGGTCATAAGCTCGTCTGTTCCTACCGTCATGCTGCTCGGGCAAACGCACCGATCAGCAATTATCAAATAATGCGCCGACGAGCGCCGCGTGGCTGTTTTACCCGTCGTTTGCACCTTGGTTCTGCGAGAAACCGCAGGGAATGCAGAAATAGCGGTAGGCGGTGGGCAGGCCGCAAGCGGTATATGCGACCGGTGACAGCGACCAACCGGATGCCACAGCGGTGCCCGTGCCACAGAGAATGTGTATTGGTGTTGTTGGAGTGTGTACCTGTAAGAAGTGGGAACAGAAAGCGTTAGAGATATAAGGCCGCGCGAAAATGCACATGCTTTTCTATGTGAATTCCCGTAATTTGTAGTTCAGCATTCGTAGGAGGTGAGAGTGCCTGTGCGAGTGCTGTGTGTGGATATAAGTTTTTTACTTTTTGCGGAGTGCTTTTTCTATGCTCAGGTATTCTACTGTTGTACGTTCCTTTGCCGTGGCTTCTGCGGCAGTTGTTGCTCTGTCGTTTGCAGGCTGTAGCGACGATGAAACAACAACTCCTTCCAAAGCCGGTACTTTTATCGGGGAAACGGAGACTTTCGATTCCAAGACCATGAAATCGTGGGTGAAGCTCGATGACAATGGCAATCCTGCGTCGGTGGGTGTTACGTTTGAAGAGAGCCTGATGGCTTCTCTGCCGGTAACAGGTGCACTGTCTTTCCACTTAATGCTGCCTACCCAAGCTGCTATGCTGCCGTACCAGCACATTACGCTCGACTGGAATGCGAATGGACACGACCCTATGCCGATTTACGGCCATCCGCATTTCGATCTGCATTTCTACACGATTGATACCAATGAGCGCAAAGAGATCGTGCCGGGTCCGGACTTTGTGCCGGTAGAGTCGAAGTATATTCCGACCGACTATGGTACAGGCTCCGACACTGCATTTGCAGCACCGATGATGGGTGTTCACTATGTTGACCTGACCTCGCACGAGTTCCACGGTCACGACTTCGACCACACATTTATCTACGGATTTTACAAAGGCAAGCTCGTGTTCCAGGAGCCGATGTTTACAAAAGCATATCTGGAAACCAAGCCGAACATTACCGCAGAGATTAAACAGCCAGCGTCGTTTGCGCGCACCGGGCTGTACTATCCCACAAAATACAGCATCAAATACGATGCTGCAAAGAAGGAATACACCTTCGCGCTTGAGGGCCTGACGAAAAGATAATCGCGTGAATATTCGTGCAAAAAGCGGCTCTTTGGAGTCGCTTTTTTTGTTTGTAGTGGTGCCTGTAGCGTACAGCTCCATGTGTGGTTCTGGTGCGAATGGGCAGTGCGGAGGAGCTGTATAGACATCTAAGCTCGGGGAATTTGTGGGTTGTTGTGATAGCTGCTAATAGTGAATTTTGTGTCGTGAAGAAACTGATACCAGCTATTTATACAACTTCCTCTGTTAAGGCACTATGCGTAAATTTCTCAAGTGGTTCGGGATAGGTGTTGCTGTCCTGGCCGGTCTTCTTGGCATCGCACTTACCACTGTGTACGCGGTGAGTGGCAGCAAAATGAGTACGACCTACGACGTTGATGTAAAACCTGTTGCTATTCCTACGGACTCTAATTCCATTGAGCGGGGCAGGCATATTGCTGTCACCCGCAGTTGCAACGACTGCCACGGTAAAGACTTTTCGGGTGGGACTATTGCCGACGGACCGTTTTTTGTTGGTTATCTCTACGGCCCTAACCTCACACGTGGCAAGGGCGGAGTGGGTGCACAGCGGAAAGACATCGACTGGGTGCGTGCGATTCGCCACGGCATTTCGCACGAGAACAAGGCTTTAGTTGTGATGCCATCCAACGAGTATTATTTTCTGAGCGATGAAGACCTCGGTTGCCTGATCGCTTATCTGAAATCCCTTCCTCCTGTTGACAAAAAAATGCCCGAGTTGTCGCTTGGCCCGCTGCTGCGCGCTTTATATCTGGCAGGCGAAGTAGGTATGGCAGCAGAAAAGATCGACCATGCTGCGCCGCACCCAGAGGCTCCACCTGTTGCCGTATCGATTGAGTACGGCAGTTATTTGTCCCATAGTTGTGTAGGCTGCCACGGCGACGGTTTGAGCGGTGGCTCTATACCCGGCGCTCCGCCCGAATGGAAACCTGCTGCCAACATCACGCCTGCTGGCAATATCGGGAAGTGGTCGGAAACAGATTTTATCCGCACATTCCGCACAGGAACAACGCCCGATGGCCGCAGTCTCGATCCAAAAAGCATGCCCTGGCCGAACTTTGGACAAATGACCGATACAGAACTAAAAGCACTGCTTACTTATCTGCGTACTGTGCCTGCAAAGCCAACTGGCAGCCGATAGAGCGTGGTACGGCGGTATTGTATTCTACAGCGCCGATGCTATCAGATGACCGAAAAGCCCGGCACTTGCCGGGTTTTTTTATTTATAAAGCAAAGGTGGGAAAGAGCTCTGCCTGCGGGATCGCGCCCTCGAATTCCAAGAGCCATTGCTTGCGATGTAGGCCGCCTGCATAGCCGGTGAGCGATCCGTCTGCACCGATAACGCGGTGGCATGGAACGACGATAGACACGGGATTGCGCCCGTTTGCAAGACCTACTGCGCGCACAGCTTTTATATCGCCAAGCGCTGTGGCAAGGGCGCCGTAGGACGTTGTTTGCCCGAATGGTATGCTGAGCAAGGCTTTCCATACACGCTTCTGAAATGCCGTGCCCTGGAGGTCGAGCAGAAAGGAGAATTCTCGGCGGCTGCCTGCAAAGTATTCGCCGAGCTGCTGTACGCATTCGCTGAGAACAACAGGTGTACTGTGGTGTTCTACACGGTCGACAAAAAGAATGGAAGAAATTCCACTCTCGCTGCCCGCAATCTTTATCGCTCCAAGAGGCGATTGGTAATACGCTGCTTCTACACTTTTCACTGCTCATTCTCTTTGCTATTGAGAAGTCCGAACTGCTCAGCGTGGTGGCGAAAATGCTTATTGTGAAACACAAGCCATTCGCCGAAAGAAAGTGCGCCGAAATACGGATGTGCAAAAGTAGCAGCGGGATTGGCGGCAAAAAATTGGTAAAACTCGTCTATTTCATCGGAGAGCACGGCTACCGACTCGGCGAGCGAAGAGTATTGAAGAGGCTGGGAACTGGTCATCAGGGGATTGGCTACATTGCGCGGTAGCGGCTGTTCGCTGAACAAAAAGCGCCGTCCTGCTGCCAAGCGCCGTTCGTCTGCAATAACTACTGGCAGCTCGGGAATGCCCCGGCTGGCTCGCAGAGTGTCTACAAGGTGTTCTACCATTTGCTGCGGGGTCATACTGCCCCACAGAGCCACGCGCTCGTCCGTAAGCTGTGCAAAGGCGGGAAGTATATCGCGGAGGTTGTCTGCTGAGTTCATAGTTGTCCTCTCTGTGTACATTATTGGGAACCGGCTGTGCAGTTTCCTGCTCCTATCGCACTACCAGAGTTGCTGTTTTGTCGCACAACTGGCAGGCTGCCCACCCGCACAGACGGCGGTGCTTTCAACCGATAAAAATACGCACGTGTAGCCAGACCGCACACGGAAAAATGAATGGTTTGCACAGTTGATGCCAGTACTTCATTGGCGATAATTATTACTTCGCAGCTCTGTCTGTGGAGGAGAGTAAGGCGCATAGATTGCCGCGTAGCTGCGGTAATACTATACACAACCTTGTACGCAGTGCAGTAGAGCGCTTCTGTCGTTGCCCTCGTGTTCAGTCTCTGCACCGCGCAGCACGCCCGCCTCGTGGTAGTTCGAGCCACTTCGCAGCGAATAAAACTATAGTCAACCTCTTTATAGAGCGAACCAATAATGGCCTTACCGTTCGTAGGTAGTGAATGTACGGTTCGCTACTTGTACTGTTCAAAAAAACGCCCACTGAAGCATGGGTTCCAGTGGGCGTTAGTATTCCATTATTACTAAGCTGTTACAATTATTTCTCGCTCGATCTATATAGCTCTTCGGGCAGAGCGAGTACGGGGCGCGGTCCGAAATCAGGGACAACAGCGGGTGTCGTTTTTAGCTCGCCGAGGGCTGTTTTTACTGCTGCTTCGAGCTGTCGGTCATAGTTCTTTGCCCAGTCCTGAGGCGTGATTTCTACCTCGATATCCGGGTCGGTTCCATAGTTCTCTACTTGCCATCCTACATCGGAGAACCAGAAAGAAAACTCCGGTTGAGTTGTAACGCTGCGGTCTACAAGGAAATGCCGTGGCCATATACCGATCACTCCGCCCCACGTGCGCTTGCCCACGAGCTTGCCGAGCTTCATCAGCTTAAATGAGTGGCTAAAAATATCGCCATCGGAGCCCGCGTATTCGTTTGTGATTGCCACGATTGGCCCCAGCACTGAGTCCGAGGGATAGGGCTCAGGTTTGCCCCAGCGTTTGATATCGTAGCCTATACGCTTGCGTGCTAATTTTTCTAACAGTAGTTGCGACACATGGCCGCCGCCATTAAAGCGGACATCTACTATCAGAGCTTCGCGCTCGATCTCCGTCATATAATATCTGTGGAACTCAGCAAAGCCCAGCGGCCCCATATTGGGCACGTGCACGTAGCCAACTCTGCCTGCGGAAAGCTCAAGTGTTTTGTCGCGGTTGTATTCTACCCATTCACGATAGCGCGCGGCAGTTTCGCCCGAGAGAGTTTTGACAGTTGTTATTTTATGAGCGGTTTTGCGCGGCTCGATCAATGTAAGGCTAATTTCCGTACCTGCCCGGTTGACAAGGAATTCCTGCGGTGTGCGGTCGCTGCTCAGGCGCTGCCCATCGACGGCAATGAGAATATCTCCTTCTTTTACATTGGCGCCGAGCCGTCCGAGCGGCGAGCTCGCAGCTTCATTCCACGGGTCGCCCTGGATAATACGGTCGATGCGGTAGCCGCCGCTTTTTTTATCGAAGCTGAAGTCTGCGCCGAGGAATCCCTGGCGGTACACAGGCTGCTTGCGATAGTCGCCTCCGTATTCATACGCATGAGAAGTGCCGAGCTCGGCCTGGACTTCCCAGATAAGATCCGAAAACTCCGAGCGCGTAGCTACTTTCTCCAGCACAGGCAAGTACAGCTTGTAGATGCGTTCCCAGTTGATGCCCGACATGTTCTCTGTCCAGAAATGTTCGCGCTGCAAACGCCATATTTCGCGGTACATCTGTCGCCATTCTTCGATGGGAATAATTTCCATGCAGATGCGGTCGAGATCGAGCCAGCCGGAAGCACGGCTTGGCTTTGCATCGCCTGCGCGGTCGCGGTCGGGTACACCAAGTGGCAGCACACGCAGGCGCGATCCGCTTCTGTACATCAGTGTTTCGCTGTTGCGCGATAGCTTGAAATCGGTTATGCCCGTTGCAATAGTCTCGCGCTTTTTCTCATCGAAATCATACATTTCCAATGTTGTGTCCGACGCAGGTTGTGTCGACGAAGCGCTGTCGAGCGAACCCCGTATCGGCTCGGTCGTAAACAGCACTTTGCCTCGTGCGCCGAGTATCTGCGAATAGCGTCCTTCTGGCAGCGGGAACGCCGCTATGCGTTCGATAATACCGTCGAAGTCAATTTGTACGGTCTTTGGTGCTTTTGTGGCGCTTGTTGCTGTTCCGGCTACTGTTGTTTTTGCTCGTGTCGGCTTTGCGGCACTGGCCTTTTCTGGCGTCTGCCGGGAGTTGCTGAACGGGGAAGGAATGTCTTTTCGCAGCGAAATCAGATACGGGCGCATGCCGCGTGGGAAGCCGAGATCGAAGTACATGCTGTCGTACACGGGATTGAATTCGCGGTAGGAGAGGAAATATACGAAGCGGCCTTCTGGATCGAATGTTGGGGAGACATCGCGGAAGCGCGGCTCTGTAAGAATGTGTTTTTTGCCAGTGCGGGTATCGACAATTTTAATAGAAAATGTGTACTGGGTTTCGGCACAACTATACACGAGCCATCTGCCATCGGGCGACCACGAGCAGCCGCTAATTCTCTGAAACTCACTGCGGTCCAGCACCTTCGCCTTTTTTGTTGTAATGTCGATAAGCATGAGCTCAAACCTGTGGTTAGTAAGAGCTATTTTATCGTCGGTAGGCGACACTTTTAAGTCAAGCGCTCTGCCAAAGTCAATTTTATCGAGTTGTACAGGAGGCGTGCCGAGTTCGGTGCTGTGAATTTCGAGCATTTCCTCGCCGCTGTCGTCCGATACTGTGATAAATCGCTTGCGGTCGTTCAGCCAGTCGGTAAGCTGGTAGCGCACGCCTTGGCGCTTGCCGAGCTGCCGCACATTGCCTTCCCAGTTGGTAAATGTAAAAGGTTTCCCGCGTGCGATCACTACTACTGCACTTCCGTCGGGGTGCACGTTGTAGTCGTCTAAATAGTCGGCGGCTGGCGCAAATTTGCGATTGCGCTGTACCTGCGGACTGTAAAATTCCACATCTATTTTTCTATTCTCATCAGTGGCTGGATCGTAGATAAAGAGATTGCCGCCAGCGTGATAGGTAATTCGCTTGCCGTCGGTAGCTGCATTGCGTATGTAGAAGTCGAGGCTGTTGGTGTGGCGCTGAATGTCGCTGCCGTCGGTAGCAGACGAGTACAGGTTGCCGATGCCCTCGTGGTCGGAGAGGAAGTAGATGCGCTTGCCTATCCACATAGGCGATGCCATGTTGCCGTGCAGCGAAAGCAGTCGCTGAAATTTTCCTTTCCCGGTTCGATCAATCCACAGCATTCCCGCCGTTCCGCCGCGATAGCGTTTCCAGCGCGCGGGATCGCCGGTGTTCCGCCCTATTACCATTCCTTTGCCAGAAGGGTCGAACGATATGTTGTGTGCAATGCCCACAGGCATAGGCACGGGATGTCCGCCATTGCGACTCAGCGTGTAAAGCATGAACATTTTCTGGAACGGCTGTGCAGTACTGCTGGCAAAGATAATCGAGTTGCCGTTGGGTGTCCAGCCCGCTACCTGGAGCGGTGCTCCCAGAAATGTAAGCCGTTGCTCCGGGCCTCCCTCCGCTGCCATGCAATACACTTCAGTGCTTCCTTCTTCGCGACCTGTAAATGCGATGAAATGACCGTCCGGTGAAAAATAGGGACGCGATACTTCTCCGAGATTGGTAGTAAGGCGCTCTGCCCTCCCACCATCGGCAGATACTCTCCATAAATCGTCTTCGCATACAAATACCACGGTGTCGTTGTGGATGGTTGGCATGCGATAATAGCCATGTTGTTGCATTCCAGACTCCTTGAATAGAATTCGTAATCTCAGGCAGTTGTTCGTACAGTGATTCCCCTCGACGGCTGCTCGTCATCAGAAGCAGGGCGTGCGGTCCGGTGTGCCGCAGTGCCGATTCAAAGTACAGTAAAACCGCTGTTCTGCAACTTACATAATTTTACACGACATGGTACGGAAACTCAAGGCGGAAAAAGGTGGTATATGCAGAACTTTTTTTGCTGCCACAAGTCGGCTTTGCAGTGGTGTACAGGTTATATCTCGGGCTAAAGGCAGAGCTGGTGGAGCGCTTCTGTCGCTGCTCATGCGCTTCGTCTCTGCACCGCGCTGCACGTCCGCCGCGTGGTGCTGCCACGGGCTTTGCGCCTTGCTGGAGAACAGTGTGCAGGCGAGCTTACGGCAGTAATGCGAATGTGCCAGCTACCACTGTGGCTCTTGCAATCACAGACAGTTTTGCGTTGGCAAACCTCCACGGTATTGTACAAGCGGCAGACGGTGGGCTTATCGGAAAGCGGTGTGTGCGATTTCTATGATAAAGTCA
>DLHF01000049.1 GCA_002483085.1 Ignavibacteria bacterium UBA7675
GCGGACGAGCCGATGATAACTTCCGCCCGCCGCGTGGCTGTGCCACCGCCATCGCTGTGGAAAAACGTCACGACAGCACATAGACAGTGCGGTTTCCGACAGGCGACATTCCTGCGGCAACAACGCACAAGATGATGCCACCGGTGACAACGACGCCCGGTAGAGCCGTCCCTCTGGGGCGGCTCCGACCAACGACGCCCGTGCCCATCGTCCATCGAATTTTGTACACAGAAATTGTACACAGGACATCATCTATGAAAAATCTGATATTCTCTTTTGCAGCGCTATTGCTGCTGCATAGTGCAATCGGCACGGCACAAACGCCGGTAGACATTGGTGGATATGTGGAAACCTACTACAGCTACGACTTTTCCAAACCGCTTTCGGGCGACAGAGCTTTTGCGTTCAATCATGCGCGGCACAACGAATTTGCCGTGAACCTCGCTTTGCTCGATATGCGCTACCGCACAGACGATATGCGCGCCCGTGTTGCGCTTCAGACCGGAAGTTATGCAGCCTCCAACTACGCAGCAGAACCCGCATTGCTGCAAATCATCCACGAGGCCAGCGCCGGTTTTCGCCTCGCAGAAAACATCTGGATCGACGCGGGCGTTCTCGGTTCGCACATCGGCTCGGAGTCGGCCATCGGACGCGACAACCAGACGCTCACGCGCTCGCTTGCGGCTGAATACTCGCCGTACTACGAAACAGGCATCAGAATGGAACTTCTGCCCTCGCCGCAGTGGACAGTGCGCGCACTTGTCCTGAACGGATGGCAGAATATCCGCGAGACGAACAGCGGCAAGGCATGGGGCACACAAGTGCAGTGGTTGCCGTCGGCCAACTTGCTGCTGAACTGGAGCACATTTATCGGCAGCGAGGCACCCGACAGCGCAGAGAGCAGCACGAGAATTTTCAATGACATTTACGCGCAGTTCTCGCCTGCGGAATCGCTGAAGCTGACAACGCTGTTTGATATTGGCGTGCAGAACAATGGCACAGGCAGCAGCGCAGTATGGCACACTGCTGCAATAATTGCGAGCTACGAGATTTCCTCTGCGGTATCAGTTGCAGCGCGCGGCGAATATTTCAGCGACGGCAATGCCGTGGTGTTCCCGGTCGACAATCTTGTATCGGGTTCGCTGAACATCGACTGGCGCGCCGCCGAAAAAGTAACGGCTCGCGTCGAAGGCAGGTTTTACAACTCGGAGCAGAAAGTGTTTAGCACGGCTTCAGGCATAAGTACAAGCAACGGCGTCGTTACAGCATCCATTTGTTACACATTTTAACAGTAGCAACTTTTAACAGAGACAACTATGAAATCGCTTTTTTCCGGCCTGCGTATGGTCGTGGTTATGACCCTTCTGGCAGGCCTGCTGTACACAACAGCAATGACATTGCTTGCAAATACAGTATTTTACGAACAGTCTACGGGCAGCATCGTGCGTGTACAGGGCAAAGCCGTTGGCTCCCGCCTGCTTGCACAGCAATGCACCGGGGCGCAGTATTTTCGCGCGCGTCCGTCGGCTGGCAATTATGCTACCGTCGCTTCCGGTGCGAGCAACCTCGGACCGGCGAGCGAAGCGCTGAAAAGCGCAGTACAACAGCGGCGCGATACTCTTGAGCATCTCTACGGTTCTGCACATATCCCAGGCGATTTACTGTTTGCATCGGGCAGTGGTCTGGATCCACATATCAGCCCGGAGGCAGCGCGCGTTCAGATACAGAGCATTGCCCGCACACGCAGATTGACACCTGGCCAAGCCATTGCTCTGGCGCGGCTTGTGGAGCAGCACGTAGAACAGCCGCAGTTCGGCTTCCTCGGCCAGCCACGCGTCAATGTGCTGCTGCTGAATATCGCTCTGGACTCAACGCAACTGTAACTAACAACACAGCTTCTGCAATTACCGATGGAACAACAGTATCGCCCCGATCCCGACGCCCTGCTTGCCGCTATAAGAACAGAAGAGCAGCGACAGCAGCGAGGTGCTCTGAAAATTTTCTTCGGCATGGCCGCCGGGGTCGGAAAAACATATGCAATGCTGAAAGCCGCACAAAAAGCTCTTGCCGAGGGAACCGATGTCGTGGTTGGTTATGTAGTAACGCATGGCAGAAAAGAAACGGAAGAGCTTGTGCACGGGCTTCCTGCCATTCCCCGGAAAACAATTGCCTACCGCGATACGGTATTGGAGGAAATGGATAGTGATGCAATTATAGCGCGCCATCCCGGGCTGGTACTCGTCGATGAGCTCGCCCACTCCAATGCCCCCGGCAGCCGCCACGATAAGCGCTGGCAGGATGTGCTGGAACTGCTCAACAACAACATTGATGTGTACACCACGCTCAATGTGCAGCATTTGGAAAGCCGTTCGGATATCGTCACACAGATCACTGGTGTTCCCATACGCGAAACTGTGCCCGACTCCGTGCTCGACATCGCCGACGAAGTGGAAATTATCGACATTCCTCCCGACACTCTACTGAACCGCCTCGCCGAAGGAAAAGTGTACACAGCAGACCGCTCGCAGAAAGCTGTAGAGAATTTTTTTCGCAAAGGCAATCTCACAGCGCTGCGCGAAATGGCGCTGCGTGTTACAGCCGAACGCGTCGACCGCCAGCTCCGTGATTATATGCAGCAGAAGCGTATTGCAGGCCCGTGGAAATCCGGCGAACGGCTGATGGTGGCCGTCGGCCCCAGTCCCTTTTCCGAAAAGCTCATACGCTGGACACGCCGCATGGCCTACACAATGGAAGCGCCCTGGATAGCCGTTACAGTGGAAATGCCACGCGCGCTTTCGGAAAAAGACAAGGAACGCCTTGCGAAAAACATCGCTCTGGCACGCGAACTCGGCGCCGAAATTATCACCACCACCGACACCGATGTAGCTGCGGCTCTGATGCGGGTGGCGCGCCAGCACAACGCAACGCAGATCGTGGTGGGCAAGCCGCTGGAGTCTCTTGTCCTGCGGCTCTTCGGCAGAGGCACACTTGTAGACAGGCTCATCCGCGAAAGCGGCAATATCGACATCTATGTTGTACGCGGTGATGCTCCCGAAGAGCCCGACAGACCGCCGCTGCACTGGCTCATCCCGCAGTTTCAGTCGCATTACCGTCAATATCTTTCCGCTTTTTCGACAGTGCTTGCGGTGGCTGTGGTCTGCTATCTTGCTCTTCCGCTGATCGGTTACCAAGCGGTGTCGCTTATTCTGCTGTGCACAGTTTTACTGCTGTCGCTTGCAGTAGGACGCGGCCCTATCTTGCTGGCAGCAACAACAAGCGCTTTGGTCTGGGACTACTTTTTCATCCCGCCACAGTTCACATTACACATCAGCCGCATAGAAGATGTGCTGACATTCTTTCTGTATTTTTTTATTTCTCTTGTTACCGGCACTCTTACCGCCCGCATAAAAACCCAGCAAAAAGTAGTGAGGCAGCGAGAGGAGCGGGCGATGGCGCTCTACACGCTTTCGCGCGAGCTCGCAGAAACAGTAGGTGGCCACGACGTTGTGCAGGCGGCGATCAGAAATATCGAACGCGTTTTTACTGCCGATGTCGCGGTGTTCCTGCCAGATGCTACAGGCCGCATAGTAAACACAGCGCGCTCCGGCGGCGCGGCACACGACGACAAGGAAATCAGCGTGGCAGCCTGGGTCTATAGCAGTGGCAAAAAGGCAGGCAGATTTACAACAACTCTTCCCTTTGCACAGGCACAGCATTATCCGCTTTCAGCGCCGCGCGGTACGATTGGCGTTGTCGCAGTGCGTACACACAACGACACGCGGTTTATTCCCGAGCAGGAAACTCTATTGGAGACATTTCTTTCGCAGACAGCGTCCGCCATAGAACGAGAGCAGCTCAACGAAACCGCCCGGAAGACGCTTGTTGTCGTGGAGTCGGAACGCCTGTACAAAACTCTTCTCAATTCCATTTCGCACGAGCTGAAAACACCGCTCGCAGCAATTCTCGGCGCATCCGATAGCCTGCTCGAAAAGAACATCGCTTCCAGCACTGCTGCAAGAACGGCACTGGCGGTGGAAATACACAATGCAGCGGAGCGCCTGCACCGGTTGGTGGAAAATATGCTCGACATGACGCGTATAGAATCCGGCAGAATACAGCTCCGGTCGGACTGGAGCGATATCGGCGACCTTGTCAGCGTTGTTCTCAAGCGCCTGAAAGACGAGTTGGCGCCATATCGCGTTGCGGTGTCCATTCCCGACGGCTTTCCCTTTATTCGCTTCGACTTCGTGCTGATTGAGCAGGCGCTCGCAAATATTCTGCACAATGCCACTGTGTACACGCCGCCGGGCAGCGCCATCGCTATTGAAGCCCGCATCAAGGGCGCGAACTGTATTCTGACAATTACCGACAACGGGCCGGGCTTGCCTCCGGAATCCGTAGAACATCTGTTCGATAAGTTCTATCGCGCACCCGGCGCAGCGGCTGGCGGAACCGGCCTCGGGCTTTCCATTGCGCGGGGTTTTGTGGAAGCCCACGGCGGATATATCTTTGCGGAAAATGCTCCCGAAGGCGGAGCACGGTTTGTGATACAACTGCCCGTCGACTCAACAAACAATCATGGATAACAAGCCTGTTATTCTCATTATCGACGACGAAGCGCAAATACGCCGTTTCCTGCAAATTAGTCTGGAGGCAAGCGGCTATCGCGTGTACGAAGCAACCACCGGCGCCGATGGTCTTGTACAAGCTACAATGACACGCCCCGACCTTATCATCCTCGACCTCGGCCTGCCCGATCACGACGGTTTGCATGTCGTGCAACGCCTGCGCGAATGGACAAAAGTGCCGGTTATTGTGCTCTCGGTACGCAATAGCGAGACCGATAAAATCGCAGCTCTCGACGCCGGAGCAGACGACTACCTGAGCAAACCTTTCGGCACCGGCGAACTGCTCGCACGCATACGCGTAGCTCTGCGCCACGCATCGGCTCATAACCAAGAATCGACAGTATTTACTTCCGGTCCTCTCAGCGTGGATATCAGTGCACGCATTGTACGTGTCCACGATGATATTGTCAAGCTCACGTCTACAGAGTACTCCCTGCTGAAACTGTTTGTACAGCATGCGGGCAGAGTGCTGCTGCACGGATTCCTTCTCCGCGAAATATGGGGCCCGGGCTTTACTAACGAAACCCAATACCTGCGTGTCTATATCGCACAACTGCGGCGCAAGCTCGAAGACGATCCAGCTAATCCCACACTGCTGCTCACTGAACCGGGAATAGGGTACCGCCTCGCGTTGCCGGAATAGCTTGAAGGGCTTGCAAGTGCGTTGCTGTTGGCAGGTGAGAGTGCGGTAGAAATATACTGCGTGTAGCATGTGTGCAACAAGATTCAGAGGGACGCTTCGGCCTCTGCCCTCGCGAGTGGTCTCCGCACCGCGCTGCACAAACTGCTGCGTGGTGTACGGCCTTCGTCGCGGAACTCAGTTCAGAATGCTGGCAGCATCCCGATTGGCGGCTGCCGGTTGGCCAACCGACAAACGGAACGTGCGACCGGTGACAGCGACCAAACGCCTCGACGAAGACGCCCGTGCCACATGCTTTTTATAGCAATTGCTTCTCAACTTTCTCAACTATTATAAGAGCGGTATTTTATGCCAGCCATACTTTCTACGAGCAGACTCAATCTCCGCGAGATCACGGAAGCCGATGCTGCTAATATCTTCCGCATGAACTCTACTCCAAGTGTTGTCCGCTATATAGGCGAGCCTGTTTTGAAAAGCGAAGAGGAGGCATTGCACATCCTGCACACGCATATTTTCCCACAGTATCAACAATATGGCATAGGGCGATGGGCAGTAGAGCTCAAGGAAAACTCAGAATTTATCGGCTGGTGCGGCCTGAAATTTCTGGCAGATGAGCAGGTGTACGACCTCGGCTACCGATTTTTGGAAGACCACTGGGGCAATGGCTACGCCACCGAAGCAGCGCAAGCAGTGCTGGACTACGGGCGCCAGCATCTGGCCGGTGCGCGCATTATAGGGAAAGCAATGGTAGACAATAGCGCGTCTATCCGCGTACTCGAAAAGATAGGGATGCGTTTTGAAGCACATACAATAGAGCACGGCGGCACCGCTGCAATGTACACTGCCGAATAGTGCGCGAGAGCGTTCTGCGTACTTTTACTGCTTGCTGTGCGTTTTTTATCGTTTGTTATCCATCCACGCAAAGCTGTGATGCTTCCCATCCTATCATCGCATTTTTGCGAACACTTCCCCAGTGGTATTGTCCCGCTTCGCCGCTGGCTTTGATTACCCTGTGGCAGGGAATAAGAAAAGCCACGGGATTGCTGCCAATAGCCGTGCCCACTGCACGAGCGGCACCAGCGCGACCTGCTCCCTCGGCAATACCTGCGTAGGTAGCCAGCCCGCCCATTGGTATTTTCAGCAGAGTTTCCCATACTTTTATCTGAAAAGCAGTGCCCTTCAAGTGCAGCTTTATCTCGCCGAGTTTGCTCCAATCGCGGGTAAAAACAACAAGCGCGTTCTGCTGTATCGCGTCTGCCAGCTTACTATACCGGGCGTTTGGAAAGCGCTTTTGCAACTCTGCAAAAGCGGCGTCCTCGCCATTGTCGGCAAATGCCATGTGGCATACTCCCTTGTGTGTCGACGCTGCTATGAGCATGCCAAATGGACTTTCAGTAAAGCTATAATTAATCGCAAGCTGCTCGCCACCGTTTTTATATTCCCCGGGTGTCATGCCCTCCATTTTCACAAAAAGATCGTGCAGCCTGCCCGTACCAGAGAGTCCGGTTTCAAATGCTGCGTCGAACAGAGTAGAACGCCCGTCCCGAAGTATGCTCTTGGCGTATTCTGCGCTGATATACTGAAGGAACTGTTTAGGAGTTACTCCCGCCCAGGCTTTGAATAATCGCTGAAAGTGAAACGGGCTGATATGCACATGGTCGGCAACTTCCTCCAATGTAGGCTGCTGTCTAAAGTTGAGCGTCAGAAATCCTATGGCTTCTGCAATTCTGTTGTAGTCGATAACATCCTGCATCGCACACCTTGATATATGATAGAACACCGCAAAACTACCCCATAGCACGTTGTTTTAAAACCCGCTTCTTGCTTCCTTTTCTCTGCATCGCGCAACGCTTCGCCGCCTCCGCCGAATTTTGTACATTTGCAAGCCGTAGAGACGCCGTAGAGACGCCTTGCAAGGCGTCTCTACGGCGTCTCTACGGCGGCACAGAACACGATTTCTATGTTCAACTCAACTATATATCTATGCCTACAACTGTCGATACTTCTCGCGTTATCCGCGCTCCGCGCGGTACAGAGCTCACATGCAAATCTTGGCAGATCGAAGCTGCTTACCGCATGATACAGAACAACCTCGACCCCGAGAACGCAGAAAGGCCCGAAGAACTGATTGTGTACGGCGGTCTTGGCAAGGCAGCGCGTAACTGGGAATGCTTCGACGCCATCCTCGAATCGCTGCGCTCAATGGAGCCAGACGATACGCTGTTGGTACAGTCGGGCAAGCCCGTGGGTATTGTAAGAACCCACCTCGACGCTCCGCGTGTAATTATCGCCAATTCTAATCTCGTGGGAAAATGGGCAAACTGGGAAGTATTTCGCGAGCTCGATAAAAAGGGCCTGATGATGTACGGCCAGATGACGGCTGGGAGCTGGATTTATATCGGTACACAGGGTATCTTACAGGGCACTTACGAAACATTTGCGGAGTGCGCCCGCCAGCATTTTGGTGGCGATTTGTACGGTCGATTTCTGCTTACAGCAGGTCTCGGCGGTATGGGTGGCGCGCAGCCTCTGGCTGCTACGTTCAACGGCGCGGCGGCTCTGTGCATAGAGATCGACGAAAAGCGAATCGACAAGCGCATTCACGACCGCTATCTCGATGTAAAATGTACAACGCTCGACGAAGCGCTTGCTGTAATCCGCAAACATGTAGAGGAGAAAACCCCAGTATCGGTGGGGCTGCTCGGCAATGCCGCAGAAGTGCTACCCGAACTGCTGCGCCGGGGTATTGTGCCCGATGTTGTCACCGATCAGACTTCGGCCCACGACCCACTCAACGGCTACTACCCGGTGGGTATGACAAAGGAACAGGCCGACGTCCTGCGCACAGAAAATCCAGAGCAATACCTCCGGGAATCGTATGCGTCGATTGCGGCACATGTGCGCGCAATGGTAGCGTTCCAAGAACAAGGCGCTGTAGTGTTCGACTACGGAAATAACATCCGGGGCGAAGCTCAGGAACACGGCGGTGTAGACAATGCGTTTGATTTTCCCGGCTTTGTACCAGCATTTGTACGACCGTTGTTCTGCGATGGCAAAGGTCCATTCCGCTGGGTAGCGCTTTCTGGCGACCCGGAAGACATCTACACAACCGACCGCTCCATACGCGAGCTGTTTCCGCACGACGACGCACTGCACCGCTGGATAGACAAAGCGAGTAATTCGCTGCGCTTTCAGGGGTTGCCAGCGCGCATTTGCTGGCTTGGCTATGGTGAGCGCGCAAAGGCAGGAAAATTATTCAACGACCTCGTGCGCGAAGGCAAAATCAAAGCTCCTATTGTGATCGGGCGCGACCATCTCGACTGTGGTTCGGTAGCATCGCCCAACCGCGAAACAGAAGCAATGAAAGACGGCTCTGATGCGATTGCTGACTGGGTGTATCTGAACTTCGCTTTGAATGCAACAGGTGGCGCTACATGGGTGTCGCTGCACCACGGCGGTGGTGTGGGCATGGGCTACTCGCTGCACGCGGGCATGGTTGTGGTGGCCGACGGTACGCCCGAAGCAGAGAAACGCCTGGAACGCGTACTTACCTACGACCCCGCAATGGGTATTTTTCGCCATGCCGATGCAGGCTATGAACGCGCTATCGATAATGCAAAGCAGTTCGGCGTGCGCGTGCCAATGATGGAGTAATTCCAAAAACTGATAACACGCTCTGATACAAAAGCCGGGTCGCCAATGCACTCGGCTTTTGCTTTCCGTGGGGCACATGGGTCTTGACTCCAATACAGAATTTTAAAGCAAGTGCTTTTCACTCCTGTTGTATCTGTGATCGGAAAACAATTGTTCTTACCCCACCCCGCGTTACATTGCCGCGTAGGCAATATCAATCGATATGATTCATTTTTTGGTGCTACCATAAATGCCCAGTTCTGGCTCATGAGGTGATTGTGCAGATTGTAGACCATGCAATATTTGCCGGATAGCGAGAAACCACAGCGAGATGAGCTACAAAGGAAAGTGGTGCGACATAGAGTTGGCCATGAGGCTGAAGTGCATATAGAATACCTGATTACGTGCGTAAAAAAATATATACTTGCACCTTTAATTACATTTACACAAATATTCCGACAGTCCCTATTTTACAGAGAACCAACTATGAGCAACGAGGCCGTATTCTCTTCCGACAGCACCAATATTCATATCAGCGATTCTTCTGTTTCCATGCTTTTGCGTGTGCAAGCACCACTGGCAGGTAAAATCCTGCTTGTAGTCGGCGGTCTGTTTTTCCTTATCCCCGATGTGCTGTTCGCTCTCGGCGGTACCAGCCCAAACTTCGCACTTATTGCCATATATTCGGTACTGTGGTCGCTGACTATAGGAAGAATGATACTCTGGAATCTGTTCGGAACAGAGCACATCACAATCACGAAGCACCATGTCGAATTTCAGCGCAGTTATGGCCTTATCCAGACAGGAATGCAGAGGCATTTACTCCACAGCCCTCTGGTTATCACTGCTATTCACCAGCGAGAGACGCATGGTATCTGGCATGGCCGCATGGAATTGACCGCCATGAACGAGGAAGGGAGAAAGGTGCTTATCCTCAAGACCGGCGCCCATATTCCACATCAACAGATCGACGATATTATTGCAGCCGTACATCTGCTATCTAATAGCACAACATCAGTACCGAAGGAATAGCAGAATCTTTGGGAAAATACGTACTACGACAGCCGCGCGGTAAATCTACCCGGTATTTCTGTCACCTGTGCAGTAGCAGATCCGCCCCATCGGAGCACGAACCTGCTACCGCATAAACTTCGTGTATTTTATCTGTAGAATAGATGTTCTCGGCCTTCCGGCAGTTGCGCCTTGTACAGATCAAAATTACTGCTGCGGTCGCTGGCAAAATACAAGACGTCGCCCGACTTCGCAAAGCACGCTCCCATTTCGCTGCCCGACGAGTTGATGTTTCTGCCGAGGTTGACCGGCGCCAGTGCTTTTCCGGGCGCAACCAGCGTGCTTATAAACAGATCGTAACCACCAAAAGAAGGTCGCTGGCCTTTGGAAGTAAACACCAAAAATTTTCCGTCCGGGCTTACAGTGGGAGCGAGTTCGTCGTCGGCAGTGTTAATTGCTGCTCCGGCATTCTCAGCCTGATCCCACGTACCGGTTGAGCGGTTGTAGCGGCAGAACCAAATATCAGTTCCACCCATACCGCCGGGCCGGTTAGAGCTAAAGTACAGTGTGCCATCGGGTCCTATTGCAGGTGTTTCATCGCGGTAGGGCGAGTTAATATTCGCGCCAATATTATCGGTTTCTACCACAACGACATTGCCATCGGGCCTCGTCACTTTCAGAGAGTAAATATCGGTTTCGCCAAGCGACTCGCGGGTATCACCACTTGCAAAAAGATATGTCCAATCGCCAATTCCCCGGCTTACGCTGCCGTCGTTTACCAATACTCTATTCACATCACCATAGGAAAAAATATCACCACCATAGGAACCATCATCTGCGCGATGCGCCATCCACACATTTTGCGAATTGTCGGGTACATCTCGGCGCCCTTTGTGCTCTTCGTACACAGGCACGTCGGTCTGTTTATCGGACACAAAAAACAGTGTTTCGTCGTTCGCCGACAGCGACGGCAGGTACTCCATGTTCGGCGTGTTGATTACTGTAAGAGGAGTTACTTCGGCATTGTTCCAGTTTCGGGTGTTGGAGAAATGTCCACCACCCAAAGCGCAGGCCAGTAGGCCACATACGAGGTTGTTCATAATGTTGGTAGAATGATGAGAGAAAACCGGGCGGTATCCCGGATGGCAGATCAGAAAGAATAGTTATTATGCTTTTACGACAATTGTACCGGCGGCCTTATCGCCCAGGCGCTGGCGGCTTTCACCAAAAATGAATATCCAGTCGAAGATACCCAGAATACCAAGGAAATTGCGAAGGAGCGACTGCCAGTACGTACAAGGTTCACCAGTTCTGCTGTCAATGACACGTGTACCAGCAGCTCGTTTGCCAAAGCTCTGCCCTTCGCCAAGGCCATCGGCAAAAAAGAAATAGGCAAAACCGGCTATTGCAGCAATAACTATGAATACAACTGAATCAGTAATGGACACGAGAATAGCACCGGGAATAATAACCACTAAGGGAACAAACCCATCGAGGAACTGGCCGAGAAAACGCTGTCCGAGAGTGGCTAACACAGGAGAATGAGGGAAGCGCACATTGTGAAATTCCACATCGTTCATAAAACTATGGTAAATAGAGTAGAAGATACACCGCAACAGGTGGTTCCATACCACAGGTGAGAACTGTCCGGCACTCAATAATGGGGTCGATAATACGAGAAATCGGATTGGAATGCAATAGAAAATTCATCGCCCACCCCTCATACCGGCTCCCCCCTCTGAAGCGAGGAAACCGGTATGTCCGAAAGGGTGATCGTCCTTTCGGGGGAGGCCGACCGCATGGCCGGATTTCTGCGTGTGGTTATGCGATCACCATAAGTTGATAGAAGAGAAGCTCGGTGTAGGCGCACTCTTCCTGTCAGTCGATCAATATTTCGGCAACCATCGTGCTGGCTGTGCTTGCCATCAGCGGCGGGTCGGTCAGCACAATTTCCCGCGCTCCAATAATCCAATCAGCCTGGATTTTTGTGTCGACAATCTCAAGATTGGGAACAACTCCCGCTCTCGGCATTGTAATTCTCACGTAAATACAGTTGCTCTGCTCACTGGACTCTGTCCCCGTTACTTGGAATTCGTCCAGCACATAGCCGCTTGTAGGTATCGGATCACCACCGCTCTCGCTAATCTTGTTGAGCTGAAAAGGCACAGCACATAGTTGATCCAACGCAATCTCTACAGTCTCGGATTTAAATACTCGTGTCACCGCCCCCTGTGCCGTAATATGCAGAGTAATAAACCACTTCGGCTCCGAATCAAGTATTTCCTGCAGATAGCCCTCTATGCTCCATATAAATGGGACTGTCCCGGTAAAGAGTCTTGTATCACCCATTATTTTCCCATGCGGCGAGAAACTCTGGCGTGCCGTGTTGCCAGGACGGTTGTTTGGGTCTGATGCCATCAGTATCATGATAGTGGCCTCCTGATAAATATTGAATAAAAAACTCTTGCGAGTCGATCACATCGCAAATGTGCACAATCTCTTTCGCCTTACGCGAACAACAAAACTATTTAACTCCGCTTTTCAACATTGAGAGACTGCGCCTTTACAGTTTTTTTTCTTTCAGAATACCACATTTTGTGCAGAAAAAGCCGTTTTTACAATTTCCCGGTCTCCGTTTTTCACATCCGCATCTCCGGTAGTTCGCCAATAGCTTTGTTTGCTCCCGAAGCAGAGCTATCGGCGGATACAGAGGCAGCCGAGGACGGTGTGAACTCAAAAAGATCGGGACCGGAAGGACTTTCGCGGTACCAGCGCACGTTTACTGTTTCTGTGCCCGCTGGCGCAGTGTACGGCGTAGAATCGGCAAAGACATACAGTCCGTAGTCGGGCCCTATCAGTTCGGGATTAGCAGCCAGAAAATACAGAGCAGGCTCAGTTTCGTAAATTGTCGTCTTTCCCACATTGATCGACCCGGGGGGCGTGTACCCCATGCTTACCACCATCTTGCCCATGTTGTACCAGTTGAGAACAATACTCGTAGCAGGTGTTGTACAGCTATTCAGAATGGCTCTCTGCCCGGACTCGATGTCGTTGATGTCTACACCGTCGATATACGGCGACTGCCCATTGGGATTTATAGCCGAAAACCGCTGCTTCTTCAAAATATCTTTTTGTGCCGATAGACTGCCTGTGGCGGGGTCGAGCACATCCACCGATACGTCCGTAGCATACTTAAAGGAGGCGGTCGATCCCGGCGAGGGGTTCAGATCGCGCCATGCGTAGTATTGGTACTTATCGCTGGTCGGTACTGGTTTAATAAACACAAGTACGTGGTCGGCAGTCGTAGCAGGCACATCATTCGTTACGTAAAAAGTAATTTTATTAGCCATAACGCTCCCATCAGCAAGTGCATCCTGCCACCTAAAACGGCAATGCCAGAGTATGAGCCAGTTGTATCGCTCGGCTGTGCGGCTGGCCACAGGATGAACGGCACGGCACTGTGCTCTACCAGCATACGAGTTGATAACGCCCGTGGCGCTTCGGCCTCTGTCCATGCGGTTAGTCTCCGCACCGCGCAGCACCTCCGCAGCTTCGCTGGCCAACCCGTCGTTCGCGCATTTGTTGCCGTAGGAAGACACGCCTACGATACCGCATGAGATTTACAGGCGAGCACAGGTAGGGTACCAATAAGCGGGTGTGCGACCGGCGACAGCGACTGGACGAGCGCCACAGCGATGCCCGTGCCCATCATTGCATCGAAAAAGAACGACAACCGCACCAATATTTTTTCGAGAGTTCATACAATGAGAGCCATACACAAGGCGCTTGTCCCTGTGTATGGCCGCTTTTACCCTGTAGAAAAATTGCCGCAGAAGTATCGTGCAATACCGTGCACAGGCACAGAATCAATAATCTTGGAAGTCTGAAGTCGAGCCAGCATGAGCGCATTTCAGCGCGGTCTCAAAACTGCCTCCGTTCGGGTCTTTTGCCGAAATCTTATAGATCGAACCAATGCTCGGCAGGCTGTCGGCAGCAAACTGGCCACAGGAGAACATACCAAACGACGACATTGTGCCTGTGCCACCGCTCAACAGTGTTTCGCTTGTAAGCGGATTCACAACACGTACACTCGTGTATTGGCCTTCGACATATGCAGAAGAGGAGGACCGAGCAGATGAACTAAGGCGCATAGCGCTCATAAAGGAATTCGATGGCGGATCGAACGAAAATTTATCTTCGCCCGAAATCGAATCGCGGTACCAGCGCACATTCACCGTGTCGACGCTCACATCTAGCGTGTAGGGAGTAGAAGCCGAATACGCCTGAAGTGTGAAGTTCGGGCCTACAATCGTCGGGTCGGCAGCCATAAAGTACAGCGTGGGCTGGAGTTCAAATGTCACTGTTTTGCCAACATTGATAATGTCGCTCCCCGTCATTCCTACTTGCACGACCTTATTACCGAGGTTGTACCAGTCCACTCCAATACTTGTCGTGGGTGTAGTACATTGGTTTTTAATACCGGCCTGCGAAGAAGTAACACCTCCTATGTCTTTGCTTGTGTCGATATAAGGCGACTGGCCATTGGGATTGATTGCCGCAAAGCACTGGCCGGGATTAATTGTTTTCTGTGCCGATATGCTACCCGTATTGCGGTCGATCACGTCCCCCGAAATATCAATTGAAAAATTGAAAGGCTGGGTAGAACCCTGCGATGGATTCAAATCCTGCCAAGCGTAGTACTGGTAGTTAGACTGTGCATCCACAGGCTTCAGAAATACCAGAACGTGGTTTGTAGTCGCACCCGGAAGGTCGTTTTTCACGAGGAATTTAATAGTTTTAGCCATAGAGCATCAATAGTAAAAAAGTTATGGTTAATACAGCACATGCGCTTCACCCTTAAAAGCAGTATTCGCGACATACTGCTACTGCATCTGCTGCTTTCGAACAGTTATAGCTTCCACCCGTCGACAGGGAAAAGTTGTTTTTGGTTGTTCCACCGGCGCGCAGTCGGCACACTGCCGAAACGAGCACCGAGTGGTATGTCTGTAAGTACAGTGCAAAGATGCGCATGGCATAGGCGGGCAAACGAACCAGCCTCGGCGATAAATCCCGTTTTCAAAACATGTGACTGGCAATTCCCCTGAGCCAGTTCCATGGGAAGAATATTTGCTCAACGCCCTTTTTATGCAGTTTCGGGAAGCAGGGATTCTTATTTTCGGCCTTCTGCCGATGGGCATAGGTATGAAAAAAAGAGAAACGGGAACTGGTACGTATTCATACCATCGTACCATCGATACGGTTTTACAACGATAGGACGGATAATCACACCATGAATACATCCAACGACCTGCTGCATCTGATAGATGCCATGACACGGCAGGAAAAACGCTATTTCAAGCTCTACGCCGCGTTCTACAATAAGAGCGATGGGAACTACTGCCTGCAATTGTTCGAGGTGATCGACAAATGCAAGCCAGCAGACGACACAGAACTGGCCGAGCTGCTGCACAACAAGCCATATGTGCACAGGCTCGCGGCTGTTAAAAATCAGCTTACAGATTTGGTGTTAGATAGCCTATCGGCATTCCACGCATCGCGGCTGGCGGGCTTCAAAATCCGCCGTATGCTCATGCACGCCGATATCTTATACAATAAAGGGCTGTACAAGCACTGTAGGAAGCTGCTGGCTAGGGCAGAGAAAAAAGCAACCGAGGCAGAGCACCACGACATTCTGCCGGAGATATTCACCCGCAAACGGTCGCTGCTTCTCAAAGAAGTATCGAGCTCGTTCGAAGAAGCAATCGACGCGCTGTACATGCAAAGCGATATTGCAATTGCCACACTTACACGCATGTACAGCTACCTGAAGCTCATGGACTTTATGCAGATGATTGCCGCACGCTATGCTGCACGCCCCACCGACAACGACATGCAGGCGATCAGGGCACTTGTAGGGCATCCGCTGATAAAAGATGAAACGCTCGCCGACACATTCGACGCTCGCATAGCGCGCCTGAACACGCTTGGTACGTATTCGCTTCTCACCAACGACATAGCGCAGGCAATTGTGCACTACCGCAAAGCAGTTCTGCTGTGGAAACAAAATCCCGCCCTTATTGAGGATCGGTCGTCGCAGTACAGGCGCTATCTGCTGAACTACCTGAACTGCCTGCTCTCTACATCCGATGAAGAAGAATTCTCGGCTGTCATTCACGACATCAAAACCATACCTTTCCCTTTCCCCGAACAGGAGGCAGGCGCCGTTGGCACAATATGGAATATCGAACTGTTATACTATCTCAACAAAGGGAGGTTGGAAAAGTGCGCCGAAGTGATAGCCAGCGTCGAAAAGTATCTGGCGCGCAATGTCGATGCATTTTCGCCAACAACGTATATCACTCTTTGCCACAACTGCACTATATTCTATTTCCTTACAGGTCGGTATCACAGGGCATTAGAGTATATCAACAATATCCTGAACGAGCGCCGTATCGAGATCAAGCGCGACCTCCACAATTTTGCGCGCGTGCTCAGCCTTGTCACCCACTACGAGCTGCACAACATCGACATTCTCGACAACATGCTGCGCTCAGCAAAGCGCTTTTTACAGCAGCGGGAATCGGTAGGCGATTTAGAACAGGTGGTGCTCCGCTCCGTGCGCGATCTGTCGTTCTGCGTAGACGACAGCGCGCTGCACCGCGCATTTGAGGGCTTGTACTCGATACTCGCAGCGCAGCTTCACTCTACTGAAGGCATCGAACAGCCCGGCCTGCCCGAGCTGCTGTTCTGGGTCGAAAGCAAACTCCGCAGGCGACCGATAGCAACAATCTTTACCGAAAAGATGAAAGCGGGCACAAGCAGCGCCCTGCGCGAGATGTTCCCAGTAGAGGTGGTATTTACTGAATCATAACAGTTTTTCTTCCAGTTGACCTCCGCCTGCAAAGATTCTGTTTGCGTGTGTCGCTTGATCAGTATAAATTTGCACTCCTTTTACGGTCGATTGGCACAGATGGTTAGCGCGCTTCGTTCACATCGAAGAGGTCGTAGGTTCGAGTCCTACATCGACCACACAGCACAGCCCCTGCATATACACAATATGCAGGGGCTGTTTTTTGTTGGCCCGTCCTTCACCATGTGCAGCAAATGCTACGCGAGTATGGCTGCCGCAAAAGGAGTCGAGGCCCGGGTACTCTTACACTGGTCTTGGCCAGAAATTGAATCGCGAAACCAACTCATCGCCAAACACCAACTGCTGCCAGCTTCAGCGCACAGTGTTGCCTATGCTCCTGCCAGTTCATATCCCGCCTTCATCACTTCTTCGAGAGAAGTATAATCGGGCTCTTCAAAGCCATAGCTCTGGAGCTCTCCCCGGCGCCTCACATCGCAGGTAACGCAGTGAAACGAGCCGCCGAATGTGTACACGTGGCGAAAACTGACGGGAATCACAGTAAAACCAAGATCGCGAAACAGCTTTTGCATAGGCTCTTCGTGCTTCTCTACAATAATGCGCTGAGGGTCGAGGACGAGAATATTCATACACAGCCATCGGCTGGACATATACAGGGGCCAATCCTTGGGCAACGATGGCAAAGCGGCCTGCTCTATATCCCAACCTGCGCGCCTGAACAGATCGAGCTGGTAACACGGTCTGTCCGGGTTAGCTAACAGAAGCCCCGGGCGCAGCGGTACAAGCGTAGCATCCACGTGCATGGGATTGGGGTCTTTAAACTTCAGGATGTGAATTCGGTATTGGTGGCCAAGGTGATTGTGCAGCCATAATATACCCATCAGGTTTGTCACCTGGCTCCGCTGCACAAACAAATCGGTGCCACAGCGAAAAATATCAGCAGCATCAAAACAGGGTTCAAACTCCGTCGTCACAAATCGCCCTTGATCAGCGAGTGCATGCCGGTCTTCGAGACTTTCAATAGGATAGGTGGAGTCGTATAATTCATGTGCCATTTGCGGCTTTGGAGCAGTTGTCCAGCGCCCGCCTTTGCGAAGGTAATCTTTCATCAATGAGCGATAGGCGCGGTACTCGAAAAACCGGGAACGCCAGGCCATCGGTGCTTCGATAATCTCGTTGCCAATAGTGATAAGAATATCGCGCGGCATGGCAGCGTAAAGCCCACTGCTCTCGAAATCTGGTGTGCGATAATGGTGGGAAAAATCAACCGGATCCGGTCGGCGTACTGTCACCCCTTCGCCGCGTAATACCGAACAGAATTCTTCGAGTTCAGCTTTCGCTTT
The DNA here is from genome assembly GCA_002483085.1 of Ignavibacteria bacterium UBA7675. GTDB lineage: Bacteria > Bacteroidota > Ignavibacteria > Kapaibacteriales > UB7675 > UBA7675. The sequence continues at coordinate 18,124 of DLHF01000049.1, forward strand.
CTCGACAAGTTCAGCGGGAAAGGCCTGCCCACCATACTGCTGAAAAAACCACCAGTTCTGCGGATAGGTGTTGGCTTTTACAACGGCGTCAAATGGTGGAACAGTTGCGCCATCTACACGACCGACAATAATTTCCTCCAGCGGATCCCACTCGTTAAAGCTGTTGACAACAGGCTGCTCTCCAATCTGCTTCATAACATACCCCTAAAAAATGTTGTGTGATTATCGGGAAGATGTAGTTCCCGTATTCAGAAGCCGATCGAGTATCGGCTGAAAATTATCTATGGATAAAAGACTTCTTCCAAGCTGAAAATTGTGATCTGCGTAGGCATGCGATTCCCCTGTGCTGCACCACGAGTACACCTCGTCGAAAAAGACCGGAGCAGGGATGGTATCGTGCGCAAGCGACACAGGGAGCAGCGGCGCTCTAAAGCCTTTTTCGCCGTACACACTACCATAGAGCTCGTAGGAAGAAGAAATATATGGTACACCACAGGCTATCGCTTCCCCCGGTGGAAGGCCGTAACCTTCAAAGCGATATGAGGTCAGAAACGAACTCATATCAGCGTGTGCAAGCAGATCGCGAACTGAGTATTTTCTATCAGCGGCAGCAACGGAAGTCGTCAGAAACCTCTCGAAGGAAAGCAGGCCATCGCCAAAGCGCAGACATTCCTCCACGCCGAGGCTGCCAGCCAGCTCCAGCAACGACCGCGTTGTAGCAGGGTCTTCGTCCTGGTAACCAGTGATAAACAGGCAGGCACGCCGGTTTGATCCGTCGGAACGCCATCGTTCGTTCAGCCCTGCAATAAGATGTATATCGCGGTCGATTCGTTTTTCTGGAATAATTCGGCTGCATCGCGCTATAAGGAAGTCCTGTGCACCAATGGAAAAATCGCTGCGAAAAGATGCATTGGCGGCAGTGCGATTCTCTCGGCTGACAGTATGAAAAAAAGGCAGGACGTGATATGCGATATCAGGAGCCCAGCCCGACAGCCTTTCCTGCGCATCCGATGTCGTTGTTACATAGTGAATATACGGCGATAAACGCGGTTTGGGAATTCCCGCATAAGGCGGTGGGCCATACCTGTTGTGAGCATAAAACCACATTACGTCGTGGTCGCGCCAGATCACATATGTATCGAGATTGTTCATTGCTCCAAATTGCTCAATAGCGCGCCACAGTGCCTCGGTATAGATGATATTTTCCGGGATAGTACCATTCTCTACAAGGACAACACGCACGCCGAGCTTTGTCCACTGCCTCACGAGTTTCTGTGCAATGGCATCGGCGAGCACATCTATGCTGTGGAGCAATGCGGGAGGTGCCGTGCCCGGTGCAGCCTTTATGCAGCGTTCAATGAGTTCAAGAATCATATCGCGATGATACCCCGGCAGCGCAAGCAGGCCATCGATGCGGGTGAGCTCTACCCACGATGGTAGCATAGCGGCATCATCATCTGTATAGGATCGCCCAAAGTATTCCTTGCGAGCTTTGATGTCGAACCCCAAGTCGAGAAGTACTCTAAAACCGCGCTTGTAAAACTGATAGGCAAGCTTCAGAGATTCCTCGACAATGCCAGACATCAGCACGCCGTCAAACGATATGCAGTATAGCGCAGGCTTATCAGCTCGCTGTGAATGCGCGCTCTTGGGTTCGTATTCCATCGTTGTCATCGGCGCACCAGAATTGCATAGTGTTCGAGAAAGGTAGCAGTGGCGGCTTCTTCCGGAATCTCTCCAAGAACCTCAACTTCCTGCGCTATGGCATCTGATAATTCTTCGATTTGATATGGGGACAGACCGCGCAGTAGAGTATCATCTATGAGTGTGAACCCACCCCAGTGGCTAAGGGTTGTGGAGTAGAATGCTGATAGCTTGGCGAACACCTGATGCTCCTGAGCTGCGGGGCGCCAGAAGTCAAAGGCAACTACCGAAGCAGTGCTGCTCATCGCGCCAAACGCAGTGATGATATATTCTGTCATTTCCCGATCTAAGTAGTAGGTAATCCCTTCCATCAGCAGAAAGACTGGCCGCCCGTCAGCAGATTTGCTGATAGCAGCCAGCATCGCGTCTACTTGGTCGCGCTGAGAAAGATCGACAGCACAGTGTACAACTTTTCGATCCGGCAGTATTCCCTGTGATTGCAGCTCTGCACTGCGGCGGCGCTTTACATCGGCAACAGCGGGGAGATCTACTTCGAAGGATTCGACTGGTTTATCAACAAGGTAGGGATATGAGGTAAAGCCAGCAGCGAGGTTCACAAATACCCCATCGATCCATGCCTCTGCAAAGGCATTGAGGTGTTTCAGAAAAAAGCGATTGCGTAGCGACAATCCGATGTCTTCCCGGCTGCACACTTCCTGTGCATAGCTCTCACCGAGCTGCGGAGCGTAGCTGTGTTCCTGTGCCTGCATCCAGTAGGCAGCATACCTATCAAGGCTAATATCAGCTCTGCGGGCGCGCCCCGCCGCTGTAAGAAGAGCAGTAGATGAAATATCCATTGCGATTGAGCATATGTGAATAGCAGTGTTTGGCTCCCCTGCTCTGCCGTGGCAAAGCCTGTACCATCGATATCGTCCCCGGCTCATAGCAGCGCTGATCGCTCTGCTGTCCAGCCCATATTTACATTACTGTTGTGCAGCGAACAACACATCCCCTAATCACCCCGGTGACCAGGGCAGCGCAGTCGTTACAGAACCGTACTGCAACTTTTTTATAGAACAAACCATGCGTATTCGCTACAGCACCACAGCGGATGCGCGCAGCACTACTGTGGTTGAGATCGAAAGCCTTCGCAGCATTCTGACAGTCTTCAGTGCTGCAGCCCCTGTGGATAGCGTCTGCAACATCAGACCAGGCTACAGAGACGTTGCAATATACTACAGCCTTTGTAAATGTAAAGAAGAAAGAACCGCACAACACACACCAGAGCACACGCTGGGAGTAATACAACCCGCAGAGGCATGACACTTCTGCGGGTGGCGTGTATGGTGTAGTTCCTATTACTTTTTCATTACTTTTTCACACGGCGCGCCAGCATACCCATGATGGGAATATGTGCATCGCGGCGGCAATACACTCCGGCTACTGATGCCGAACAGCGACTTCCATTGCCCGGCTGTAGCAGCACAATTCCTCCTACGGCAGCCGGAGCACTATCGAGCAATTGCTGCATTTGCCGAACATTGTCGTTGTATTCGCCGGGCTCATCGTTTCCCATTACGACTACGGTTGTCCGCCTGCGATGCTCTACGGTATGCAGCAAAGCCTCCATCGGTTCATATCGGTGAAAAAACGGCCCCTCGATGTGAAGCGACAACCCTCCGCCCATGATCAAGCTTTTGGGGCGTTGTGTATTCATGTCGTACAAAGGCAGCACTGAACGGCGATGCACGCGCTCGGCTGTAGATGGCTGATATTTGGTAACGACAACTCCCACGCCTTTGGGACAACACTGAAGCACACCTGTAGCCGCAGAGCGCAAAGACAATGTACTCATGCACGCCAATACTTCTTCTACAGGTTGTTCATCGCGGTAGTGGCGGTTAATCCATATTTGCCAGCGTCCTTCGCATCCCTGCCTGCGCATGACATCAGCTATGCGGTGATGCCCTTCGAATATATGCGCCATTGTGCGAGCAGCCGGAGCTTGTACGCATTCAAAGCTCAGTTCTTCTTTCGGAAGCATAAGGCATAGCATGTCGTCTTTTGTGCCATCGACCGGGGAGACTCCCATCGACCGAAGCAATAGCTCCATGTTCCTGTACACACGGCGCGGCTCGTTTATATCTGTACCTTCCGACGCAGCAATTTCACCAGTAAAGAAGGCGGGAAGTCTCGCAGCAGCAGAAGTCTCGAAGTCCGCTGTTTCTACCCATCCGCCCACTGTATGAGCCATCGGTAGAGATGTACCGTGCGGCGAGCCTCCAGAAATTTTTACAGTGCGCGGAAATAGTAGCGGGCTCTGTACGGTTGTTGCAACGGCTGTATGCATAACGTCCTCCCGAGAATTGTGAGATGATATTTCTGCGCGATCTACACGATCTACAATGGACAGGAAACATCCCGATGAAAATGCCGGACCACCTGTTGTATGACAGTGGCCCGGCATAGTTCGGAAGCGTTGTGATCAGGCGCTTCCGACGAGGTAGCCATGTCTGGCCAAAGTTTCGTATGTGTCCCCTATACTACATGGTCGTTCATGGCCTCTGTCGTCCGCATGCCTGTCACGATGTCCTCTGTTCAGAGCGCTTTATCCGTTTCTGCGCTGGCAGGTGCTGTGCACGATAGTTATGAATGGGTTTAAGGATACCGGCTCTGCGCTTTGGCAGAAGCCTCATAGCAAAGCCGGTATTCGTGCGGGCTTATCAGGATACAATGTCCATGATGATGGGCGGGTCGGTAATCAGAATGTCGATGGCTCCAATTACCCACTGTGCATCAATTGTTGTGTTGAGTATTTGCAGCTCTAGATCGCCAGTCGTCGGAGACAACGTGAGCTTCAGCATCGCCGTAACACTCGAAACTGTCGGCACCGACCCTATTGCAGCCAGGCCGTAGCTGCTTGCTCCCACAGCCTGTGAAGCAGGTGGGAACACAACAGGAGTGGGAACATTCGGTACAATCTCAACGGTGTTGGAAGCAAAGACATTCTGCGTCGTCCCAAAACCGGTAAGGTGCAGAGTAGCATACCACCTCGTGTTCATGTTGATATCCTGTACCTCTTCCACCATTGCTTCAATTGTCATAGTAAACGGCATCACACCAGAATACAGCGTGATTTTATTTGTCAACTTATCCATGTAAACAGACCGCTTGCCTACTGTCACCGATGGCTTTACTGATACGTCTAACTCCATCTCAACAGTCGATGTTTGCAGTGCATCTGACATACTACCTCCTGATATTGAAGAAAATGGCTCGGGGCGACGATCGCCACAAGCCGATCACATGTGCAAGATGCAACAACTGCACTCCTGTTTTCCAACCAAGAATTGTTATAAATTAATTTTTCGGGCATGTATTTACAGGTCTCGCAGCTACAAGAGCACAGCCTAAACAGTTGATAAATAAAGACATAAAAAATTACCAGCTATAAATAACGCTCAATCCAAATAATTTTTTGACTTGTGCAGAGCAGTCCTATTTTCGTGTTTTGTGCATTCCCTGTCGGAAAATGTCTTCCCAATCGCTCCTGTAGTATCACACAGTTGTGCATATATACTTATGAAAGTCTCCAACGATCTGCTACAGCTTGTCTATAGCATGACAAGCCAAGAAAAGCGCTACTTTAAGCTGTCATCTTCTTTCTACAACAAGGAAGAAGGCAACAGCGCTATGAAGCTCTATGATCTTATCGACCGGCTCAAGCCCGAAAGCGATGGCGAGCTGGCCGAAGCTGTGGCAGATGAGCCCTATATGCGCTATTTGCCAATTATCAAGAAGCAGCTTACAGAGCTCTTACTCAACAGCCTCGTGGCTTATCACACCGATAAGAAAACCGACTTCGAGCTTCGCGCGCTGCTCTCGCATGTAGGTATCCTGTACGATAAAGGCCTGTATAATCACTGCCGGAAAGTGCTTGCCCGTGCAGAGAAGAAGGCAATACAGACAGAGAAACATCTGATGCGTATGGAGATTTCGTACTGGCGGCGCCTGCTGCTGCTCAAAAATATTACTCCTGCATTCGAAGAAGACATCCGCATGCTGTACCGAGAGGCGAACGAAGCTCTGGCAATGGTGCTTTCTACGAATCGCTATCTGGAGTTGATGGATATTACTCAGGCTTTTACCGTGCGCTATGCCGGTAGCCCGGACGCCCAGACACTCGATAAGCTCAAAGCCATTGTCAGCGACCCAATGCTGCTGGACGATACCCCGGCTACGTCGTTCGATGCTAAGATTGCCTACCGCAATATTCACGGCACCTACTCGCTCATGACTGGCAATAGCACCGAGGCAATCTCGCACTATCGCGAAGCTGTACGCATCTGGCGCGACCATCCTGCTGTCATCGATGAACGTCCCCGGCAGTATCGGCGCTATCTTATGAATTACCTTACGTGCCTCGTAGCAACGCGCAACGATGATGAGTTCGACGCCATTCTCTCTATTATCAAATCCCTGCCCATGCCTCCTGCCGACGCACAGCTCAGCGGTGTACGCGAAGTATGGAACCTTGAGCTGTTTTACTATCTCAATAATGGCCAGCTCGACAAAGGAGCACCCGTGATTGAAGAGATCAAAAAAAATCTACATGCCCACGGCGACCACTTGCCCCCCCTCACGCTGATCCCACTGTGCTACAACTGTAGTGTGTTCTACTTCCTGAAAGGCGACTACAACAAGTCTCTGGAATTCCTGAATACTATTATCAACGAAACTCGTATCGAACTCAAACAGGATATACAGGAGTTCACGCGGATATTCAGCCTGATAGCGCACTACGAGCTTCACAACATCGATGTTCTCGAAAACATGATACGCTCCACGCAGCGCTTCTTGAAGCAGAAGAGCTCGGCTCCAACGCTTGAATACACAGTGATCCGCGCTATGCGCTCGCTGCTGGCCTCTGTAGATCACCAGTCGATGCAGGCAATTCTTCGCTCGCTGTACAACGAGTTGGTGCACATTCTCCACTCTTCGAGCAGCGAACCTCTGGGGCTGATAGAAATTTTGTTCTGGACAAGCGGCAAGCTCCGCAGGCGCCCCGTACAGGAAGTGTTTACTGATAAGATGCAATCGGGGACATTCCAAAACCACAGGGATATCTTTCCTCTGGAACAATAGCCAACGATTTGCGGAGAAGGAACGAACAACGACGAGGCGGAAATGCAGCGCGGTGCAGCGACTAGACAGAAGGGCGAAGACAGAAGCGTTATTCTGCCATTGAGCCTATAGCGTGCAGATAGTGTATCGGGCACTGCAAAAGAGAATCGCCCTACGAATGGCTACCTATTGGCTTATGCTTTTTCTGCCACGCGCATACGAGCGCTGCGAGCACGGGGATTCTTGCGAATTTCTTCCTCGGAGGGTTCGGCTGGTCTTTTGGTAAGAGTGTGCAGAGTGGGAGTGATTTCGCGCGTAGTAGAGCGCGGGTTATCGGGATCGGGAACGCGAGTAAGCGACGCTCGTTTGAAAATTGTCTTCACAATTCTGTCTTCTAACGAGTGGTAGGAAATCACCACGATGCGCCCGCCGGGGGCGAGCATGGGAATAATACATTCGAGTGTGTGCTCCAGCGCGCCGAGCTCGTCGTTCACAGCAATACGCAATGCCTGAAACACACGAGCAAGTGTTTTGGTATGTACAAACGGGGGAACAGTATCTTCGATAAGCGTGCGGAGATCGGACGTCGTAGCAACCGGAGCGGCGCGGCGTCTCTCCACGATACGCCGCGCAATCTTTCGTGCATTTGGTTCTTCGCCATAGAGGCGAAAGAGCCGCTCCAGTTCTCCTTCGTCAAGGGTGGTTAGGAGGTCTTCTGCGGACCGTCCGTGCAAACCGAATCTCATATCCAGGCGGGAGTTTACACGGTAGCTGAGCCCGATACTATCAGTATCGAGTTGATGAGACGATACGCCGAGGTCGAGCAGAAGACCTGAGACATAGAGGGGATCGCTCCCTTCCTTTATGCTGCATGCCTCTTTGAAATTTTCATGTCGAAGAACAAGTCGACTATTGTTGCTCTCAAGTTCGCTGGCAAACCGCTTACTGCACTGTTCGATTGCATGGCTGTCTGCGTCGAAAGAAAAGAGCTTGCCTGCGGACGAAAGCCGCGAAAGAATTTCCGCCGTGTGTCCGCCTCCGCCAAGTGTTCCGTCGATGTACACACCACCGGGGTTTGTCACAAGAGCATCTACAGATTCTTTGAGAAGGACCGGCAGATGATAATCGTATTCACTGCGTTCCGGCAAGGAATCTCGTTGCCGTAATAAAGAGCGCGATGTGCGTTTTCGAGCCACAGAATTCTCCTCGTTTCGCTTACGCAGACATCACTTTTGCAGCGACGTCTTCATAGGTTTCTGTCTGCCCCGCAAGGTAGCTTTCAAACACGTCGGGATTCCAGAATTCGATGTGATCGATCATACCCACGATAGTTACTTTTCCTTCTATTCCGGCAAACTCAAGATGCCGTTTGGGAAGCGCAACTCGCTGCTGTCCGTCGATCCCAACTTCCTCGCTCCAGGCGAGAATCATGCGCAGAAAAAAACGGTCTTTTTCGTTGTAGTGGTTGAGCTCAGAAAACCGCTCTTCGTACTTTCTCCACTCATCCATCGGATAGGCTACAATGCACTTGTCGACACCGCGCGTTACCACGAAAACATCACCCGCCTCCGAGGCGACATTCTTGCGCATCTTCGCAGGAATATTCACCCGGCCCTTATTGTCTATCGAGTATGTCTCCTGCCCTTTAAAGAAGCCCATGATCGCTTTTCCTGTGTCGTGCTTTGTCCTTTCCGTTTACCACTTTCTCCCACGCCTTCTGTTATCCTCCACCATTCTCCCACTTTCTCCCACTTTCTTGGTACAAAAGAAGGAAAAGCCCCATTTTTAGACAATAATTCAATTAAAGAAAATTTCAAAAACAGCGATTTCTCCACAAAACAGCGATTTTCAACAAATTTCGCAGGTTTTTGTTTTTCTATTGTAATTATTTTTTGTTCACAGCACCCCCCTGCGCTTTCTCTGCACACCGCCAATCAGCCAGCACAACTGTACTGAAAAAATTATCAGTGCCGCTTTTCGAGCATTTTCGACACGTGAAAATATTTTCACATAGAAACCGGAAGCTGCTAATTTTCAACTATTTACGGGTAGCAATGGTAAGTAGCTCCTCCCGATTGATACAGTGCAGTAGTAAACCCGTGGCCACGAACAGATAAATATGCTCTATGCGAGTGGGTGGGGAATTGTGGAGGGTGATAGGAAGCCATTACCCATTGTTCTCGGGCATGTGTGTAGCTATCGCCCACGGCATCCAGCAGGAGCAGAAGACAGCCGAGCATCCCCCCCCCCAGTAAGCTCTGTAGATACAGTAAACCCCGCCTGCCAGATAGACTTTCACACGACCTCGAACGGCTACCGAACATGTTCGCCAACAGAGCCCCAAGGCAGTACAACAGGCCAGCGAAAACACACGCCAAACAGCGCTGCCAATGCCAACGCCGCATGGACCTTTTTCCCTCTACTCCACATTCGCGAGCGGTGCACCACACGGCATGAGAACCGCGCTTTTCCGGCATCGTGTTTGTGGCTTGTACGACCGCTACCAGAGGTAGAAATAATGAATATTTTTTAAGCCAATGTTTATTGTCTGCACACTGTTCCGAAGCGAATTTTGCAATGTTAGATATTATATATTTCTTCCTTACATCATGTAGATGACTACACATACTATTGCCTCCGATACGCTGCCGTTCGTACAGCCGACAACCTCTACAACGGCGGACAAAGTTCAGACGGCCCAGACGCGTTTCTACGCTTTAGACCTGGTGCGGCTCATTGCCATGCTGCTGATGATGCAGGGCCATGTGCTGAGCGCCCTTGTATCGCAGGCAGAGCTTCCTGTTGGAGAATTACCTTGGAGCATCTGGCATTTTATCCGAGGGCTTACAGCGCCTATTTTTCTGATGACCTCTGGCGCAGTACACGTATTTGCCAACAAGCGCAACGCCGATGGAGAAATCAGCAAGGAAACATTGTTCAAGCGCCTGCGCTGGGGAATCACCCTCATCGGCATCGGTTATCTGATGGTGTTTCCGGCCAACCGAATTTTTGATCTTCCATTCGTGCCCGCAGAAGTGTGGCAGGCGTTTTTCCGCGTGAATATCCTTCAGCTTACGGGCGTGACCCTTCTCCTGCTGATGTTTATTATTTCGCTTACGCGCTCTACCCGCGCATTTGCCAATGTATCGCTCGGGCTGGCACTCGGCATTACATTTCTCTCGCCCTTTATAGAACAGATCAACTGGTTCGCCTTTGCTCCGGAATGGATAGCATCGTACTTCTCCTATGCTCACGGCTCTATCTTTCCTTTCTTCCCATTTGCAGCATATATGTTTTTTGGCGTGAGTGTGGGAAGATACCTCCAAGCGATTCCCTCGGCCAAGCGCATGGATGCCTTTCCAAAGTTTACAGCCATTGCTGGCGCGGCAACAACAGCCGTGGCTTTGCTCGCTACGGTGCAGCCCTTTACAATCTTTCCAGCTCATACCTACCATCTATCGGGTCCAGACTTTATCCTGCTGCGCGTGGGGCTTACGCTCCTGTTCATGAGCCTTGTCGGGCTTCTGTATCGCGCTACTCATCGTTGGGGTTCGTACTACTCGCTTTTCGGTAAAAAGACGCTGCATATCTATGTAGGGCACCTCGTCCTGCTCTACGGAACACCGTGGTTCCACACAGTCCATCCCCGATTCTTTGGCACACTCTCGCTTGCCGAAGGCGCGAGCGTAGCGGTACTGATTGTTACGGCAAGCCTCGCGGGTGTATATCTGCTTGATTACTACCAGCAGAACTCCCAGCGCTTCCGCCGAGCACTTCCCTACACAGTAGTGGCAGCCCTCGCTTATGCTCTGCTTGTTTGAGAAAGAATATCTACAGCGATTACAAAGGCGGGCTGCTCCCCGCCTTTTTTATTGTACTAAGCGGATGGAAGCGGCAGTACGCATACCACCCGTACATCAGCTTTACTAACAACTGAACCAAGAACATCATGAAGAATGTCGCCGCCGGATACCTGCTCGCCTGCGCTCTGCTATTTGTCGCCTTTTCACCGTGGACAGAGCATCTGCTGAATTTCTGGTTGGTTTCAGTCCTGACAACGGGCTTACTCGGGGCTTATGCGTGGTATTTTCTACGCAACGAGCGAGCGCAGCTTCTGTGGTTTGAAAACCGATGGATCACCGTGGGTATTGCCTCGGCTGTGGCGCTCTATGCAATAGCCTTTGCAGGCGCCCACTTTCTATCCTCTGTTTCTGTCCAGCTACAGGCCGACCTCGCAGTCATCTACGCCTATGGCAAAGGAACGTCGCGCATACTCATTGGCACCGTCCTGCTGTTCTGGCTCGCTCCTTTAGAAGAGCTATTCTGGCGCGGCTTTCTACAACACCGCCTGATGCAGCGATTTGGCAGCACTGCGGGCTGGCTCATAGCAGCGGGGCTTTACCTGCTGGCGCACATCTGGGCGGGCAATATAATGCTGTGGCTTGCGCTCGCTGTAGCAGGACTGTTCTGGGGCTGGCTGTTCAAGCGATACAACCGGCTGTGGCCGTGTATTATCTCCCATGCTGTGTGGGATGTTCTCGTGTTCATTGTCCTGCCTCTCTGGTAGCACGGCTGCGGTGACAGACACGATGGAGAAGGGAATTCTGTGGCACGGGCGTCGTTGCATCGAGCCGCCCTAGCGGGACGGCTCTACCGGGCGTCGCTGTCACCGGTCGCACGAGCCGGTGCGTGGCTGGTCGGAGGTTCGTCGCTGAGTAGCTAACGGCGGTAGAGGTCGAACTGCCACGCGGCGGGTGTGCAGCGCGGTGCGAAGATCGAAAGTGCGCGAAGACTGAAGCGAGAATAGAGTTGTATCACACCACACGCAGCACATACTCGAACTCGGACTCCGGCCTTTTACGTACATCAAGCGCCATAAGCGCCCCTATAGTACGAATAAGATATGCGTAGCTACTCGGCTTGGTAATATACAGGTTGGCACCCAGTTCGAATGTAATGCGTATATCTACAGGTGATTTCGAGGTCGTAAAAATGACCACAGGCAAAACATCCAAAGTGTGCTCTCTGCGAATCTCCAGCAGAGCTTCGCGCCCATCGAGAACAGGCATATTCAGGTATAGCAGCACCATCGCAGGCAAGGGCTCTTCTTTCATAGCCTTATAGTGATTGCGTCGATACAGATAATCGAGCAGTTGTGCTCCATTCTCCACAAAGTGTATATCGACTATAACACCGCTGTCGCGGAAGGCATCCAACACAAGCAGGCGGTTATCGTCGTCGGCGTCGGCAATGAGGATCGGCTGCGGTTGCTTACACGGCAGTATCATAGGAGTGTTCCCTGAGCGGCAGGATTACCGTAAAGACGGCTCCTTCGTTCACTGTGCCCGACGCTCTGATAAATCCATTGTGGTTCTCTACAATTTTTTTGCAGACTGCCAGCCCTATTCCCGTTCCTTCATACTGATTTTTCCCGTGCAGACGTTGAAAAATAACCAAGATACGCTCTGCGTGCTCGTTGTTGAAACCAATGCCATTGTCGCGCATGGTAAGCACACAATACTGCTCGTGCGCCACTGCTGTGGCAATGTCTAACTCAGCTCCTGTTTTCACGACGGCGGCGATATCAATGCGCGGCGCTTCATCGGCTTTACTAAACTTCAGAGCATTGTCGATCAGGTTCAGAAAAAGCTGCACCATCTGCAACGGGCGTGCATCCAAGAGCGGCATATCCCCCACAGTAATAACGGCCTGTTTTTTCTGGATCTGTGCGTCCAGTTCGCGGATTACATCCCCGATAACGGCACCGAGGTCCAGCCGAACTATCGCTTCCCTGCGCGACGACACGCGCGAGAACGTCAGGAGGTCGTCGATGAGCTTCTGCATACGCGCCGAAGCGAGTTGCATACGGTCCAGATAGTCGCGGCTTGTAGCGTCTAGTACCGCACTACTGCGCTCGAACAGCCGGTCGCCGAATGTGCGAATTTTACGCAGGGGTTCCTGTAGGTCGTGCGATGCTACATAGGCAAACTGTTCGAGCTCCGTATTAGAGCGATGGAGCTCTTCGATAGCTTTTGTAATATTAGTTGTTCGCTCTTTGATACGGTCTTCCAGCTTTTCAGAAAAGCGCTTGCGGTCGTCTATGTCCGTACTGGTTCCCACCCAGCTTTGAACGCTGTCCTGCTCTATGCGAAGCGGAAGCGCGCGCGACATATGCCAGCGATAATCGCCCGAGGCATTGCGGAATCGGTTTTCGTTCTCATAAGGCTCGCCTGTCTTGAGGCACTGCCTCCATTTTTCCTCCGCTTCTTGCCGGTCGTTGGGATGCAGCATGTCCGCCCATCCCCATCCTAGCGCCTGCTCGGCAGTCTGTCCGGTGTAGGTGTACCAGCGCTGGTTGCAGTAGTCGCGTGCTCCGTCGCCCCGGGTTGTCCATGCCATCTGGGGAATCGACTCGACAACCATCTTTAGCTGGACAGCGTTTTCTTCGAGTACTTTGCGCGCCTGCACCTGTTCGGTTATGTTGAAAGCAAATACAAGCAGCGCATCGATAGTATTGTATTCATTGGTAATTGCCTGGAACGTAAAATCGAAATAAAAATGTTCGGGCTGGCTGCTATCCCAGCGGAAAAACTGTATGGGCATTTCGGTGGCATGGAAGGGCTCGCCCGTCGTATAGACATTGTCTAAAAACGGTATCACATCTTGCGAGCGAAGCTCAGGCAGAGCTTCAGCAATGGGGCGCCCCAGCAGCGAACGCCCACTAAAGAACTGCTGGGCAAGCGGATTAACAAGCTCAACGACATACTCCGGCCCACGCAGAATAAAGATCATGGCAGGCGCCTGCATAAGCAAATTGTGCAGCATAGCGCGCTGATTTTCTACCTGATCGCAGGCAAGGCGCTCGCGTTCGAGCAAGTGCTGGTTCTCGTCGTTTACATCGCGTAGCGAGAGCTCCATTTTTTTTGTCGCTGATATGTCCTGGGTTATATACATCGCCCTGCTTATCTCATCTTTATCATCCCGCAGCGGCATGGTGTACACGCTGTAATACCTGCCACCCGACGTTACCGTGACCGACTGGGCTTCGCCCGCAAGAGTGAGCTTCAGCGCTTGTTGCATCTCCTCGCGGCTTTCTTTGTCGAATAGCTCCAGCGCAGACTTTCCGAGCACAGTAGCGGGAATAATCCCAGTTTCTCCCAGCCCTTTTCCCTCGATAAAGACAAGATGCAGATTGATGTCAATAATATTAATCGTACCGTTTGGATAGTTCAGGGCAAGCGTGCGATACAATTGTTCGCTCTCCTCAATACGCTCGCGCGAATCGCGAAGCTGCTCCTCTTTTTCCACAAGCACTTCGTTGATCAGCCGAAGCTCTGCATTTGCCGTTTGGAGTTCTTCATTTGCCGTCTGGAGTTCTTCATTGGAAGTTTCCAACTCTTCGTTGGATGCTTTCAGCTCTTCGTTGGCCGACTGCAGCTCCTCGTTCAGCGCCTGGAGCTCTTCGTTCGACGTCTCTAGTTCCTCCGACAGCATTTGCAAGTGCTCGCGAGCCGAAGCGAGTTCGTGAGTAAGCTCTAATATGTGTGCGCCCGTTCCATCGGCCTGATTACCGGCTGTGGCATTATGGGCAATCATCCACGGTTCTACATAGACTTCTTCAAAAATCACTATAAAATATTCGCGGTTATTCGCAGTGTACACAAGTGGCTTTATATGCAACCGTACATAGTGCTCTTTTTCAAACAACATGAACCGCAAGATATGGCCTACAGCTCCCGCACCGCTTCCTCTCACTTTGGCAAAGAGCGAACGAAGTTCCAGATTCAGCTCCGGGTTCACCATTTTCAGAAGATTGGCGCTTACGGCTCCACCGCTGAGTTCCGTGTACAGACGCAGGCTGCCTTTTACCTCTATGATTTCTAAATTTTCATTAACCACGACAAACGGATGTTCAAACGTGGCGTGCAGCATTTCCCGAGCGATATCTGCAATCGACTGCCGGAGCCGCAACTCCTGCGGTATAGACATACCGCCCTCGCGTACACGCCCTTGAAAATGGGAGAACCGCACTGGGCTGTGGTGAAATCTATCTACGCGCTGAAAAATTTTACGGCTGCTGCTGAGCTTAGTAAATAGGTTCGTGGCCAAGCCAACGCTTTCCGATTTGCCAAGCAGCAAATAGCCATCTTTATTAAGCGCATAATGAAAAATGGAAAGTGTCTCGCGCTGAAGATCGTTGTTGAAATAGATGAGCAGATTGCGGCAGGAAATAACATCAAGCCGAATAAACGGCGGATCGTTGGTAATATCGTGGCGCGAAAAGAGAATGAGCTGCCTGATACTTTTCCGCACTTCGTAGCCCTGATCCACCTGTACAAAGTATTTACCGATAATGTCTCGGGGCAGCATCTCCGCAATATTGTCTGCGTAGACACCTTTCCTCCCTATACTGATAGCGTGTTCGTCGATGTCCGTGGCAAAAATCTGTACCCGGTATTTGTCGATGTCTTCGCCGAGTATCTCTGCAAATAGAATAGCCATAGTATAGGCTTCTTCGCCAGTAGCACAACCGACACACCATACGCGAATAGGTTCGCGATGCTGCCGAGCCTGCACAATCGTAGCGAGATATTGCTTCAGCGCTTCAAAGGCGTCCATATCACGAAAAAATTCCGTTACTCCAATCAACATCGTGCGAAACAGTATGTCGAGCTCCTGCGGATTCAGCTCGATAAAGTCATAGTAAAGGTCAATAGTTTCCAGTTCGAGAGCTTCCAACCGTTTGTCGATACGGCGCAGCACCGTCGTAGGTTTGTATTTGGAGAAGTCAGTACCAGTCTTGTGAGCAATCATGCTGAAAATCCTGTCGAGATTAGTACTTCTACTCTCGAAATTCTTCACCAGCTCGTAGTTGTTCACATAAGCAGTAATTTCCGAACAAATGTCCGCAGGTGGCACAAGTACATCGCAGACATCCGATCCAGCGGCAGCCGTGGGCAGCTCACCTACCGAGGCGGTAGAAGGCTCCTGGACGATGACGTAACCACCAGCTTTCTGAATAGCCAAGGCTCCTTGTACACCATCAGTTCCTGAGCCAGAAAGGACAACAGCAAGCGCGCGCGAGTTCTTCTCCTCTGCCAGCGACTGCAGGAACAGATCGAACGACGTGCGGCCATTGCTCTTGGATTCTGCGAGGTGAATTACTCCGTGGGATAAGGTGATATCGAGGTTCGGCGGTGCCAAGTACACATGGTTGATGCACAATTTCAGGCCATCTCGCGCTTCAATAACATCCCATTTTGAGTACGCCGATAAATAATCTGCTACCGATACATCTCGCTCGGGCGTGTCGTGCACAGCAACAACAATTGCGTAATTCTGCTGCTTATCAGAAAGCGCAGCTAAGCAGTCGGAAAGCGCGTGCAGCCCGCCCTCACCTGCAACAAAACCAACAATACAGACATCGGATATCGTGTCGGCGGACTGGTTCGGTTCCATAGTATTCTAAGTTTTTAAGAAAGGTAGAAAGCCGTTGTCCCGTGTGGTTCCTGTACATCATTGAGCGCAGGAATGTGCCCCACCTTCCTGCTGCATCACAAGCCTGTTTTGCACCGTGAAGCCCAAAAACACTGAAAATTGCGAGAGTAAAAGGCAAATTAAAAACAACCTCCACCACCGCACAACTATTCAGCACTATCAGGAAACAACAAAAGCCTCAGAAAACACTACTTTGTCTTCATAAGTGCGCTACAGGCTCTTGTATGATTATCACCGGCAAATGCCTTTAAGGGCTTCTATGTGGCACTACAACACAAACCCAAAGTACACTTATACAAGCAGGGTCACAGCATTATGAAGTAGACTGCAACTTACCTTTATAATGCTGTTTTTTATAGGAGCTTTTTATAGGAGTATGAATAATGGAACACAGCTCTGCTTTGGATAGTTGGAGGTTTGGAAAGGAAGTCATAAGCTCATAAGTCACGAAGCTCACGGCAACCGGGCTCATGTGTTTACCGCACTACCGACCAGAAGATTTTGCCTACCGATGCGGGTGTACCGCTGGAAAAGGCTCTCATATATTTCGAGTACAGGTGACCTTGAAGTGCATAG
The DNA here is from genome assembly GCA_002483085.1 of Ignavibacteria bacterium UBA7675. Taxonomy (GTDB): domain Bacteria; phylum Bacteroidota; class Ignavibacteria; order Kapaibacteriales; family UB7675; genus UBA7675. The sequence goes on from DLHF01000049.1 coordinate 34,966, forward strand.
GTGTGGTCGAGGGGAGTCCGCACCTTTACTCACCCTTTATTCCGTGTACGTAGATGGTTGTGCAGCGCTCTATTGCGCTGTAGTTGCTGTATCTGCCAGTACAGCAGGCAAGACGACAAGGAAGGTACTGCCCTTTCCCTCTGCACTCTCTACGCTAATTGTTCCACCGTGTATTTCCACAAACTCCTTAACAATAGAGAGCCCAAGGCCTGTTCCCTGCGTGTTCCCCGTGTTGGAAGCCCGAAAGAACGGAGTAAAAAGTTGCCCGAGTTCGGATTCTGGTATACCTATGCCGCTATCGACAATGCGCAGCGATACAGCATGGCCATCGTACAGTACCGAGCACTGCACAGCAGAGTGCGGTCGAGAGTATTTTACAGCATTGGAAAGCAGGTTACGCACAATGTGCTGAAGAAACCGAATATCGGCAAGCAGAGGTGGGATGTTGGAGTCGATATGCAACTGTATTGATATAGAATGCGCTGCAGCCAGTGTTGCCATCGAAGTAGCAATAGTACGCACAACCGATTCGATGTCCACCTGTGCAGGCGTAAACAAATCGCGCATCGACGAAGCAGAGCTCTGGAGGAGAAACTCATTGATAAGTTCGTTGAGATCTGTCACCGATTGCCTAATTCTCACAAGATACTCTATTTTTTCTTCTTTGCTCATGCGCTCATAGTAGGTAATCAGCATGTCGGTGATCAAGCTGATACTGGTAAGCGGGGTGCGAAATTCGTGTGAAACGGTGCGGATAAACTGCGTTTTCAAATTGTGCAATTCCCGTTCACGCTCTATGGTCATCTGCACTTTCTCTGCCATGTGATTAAATCCGGCAGCGAGCTGGCCAATCTCATCACCGGTCGATACAGAAGCGCGCTCGGCGTAATTACCATCGGCTATTTTGTCGATGGTACGGCTCAGCCGCTGGAGTGAATTTGTGGCAATCGTGCTGGTGATCAGCACCAGCGCTGCACCAAACAAAAAGACGAGGCCACTTATCCAAGCCATCGCGGTGCGGGCATCGATAATCTCTTCTTGCAGATTGGCAAGGGAAAGCCCCAAGTACAGCTTTCCCAGCACTACGCCTTCGTGTACTACAGGTGCAGCGGTGCGAAACAGTTTGCTATCGCTCGACAAGGTGTTGTTCAGCGCATCGCGGTAGTTGCCTGCAACGCTGTCGTTGTAGGATACAATGGAGAGCCCTGGCTCCGTTTCAACGACGACATACACAACATCATCCAGCTTTCCCAACTCGGCCACGTGCTCCCGAATCGTGGGGTAGTCGCTGAACAGCAGCCCAGAACGCAGGTCAAGTGCAGCCATACGCGTCATCAGCTCTGCTTTTTTGGTTATTGATTGCAGAGCATGCGCCTTCCATACTTCTGGAAAATACCAGTAGAGAAAGACTGCGATACCGCCTATGGGCAGCGTAAACAGCAGAAAAAACTTCATTCTCAGCGAAAGCCGAAACAGTACATTCATAGTAGTTTGCGGATTCTGTCAGTCTACAATCGTTGCCAGGCTGAGAAGCTGCGAATGAAAATCCGAACCTTCTTGTAATGCGGCATTGCGATTAATAAGAATATGAGGTCTCCCACCCCGGTTGTCGAGGCCCACAGCTATACCTTTTTTGATATATTCTGAAACCCCGCTAAACGTGAGAATTTTCCGACTACGGCTGAAGCTGGTAATCACATCAATATCGAACGACCGTAAAGGCGCTACATACATAACAGTAGCTTGGCTGGCGGCTGGCTGTGCGGTTATAGATGATTCCCGAGTGAGATCGACTTCCACAACGCGAAAAGCAACACCACCTATCCCAGGTTTTTCTTCTTCTAGCAGAGCCATAAGCTCGTTGCGTACGTCGAGCGATACCCTGAACTTACTTTGATACACAATAGCAAGAACAGGTTGCCGACCCGGCACAACAGGCTCTACTCTTCTTTGAAAGGAGAGTATCTTTTGCAGAAATGACCATTGTACTGCCACTGTCACAGGCATATCTTGGGCCGGAACCGTAGAAGCAACGAACAAGAACAAGAATCTACAAAGCCACGCGAAGCCGGGCCACGATGCTGCGTCCATCCTGATCAATACTCCTTTGTCTGTGTTCAAAACCGCCCGGAAGCGAGTACGGCGTATTAAACAGATTATACACCTTTAGAGAAAATCCTACTAGAGGCAGGGGTTCCCAGCTAATGTTCAACCCAGTAAGCAAAAACGCGTCGGTCTCGTCGTCGGTCACAGTGCGTCTTGTCGATTCATAGCTGCCATCGAGCGCCAGCGATACCGTTTCGGCAAGGCGAACAGCAGCTCCAGCTTTTAGCAAATGCACAGGCGAATTGCTGATCTGCCTCTCTGTTTGTTCGTCGACCGACGACTGTAGCGTATAGCTTGCATACGTGCGAAGGAAGCTGGAGCGTGTGCTTATCTCAGCTTCGGCTCCCATCGCTCGCGTGGCTCGGCTGTTCTGATACTGTAGCAGCGAGTCTGTCGGGTCGTATCGTTGCTCGATTAGGTTTGTTATGCGGTTGTAATACAGCGATGCCTCGACATATACATTGCCGCCAATTTGCTGCTCTGCTTCGAGCTCGACAGTAGAAATTTTTTCAGACTTCAGATTGAGGTTGTCCTTGCTTTCACCTGGAAACATCAAGTACAACTCGCTGAAGTTCGGGGAGCGAAATGCAGTGCCATACAGGAGCTTCAGCGCTGTCTTGTCGTAAGGGTTGTAGATCAATCCCAACCGGGGCGATACAACAACGCCCGTAGCCGAGTGGTAGTCTAATCGCAATCCAGCGGTAATATTGATATTGTCGCGAACTTGCAACTCATCCTGAAGATAGGAGGAAACGACAGTAAAAGGAACATTGCGGCTGAACAGCGTCACCGTATCATAAAGATTGCGGTAGTCGGCAAGCAGGTTATTGCGGTATTCTACACCCCAAATAAAACGGTTGGATTCCAAGGCATCCCAGCGCACCTGAGCCTCAGCTCCTATCCATTTGTTCGTAGAAGAATCCGGACTTTCTTCCGGATAAAAATACCTGCCATCGTAGTTGTATTCATTATAATTGGCGCGCAGCAATAGCCCCATATCATCCGCCACATCATCTTCGTACCGCGCTTCTATCAGACAGTACCTATCGCGTGTCTCCGTGTTGGGATAGTTAAACACGGTATTAAACGACGCGGTTGGAATATCTTTCTGCCGAAAACTGTAATATCCCTGTAGGGAAAATCCTTCGTAGGAAGATCTGCCCGATACACTGTAGTATTGCTCATCATCGAGCTCGTGCGCTATCCCGTGCCCGGTAGAATCCGTGTCGAACTCGCTAAAATATAAGTCCCCACCATCGCGCTTGCCTGCCAAGACCGTGGCAGCGAGGTCTATCCCGCTCTCAAACACTTTTCCCGCAGCAATCTGCACCTGCCCATAGCCTAAGCTTCCTATCTCTGCCGATGCAGTAATGCCGTCTAATTGCCGACCGTTTTTTGTAATAATATTAATAACTGCAAACATCGCTCCGGTGCCATAGACAACCGAGCCAGGTCCGCGAACAATTTCGATCCTCTCCACAGCATCCATGTTCAGCGGCAGGTCGTGGCCAAAAGAGGCCGATCCAAAGACATTCTCATTTACATAATGGCCGTTCATCAGTACAATCAGGCGGTTGTTGTAGTCTCCCGGACGGCTAAACCCACGCACACCGATATAGGTGTAGTTGCGGTCGTAGCCCGTGTAGAACCCACGCTGGCTGTTCAGCGCTTCGGCAAGCGTGCGGTAGCCAAAGCTCTTCATATCCCGGTCGGTAATAATCGTCACTGAAGCAGGCGCAACTCTGATGTTTTGCCAAGCCTTCGACACCGAGTTAATCGGCATATTCAGCAGGGAATCGAGCTGCCCCGAAAATTCTGGGGCTACTGCATTGCCAAGCGTGTCCTGTTGCGAGTTTGTCTTCGGCAGAAGGGCATCATTATTTGTATTAGTCTGGGCCAGCGCTGTACTTGCGATCAGCAAGAACCCTACAAAACAGCTAATTTTCCACATAAGGAGGATTCCTGTAGTAGCGTGTGGGAAGAGTATCGACTGCCACCCCCCGTTCTTGATTATTCTATCGCAGCAGTGCCGCAATACATTCCCCAAAGTACACAGTACAGCAGCGCTCATTATGGTGCTTTGGTCTGCGTCCTCGCTGTTGGTCTTTGCACCGCGCAGCACACCCGCCGCGTGGCTGTTCGTCGCGTCGTTCGCGCATTGTCATCGCAGGCTTCACATTGTTCTTAGGGTGGCAGTGCCAAGAGGAGCCTGCTATCAACAGCAATGCTCTACGCTTCCCCAACTATCGGCAGGCGGGAAAGCCAAACAACTATTATCAAAATTTCCACGCAGACCTATACAGCTCCGGTGCTTTGCGCTCTGCTCTTATTCTGCTCGCCCGGGTTGGTTTCGTTCCTCTACTGGATTGAATGTGCTCAGCCCGCTGATACGCTCTACCACAAACACAGCAAACACTGCGGAAAACAGCAATGGCAGAATGATTTCGTAATTATTGATAATCTCGCACAGTAGAATCGCCGCCGTCAGTGGAATTTTCCATGTACCAGCCAGCACTGCACCAGCACACACAAGTGCAAACAGTCCGGGCTGAGTGCCGGGCACCACAGAACTGAGCAGTACACCGAAGCCAAAGCCAAACATCGCCCCTGTCTTCAGAGCGGGAGCAAACGTACCACCAGCACCACCACTCCCAAGCGTTATAGCATTGGACACGGGCTTGAGCAGCACAGTAGCCAGGGCGATAAGCAGCGTTGTATTGCCGGAAATCGCCTGATTGATAGGGGTATAGCTCGTTTCTAACATCGTTGGAAGAACAATAACCAGCCCACCAGCAACTAATCCCCCGAAGGCAGGACGCCATACCGAGGGTAGGCGTTGCAGAAGACGCTCTACAACCGAGTGAGTACGGTTGAATATACGAAGGTAATACACAGCCACAAGGCCGCTTGCCATGCCTGCTATTGCGAGAAAAACGTAATCACTAAGTGCAGGAGCGGCGGGCAGCACGGCATGTAGCAAAGGAGTGTTGCCAAGAAATATACGCGCCACAGCAGTAGCCAGCACCGACGAAATCACCAGGGGAATAAACGAGCGCAGGCGCAGCTCGCCAGTAACAGCCTCTAATGCAAAGATTACGCCTGCAAGCGGCGCGTTAAAAATACCGCTGATGGCCGCAGCAGCACCAGCAGCACACAAAATCCGCAGCTTGTCTGGCCTGAGCTGAAACATCTGCCCAAGCGCAGAACCAAGCGATGATCCGAGCAGTACGGTCGGCCCCTCGCGGCCTGCACCACCTCCCGAAGCGATGGAAAATGCGGCTGTCACAATAGACTTGATAGAATTCCGCCAATCGATTTTCCCTTGCCCAGCATTAATCGCATGGATAAGCGTTCCCAGCCCTTCGCCGTGTACATTGCGGAACAGTGTGCGGCTGATAAGCCCTACACCAAGGCCACCAAGCGCCGTTACTAATGGAAACAGATAGCTGCCAAAATGAATAACACGGTCGGCAGAGTGGAACATGATGTTGAACAGGTGTTCAGCATAAATCATCACGAGGTGGAAAATTACAATACATCCCCCGATGGCGATGCCCACCACACACGCAATAAGAAGCAAGGCATAGTCTGTGTGGCGATATAAGGGTATGCGCGCCATAAAAGCAACTCCGCTTCCAAGTGTGCGCTTTATGGCCAGAACATTTCTCCTGATATACAAATCCCCGAAAGATTCCTTGGGGTCACCGTCCATGTTTTTTTACCTTATCATACATTGGATACATTCACAGCACAAATCTACGGAAAAACAGCAACCAAGACGGAAAGAACCGACTTTTTGGGTGGATAGTGAATCAATTGTAAGTCTGTATTCATCGCAGTTTCATCTACGAAGTCCGCCCGTTCTGCTCTATATCACACTCCAAACTGCTTCAAATGGTGGTCGCAGTGCTTATAGATATGCCGGCCCCAATCCTCGCGGGCAAAGCCGCCCATAATAGGATGGTCAGGCCAGTTGCTGCGTGCCTCGGCGTTTGCAAACTCATCCAGCAGGCGCACTAATTCGCGAACGTCGGCCTCGAATTCTCCAGGCTTTGTGCCTCCTGCCGCTTGGTCTACTTCCGGAGCGGTCGGCAGTACTCCACGCGGCCAAGGCAGCGAGTTCAAAGCCATGATGCGGAATATGCGTGTGCGAGTGAGAGCGTTGCCGATAAAATGTATCTGCCGCGTACCAAGCGCTGCTCGCACACTGTCGGCCAGATGGCACACCATCTGATGAGGCGTCATTGCCCCCCAACGCCGCCGGGAAGTCGGAGTCAGTTTGCGAATGCGCGAAAGTATTTCTCGTCGTTCTTCGGAATGCAGAAATGTTTTCATAGAGCAGCACATAACCTATCATAAAGTTCTACTGCATACAGATGCTCTGTAGCAGTACAAACATACTATCAATGCTCTGTAGCGGCGTGTACAATCTATTACCAGCCTTAAAAATCAAAACCGCACCACAATTTCTGCCACCTGTCTGATCGCCTGTATTGAAGCGGGTTCCAGCGTTTTTCGGCCTATAGCAAACGCCTTCGGGCGCACATAAAAATTTCCATACCTCGGCAGAATTGTTACCTTTACAGGCTTTGTACCACCAATGAAGAGGATACGACAATGCACATTGTCGACATTATAATCTTTTTTGCATACATGGCTGTAATGCTTGGTGTAGGGTTTTTCTTTATGAAGAAAAACCGCAATGCCGAGGATTATTACGTAGGGGGGCGGAGCATGGGAAGCTGGCATGTCGGGCTGTCTGTAGTGGCCACCGATGTCGGCGGCGGGTTCTCTATCGGGCTTGGTGGATTAGGTTTTACAATGGGACTTTCCGGCTCATGGATGCTGTTCACCGGTCTTATAGGTGCATGGCTCAGCGCAGTGATACTGATCCCGAAAGTCCGGCGCAACAGAAATCTCGACTCGTGCCTTACATTCCCGGATATATTCCGCCATTTTTACAACGAAAAAACCGCGCTGCTCGCCGGTATTATTTCCGCTATTGGCTATATCGGCTTTACCAGTTCACAAATTCTGGCGGGAGCGAAATTAGCCTCGGGAACATTTCCGACATTGGACACCACAACGGCGCTACTTATTATGGGTGCCATCGCCATAGTGTACACCGTGTTGGGCGGTATCAAGGCGGTCATCTACACCGATACTATTCAGTGGATCATCCTTATGGCCGGGCTCATTTTCATAGGCATACCTGTTGCCTATACCGCTGTAGGTGGCTGGGACGGCATTCACTCCACACTTCCTGCGGAATTCCTCTCGTTTACCAATATCACATGGCAGCAAGTAGTAAAATGGGCTATCACGATCATCCCCATCTGGTTTGTAGGCATGACGCTGTACCAGCGCATTTATGCCTGCCGCGACGAGAAGAGTGCCCGAAGAGCGTGGTTTATCGCCGGTTTGTTCGAGTGGCCTGTAATGGCACTTATGGGTGTGCTGCTCGGTTTGTTTGCTCGTGCGGCTGCCGAACAGGGATTGCTCGGCGCCGGAGGTGTATCGCTTGCCGATGCAGAGAAAGGGCTTCCAATTCTGCTGCGCACAATCCTACCAGCCGGGCTGATGGGGCTCATGCTCTCGTCGTATTTCTCCGCAATTCTCTCTACAGCCGATAGCTGCCTGATGGCAGCTTCCGGCAATGTCGTGTCGGATATTCTCAACAGGATAATTCGCGTCGACCAAAATACAACCACGTTCTTGCGCATCTCGCAGCTTGCCACGCTTGTGATTGGTGTGGTCGCGCTGCTGCTGGCTACAGCCATGACAAGCGTGCTGGACCTAATGCTGTACTCCTACTCGTTCATGGTGTCCGGCCTGTTTATTCCCGTGCTGGGGGCGTTTTTCTGGCGTCATAGCACAGCTACAGGAGCATTCTGGTCCATGCTCGCAGGCGGTACCACAACTGTCGCTCTGTCTACCATCGGTTGGCCTCTGCCTCTCGGCCTGGATGCCAATGTGTTCGGCATTCTCACCTCGCTGGCCGTGTTTGTCACTCTTTCGCTGGCTGGCAGACAGCAAGCAACACAACCGCCGAGTTCAAAGTTCTCTACAACACGAAGAGATAGCTTGTAGCGCAGTTTTCTGGCTCATGCAAACAGCATCTCTATTTTATATTCACATATCACATAGGTAATCATGATACTCTATACAACATTGACAGCAAACGATGGAACAGGAACATCGGGCAAAGAACGAGTTGCCGATTTTCTGCTGCACCATCTCGGTCCCTACGGCGATAAAAAAGAGGATATTCTCAAAGCTATTGATTATTCTCTGAGCGCCGAGCCGGGCAAAGGCGGTTTTGTCTTGGTAGCCGAAGCGAACGACGAGCTCCTCGGCGCAGTGGTGATGAACAGCACTGGTATGAACGGCTATATTCCCGATAATATTCTCGTGTACATCGCTACCCACGACCAGCACCGTGGCAAGGGAATCGGCAAAGCACTGATGCAGCACGCTATGCAGGAAGCCAAGGGCGATATCGCGCTTCATGTAGAACCCGACAACCCCGCACGCGGGCTCTACAACAGCTTGGGCTTCACCAATAAATACATAGAAATGAGGTACAAAAAATAGATAGGCGGAAAATTGCACAAGGAGCTCTCGCCTTCCGGTGTCGGCTCCATACCTGCGATAAGGGTAGGGCAACGACGCGGCGGGTGTGCAGCGCGGTGCAGAGACGAGGCGGAAAAGCGGAGACCGAAGCGCACAAGCAAGATGCAAAAATTCGTGCTACAGTGCAGAACCAAACCGCAGACGCGCTCGCCGGTAGTTCACGGACGCTGTTCAACAATTACGGAGGATATCATGGCTATTTTGAAAATGTACAGAAATCGGCTTCGGCATAATTACGAGTTTCTCGACAGCCTGTTCAAAGAACGCGGCATTGAATGGGGAATTGTCACCAAACTCTTGTGCGGCAATAAAGCATTTATCCGGGAAGTGCTCGACCTGGGCATACGCCAGATACACGACTCGCGTGTAAGCAATCTAAAAGTGGTAAAGCAGCTCAACCCGGAAATCCAGACCGTGTATATCAAGCCGCCACCGAAGCGCAGCATCCCGCAGATTGTGGAGTACGCAGATGTAAGCCTGAACAGCGATTACTCCACGATTTGCTCTCTCTCGGCAGAAGCAGTGCGCCAGAACCGCCAGCATAAAATTGTCATTATGATTGAAATGGGCGACCTGCGCGAAGGCGTGATGGGCAACGACCTTATGGAGTTTTACAATCGCATTTTTCAGTTGCCAAACATCGAAGTTGTCGGGCTAGGAACGAATCTGAACTGTATGAATGGCGTGATGCCTACCCAGGACAAGCTCATCCAGCTCAGCCTGTACAGGCAGCTTATTGAGGCGAGATTCAACAAAAAAATACCGTGGATTTCGGCGGGCACATCGGTGACAATTCCTCTGCTATACCGCCATCAAATACCAGCGGGATGCAACCACTTTCGCGTAGGCGAAACTCTGTATTTTGGCGCCGATCTGTTCAACGACGGTATTATCGAGGGCATGCAGCCCGATGTCTTCGAGCTGTTTGCAGAAATTATTGATGTCGCGGAGAAGCCGCTTGTCCCCGTGGGACCTTTCGGCAGCAATCCGATGGGAGAAACCTACAAGGTAGATAGCGAACTTTATGGGAAGACAACATACCGAGCTATTATTGACATAGGATTGCTCGATATTCTCCCTGATTTTCTCATTCCAAACGATGGCGATATTCGCTACCTCGGAGCCAGTTCCGACATGCTTATCTACGACATAGGCGACAACCCTCAGGGCTATAAAGTCGGCGATTTCCTTTCGTTCCGGCTCCGCTATATGGGCGCGCTGCGGCTGATTAATTCGCGCTACATCGACAAGACTGTGGTGACAGAATCACCGGCTCTTTCCTTGCCGCCGAGTTCAGTCGTGCTCAATGGAGTAACGGCTGTGAAGGAACCGTAGTAGCCAAGTCTTGTGCATGGTATTGATTCTGTATCTGTATGTGTACGGGAGATAACAGCGTTCTTTCCTGCCGCCAGCAACGGCGATGTCTACGCTGCAATCTGCTCTGCCGACTGTTCAGTCATTGTAGTTGCCAGCAGAGTATAAGCAGCGCTCCAAGCCTCGCGCACATCGACATCGAATTTACTGCCAAGCTCTTTTTCAAGCGTCCAGAGCAATGCCTCGCCCACTGTTGCATACTGGCTCTCCTCTACACCATAGCCGCGATGGCGCTCGCCGAGGCGGACGACATGAGGCAAGAGTTCACCGGGGTTGTCGAGCCCTTTTACAACAAAAGCGAGCATTGTGAGCAGCTTGCGTCCCTGCTCGGTAAGGCTGCCCGGAAACAGCGGACGCAGAGAAGAATCGAGAAAAAACAAACGGGCGTAAAAGCGCATAGCGATAAGGTCTGCATCGGAGCGAATAGCGGCAAAGGATTGTTGTACGAGAGCGATCTGTTGCTGTGTCATGGTACAAAAGGAAAAAAAAATTGAATACTGCTGTTGTATGCTACAAAACTACTGGTAGGCACTCACCGCTTACTCACCGTGCTGATGCGCCCTACCCACTAGGCGATAGGAGCAGGCAGCCAGAACTTAAGCAGCCATAGCTACTTGCCGTGGCGCGGCGATGATCATTCGTATCGAGGCCGTGTACAGTGAGTTCCATGCTTCGCGTACTTCCACAGTCCATTCACTGCCGAGCTCTTTTTCCAATGCCCACAACAGCGCTTCTTGTACAGCATCGTACTTCTTGCCATGTGTGCCGTTGCCATAGTGCATATGCAGCCTTGCAATGTGCGGGAATACTCTTCCGGGCATTCCCGCTTCCCGAACGATAAAACCAAACATTCCAGCGATCTTAGTAAGTTCGTTCAGGTCGGGTGGGAACAGCAGCCCGAGCGAAACATCAAGAGCAAACAGCCGCGCATAAAAGCGCATGGCAAGGCTGTGAGGATCGAAGTGAAGAGCGGCAATCGAGTGCCGGACGAGAGCGATTTGTTCGCGTGTCATAGTGTTGAAGCGACACAGAGTTAAACATTATTTCTATGCCGCAAAACTACCGGATGCTACTCACCGCATACTCACCAGCAGTATTTAAAACGAAAAACGGCCCGAAAAAGGGGCCGTTTTTGCAAGGAAAATTTGGATACGGAGGGAACCGAGAAAGCACATGCTCGCGGTTGTTGTTCTCTACTTCCCCACCTCGCGCAGCAATGCCTGCTTTTCAATTTCGAGCTGGCGTATTCTGCGCTCGATAGTGTCGAGCTCTTCGGGCATCGAGTCTATCTCGATGCGCAGTTTGCTGGCCGCTTCGTCGATAAGATCGATGGCTTTGTCGGGCAAAAACCTGTCGGCGATATAGCGATGAGAAAGCTGAGCTGCGGCTACAATTGCTCCATCGGTAATTCGCACGCCGTGGTGCACTTCGTAGCGGTCTTTCAGACCGCGAAGAATAGAAATAGTATCTTCTACGGATGGCTCTTCTACCAGCACCTTCTGGAATCGGCGTTCGAGCGCGGGGTCTTTTTCGATGTATTTCTGGTGCTCGTCTAATGTCGTAGCGCCAATGCAGCGCAGCTCTCCACGCGCAAGTGCTGGCTTCAGAATATTTGCGGCATCCATGCTACCCGAGGTCGCTCCAGCGCCAATGAGCGTATGTATTTCATCAATAAACAGGATGATCTCGCCATTGGATTCCGTCACTTCCTGCACCACCGCTTTCAGGCGCTCTTCAAACTGCCCGCGAAAGCTCGTGCCCGCCACCAGCGTGGCCATGTCCAGCGCAATAATCTGCTTGTTTTTCAAGTTCTCCGGTACATCGCCTTCTACAATGCGGTAGGCCAGTCCTTCGGCAATAGCGGTCTTGCCTACACCCGGCTCGCCGATGAGCACGGGGTTGTTTTTGGTGCGGCGTGAGAGCACTTGCAGTACGCGGCGTATTTCTTCTTCTCGGCCTATCACGGGGTCCATCTTGCCCTTGCGAGCATCGTCGTTCAGCAGGCGACCGTACTTCTTGAGCGCCTGGTATTTGTCCTCGGGATTCTGGTCGGTGACACGGCGCGAACCGCGAAACTCCTTCAGAATTTTCAGAACCGATTCTTTTGTAATGCCCTGGTCGCGTAGCAAGTGCGCGGCAGGTGTGCGCTGGTCGCTCATGGCAATAAGCAGGTGCTCGGTGCTTACGTATTCGTCGCGCAAGCCCTGTGCATCTTTGAGCGCCGCTTCGAGCAGTGCAGCTACGTCCTTGCCAAGATACTGATTGCCGAGGCCAGCACCCGATACTTTGGGCAGCTTGTTGATCTCGTCGTCGGTGCGGTTTTTCAGATAGTCCACATTTGCACCTAATTTCAGCAGCATGGGCGGTATAATGCCCGATGCGTCGTCGAGCAAAGCGCGCAGTATGTGCACAGGCTCGATGTTCTGGTTGCTGTTGTCGGAGGCGATTTCCTGCGATTTCTGCATCGCCTCTTGTGCCTTGAGAGTCAGTTTCTGGAAGTTCATATATCGCTCCTTGTAAATGTGTTCTGATACGCTGCCGATCTATCCGCTTACTACAGCACTATAGCGCTTCGGCCTTTGCCCTCGTGTTCTGTCTCTGCACCGCGCAGCACAACCGCCGCATGGCTTTTCAACCGATATTCGCATATTTTCGCTACTCCGTATCCAACAGCGCGACACTATCATCGGCGGCGGCCCTTGGCTACAACCGATAAGCAATCCGCCTTTTATTAATCTACCGAATCTCCGGTAGAAATAAAATGAGTTGCATCATTGTCCCGCACGTGCTGTTGTTTGGGCGTGATCACCGCCATCGTCGTTGTCGCCCGCGCTATCAGCTTTTCTTCGCCATTATTGATACACCACACGTCCGCTTCGCAAAAGTGAATGGCGCGCCCGGGCTTTACCACCCGCCCCACTGCCCGCAGCAACTGCCCAACACCAGGCGAAAAATAGCTGATTTTAATTTCGGCTGTCACCGTGTGCTCCTCCGGTGCCACAAGAGTAAATCCGGCAAAGCCCGCAGCAACATCGGCGATTGTAGCTACAACACCGCCGTGGACAAAGCCGATTTGCTGCTCGTGCACCGTGGCAATGTCGATCTCGGCCACCACATGCCCCGGCTCTATAAGAGTGAGCCTACAGCCTATGTGTTTCATAAATTCCTGCCGCTGAAGATGCCGCAGGATCGTCTCGCGAAAGTTCGGATTGCGCGTGCGCAGTTCTTTGCTCATTATTCTACTGTTTAGTCATGAATGTACCATACAAAAATGGTGATTTTTGGCATTCTGCCCGCGTGTTTTCCGGCAGTACAGCAAAACAACGGTAATTCGTTCCCGGTACGCAGCTATGAAAAAGAAGTAATGCGGCACAACCTAAAAGCGAAAGAGAATAAGTTTTTGTATGTTGGCAGCCATAGATATCTTTTCACAAATGTGTACATATATGTCTACGCCCGACTTTGTTTTGCGCCTTTACGCATCGCACAGCGACTTCGCCTGCAATCTGCCATCGAAGCAGCGTGCCCGGGAATTTGTCGAAGAACTGCTGTCGATTCTGTTCCCGCATTTTATTAATCAGAAGTACATGGGAGTGGATGACATCGCCGACCACATTAGCGAGCTTGAAGGCGACCTCACGGCGCTGCTGCATCCGTTGGAATCATGCGCGGGCGACCGGGCAACAACCATCGCGCGGTCATTTTTTGAGCACCTGCCTCATATCTACGACATGTTGAGGCTCGACGCCGAGGCCATTCATCAGGGCGACCCTGCGGCAACGACGGTAGATGAAGTGATCCTTACATATCCCGGATTTTACGCCATTGCTGTGTACCGCATAGCTCATGCGCTGTACACGCTTGGTGTGCCCATCCTGCCTCGCGTATTTACGGAATTCTCCCACGAGCGAACAGGCATAGACATTCATCCGGGCGCTCACATCGGAAAATCGTTCTGCATCGACCACGGCACGGGGATTGTCATTGGCGAAACAACACGGATCGGCGATCATGTAAAGCTGTACCAGGGCGTAACGCTCGGCGCTTTGAGCGTGGACAAAAGCCTCGCCCTCACGAAGCGGCATCCTACTATAGAAGACAATGTTGTAATCTACTCCCACGCCACGATTCTCGGCGGTGCAACGGTGATCGGCCACGACAGCGTTGTGGGTGGCAATGTGTGGATTACCGAAAGCGTACCGCCCCATACAAAGGTATATCACCACGCGCAGGTAAAGGTACGCAGCGGTACAATGCCCGAAGCGGGCTTCTACGAGCAGAGCAACGACTCCGAGCACACCGGCGCATAGAGCACAGCAAGTACAGCCCGTGTGCAACTTTCGCGGCGGCACACTGTATAACAGCAGCCGATGCAGTGCCGCAGGCTATAAGAGAGGTCTGCTGGAATCTGACATCGCGACACAGCCGGATCGCAGCCGGCATCTATTCACACCATTGAAGGCAAGCTATGAGACAGCAACATAAAGTGTACCTGCGCAATATTAGCCCGACGGCGTGGGAACATCCTACCGACAGAGCAGCTCTTTCGGCACTGCGAAAAGTGCCGGGGTTGGACATCGTTCTTCAGAAATTCTTTGGCGCGACCACCGAGCGCTCGCTCCGCCTAATCGCCCTTGCATCGGCAGTGCGCGTCAATTCCAGCCAGTTCCCGCGCATCAACGCGCTATTAGAAGAAGCCTGTGCGACATTAGACATCCGGCCTACGCCCGAGCTGTATATCTCGCAAAATCCATTCCTGAATGCGAGCGCTATCGGTGTGGATCATCCTTTTATTGTGCTCAATTCTTCTACTGTGGAATCGCTGGGCGACGAAGAGTTGCTGTGCATTATCGCTCATGAGCTAGGCCATTGCGCCAGCGGGCACGCACTGTACAAAACGCTGCTCGCCTTTCTGCTCAAGATTCCCCTCTCGGCGCTCAACATTCCGCTGAGCGGAATGGCACTGATGGCAGTGATCATAGCCCTACAGGAGTGGGATCGCAAAAGCGAGCTCACGGCTGACCGCGCCGGACTGCTGGCCGTACAGAACCCCGAAGTATCGTACCGCCTGCTGATGAAAATGGCCGGTGCGTCCGATCCATCGCAGATTAATATCAACGAATTTTTTGTGCAAGCCGCAGAATACGAAGGTTCCGGCTCGATGCTCGACAGTATGTACAAGCTGCTCAACCTCATGGGCCAGTCGCACCCGTTTCCGGTGTTGCGGCTTACCGAGCTAAAAAGCTGGGTAGACCGGGGCGATTATGCCGCTATTCTCAACGGCAAGTATCCACAGCGCGGAGCTGAAACTGGCGATAATGTGGGAGAGAATTTCCGCGAAGCAGCCGGAGAGTACAAGTCGAAATTCTCGTCGTCGCAAGACCCACTCGAACAAGCTACCTCCAAAGTAATGGATGCTGCTTCGGTAGCGGGCGATAAAGCAAAAGAAATGTTCGACTATTGGTTCCCCGGCAAAAAGCCGAACAGCCGATAGTCTGCAACCAGTGAGTCAGTTATGAAAAGTATGGCCATGGCATTCCTGCTGCTGGCAGGTATAGCCTCCGTTTCATGTGCGGGCGACAGCCGCCAAGCCAACAGAAATTTACCCAAGCCAGTGCAGCCTCTGGCTTTTGAGAACACGATCTACGAAAAAAAGGATGGTGCATGCACGGGCGATACAACGCCCTGCATCACCATCCAGATACAGTACCCTACGGCAATTGCCGGAACTGATGCAGCTCGCCACGCCGTCAATGACGTGATTACAACCTATGTGCTCTCTGCGCTGGCTGGCCACGTGGCCGACAGTGCAAAGCACAGCGGCAGTATCGACTCGCTGAGCGCGGAGCTGTTCAGCGAATACCGGGCTTTCACACAGGAAGTTAGCGAAAACAGCGGGTTTATTACACCGTGGGAAATTACCATCAGCGGCAAGGTAGTGTACAAAGAAGCCGCTGTGGCAACGGTGGAAATAGGCACGTATTCTTACATGGGCGGAGCCCATCCCAACTACTGGACAACGTACAAGAATTTTGATCCTCTTACTGGAAAACTGCTTCTATTGCAGGATATTTCCAACGACACCCTAAAGCTGAAGGCGCTTGCAGAGCAGGAATTCCGGCGCAGCAATAAGCTCGGCGCTCGGGAAGACCTCGAAAAAGCAGGCTACTGGTTTGGCGGTAATACTTTTACGCTGCCCAGCAATTACGCCTTTACCGACAAGGGATTTGTGTTCGTGTACAATCCCTACGAAATCGCCTCGTATGCCCAAGGCCCAATCGAAATACTTCTGCCCTACACCCGATTGAAGGGACTGCTCAAAGCGGACTACCTGCCCTAAAGCGTGGCGCAAGGCGCGAAGTACCAGCAAAAGAGCGTGAGGAATGATCATCGTTGTTATGTTCTTACAACATCAACATCTGGTCCTAATTTCCGGGAGTATTATATATTTCCCTCTTATATCACTGTCACCTTTGATAAATCGGCGCCCAAGCCTTTGAGTGCGGCGTAGGTCAGTTTATCCATCATAGCACCGTCAAAGGAGATGGTTTTGATAGCGCGGTAATATTTATTAGTCAAGGCATACGTCGAACGGAAAGATACATTTTTGAGTGTCGCACCCTTAAACGTCGCTTCGTTCAGCGCCGCCTTGTCAAACTTGACGCCAATAAAAGTCTGCCCATCAAGGCATAGCCCCCGCAAATCGGAATACTTAAAATCCACGCCGTTAAAGCTACAGTTTTCAAAAATCGCTTTTCTAAGGTCGGTCATGGCCAGCTTTACGTCGATCAGTTTTACATCGGTGAATATTGCCCGGGTCAGCTCTATCTTGCTGAATTCGGTGCGTACAAGAATGGTCTTGTTGAAGCTCGCATCCGTAAGATCAATGGTGGACAGGATGCAGTCTGTCAGATTCGTTCCGTCAAAATTGGCTTCGCGTACATCGCTGGCCATAAACGAGCTGCCAGTCAAGTCCGCACCCGAAAAGTCGGAGCCGCGCAACGCACTTCCTTTAAATTTCCTTTTATGCGCGGTAATGCCCGCGAAGTCACTCTTTGGCAGGTAGCTTGCGCTAAAGTCCGTCAGTAGCTGTCGTTCCAGCGAGTTGGAGGAAGTAGCGACCTCGTGTACCGTTGGCTCGACGCCGTCAATACTACTGTTGGTCTTTTGGGACAGCGTTTCATCGGCCACGGATTGGAAGTTTTCTGAAAAATAATTAAGATCAACACCCAGAACTTCTGCAAGCCGGTTAAAAGTAAGGATGTCTGGAATTGATTCTCCGCGCTCCCATTTTCCAACGGCTTGCGGGCTAATAAATAGATGTTGAGCAAGTTGCGCTTGAGACATATTTATCGCCTTTCGCGCTTTGGCAATTTTGCTGCCAATCACCTTGGTTTCCATAGGTACTGTCCTTTCTTGTTTTGTTCTTGGTTTGTTTTTTGACACCGCAAAATTACTCCCAGAATCAGTAGAAATACAGAGCCTATCAGTTGTAATTACGCTACTTGTAGTTGTTATGCAGCAACTACAAGTGGTATATGGCGAAATTCAAAAAAACTGGGTATCTGTGATCCCTACAACGTCTACAAGCGTACTTGTACACATGATTGTGAAAGGAAATACTTGTGTTGTCTGTAGAAGGAAGTAGCGTGGCGGCGGCATGGGAGCAGAACAGGAGCACCAAGAAATAGCGATAGAGGCTGAAAGAGACGCGGCGGCTGTGCAGCGCGGTGCAGAGACAGAAGGCAAGAGCAGAGGCCGAAGACACCTATACATGTAGTACCTTCGGCCTCTTTTTTTATCGATAGATTGTACTGAAGAAGTATTGCATATACGCAAACGACGAGTAGCTGGAATCGTACACCAGCCCAACCACAGTAAAGAACACTATAATAAGTGCAAGGCCGATGGCATAGACCTGTGGCGACCAGACATCATAGATGACGGCAGTACCGCGCAGCACTCTGTAGAGAAACCACAGAAGTACGCCTATGATAAGCAGGAAGGAGAATGTTGTGTAGGAGCCCAATTCCAAAATACGGTAGAGTCCCATCGTAAGCAGTAGCAGGAAAATAATCGGCAGAGCCGCCCACACCGAAATAATAAAGGCATCGGTAAAGAAAATGCGCGAGCGCACGAACAGCGAGCCAACGCGGATAAGACCAGCAATCACCACAAACAGCAGCATAAAAATCGCCGTACCTGCGATAGTGGAAGCGACAGGCATCCACACGATCATGTCGACAAACTCCTTCACACCGTTCATTGGGAACAGATGAACCAGAGCATAATCCAGCTCGTAGGCTCTACGCAGATGATACAGCAGCGACGACAGCATCATGCCGAGCGTACCCGAAAGAATAAGAGCGAGGATAACGGTACGCACATTGGAGAGAATGCGCTGGTCGCGGATGTCGGCGTAAAAGTTGTAAGGCCGCAGCAAAGCCCGGCCTACGTTCTCGCGAAACCGGCGCGAGCTATTAATAAGCACAAAGAACAGAATAATCAGGATAATGCTCATAATCGTGTAGATATACGGAGCATCTTCCTGATACGTCCCGGCTGTAATAACCAATTCCTTTTCGTCGTTGAACAGCGCCTTCATCACATTGTACGACAGGCGGATATCGCGGGCACGCGTCGTAAGGCCGGAGGTACTGGTGTACTGGTCGTCGTTGTCGGCAATGAGAATAGGCCGTTCGGTGCGATAGTCGTTGTACGACCAGACAACGCACCCTTCGCCGATAGACGATTCCTGTAGAAATACAAACCTGTCGCGCAGGTATTTGGCCTGAGCCTCAATCGACAGTGGATTGGAGTATCCTGCGTTGTTGTTGGGCTGAACAATTTTTCCAAAGGAGAAGATGACGGGTTTGCCAGCGGCGCTCTGCGCGAGTGCAGCGGTTTGGCGTCGGAAGAACGCCATATCGTCGTCGTTGAAGGAGAAGCACAGAAAATCAAATCCGCTGGGATCGATCACTGTAGAAGTACCGGGCACCACTTTGTAGACAAGGCGCGAGGAATTATCGCGAATCATCCTCACTATCCGTTGCGAATAGCGGCTGATCTCCGCTGTACCTTCGGTAGCACCATCGGAAATTCCCCAAGCGAGCAAGCAGGGCTGCCAGTCGTAGGCCGAGAGCATTTCGCGTATGCTATTCTGCGCTGTAGCGATAATATTATCCGAACCGAGAATGCTCTGGGGCACCTGAGCTACAGGTAGCTCGGGCATCACAAACAATCCGTACTTACTGCACAAATAGGCAAAATACGGGTGCGGGCTGCTGTGGCGCATACGCACAACATTAGCGCCGAGAGTTTTCAGCGCAATAGCATCGCGTTCAAAATCGGCGGCGTCGAGCGTTTGCCCGGCGCTATTGAGGTCTTCTACATACTCTACAGCTTTCCAGCGAAACACTTGGCCATTGAGCCGCACCGACTTGCCATCGGGAGTCTTGCTGATGTCGTACAACCCCACTGGCACAAAATACTCGTCGATACTTTGCCCGTCCTTGCGTATCAGCACGCTGAGCGTATAGAGGTTGGGATTGGCAGGCGACCACAATTTGGGCGATTCTACTCCCATCGAAAACTTTGCAGCGGTATTGCGATTAGCTTCAATATCAATAGAGGTTGGTGCCGAGCGAGCCACTACCGACCCCGTTTGCACATCGCGCAGCTCGGCTTCTACAGTCACTGATGTCTTGCCAATTGCCAGCGGTTTCATCGTGCCATTGGTATCCGACGGCAGCAGCAGCCTGCGAATATCGCCAGAGGACACCATAGCCGACAGCCCGAGGTCGCAGCGCGTGTAGCCAGAAGAAAAAGCAGTCTTCAGCGAAAGCTCGCTCACCCAGATATGCGGCGTACCCACGAGAAACAGCTCGCGGTAAATACCGCCGCCTGTTTCCGCGCCAAACACTTCGCGCCTCAGCGGAATAGTAGAGGAAGCATTAAGCTGGTTATCTACAGTCAGCTCAATCACATTATCGCCATTTTTCAGCAACTGCTCGGGTATCCGCATAGCAAATGGCGTTGTCCCGCCAATATGGTTGCCGAGATACTGGTCGTTGATACGCACTTCTGTACGGTAGTTCGCCCCGAGGCAATACAACTGCCACGTGCGGTTCTCCATACCAGCGGCATCCATACGAAATGTTTTTCGATAGACAAATGTACCGCTTTGGCGCTCCGAGTGGGGCAAGGATACCTTGCTCCACTGCTCGCCCTCGTACCTGCGGTTCCACTCGCCAGCGAGGCTTACCACAAGGTGTTTTTTGGAATGGGTAAGTTGTTCAAGCTGTTCAGAAGAAAACTTATTGTAGCCGGATTGCGAAAAGGCAACCGAAACGGCACAAAGCATAGCAATGAACAACGCTGTAAAAATTCTCATACACACCTGTTCTGATAGAGGATCGGAAACGGAATAGAGGTAGCGGAAATAATCTGCACTGCGAGCACCCGCGCATGGAGTAAAGGGCAAAATTAGAGCGAATTTCGTTCAATTTCAAGCGCTCAGTGGCCGATGGCTCATATTTTCCATTACTTGCCTGCCAAAGCAGAAGATTTGCCCCACGGAAAGAGCTCAAAAGGGGAAATAGGAAGCGCGAGTTTGGGCACGCGGGAAAAGGCTGCATGCCAGCCCACAAGCATCATAAAGCCTATCAGCGCCCCTTCCGCCATACCCGCCAGAACGTCGAACGGGTAGTGTACACCGCAGTACACTCGCGTGTAGGCTATCAGCGCTGCAAAGGCCGCCAGATAGCCCGCCGCCTTGCGGTAAAAAAATCCAAAGATCATCGCAGCCGCTGCATTGTTTACGGCGTGGGTGGAGGGAAACGACTTTCCTGCTCCACATGCCACCAAGAGGCGCACGCCCTCTACCGCACGGCACGGACGAATACGCCCCACCAATTCTTTGATGATCTCGCTGTTCAGCCGGTCGGCCAGCACCACTGTAAGCAGCACAAGCAGCACAGCTATCCGCCCATTCCTGCCGCCTTTCCAGAGCAGTAGAGCAAGGATGAGCGCATAGGGAACAAGCATGTAGTTGTTGGTAAGTATCGGCAGCAGGATATCGAAAACCGGATTGGCAAACGACTGGTTGCCGACCCTGAACAACCACAGGTCGATATGATAAAGTATGTCGGCCATCAGCGAGAGAACTCGGGAACACTGGAAAAAGAATTGTCAAAATACGATTTTCTTTACAATCTTTGTTATCGCGTTGTAGAGACGCCGCTTGCGGCGTCTCTACAACGCGATGCCCGAGACACAAACTTCCTCCATAGCAAACGCCTCGGCGTTATTCTCTGCCTGCGCCGGTTGCCCGGCCTTCAGATGTGAGTAGCCCTATGAAGCTTTCGCTCCGCCTTCGCCTTACAATCTGGTACTCGACAATTGTGGCGGTATCGCTCGCTTTGTTTGGGTTTCTGAACTATGCTACGGTATCGCAAGAGCTGAACGAAAACCTCGACTCTTCTATTGCGCGGGTAGCCGAGACGCTGGACAATATCATCAGCCAGAAACAGCAGGAGACCAAGCGACCGCTGAGGCCTGCCTTGCAGCAGCGCCGCGCCCAGTCGGTAAAAAGCAAGGACAAGCCCCGCGACGACTTCGCCTTTCTGCGGCGCGATACCTTGCGGTCGTTTATCGGGCCACGGCGCCCAGTGCGCGACACCAGCGCCGCCGACGAGCAGGCCGATGTTGTGTGGTCGGCTGTGTACGAGCACATTCTGCTCAACCCCAAGAACTACCTGATACAGATAGCCGATAGCAGCAACAAAATTATCTGGCAGTCCGACAACCTGCGGCCTGATTCGCTCCCGCTGCCTTTGGCACAGCAGGCG
This sequence comes from Ignavibacteria bacterium UBA7675, assembly GCA_002483085.1. Classification (GTDB taxonomy): domain Bacteria; phylum Bacteroidota; class Ignavibacteria; order Kapaibacteriales; family UB7675; genus UBA7675. Next base: position 56,928 of record DLHF01000049.1, read on the forward strand.
GAAAACGACTCGATACCCCGAAAACGCATTATTCCGCACTATACTTTTAACAAGCAGCGCCTACGGCTGCTGCTCTACACATCCCCCACTGTGCAAATTTCTGTGGGCTATCCTGTAAGCGAGATAGAAGGAACTCTTACCGATCTTTTTTCGTCGCTGGTGATTGCCCTGCCGGGCGTCCTGCTGCTCTCTACTCTCGGCGGCTGGTTTCTTGCAAAATATTCTCTACAGCCCATCGACGACATCACACGGTCGGCAAAAGACATTACGGCGCACAACCTGAGCCAGCGATTGCCCCTGCCCGCTGTCGACGACGAAGTAGCTCGCCTTACAGCCACGCTCAACGAAATGATTGCGCGCTTGGAGGCTTCGTTCCGGCAGATACAACAGTTTACTGGCGACGCATCCCACGAACTGCGCACGCCACTGGCGATTCTGATGGGCGAGCTCGAAATAGCTCTCCACACTCCCAAAACACCTAAAGAATACCAAGATGTCATTATCAGCGCTCTGGAAGAAGTAATCAGGCTATCGAAAGTTGTAGAACATCTGTTGGAGCTGTCGCGAGCAGAATCCGGGCAGGTAGAAATGAACTTTGAACTGATGAAATTAGATCACCTCATCACCGATATTTACGAAGATGCGATGATTCTCTCGGAAGAGCGCAATATCACTGTGCATTTCGACTGCGAAAAAAATGTAGAAGTGTTTGGCGACCGCGTGCGGCTGCACCAGGCATTTCTGAATATTGTAGACAACGCGATTAAGTACAGCAATCCCGGTGGGGAAATTTTTATGTCGCTGCACCGCGATAAGCACTATGCAGTCATCGCCATACGCGACACAGGCGTAGGCATTCCGGCACAGGACCTCGACAATATTTTCGACAGATTTTACCGTGTAGACAAAGCTCGTTCGCAGAGCGTGCGCGGGCATGGATTGGGGCTGGCTATTGTAAAATGGGCGATTGAAGCACATAATGGGCATATTAGCTTGGAAAGCGAGATAGGCCGGGGCACGACTTTTACGGTATCGATACCGTATGTACAGCATCGCAAGGATGGCTTCAGGGCTACGATAGTGAAAAAAAGAACCAACTAAAAAAATTTCGCAGTATTTTTGTTGTTTGCCGTGCGCAAAGCCGCCGGATGCCCCAAATACAGCATACTACGAACCGATACAATGATGAATCCTAACCGAGCTGAATTTTCCGCACGGGAGCTTGCGTACCTGTTCGGAGAAGAAACACTTATTAACATAGGGAACGACTGGAGTTCTCGTGGTGTCTCTACCGACACTCGCTCGCTACAGCCCGGCAATCTGTTCATAGCTCTGCGCGGCGAAACAACCGACGGGCACCGCTATTTAGAGACTGCATACGAGCTCGGAGCTGCGGCAGCATTAGTAGAAGTTTCAGCCGGAGCACTGTACTCGCCCCTGATTGGCCGCCTACCACTAATCGCTACCGACGACACGCTGCCTGCGCTCGGAGCACTTGCGTCGTTCCATCGCCAACGGTTTTCCATACCTGTTGTCGCTGTTGCCGGTTCGGTGGGCAAAACCACGACAAAAGAAATGACGGCCTCGGTACTCGCACAAAAATTTACGGTACTAAAGACCGAAGGAAACAAAAACAACCGGATTGGCGCACCTCTCACATTGCTGAGCTTAGCAGAAGAGCACACCGCCGCCGTTGTAGAGATTGGCACCAATGAGCCCGGCGAGATAGCTGTACTTTCGGACTTGGTAGCCCCTACACACGGCCTGATTACCAATATTGGCAAAGAGCATTTAGAAAAGCTGATCGACCTCGACGGCGTTGAGCGCGAGGAGACCACGCTTTTTGCCTACCTGTTCGGCAATCATGGCACAGCTCTTATCAATACCGACGACGAACGGCTCGCGGCCTATGTGCGATCCTCCGGATGCTTTACCTTTGGCCTTACAGGGCAGCCCAGCATCCACGCAGAGGTATCATTCGACCTGCAACTGCACCCTGTGCTGCGCCTTTGCATTGGCGATACGACTACGGCTGTCCTGATGCAGGCTCCCGGCGAAACCGCAGCACGCAATGCAGTGGCTGCCGCTGCCGTCGGCCATGTTCTCGGGCTCGACGCCGAGCAGATAAAAACTGGGTTAGAATCGTTTCGTCCCGTTGCGAGCTCGGGATATGCACGCATGGCTGTAGAACAGCTCGGCGCTATCACGCTGATCAACGACTGCTACAACGCTAATCCTACATCGATGGACGCAGCTATCGGCACATTGCGGGCCATGCACAACAGCGGAAAAAAAATTGCCGTGCTGGGCGATATGCGCGAATTGGGCGCGGCAGCAGCCAGCGAACACTTCGACCTGCTACTTCGCACAGCGCTTCCCGACAACGACATTGATACGATTCTGCTGCTCGGCACAGAAATGCACGGAGCATTAGAGCGCTACCGCAGCGAACACAGCACAGGGGTACGGTTGGAGTTCTGTGCATCGAACGGCGATTGCTCGCGCATGCTTGCAGACCTTCTTACCCCGGGAGATATCGTCTTGGTAAAAGGTTCGCGCGGAATGAAACTTGAGGAAGTTGTCCGCGCACTTCAGCAGCGATACCGCAGCGAACCATTGGTATAGGTCTGTGCCAATAGAAATTCCCCCAGGGGAGCGGTGGAAAGTGTCTTCTGTTTTCATTTAATCCGGATTCCCATGCTCTACTTCCTTGCCCGGTTCATTGAGTCCGAATTCTCGCCGCCGGGATTCGGCGTGTTCCAGTTTGTTACATTTCGAGCGGCAGCAGCGGCTATTACAGCCCTGCTTATCAGCTTTGCTGTCGGCCCTCTTATCATCCGCAAGCTGCGCTCTATGCAGATCGGCGAGCAGGAGAAAGTAGAGCTCGGCGACACAGGCACCCACAAGCTCAAAGCGGGTACTCCAACAATGGGCGGCCTGATTGTGCTCAGCGCTCTGCTGATCCCTACTATCCTGTGGGCAAATATTTCCAATGCCTTTATTGTGCTTATCGTGCTTACTACTGCTTGGCTGGGAGCTGTGGGATTCCTAGACGACTACCTAAAAGTGGTCAAAAAGATGAAAAAAGGGCTTATTGCCCGCTATAAGCTGTTCGGGCAGATCGCGATTGGCTTGGTGCTGGGAGGGACTATTTTCTTTTTTCCTGATTTTTTCAGCATAAATTTTTATAAATTTCATACTCTGACAACGATCCCGTTTGAGAAGGACCTCAATTTTGACTTTGGGCTACTGTATATACCTGTTGTCGTGCTCGTACTTACTGCAACATCAAATGCAGTTAATCTCACCGACGGACTCGACGGACTGGCCATCGGCACAGTTGGTATAGCATCTCTGGCGCTTGCGGTGATTGCTTATGTATCGGGCAACGCAAATTTTGCCGACTACCTGAATATTATGCATCTGCGCGGAAGCGATGAGCTCGCTGTGTTCTGTGCAGCGCTTGGCGGTGCAGCTCTGGGTTTCTTGTGGTTTAATGCCTATCCAGCACAAGTGTTTATGGGCGATACGGGTTCGCTTGCACTCGGCGGTGCAATTGGGGGGATGTGTATTCTTATCAAAAAAGAATTTCTGCTCCCTATTCTCGGAGGCGTGTTTTTTACAGAAACAGTGTCGGTGATTTTGCAAATCCTGTACTTCAAGTACACGAGAAAGAAGTACGGCGAAGGACGACGGCTTTTTCGCATTGCGCCTCTGCACCATCATTTTGAAAAAATAGGATGGCACGAGTCTAAGATCGTCGTGCGATTCTACATTATCGCAACAATGCTGGCAATTATCACAATGGCTACGTTCAAGGTTCGCTGACGGCGAATCCTCAACAGCCGGGGGACTATGTCGCACAGTATCAGCAATTCGGAGCGCTTTCTGCAACATCTCTGCAGTCTTCTCGAAGAAGAAAGCGGTGCCAACGCGCTTGCGCGGGAATGTATTGAAGCAATTGAGCTGTCGGAAGTGCTGCTGCACCCCGGCGGTGAATTGTCCACATTCCATACGCTTCAAATCTACAGGACGCGGGCGCTGCTGCACGGAACTCGCAGCGGTGTGAAAGGCTATGATGTTTTGTTGCCAGCTCTCGAATGTGAAACAGGTTCCACTGTACGGCTGCTGTCGATTACCACAAGGCAAGGCACGTTTCTGCTTTTTACCTGCGCCGGAGCCCAGCGGCTCATCGGCCTGCTGAAAACCGGCCACCTGTTCAACGACTTCCTCTCCGCCGATGCGCTGCGCGAGAAAAACTTTGAACTTATCCCACCCCTTCTGGCCGAGGCTCCCGAGCCAGCGTAACTAGGATGCAGTGCGCCATACCCGGGGAAATATCACTCCTTCCGCTCTTCTGGCTCATCAGTCCCGTGAAACACCAATAGCACGCAATGTGTCACTGTGAGACAACGCTTCCCTGGCATCCGATCCGGATGGCATATTTCCCAACAACAACCTCATAACCATGACTAAATTTTTTCTCTTCTGGCTGCTCGTGCTCCTGGCGGCAGGCTGCTCTGTACTGGGAACCCGCATCTATTTAGAACCAGTAGAAGAACAAAGCAACTGGTCGGTATTTTTGGGCTCGGATGGTATGTATTCGCCCCATTCTCGCGGATTTTACACATGCGATAGCACGGGATTCCTCGCAGTCAGGTTCAATGAATCTGCAAATGTTGTATCGTGGGGGCCTATGCTCCTGCCATTGATCCCGCAAAACCTCTACGGAGTACATCCCACAATCTATAGTGCAACAGTGATACTACAAACAAAGGGTCAAGGGCGAGCAGTCGACCTGATGCAGTACATTCATTTTGCCTTTAACTGCGACCGCAACGAAATGCTTCCCAATATTACCTACACATCGCGATGCGCATCATTCACCACCTATCCGCCCTGCTGCGATACCACTACCGAGAGCAACGCGCACTGGCTCCTGCGGGATTGTGCAGAGTTCCATCTGTCGTTCAATATCCACCCCGACAGCATCAAAACGATTTTTATTACAGTGGATGAAGAGCTCAGCAAGCGAACTGGCGCTCGGTTTGCCAACCTACAGTTGCACCGCGAAGACCATTTGTATTATATGCCCCTTACGTTTTTTGTGCATTAGTGCCAGTTTATCGCCCTTCAACGTGCAGCAGAGATGTCTTTTTCCTGATCATACGAAGTACAAGCACCGACACAATAGTAAACGCCAGAAGGATAATCCAAGGCATGGGCAGAATGTACGTTTTGCTGATGACAAAAGCATCGAATACTTCCAGTGACACAAACGACACCACCATCGCAAACAGACCGGAATACTCGCGTTGCAGTACGTTCTTCATGGAGAAATACAACTCAGCAGGACAATACTTCGACAAGGCAGGAAAAAAAGCCGGTGTCGCGGACGCCCATGTCTCAAAACTTTCGCCAAACTTTCTCCGCAGAAATTCCTCTTCGGCGAACATGATACGCTCATAGTACAGCCAAAAAAGAAGCGAATACAGCACAACTAACCACCACAGGCCTGTCCAGAGCACAACACCAAGTATCATCAGGAAATTGCCGAGATACAACGGATGCCGCACAATGGAATACAGCCCCCTTGTGTTGAGTGTTTCGGCCACTTGCCCATGCGTATTGCGCCCAGATGTCCCTTTTGGCACCTGGCCTATCACATACGCCCGCCAGCCGAGCCCGAGAAAAGACACAGCAAAAGCAAACCCTTTCCACAGCCATGTTTTGGCAAAAAACAGTGGGTAGTCGTGGCTTGCAAGCATCGAGCAAAAGATCATAGGCAGCAAGACCAAGGGAATGTAGCTTCGTTTTTTAAAAAGCCAGTTGCCCGAGTGTTCGCAATGTTCTCGTAATCCCATAAGTAGTGTCGATAAAAAGAATGTTGTGCAATGGAAACAAACGGCTCCTGCAATGCCGTGCTGTAAGGTGCTGCTGTCGTCTTTCCTATCTTCTTCGGTGGCTATTTAACCAATCTATCTTATTCCTGTGTTCGCCAATGTATCATCTACCGATTTTTATCATCACCATATCGTCGCTATGCAAAATTTCTGTACCGCTGTGTGCGTACTGCAATGCCTCATTTCTTGTTCTGGAACTATTCGTGGCACGGGCGTCGTTGCGGCGCCCATCCGGTCGCTGTCACCGGTCGCACATCCGCTTCGTCATCAACCCGGCTGTATCGCCTATATGTGCTTCGCATCGCGGTGCAGCGGCCCAAAGCGAGGGCGAAGACCGAACAGCACAAAAGCAATTTCTACGTATTGCGAAATGCTTCTTCGGCAAAGATTTTGAAGTTCAGCTCTTCAGCCAAGCGCAGAGCCGCAGCGCTGTGCCTGCGTGCTTCCTCTGCATCAATATTTTTGAGCAGCGTGGCGATATTAGCCGAAACGAGAAGCTGAAACTCCCGTGGCAGAGTGAGCGCCAGCTCTACGGCACTGTGCAATTGCGCTTCCATGTGCGCCCCATCGCCATTGCGCCAAGCCAGAATAGCCAGCCCTATCAGTGCTAGACACTCCCATTCGCGATTGCCAAGCGTGCGAGCGGATGCAAGAGCCTCGCCGTACATTACCATAGCGCGGTCGGTTTGGTCGGTCTCGGAATAGCAGCGCGCCAGCAATGTCTGCAACTCAATGCGTTCTTGTGGAACGAGCGCTTTGCGATGCTCATCAAAAAACTCGGTTCCTGCGGCCAGCGCCCGAGCATAACGTCCGGCAAGAAAATGCTCGACAACGGCACCGCGCACTGCCGGATAACTTTCCACGCCAAAGCGCAACACAGGCGCTTCTTCGTCGGGAGACGCGACTAATTCTTCCTGTCGGCGTGTATTCACCAGAGAAAGGAAATTCCTGTTTACCTCTTCCATTGCCGGTGTTTCGGGCACAGCCACTGATGTATGCACATCATAGAGATAATCTACGATGTTCTCGCTATCATAGCGGTCGGCTGTATAAGCAGTGCGCAGGATCATCGCCTGGAGCGTTTCCTTATCGCCGGACTCGCCACTATGCGCCGCCAAATAGGGCGCAATCGATTCGCGGGTGGCCTCGGTCTCCGCCTGCTCATACTGCTTCCGAAGTATTTCTGCTATACGCGCATGGATAGTAGTGCGCTCTTCGTATTCGAGCGACTGCAAGAAAAAGCGATGGTGCAGTGCCTGAATAAATTCATAGACAGTTGTTTTTACACCATACTGAAGTTCGGCTCCCCGGCTTCGCAGAATACCCGTGCGCTGTTGCAGCGAGCGCAATTTTCGCACTGCTGTAAGCACATCGGTATTGAGCAATTGTGCAAGCACAAATACCGTGCATTCGCGCCCTTCCACACTTGCCAAGCCGAGAAGCGTTCTATCTTCTTCCGAAAGCTGTTCGAGAGCAGCAGCAAACAGCGCGTTGACTGTGGCGGGAATAAACCCACCGGTTTCCACCTGTTCAGAGAATTTCCCCTTGTCGTCGAAAGGGGGATGAGTGCGAAAATAACGCAGATATTCTACCACAATCCCCGGCACGCCACCGGAATGGTCCACAAGCCACCGCTCGAACGGCTCGTTGCTGCGATAGCCCGGCAGATATGCCCGACTGCACAGGCGCATATCTTCTTCTGCAAATGCTCGCAGCTCAATCCGGCTGGCAATCGTTCCCTCGGCGAGGCCAGTTTCCACTACTGGCAGCAGCGGATGAGCAATAGAGCGCAGCTCGGACTCGCGATAGGCCACGAGTATCATCACGGGTATTTTTTTGAGAATCTGCACAAGGGCAGCCAGCACCTGCGTGGACTGAGCATCGCTCCACTGCATGTCGTCTAGCAGCACCATCAGCGGGTGGTGTGCGGCCATGCGTTCGATAGCTACAACATATTCATCCACAAGGCGGCGCGATGAAAACTTCACCACTTTATCTTTCTCGTGTTTGTTGTCGCGTTTGAACTCCCGCAAATCGCGCGCAATTTCCTTGGCAGCATAGAACACTTCGCCCACCAATGGCAGTGTGGCGAGCACAGTCATGCCAATGCTCTGGTACAGCTTTTTCTTTGCGGTATCGCTGTCTTCGCGCCCAAGCTGTTCCATGATATGCCGAAACGGATACAGCGGCTGCACCTCGCCAATACGCAGTGCACCGAGTGGCTGCTGGCATACGGCATTCAGCACAACCAACCGTGGTTCGGCGTCGCGGCACTCTTGAGCAAAGGCTTCCAAAAGCGATGTTTTCCCGTGGCCTGTTTCCCCAGCTATACACACAGCAGACCCCTGCCCTTTCAGCAAACCGGCAAAGTGGCTGCGGAGCACCTGCAATTCATCAGCGCGTCCGATTACTGGTATAGAATGGAGATCAGGCACGGTCGGTCTTTTTTTCCGGTCTGGTAATAAAAATTCGCAGGATATTTTCCACTTCGCGGCTATTCACCGAGGAAGAAGGCAACTGCGGAGCGGCGGGCATAGCGGGCGACGTCGTGTGATCGCTGGAAGCGAGTGCCTGTAGCGACGCGGAAATTGCCTCCAGAGCAGCATTGTGATCGCCTGTATTCACGTGAAACTGGGTGTCCTCGTCGCGGCTGTAGATCACCGTAAGAGCGTAGATAATCAGAAGGGTAAATTCCAGTCCGAGAGCAAAAATAATAATCGAAGGCTCGGATGCAGGTATAAATTTCAGACCACGCAAACCAATAACGATAATCAGGACAGCCGCACCGATATACACGATACCGAGCATGGGGTTGCCGTATTCAATCGTAAAATAATTACGCATGTACAGGCGGATGGCGTGATTGATTCTCAGCGTTTGCCAGAACTTCGGCAATCTTCGCCATATCAGGGCTTTTTGCAGCGTTTCCAGCTCGTGGAAAGGAATCTTGTACATCTCTGCCAGCTCGTGGAGATGCCGCATATCCATTTCCATCAGATTACTCTCTACTTGCTGATGATCTTGCTCCACGCGCTCGTGGTAGATCATACGCGCTATTTTATCTAAAGAATTCACGATCTCGCGGTTGATCTTTTGGCGTAAGAAACCGATAGAAGCGGGTAGCACCGACGTAATATAAAATGCGACGGCAAAGCCAGCCCCCAGAATAAAGGGCATAAAGGCCAGAAAGGGATTCAGGCGGTAGAAGGCTTCCGAACCGTTGTCGGAAGTAATGGTAATAATCCAGCGAAATAGATATGAAGTCTCCTCGCTGCCGTCGTGCACGATCACTGCCGAAAGGAACTGTCCAAAAAATAATTCCAGCGTTGGCAGGATAACAAACAGGAATACCCCAACTCCACCGAGCAGGTTCAGAAGGAAAAAGAGAGCCACCTGGAGCGGGCTGTGCTCCGTTAGTTCGATATAGGCTTCGCGCGTTGTTGTCGCTGTCTGCATTCCCGCAGTATGTTATGATTAATCAGAAGGGAGGAAAAAGATACACAATAATTCAGGCGAAACCAAAGCTATAGGACATCTATACGCTCTACAGCAATGTGCCGTGCAGCAATTGTCACTGCCAGCCTTGTCGTTGAATGGGCTTATTCTAAGCGATTTCCTTACAAAGCAATACTCTAAATGTAGCACAATTGCTTCATCGAATACATTTCTCCCGCTCGACGTCAACTATGAAATACTCCCAGAAATTAGGACCAGATGTTAAGTTTGTAAGAAACATAACAA
>DLHF01000040.1 GCA_002483085.1 Ignavibacteria bacterium UBA7675
AAGTCGACATCGCCAACCACCAAGACCGGAACGCTGCCATATGCCGTAGTAAATGCTTCTACACTATTGCACAGCACAAGATAGCCGCCAGCGGGGAGTACTGTCCCTGCCGGAAGACGAAACGCGTGATCGTCGTCGTCGTCATCCTCGTCGTCGTCGTTCTCATCTTTCAGCGTCCAGCCGCTTACATCCACAGCTTTGGCACTGCCATTAAACAGCTCTATCCAGTCCTTGCTATCGCGATCATCCGACGGTTTGTACATAATTTCGTTGATCACTACTGCAACGGTGCTACTGGTTGTGGCCTCAAAACGCGCTACAAGAGTGTAATTATCTGTTTGGAACGTAATGTCGACAGCAGAAGTATCGGGCAGAGCAGCATCCGACCATCCGGCAAAGCGATACCCGGGTGCGGCAATAGCGACTACAGGAACGGGAACATCCCGGAAGTATATACCTTCAAAAGGCAGGGATTCTGGCATCAGCGTATTCATACGAATATACCCCTGCCCTTGTACTGAAAGATGCACCGTAACAGTACCAGATAAGCCAAACTGCTCCACCACATGCCTTCTTGCTACAGCCGGACGATAGGTAGCAAAATCACGCACCTTCTGCACCTTGGTTTCCCAATTTGGCACCGATGCCAACCAGCGAGCTCGATGGCGTGCTATGTCCGGCTCTATATCACCTGCGAGGCTGTCGATCAGCGAAACAATAGCCGGAGTAGCAAGAGCACTATTTAGCAAATCAGCAAAACGGTTAATAAAACGGTTTCTCAAGGGCTCCGCAGCTACTACTTTGCGTAGCAGCAGCGTCGCCCACTGCGGATTCAGCCTGCTCGTCGGCTCTGGCGACAAAGCGTATGCAAGCGTATTAGCATGATAATCCTGCGCTGAGCCCCATCCGAGGTCCAAATCGAACAACAGCCAACGCCAGCGTCCTTCGGGAGTGTTCAGGCGCCAAAGCCGGACATTATTACCGGGCCAGTCGGCATTGCCAGCAAATATCTGGAGGCAGTTGTATGCGATAAAGTTATCGATATCAATATGCCGTTGTAGAAACTCTATATCCTCCTCGCTGCTCATGTCGCGTTCGGAAAGAGAGTCGATAAAATGAATGTAACCATACGGGCTACCGCTCATCACTGTCGTGTTGTTTTCCAGCATATCCACAGCTTCCGGTTCAACATCGTACTGCTGCGCTATATAATGTTCGTCCTGACGCTCGCGCAGGTGGTACATGCCCCAGTATAGGCCGTTGATGTATGCTTGGACTGGCCTATAGGCTTGAACATCCATTCCCACGCGGCTACCGATCACAGACATGAGCGGATCGCGCAAGAAAGCGCTCAGCCAGTCGTTGCCGCCATTGCGCAGGATAATATTTTCAAAGTGCGTCAGGCTTTTCTCCGGGAATAGCTTATAGTTGATAGCGCCATCGCCGTACCTGTCGCGAAATGCCAACCTCAGCGATTTCTGTGCAAGCGGACGCGAACCATAATGCCCGTGAACCTTCACACCAGCGTCCATCGACAAGGCTTCCTCGCCATTGGAAAACATCTGCATCGCACATGGTATTTCCCAATCCTTCCAGAAATTAGCTCCTATATACGGAGGAATCGGCGAGGCATCTGGCCCCATCGACATGATACCAACCGAATCACTCCAAAACAGCGACGGATCGCTCGCAATAGAAAAAATGGGCAGAGCAGTGAACGGTTCATCGACCAAATAGGTATAGGTCATAGCCATTCCCGGATAATACCCATCCCTGAATAATCGCACGCGAAGAACAACCGTAGAGTCTACGAAAAAGGGTGTTTGATACAATGGCGAGGCCGGAGTAGGAACACTGCCGTCTACTGTGTAGCGAATGTGCACATCTGGGCTTTCAGTTGTACAACGCACTACAGTTCCTTGGGCAATGATCCCACCCGGAGGATCGACAAACAGCTCGGCCTGTAGCAGGGGCAATCCGGTGGCGTTAGCTGCTTCTGGGGTGGCGTGATCCAAGCAAAGTACAGGAGTCTGATTTCCAGCTCGGCCAAACGACACGTTGGTACCAGCCATGGTGTACGACATTAAATCCAGCAATAAGCCGTCGGCATTCCATACATACAGCGTTTCGCTCTCGCTGTTTAATGTGAAATGCGTGTGGAGTTCGCGCGATTCATAATGTGCTCCGGCAACCTCAGTGCCAACTTCGGCGGTAGCCAGGTCAAAAAAAGCAATAGACTTGCCATTGAACGCAAGATCAGTAACTATGGCGCGCACACTCTTCTGCATATCCGAGCTCGCAATTGCGATTCCCACATATCCGCCATCCCCGGCTGCATCAAATTTTGAGGAGTCAATGGCCTGCCAGTCGACACCAAAGCGAGACGCGTAGATAAACACCGAATCTTTCCGGCGCTGTAGTCGAAGCCACACATACGGGCAATCAGCAGAAACATCGCTGTATTCTTTTTGCCATTCCGGAGCTTTCATCCTTACTGAGCGCTGGCTGGATGTATAAACATTCCTCCCGGTGAAAAACAGCGCGGAATGCAGGTTGTCGGGGCGCACCTCATCAGTAAGCATGATTCCTACACGGGCAAACGCAGCATTCTGGCGAAATGCGTGCAGGCGCATCGAGAAGTCGAAATCGCCGTGTACAGGGCGATACAAATAGCGAAAAGCATCCCATGTGTTCCAAGGGTTGATCCCTGCCCCTGTTCCCTCGATACACAAAAGACCCGATCCCACTTTGTCTTTGCCAGAGGCGCGCACAAGAATATATCTCCCCGGCTCAAGCGTTGTATCGGGAAGCCTCCACGCCCTCGCGATGTCGCCTTTGTCGCCAATCCGGTAGTCTTTCATACGCACAGGAGCTGTTCCGGCATTATAGAGCTCAATCCAGTCGGATAGGTCGCTGTCTTCGTCCATCAGCGAGGCGTTGGCAGGCGATACTTCATGAATGCGAATCTGGGCAAGTGAAGCAGAGCATGCACAACACAGAATGATCAGTGCTACAACAATGGTATTCATACACAGTAGAACTATTGTGGAACAAGTGGCTATTACAGGTGTAGCAATTGTGCATCTGGCAGAACTCATGTATGTGTTGGGTAAGAAAAAGTAACCGTCGTTGCGCGGTTTCTATGCGTCTGGCGCATAAGGCCGACATCAAAGCTCTACAGGTGCAAAAAAAACGACCGCAGCCAGTTTGATCCGCGTGGCCATCAACAGGCAGCACACTGGTAGAGTGTTGTAATCAGGTGTTGTTAGAGATGATGCTATATGGTTTCTAACAGAAGAAAGAAATTTTGGGGCAAGGGCGTCTTTGCTCCACCTATGGCCGCTGTCACTGGTCGACCTCGTCCGCGCATCGTTCTTACGATAATGCCGACCATCGGTTGGTCCGATGTTGCTCGCTGGCGACGGCCAACGCTCAAAACGCGATTTTGGGATGGGCTACCACGTAGCGTTCGTCTGCGCCTCCTGACTGTGAGAACAGTGCTTGGAAGAGCTTATGACAACTGCAATGCAGTGCAAAGACGAAGCGCGAGAGCAGAGGCCGAAGTGCCATGGTATCCGGCCTCTGTTTGCAACACCACCGAGCAGGACTTGCCCTGTGTTATTGTACGATAAAGGTTATAAGCTGTATGCTCTCTCGAACTGCCGTGGAAAGCTTTGCGCGCAGAAAATACTGG
>DLHF01000044.1:0-1749 GCA_002483085.1 Ignavibacteria bacterium UBA7675
TGCTATGAGCAGCACGACAGTGACGGTGAATGTTACTGTGCATGCGCTTCCCTCTGTTGCGATCAGCGGCAGTACCTCGGCGTGTTCGTCGTCGGTAGAAAGCTACGCAGTTGCCGCCGCCGCAGGCAATGCCTACAACTGGACAGTAGTTGGTGGTAGCATCGCGAGCGGACAAGGTACAAACCAAGTGCAGGTAGCATGGGGTGCCGAAGGTTCTGGCAGCGTAGCTGTGGTCGTCACCAATGCCACCATGTGCACGGCAGGCGAAGAGCTCGCTGTGTCGGTTCGTGGTGTTCCCGTACCCACAATTGTGGCTGGTGGTCCGACGGCGGTGTGTGCAGGCGGCAGTGTGGCCTTAACTGCACAGCCTTCCGGTATGCAGTATCTGTGGAGCAATGGAGCCACGACGCAGAGCATCAGTGCTACGGCCAGCGGCAGCTACAGCGTGGTGGTGGCGAACCAGTACGGTTGTAGCACGATGAGTACCGGCATGAGTGTCACCGTGTACCCAGCGGTGGGTGCTACGGTCAGCGGTGCGGCAACGATCTGCTCCGGCAGCAGTACGCAGCTTCTGGGTGATGGGTTCTCGTCGGTGGGAGGTATAACGTTCTTGTGGAGTCCGTCGACCGGGCTGAGCAACGCACATATTCCCAACCCGATAGCCACGCCGGAAACAACAACAGTGTACACGCTCACGGTTATGGATGGCAATGGCTGTAGCAGTACGGCGAGCGTGACGATTTCGGTGTTGGATGCTCCGGTGACAACTATCAGCGGTGATGTAACGGTATGCGTGGGCGGCAGCACGCAGCTTGTGGCCACAGGTGGTACAAGCTATAGCTGGAGTCCGTCCGCAGGCCTGGACAATGCTGCAATTGCCAATCCGATAGCAACCCCGGTCGCAACGACCACCTACACGGTGACGATCAGCACGAATGGCACCTGCTCGGTGCAGCGGAGTGTGACGGTAAGCGTCGCCAGCTTCGTTGTAGCTGATGCGGGCAGCGATGTGAGCATCTGCAAAGGCGGTAGCACACAGCTTGTAGCCACAGGCGGTACAAATTATAGTTGGAGTCCGTCGACCGGGCTGAGCAACGCCACTATTGCCAATCCGATTGCGACTCCGGGCACAACGACGACGTACACGGTGACGGTGAGCAATGCAGGTGGTTGTAGTTCCAGCGCAAGCGTGACGATTGCCGTGCAGCCGTTGGTGCTGCACATGACAGCTCTTTTGGAAGGAGCGTACAATGGCAGCGGTATGGAGACCAGCCTGCAAGAGCAAGACCTATTGCCTGTGCAGCAGCCGTACACCGCAGCACCTTACAACTACAGCGGCACGGAAACACTTGGTGTCACCAGTGGAACCGCAGCAGTCGTCGACTGGGTGCTGGTAGATGTGCGTAGTGGTCAGTCGGCTGGTTCTCTGGTAGAACGCCGGGCGGCACTGCTGCTAAGCAATGGCGAAATTGTCAGCTCAACAGGTGGTACATTAGAATACAGCTTGCTATCGGCAGGGACGAGCTACTATGTGGTGGTATGGCATCGGAACCACCTTGGCGCGATGAGCTCGGTTGCTGTCAGCGTCGATGGCAGTTGTGCATATGTGTACGACTTGACGGCCTCGGGCACAGCGGCTTACAGCCAGTTTGCCGATGGCCAGCGTGAGCTTGGTACAGGCGTCTACGGTTTAGTAGCTGGCGATGCAAGTGGCGATGGTGTGGTGAATGCAACCGACCGTGTGTTGGT
>DLHF01000044.1:1805-125802 GCA_002483085.1 Ignavibacteria bacterium UBA7675
ATCGCTGGACGGCATTGTCAACGCTGTGGATCGCGTGATCTCGCGCAACAACGCATTCTGGATAAGCCAGGTGCCGTAAGAAAAGCGAGAAGGTAAAAGCCTCTATAGACAGGCGTCGTTCCTACGGGAGCGGCGCCTGTTGTTTTTTACAGCGGTTCATCGGAAACAGAAAGCGCGGAAGGAGGGCGAACAGCCACGCGGCGGGTGGAAGTTCTCATCGGCTCGGCCGCGCACCGTTCTTACGGTAACTGATGCGCGGATGTCAGCGCGGTGCGAAGACAAGACGGAAGGACAGAGGCCGAAGCGCAAAAAGATATATCAATGGATTGTGTGATAGAGAACGGCACGGGATAGCGTTACAGCAACGAAGCGTTATTCGCAAAAAAGCCTGTCGGAAGGTACCCGGCAGGCTTTTCAAGAGTAGTATTGCATTGAGAGAGCGTTATGCTTCAGCGCGCCCGGCACCGTGGCTTGCGATAATATTTTCCGCCTCGCCCAACGACGTTTCTAAATGATCGTTGATCACTACGATATCGAACTCGTTTTGCCTGCTCATTTCCATTTCGGCGCGAGCGAGCCGGAGCTGAAGTTGGTCTTCCGACTCTGTATTGCGGGCGCTCAGCCGTTCGCGGAGCTTTTCGATACTCGGCGGCGCAATAAAGATCAGGAGCGAATCATCGGGGAAGGCATTTTTCAGCGCGAGAGCACCTTTTACATCGACATCAAATACGAGGAATTTGCCTTCGTCCAGAGCGCATTGTATTTCGGTGGTAAGAGTGCCGTACAGATTGCCAAAAATTTCTTCGTACTCGGCGAGTTCATTGGCTGCAATGCGCTGCTCAAAATCTTCGCGCGAGAGAAAGTGATAATCTTTGCCATCGACTTCTCCGGGTCTGCGCTGGCGGGTTGTTGCAGATATAGAAAAACACAAATCTGGAAAATGCTTCAGCAGATGTTGGGTAATTGTTGTTTTACCGGCACCGCTTGGAGCAGAAAAAATAAACAGACGTTTTGGGGAGGGCATAGACAGTACATCCTGCAAAAGAAAAACGATATCCGTATTGGCCGACCAGAGCGGAAAGAAAAAAGAAAGTGAGGCAGGGCATATTGCACTGCTTCACTTTCCACCTTCATACGTTTGGAGCCGCAGCACGCTGGGGCTGTCGCAGAGTAGTTACTCGATATTTTGGACTTGTTCGCGGATGCGTTCAAGGTCTTCTTTGACAGCGACCACGATATGAGAAATCGCGGCATCGTTGCCTTTAGAGCCAATCGTATTAATTTCTCGGTGCATTTCCTGGAGCAGGAAATTCACTGTACGGCCAGCCTGATCGTTGCCTTTCAGCGCTTCGATATAGAACTTAATATGGCTGCGCATACGAACAATTTCTTCGCTGATATCGAGCTTATCGGCCATCATCACGATTTCCATTTCCAGGCGTTGCTCGTCGATCTCATCGCTTTCAAACAGCTTCGCAATGCGTTCGCGCAGGCGTTGGCGTTCTTGCGGTACGCGTTCCACTGCGAGTTGCTCGATTTTCTCCATATTCTTTTCGATGTGCTTTACGCGGTTGTGCAGGTCGCGCGCGAGCTCTCGACCTTCCTTGCGGCGCATATCGTTGAGTTTATCCAGCGAAATACCGAGAGCTGTAGAAATAAGTTCCCACTCTGCATCGGACGTATCATCTGCTTCACCTGCCGAAAAGACATCGGGGATTTGCAGAAGATGTTCGAGCTTAACAGTTTCCTTGATTTTAAGCTGCTTGCGTATTTCCATGATTGCATCGTGGTATTCCTGCAGCGCTTTGGTGTTCAGCTTTACTGTTGTTGTGGAAGTGCGGGCGTCTTCGATGGAAATTGTAATACTAAGCTTTCCCCGGGAAATCTTGTTTTTTACAATTTCGCGAAGATCGAGCTCGCGGTATGCAAGGCGTTTCGGCAGATTGCCCGCGATTTCGAGGTAGCGGCTGTTGAGGCTGCGGGTTTCGACAACGACAGAGAGGCCTTCGTTGGATGCTTCGCCGCGACCGAAGCCAGTCATGCTTGTTACCATAGATCTTTCAGTTCGGTTAATATTTCATGTTCGGTTGAATTTTAGTGCACAACGCGTATTTTGCATCCGGCGCTACTTCCCTGCGGCCTTTGCCCGGTATTTGTGCAGACTCTGCATTCTGCTTCCGGGCATTCCCTGCCGAGTTGCTGGGGTAGCGTTGGAACGCGAAAGCACAAAAATACGAAATCCCAGAGAATAATCGCATTGCTCGTTCAGCGAGAGTTTTTTGGCGTTCTGGTTGGCACAGGGCTGAGAAGAGAAAGACGATATGAAACGGTTCATTGTAGATGCTAATAATGTGCTGCACAAACACCCGCTCTTGCGAAAAGTGCTGGCCGAAACGCCTGTTGCTGCGCGAACTGCGCTAGTAGAAGCTGTTGTGCCGTACTCGCGGCGCTATCCTTCCTACCGTTTTTTGCTCGTCTTCGATGGAGCGGGAAATACTGTAGCTGGCCTGCCAAATGCTATCCGCACTGTGTTTGCTTCTGGGGGGCGCACTGCCGATGACCTGATTCGTGCCGAGATTCACGCCGAGCGCGCGCCAGATAAATGTGTTGTTGTGTCGTCCGATACCGAAGTGTACAACAGCGCTCGCGTTCACGCCTGCACAGCCATGACATCAGAGGAATTTCTGCGGGAAATTGCTACTGCCTCTGTGTCTGCTCGCTCGGGGCGCAGCAGCGGCGGCGGCGGCGAAAAGCCTTCGGGCGTGTCGCGCGCGGAAATTGCCGCCATGAAAAAGCTGTTCGGCTTGGAGTAATACTGATATGCAGGCTGTAGCGTTGCCCTGCTATGATCTGCCGTTGACTGCCATGACCATTCGCATTTTGCGCTCGCGCTCTGCTTCGCCGGATGTTGCGCCCATTGCCGATGGCCTACTTGTCGCGCCAGCTTCCGGCGCGTGTTCTGTGCTTTTTTCGTCGGTCACGTCGCTTTCTTCGGATATTGACTCTTCAATCTCTGGCTCGCTGGTAGGAGCTTCCACCGTATGCACCGTGCTTTTTTCGTCGGTCACGTTGCCTTTGCCTTCCTCGGTTTCCGCTTCTTTTCCGATATGATGCAGCCGCTCCTCAAATTCCTCGACGTTTTCGTTTTCGGCAAACACGATAGTTTCGGAGTTCAGAATGTCGGCTCGGCGTTCCATAAGCTCTTCGAGTTCACGCGGTTTCGGCAGGTCGGAAATATCGTGTAGGCCAAAAGCGCGGAGGAATTCTTCGGTTGTGCCGTACAGGAGTGGTTTGCCGATGGCATCGCTGCGGCCCGCAATCGTGACGAGGTTTTTTTCGAGCAGCGTATTGACTACTTCATTGCACGACACACCGCGTATTGCTTCGATTTCAGGCTTGGTAATTGGCTGGCGATAGGAGACAATAGCGAGTGTTTCAAGTGCTGCTTGCGACAGCCTCCGCTTCGATTTGCTTTTGACAAGCCGCGCTACGAGCTCGCCGTGCACGGAAGTTGTTGCAAACTGGTAGCCACCTGCCACGCGAGTAATGATAAATGCCCGCCCTGTCGATTCTAATTCTTCGTTGATCTCTGTCACCAATGCTTCAAACAGGCTGGTAAGGTCTTTTGCCTTTGCCTGGCGCTGCGTTTGTTTCTGTGGTTGTGCTGCGGTTTCTGCTGCGTCGCCCACAGGAGCCGCGCCGGGCTCTGCATCTGCTTGCGCTTCTGGTTCCGGGCGCTCCTGTTCCTGCCGGGCTGCCTGTTCGTCGGCTTCAACCAGCAATTTATAAAGTGCGCGAGGCGAAAGCGCGTCGTCCGAAGCAAAGAGAATCGCCTCAAGTGCGGAGCGCTGTTGCTCGCGGGACATCGCCAAAAAGGGAGATTTTTCCATGAACAAGAAAGTAATGAGAGTCACGAGTTGGGATTCAGAAAACAGCCCGCTTCAAGGCGCTTCTGTCGCTGTCCTGCCAGTCGTCTCTGCACCGCGCGCAACACCGCGTTCGGTTGCCCGGCCTTCGCCGCCGCAGGAATATCCTGCAAAGTTACACACTGTGGAATTACCAACAAGCAACTTGAAAAAGAGAACCCCGAAATTTGGAAGAATTTCGGGGTTCCTTTCTGCTTTTACATGTTCGCGTTTGTAGTGAGAATACTGTTGCACATCAAAAGTGCATTAAGTTGAGTTAAGGCTTATAGTGCAAGCACTTGTCAGCGAGGTTCAAGGGATGCTCAACTATTTGATTTATACACTGATTACCTGATCAGTTCCTTCGGTCAGGTTACTGTAAAAGGTCTGTCAGCTACCACCGATAGGACGATTAGTTATCGCTCTTTGATTTATCTTCTTTGCGCGGGTATCCTACTATAGACGCCTCTGTGTTTTATGCAGGTTTGGCGTTATTTCTTTTTCCCCTTCTTCTTTGGAGGATCGCAATTAGTATCATATCGCATACTGTCGATAATGGCTTGGCATGCTTCGTTTGCCGAACGATCGGCTGGGGGGACATTGACAGGGTTTGGAGGACAACCGCTTCCCTGGTTCGGCGGGAAACGCCGAAAATACTCATCGCAGGAGACGCGCTCATCTTTGAAAGGAGCCACATCAATTCGGTTATGTTTCCATATATCCAGCCAGTACTGCGGACTGGCGAGATCGGGAGTACCCGCACCCAGCCCGCTTGTGATAAGTTTGCCATTGTTGTCGTAAGTACACTGCTGGCCGGAACCTCCTGGCGTTAGTCGTGCCCACCGCACTGTGTTGCACGCACCCGGATGGTATTCTTGGTGGGTAGTTGCTTCACTCCACTCTCCCATGCGGTTGTTTTTATCAGGTTGTTGTCTTTGTTGTTTTTTTCCTTTTGGAACCTGATCCAATGTGCATGGGCAATCGGGGAGTATTTCGTGCCACAGCCCGGCGGGTTTCTGCTGAGGCACTCCGCCGGATACAAGGCGCTGTCCCATAGTATTGGCTGGCACAGCGACATTGCGCGTCGGATGGAAATAGATGGCACTTGGGCGGTCGACCTGCCGCCCTTCCTTTTTGCCAGCGCCCAGAGAAGTTATCTTTCCCTTTGCATCCCGTTCTATTCTCGTCGGTACAAAGACTTCATATCGCATTCGCGAATACCCCGAGGGCAGATAGCGGACAAAATACCCGTCCGGATGATATGACCACCGACCAGGCGGAACATCTCTGATCTTGTGTTTTTCGGGTATAGCCCCAGTCAGGACGGCGAGTTTCTCCAACTGTTCATATGGCGCATCGAGATCGGTTGTAAGCAAGCGGCGGATATCCTGTTCTGCTTCGTAGACGTTCTTTATCTCCTCCGGCATCTTTCCGAGGGCGTTACGGAATTCTGTATCGGGAATGAGGCCGAGTGCTCCTCCGTTGAGATTAAATAGTTCTTCCAAAGTCAGAAGTTGGCGCGCAGTCTGTTGCCTGTCTTCTGGCATGTCCGATAATTTTACTCGTGCAATGATGGCCCAGAGCAGCACCTGGACATCCCGTTGGGGGATATTGGGCTGATCTGCGGAGCGTTGTAGAACACTGCGGACGATGTCGGCCTTGGGGCCCTGAAGCGGGGCATATAGATACCCAGATCCCTTGCTTGGGCCATATGTTCCGGCCTTGATGCAGTAGCCTTTTGCATCCAGTCGGTACATACCCGGTTCGAGTCTGTAGCTCCCGTCTTCCCCGCGCGGCATTTCGGCCATCGGAAAGAACAAGTCGTCCGGAGGGTTGAAGCTGTCTAATTGTACTTCCTCTGTTACTGCGTCGGCAAAATTTGTGGTAACCGGAGAATCGTTGCTCATTTGCTGGAGAAATTTGGGTAGCTCGCCTCCTTCAAAAACGGGAGGAAGGCGCGGACATCCCATGAAAAACAATGGAACGGCAAGAAGGAGAAAAGCGAGAATGATTCTGTTCAGGGCAGGTTTCATAGTTGGCGAAGTTATAGATTGACCCGATCCGGACTCTCCCACTACAGGTGCGAAGTACATGTCATTGCCGATGTATCATCCCCGGATAGCGGCTGAATATGTAACAAGGTAAAATCTTGTGTGAACTGTGCAAAATCGAAATTCTGCGAAGATTGGATATCTGATGGCAATGGCGTGTAATATCTGGTAGCCACACAGGGCACAAAGAACACAAATGGCAATTTTTCAAAAATGACCGCTCTATGGATTTTATGGTGTCTTCACCGCGTAACTACGCGGTGAAGCATATTTTCCACATCGAATTTAAAACAGGCCGTTATAGCGACCTGATCTAAAAAATATCTCATTTTCCTGCGGATGTGTCAGAAAGCAATCCTGTATTCCATTGCTGCTACATAGCCTCTTGCCAGCCCATCGGGGCGGGCTGTTCGGGTTGCAAATGGCATTCCAAAGCTCAGCAATAGCGCGTTGGTTTCGTCGAGCGTATAGTTTGCAACAACAGTGCCGTTCAGCGTCAGGCCCTGCGAGCCATCTATTGTTCGTTTGGCTCCGCTGGTGTCTGTGAATGTATCATTTGCTATGTGGTAGATGGGCAGCAGGCTGGGAGTGAGCACTAGCTCGTCGGTAATGTGAATGGGATAGGAAACTCGCAAGAGTACATCGCCCTTTCGGGTATATGCGTTGGTAGACTGAAACTGCCTGAACTCGGAGTCGGCGGGGTAGGCCGTAGCGAGGAAAGTATTGCTGTTCTGGGAGAGCGGCTGCTGGACGGCGATGGTCACTTGTGTGCCTGCAATGTCGTATGCTATTGCTGCAATAATATCGGTTGTGCCGAGGCCCGGCTGGTAGTCCATGGGCAATGGCAATTCGTTGTTCATCGCATTTCCATCGTGCAGAGGCAGCTTTAGCCCGAGAGTAATCAGTGCATCGTCAGACGCTTTATAGCTACCGCCTACATACACATCAGCCAGGTTTGATGGCTGTGCGAGAGGGCCGTTCAGGTAGGCATACGAGAGCTTTGCAGCGAGATTCACCTCTTTGCTGATGTGCCTGCTGTATTCAAGGGATATATTCCAGACTGCAATATCGTAGTCGGCACGACCATTGGATACACCGAGAGCGAGCTGGTTGTCCCGGCTTGTCGTGTCGTCCTCGGAGTTTGGCTCTAGCCCGTGCATGGTACAAAAGCCAGCGTCGCTACAGCCTTGGCCATGAGCAGTGTAGAGCGCAGCAAGGAGCACAAATGCCGCCAATAGGAGAATGCTGTGTTTTTTCATGATCGCGTTCCTTTATTGTGGAATGGGAGAGATACGAGCGTGTAGGTACCTCGCCGCCTGTAGCACAACCCATGTGCCGCGAGCCCGGCTGGTTGCCCCGCAGCGGGAGTGCGACCGGCGACAGCGACGCGACGCATGCACAGCGACGCCCGTGCCCATAAGCCGCAGCCTATAGACAATGCCGATAGAAGCAGGAGTGTCCTGATTTCTGCAATATAGTTTTTTTTGCTGTGAGTGGCGCCGGTAGTGCTGTTGGGTTGGGGAAGGAATGCGGGACTATGGTTCGAACAAGAGAATTTCGCTAAAAGAATCTTCCTGGCGCATCGCTACACGCTGGCTACGAAGCAATTCCAACAGCGCAAGGAATGTGACAACGAGCACAATACGGGGCAGGTTCGTGCTAACCTCGGAGAACGTAATTTGTTTACGTGTTTGGAAAAAGGTAAGGATATAATCGGCCTGTTCTTCTACGGTGACAGCGACCTGTTCCACGCGATGAGGATTGAGCTCGCGGGGTGCTTTTTCGAGTGCTTTACGGAAGGCGGCTAGCAGGTGGAACAATGTAACATTGCGCAGCATATCTTCTTCGTTGTCGGCAGAAGCTACGACATCACCTTTAAAGAACTGGCGGTAATAGACGTATCGCTGTTCTTCGCTCATCACATTGAGTTTGCCCGCCATTTCCTTATAGCGCTTATATTCGAGCAGTTTACGCACGAGTTCGGCGCGCGGGTCTTCTTCTTCCTGAGCCTCATCGCCTTCTTTTTCTTCTTTCGGGAGAAGCATCCGCACCTTAATTTGCATGAGTGCGGCAGCCATAACAAGAAACTCTCCCGCGAGTTCGAGGTCCAGAAGCTCCATCAGCCGAGTATATTCGAGAAACTCCTTCGTGATGTAGGCAATCGGAATATCGTATATATCGAGCTCGTCGCGTCTGATAAAAAACAGAAGCAAATCGAGTGGACCTTCAAAATTCGGAAGTCGGACGTTGTACATGAGCAATCGTTGTCTGTAATTCAGTCCCTGCACGAGCAGGCCAGAAGCCGGGCGCGCAAAAGAATGCTCATGAGAAAATCATGCCAAACAGCCTTCCGGAGCGCCCGGAAAGGGCTGAAAATACCAAAAATCTGGTTGGTCCGCACGTAATAATCATCGCGCTCTGTTCCTATCTGAACACACGAGCGAGAAAAACGGCTAAAATTGTCAACTAGCCGACGTTTTGTAGTCACATCTTTTGGCGTCTCATGTATATTTTTGGTCGCAACACAATCACAGAGGCATTGACCTCTGGCAAGACTGTCGATAAAATTTTTATTTCATTTGGTGTACAAGGCGAGGCTATCGACCGGATTTGGACGCTGGCCAGAAAGCGCGGCGTGCACTGTGGCACTATGGACAGGCGAAAGTTTACGGCGCTGGAGCGCGAGATTGAAGCCAACAACGAGCGCACGCAGGGGGTTATTGCGCTGGTGTCGGAGCTGGAGATTATGAGTGTAAGCGATTTGATGGAGCGCAGCTATGCACAAACCGAAACGCCATTGCTTGTAGCGCTTGATGGTATTACCGACCCGCACAATCTTGGAGCAATCGCTCGATCAGCCGAAGGAGTAGGTGCCAACGGGCTTATTGTGCCCGAGCGCAATGCTGCACCGCTTACCGGGACGGCAGTAAAAGTATCGGCAGGAGCACTTGAGCATGTACTGATTGGGCGAGCGCCGACGATATCCATTGCTCTCCAGGATGCGCGCAACGCGGGCTTTACGGTGATAGGAACCGACGACAAGGCCGAGCATCTGTACACAGAGCCCTTGTACGAAGGTCCTGTGCTGCTAGTAATAGGAAGCGAAGGCGAGGGGATGCACCCGGCAGTGAGAAAGCAGTGCGACCACCTTGTGCGTATTCCTATGGCTGGTAAAGTGTCGTCGCTGAATGCTTCGGTCTCCGCCGGAGTTATACTTTTTGAAATGTTGCGCCAGCGCTCGCAGCACACAGCAGAGGAAACGCATGAGTCGGAATAGTGCGGGTTCGCGTTTTGCGCGGTGGATGAAGCTCGGAGCGGTGGGGATATGCCTAGCGTTGCCGCTGTGCGGTGGATGGTGCCAGCGCTACAAGGATCAAACCGAGCGAACCGAACGCATGAGGCACTACTATGATTCGGTGCTGCGTGCCGAACGGATATACAAAGATTCGATTTCGCGCGAGCTTCTGAAAAAAGAGCGCGACAGCTTGGAAACCCAGCCTCGGTAGTTCTGTCTTTATAGAGAAGCCCTGCCCATAATTTTTTTTTCGCTGGGGTGAAACAGGGTTGCTGCTCCATGTGTCATTGTCTGCGATGACAACACAGACTATGCGTACATACAGCGACAGAGAACTGTACAATCTGCTCGACGGTGCCGAACCGACGGCGGCACAGGCATTTGCAGAGTTGTACGACCGGCATTCGTCGCGGGTGTATCTCTATTGCCGTAGGATACTGGGCGACGGCAATCAGGCAGATGACATGTTTCAGGAAGCATTCCTGAAGCTGCTGCAGTGCGCCCGTGAAGCGCGCCCGGTCGATAATATTCCCGCTTATCTTCTCCGTATTGCACGCAATCTGTGCCTGAATGCGCGGCGCAGCCCGGCGTATGTCACCGTAGCTCTCGAAGAATTTCATTTGCCTGTCGATCCCGGTTACTCGTTCGAATCTGTCGAGCTTGCTAGGCTTGTAGCTACGGCGCTGGAACTTCTGCACGACGAATACCGCGAAGCCCTTGCTCTGCAGGTGTATGGCGAACTCAGCTATCAGGAAATTGCCGAAGTACTCGGTGTTCCGGTCTCGACAGTACGCAACCGCATCGTGCGGGCCAAGAAAAAAGTACGTGACATTTTGTCTGGGTATATGCAGGAAATGAGAAATTGACGGCAGCACAACTGGATATTTGCAAGAATTCTCTATGAATGATTTTTCTCCATCGGAACTTATCTATCTGTACATCGATGGCGAGGCAGATGTCAGCCAGCAGGCTGCGTTGTTTGCTGCTCTGGCGCACGACAGCGATCTACAGGCAGAATTTAATGACGCGCTATCCCTGCGGCTTTCGGTGTCTAACGAAGTGCGGAGTACAGTTCCTGAGCCTGCTCTGAAGCACTCGCTTTTGCAAAAAGCTGGTTTTACTTCGGGTGCCAGTGCCATTGGTTCTGTTACTACAGCTCATGCGCCGGTAGCAGCAAGCTGGTTCGCTGGCATAAAAGGCATGGTAATTCCGGTGCTTACTATGCTTTCCGGTATTGTGATGCTGGCCACAGGTTCGGCACTATGGTATAATAGCACTACCAATACAAATACAGCGACAACTGATGAGCAGGTGGGTACGCATGATGCTGCGGCTCTGGCACAATCCGATATGTATAATGCTCCGGCTGCTGTGCAGTCCGAGCCCAATCTGCCTGTTGCTGAACAAGAAGCTGTTCGCGAGCGTCGCAGTGCGGCCTTTGGTGCTACATCAATAGCAGAGCGCGGTAAACAGACGCCTGCCGTTGCAGTTCGGCGCAGAGCGGAATCTGCACTATACAATAGAGCGCCGACCGAGGCGAATAATATAGCCGATGAGAACACGGAGGAGATGACAGCAAACCGGATGGGAATGATTACTTCTGCGGCTACAGTGGCGCCGGAACTGTCTTCTGCCGAGTTCACTGCTGCTATGTCTCCAGAAATAATTGACGATCTCGGAGATGTTCATGCCCTGTTTGCTGCCGATGAATCCAGCTCTTTTAGCTGGGGAGTACAGGCGCGCGGAATTATCGGTTTGCGACTTTTTCCGTGGCGGGAGATGGGGACGGCCTCCGATGTGCTCGACAACACGGTGATAGGCGCTACATGGATTATCAACGACGAGCACAGCGCTGGTGTGGAAATGGGGCGGGAAGTCCTTCCCATGTTTGTTCTCAATAAGAATGGCGAACTCCGCGAAACTCAGTCGCTGATGTGGGGTGGGGTAATGTACCGCTATGCACCAGAACTCGTGCAGCTTTCCGATGGCCTACGTCCCTTTGTCGCTGGCTTCGCCGGGGGCTCTGTTTCTGGGCCATTGCTCAAGTCCACTGTTGGCTTGCTGTGGAAGCCCGCTACTCATATCCAGTTCACGCTCGGTGCCGAAGGAACGTTTTTGATGTATCGCTACCAGCAGCAATGGTACGGCACGCAAAAGCTCGGAGTAAGCTATGGCGTAACAGTGGTGTTCCCGTAGATATGCGTACTGAACTAATCTCTTCTAATAGCAAAGCAATTATGCGAACTACACTCCAGGCTCTGCTTCTGGCTGCTTCTCTTTTGGTAGGCTGCCAAGAGAGTTCGATAGCACCGCATAATTATAAAACGGATGTCAGATTAGGCGATCTGTACTACACCGTGATCGATGGCAATGGAGACCCGGCAGTGTATGCGATTGAAGCCAATGGTATAAACAGGCACTTAATCGCAAATCGAAGCGCGATCTTTGGCCCATTGGTGAACGGGGAGTTTGTCTGTGTGCAGCTCCCTAATGGTATGGCTGTTTGCTCGCTTACCGGCGATGTGCTGAATGTAGTCCAGCCTCCCCCTGCCGACTTTACAGCCCATCCTATACTTTCGCCTGCGGGGAATAAGGTCGTGTATCGCAAGACCGCATTTGTGAAGCTGGATCAGCTCTCCGAGCTGCATGTGGTCAACAGCGATGGGAGCAGCGATGTTGTGGTAGAGCCAGAAGCTGCCAGCGAAACCGTTCCTGTGTGGTCGCCCGATGGTGCAATGATAGCCTACCTGAAGCAAGGCGTCGAACAGGGTGGCCTGAACAGAGATTCGCTTTTTGTGATCAACAGCGATGGCACCAACAAGCGGTTTCTTACGGCTGAAGCTGTAAGTATGAACAATAATTTTGAAAGCCTCGATTGGTCGCCAGATGGTACACGACTTGTCTGTGTCACCGAAACAAGCAGCGAGGTCTACGAAATACTTCTCGTGGATGCCGCCAGTGGTGCGACCGAGCAACTCACCTTCGACGGACTGCCAAAAGCCATGCCCGTGTGGTCGCCCGATAGCAGAACTATTGCTTATGTGGCAGCAGACAGGACGACAGGACTGGCTCGTATGTCTGTTTTTACCATAGGTGCAGATGGCTCGGACAAAAGACAGTACTTTGTTGCGCTGGGCGAAATCCTTGCATTTCCCCAGTGGTCGCCCGATGGTGCATACATTGCTATGACTGAGTTCAACGGCAATGCTCCCATCGAGGGAGCTGGATTGCTCAAGGTGCTCAATATCAGCAGCGGCGATGTACAGATGATCGACCTTGCTGTTTACAAGGCATTCTGGAAAAAATAGTACAGGTTTTCATTGATGAGCAGATGGCGGGATTGCTGGCGGCGGCAATTCCGTTGTCTGTTTTAAAGCGGTTTTTACAGGATAGCAAGTGTGGAGTACAAACAAAAAGTGCAGTCATCGCACTGCGACAGACTGCACTTTTATACACGAGCGAGTTGCTCTTATTTTCTGCGGCGTTGTTTGCTTCTATCGCCGAAGTCCGAAGCATACGCTTTTTTCTTCCAGTCGCCACCATCTCTTGCAGGTTTATTGCCCGAGGGAGCGCCGCCGGATATTTGTACTTTCAGGCTGCGTCCGCCCACTGTTTTGCCAGCAAAAGCCTTGACAACGCGCTCCACATATTGATTTTCCACGCCAAAGAACGATATAATATCGCGCGTGGTAATCCTACCGATAGAGGTCTTTTTCAGACCAGTGGTATCGAGCAGATAGCGGAACAGCTTGCCTTTATCGAAGCCGTCTTTAGTACCTACAAAGATTTTCATATCAGTAAAGTTGTCGTTGCTGATACGCTCGCGATCATTGTCTTCACCGTGGTCGAAGTTCAGATCGGGAGCATCTTTATAGTACTGAAGGAAGCGATTAAACTCAATCGAAGCGAATCGCTTGATAAGTTCTTCTTTGTTGATATCGGCCAGTTCGTCCATAATCTGCGGCAGATACGGATCGATAGCGTGGTTGTCTACCTCCACATTAGTAACATTGTGGATGATATTAAAGAGCTGTTGTTCGCATACCTCGGCGCCACTCGGTATTTGGCGGCGGGTAAATTTTGTTTTTGTCAGGCGTTCGAGCTGGCGCAATCTGCCGAATTCACGGCTGTGCAGGATCGATATCGACACACCTGTTTTGCCTGCCCGTGCGGTACGACCGCTGCGGTGTGTGTAGCTTTCCAGATCGTCGGGGATAGAGTAGTGGATCACGTGTGTAATATCGCTCACGTCGATACCTCGGGCAGCTACGTCGGTAGCCACGAGAATACTGATAGAGCGTTCACGGAAGCGGCCCATCACTTTATCGCGCTGCTGCTGGTTCAGGTCGCCGTGCAGAGCATCGGCATTATAGCCATCGCGTATCAGCCGCTCGGCAATTTCCTGTGCTTCGATTTTAGTTGCCGTAAAGACAATACTAAAAATCTTAGGATGAACATCCACAATGCGCTTCAGCGTAGCATATTTTTCCCGAGCGCGTGTTACGTAGTACACGTGTTCGATGGACGTATTTTGTGTGGACTGGCTATCGACACTGAGCTCGCGTGGAGACACCATGTAGCGGTGAGCGATATTACGCACACCGTCGGACATTGTAGCCGAGAACAGCCACGTTGTCCGATTGTCGTTTACTGAGGCAAGAATAGTATCAATATCGTCCTTAAAGCCCATATCGAGCATTTCGTCTGCTTCGTCGAGCACCACGTAGTCGACTGTGGAGAGGTCAACAGCTCCGCGCTGCATCAGGTCGAGCAGGCGTCCGGGAGTAGCAATGACGATATGTGCTCCCTGTTTGAGCTCAGAAATTTGCTTGCCGATACCGGTACCACCATACACAGCACGCACCGAGGCACCACCTGAATGGCTTGCATAGTTTTGCAGATCTTTTGATATCTGCACACAGAGTTCACGCGTGGGGCAGAGCACCAGCGCTTGTGTAGACGATGAGGAGAAATCGCATAGCTGAATCAGCGGTAGACCAAATGCTGCTGTCTTGCCGGTACCTGTCCGTGCCAGACCTATAACATCAGTATCGCCGCCGAGAAGAATGGGAATAGCTTCGCGCTGAATGGGAGTGGGGATCTGAAAGCCGAGTTGCGTTACCGCCTCTACGAGATTCTCGTGAAGGCCGAGAGCGCTAAATTGATTCATGCAGAAGTAGAAAAGTTGGCTGCCGGCAAACCCCGTCTAATTAAGCGACGAAAAACGATTCACACCGACAGGTGTACACAATAATCGGTTAATAGACTGATAAGCGTAGTCTTTATTGTTATGATTCTGCTATAAAGTCTATCAGGATCAGTGCTTCTTTCCTGTTAGTGTTTTTTTTCCTATCATTGCGCCGTTTTTATCATGTTCGGGAGAATCAATGATTATGATGTCGACTGTGCGCTCATATGTAGCGCAGGCTTCCAAGCGCAGCGCTTCTGGGGCGCTGAGCACAACCGATCTCGCGCTTGCGCTTGCAGGAAGTGCTCTTGTGGCACTGTTCGCGCAGGTAGAACTTCCCTTCTGGCCTGTGCCATTTACCGGCCAGACATTTGGCGTCCTGCTTGCGGCTGTGCTGCTGGGGCGTGTACGTGGCGCGCTGGGGCTACTGCTGTATCTGCTCGAAGGCGCAGTTGGTCTGCCAGTGTTTGCCGGAGGCGGCGCCGGGCTTGCCGTTCTGCTCGGGCCAACTGGTGGCTATCTGTTAGGCTTTGTTGCCGCTGCATGGGTTGTGGGTTCGCTGTGCGAGCGCGGATGGGCGTCTTCATGGAGCAAAACGCTTGCGGCCATGACTCTCGGAACGCTTGTTGTTTTTGCCTTTGGTGTACCTTGGCTGGCGCTGTTTGTGGGCGGTTGGCCTGCAATTACTTATGGCTTTGTGCCGTTTCTTGTGAACGATGTTGTGAAAATTCTGGCTGTATCGCTTATTGCACGAGGAGTGCACGGCACTCAGCAGTTGCAGTAAGCCTGCGCATCGTATTGTACAGCCCGGACAGACATATGTTCTGTTCGGGCTGTGTGCTTTAAGCGTGAGCCTGTTCGCGCTTTCTTTTTCGCCTGTTTGTATAGAGCCTTAATGTGCGAAATGCGAGAATGCAGACGACCATCCAGCAGAGCCCTCCTGCAAAGCCCGCAGCGACGTCGCTCGGGTAGTGTACGCCGAGGTAAATACGGCTTATACCTATGACAATCACAAGGGCTGAAAGCGCAAAAGTCGCTGAAATTTTCATCCACATACGCGGAAGATAATTCCATGCTATATAGATGAGAAATCCGTAAAAGGCGATGCTGCTCATCGCATGCCCGCTTGGAAAGCTCTGTGCCGATACTACCACGAGGTGTTCGCCCGGTGGCCGCTCGCGTCCTATGATATTTTTCAAGATGAGATTAATCGCGCCCGTGCTGGCAAGGACAGTGCCTATCTGGATAGAAAGCAGCCAATTGTGCCGCCTAAAGTAAAAATACACAGCCGTAGCGAGCATAAACACACTGTAGGCTATCACATCGCCGAGATGCGTGGTCCTGCTCAGCACTGCGGTAAGCGCGCTGGTGCGGCTGGCAATGATAGGCCGGGCTATTGCGTTGTCGAATGCCGTTATTTGATGAGAGAGAAGCGCTTCGGTAATGTCGATAAAACCGTACAGTGCTGTAATGCACAGGACAAGGCCCACTGCGAGGGTAATCGCATAGCCTGTGTATTCTTTGCGCTCGTGGCGGATGTATCGGAACGACCGGAGCAGATCGCTGATTATCGTGTTCAGGGGTGCCAAGAGAGTGTCCTTTTCGTATGGAGTTGTAAATGTCTAACAGCCAGTGCCTTTGTTTTTTCACACAAAGCTATTGGCTATTCTTTTATGGCTATGTGATAGGGAAACAGCTCTGCTGTCATGACGCCGTTGCTCACTGCTGGATCGTTTTCCATAATCTGCTGTGCTTCTTCCTGCGAAGCCGCGCGGAAAATCGCAAGGCCGAATGTGGTGTCGAGGCTTGTCGTTGTTCGTCCAGCCAGAACGAGTTTGCCTTCTGCCAGCAGCTTTTGCAGGTAAGAAAAATGTTCGCCGATAATACCGTTTTCTTTGTCCGTCCAGTTGTGCTCATTGTGAAGACTCGACACGAGCTGGAGGCGATAAAGAAATTCCTGCTGCGTAGGATGTTCCATAGATATGTTGTAGGTGTTGCGATCTGATTATTTCGTACTCGCACACAACCGTGTGGGTAACGAGCCAGCCATTATAATACGGAAACCTTTGGAAAGAGAGAAAGTGGTAAGGGGAAAAAAGTCTGGCCGTGCACACTGGCTATAGATGAGCCTTGCGCTATGGGCGCTTTCTGCGAAACCAATTGTGACGCCGGAGAGTGGGCAACAGCGGGAGGCCGAGCAGTGTAGCAATCGCAAGCGAGAACCCGTGCATAGGCACCCGCCACCAGCTCGAAATATTGTCCGACGAGACATTGTGTTGGTTTGCCTGCCGCAAATGCGCTGCTTTGGACCAAGCAAGAAACGCGTCGGCAACCGGAAGGATGCCACCGGCGTACCGCTTTTGTTCACCGGTGGTTATTGGCATTCCCACCGCTTCAATCATTTGTTCGAGCGGCTCGGCAAACTCTGTATCGCCAACCGAAAGCGCAGTGCCCAACCCGACAATTGTTGCCGATGATCCTATGCCAAAGATCACAGGGCCGGAATCCACATCGCCTGTGCCATCTGTTCCCACCGGATATTCGCGTATGCCCGGCAGCCCGCACACCGAACCAGTAAACCGCTTGCGAAACACATTGTACTGCTCTGTTGCAAAGGTAGGATTGACTTCCATGAGAAGTCGTATCATCAGGCTTTGCGAGCAGCCGCGAGGTGCCGCAGGCATTGCCTCTGGAGAGACCCCAGCCGAGTGGGGAAGAAGCCCAGTCGAATCGCAGTGCCGCTGCATAGCGCACAGCCATTCACCTGCAAGCTGGTTGTAGCGGGGTAAAATCGCTCGGTTGTACACGCACAGCGCTGCCATTGCTGCAATGTTGTCGGCAGGCCAAGCAAGCCCTTTGTACGACTGGAGCCAGGGCGTGGAAGAGGACTGGACTGCCTCCGCTATTCGATCACATGCAGCAGTGAGCCGGGCTATTTCCTGCGGCGGGCGTTCTGCAATGGGAATTGCTTCGAGAATAGAACCCCAAAGAAACGATGACCAGCCTGTGTAGAACGCACCATATGGCGGAGAAATATCGGCTGGAAATATCATTTTTATTTCTGGCGATTCTATAGCTTTCAGTGCGCGGCGGGCTTCGGAAATCATTTGGTTGTGCAGTGTTGCTGTATCAGGCACTGCCTTTGCCATTTCTGTACAGCTCAGTCCGTACATCAAATAGGTGAACATCGTACCTTCGGGAAACAATTCCTGCATTTTTTTTCCTGCGCCGTTGTCGAGTTCGGAGCGAATGTGCCTGATCTGGCGTAGCAGGTCGGGCGTGGCCGGGTGTGGAGTGTAGTACAGACGGCAGTTCACAACCACACTATCACTATCGTAGTAATGACCGCGAAGGCACTGTACACAAAAAGCGACAGAGAACACATTCGTTGCATAGATTGTACCTTCTAACGATGAATGCACCTCCGCACATACAATGTGCAGCATACAATGTGCAATAGTTATGGTGCCGGGCTGCTATCTACGGGGCGAAGTAGGCAAAGTTGCTGTGGGGAAATGCGCGGCACGAGTAGCACTTGAACGCTGCCGCTCGTTTGCATGCTGTGGTGCAGTCATGATGCAAAGACGGCAGTTGCTGGCACAGGCTGTGCAGCGCGGTGCGTTTGTCTGAGCATTATTCATCTTATGATGATTCAGACTGTGGCGGCAGGGCGAAGGCCGAATGGAATGTTTATTGGAACTACATCAAAATTCCCCTCAACCGACAATACAGCAAAATTTTGTAACTTGCGTGTTCCGTGCACGTGCAGACGCAGCTACGGGTTATTTGCAGATATTCAACTTCATACTGGCAGAATCATGGCAAAGGATATTGCAACGAGAGCGGAAAATTACCCCGAGTGGTACAACGATCTGGTGCTCAAAGCCGGGCTTGCAGATTATTCCGCAGTAAAAGGCTGTATGGTGATTAAGCCCTATGGCTATGCAATCTGGGAAAATATGAGGGACGTGCTCGACCGCCGTTTCAAAGACACGGGGCACCAGAACGCGGCCTTCCCGCTGCTTATTCCCAAAAGCTTTTTCAGCCGCGAAGCGCAACACGTAGAAGGATTCGCCAAGGAATGCGCCGTGGTAACTCACTACCGCCTGATGAACGACCCGGATGGCAAGGGTGTTGTTGTCGACCCGACAGCGAAGTTGGAGGAGGAGCTCATCATTCGCCCGACCTCCGAAACCATCATCTGGAATACGTATAAAGATTGGATTCAGTCGTATCGCGATTTGCCCATTTTGATCAACCAGTGGGCCAATGTCGTTCGCTGGGAAATGCGCACGCGTCTGTTCTTGCGTACAACCGAGTTCTTCTGGCAGGAAGGCCACACCGCACATGCTACTGCCGAAGAAGCAATTGCAGAGACCGAGCAAATGCTGGATATCTACGCCGAATTCATGGAAAACTTTATGGCTGTGCCGGTGATAAAGGGCCGCAAAACCGAAAGCGAACGCTTTGCCGGTGCTGTGGAAACCTACACTGTAGAAGGGCTGATGCAGGACGGAAAAGCGCTGCAAATGGGTACGTCGCATTTCCTTGGCCAAAACTTTGCAAAGGCGTTCAATGTGCAGTATCTGAGCCGCGAAAGTAAGCTCGAATACGTATGGGCTACGTCGTGGGGCGTGTCTACGCGTATGATGGGCGCGCTGGTGATGGTGCATGGCGACGACGACGGGCTGATTATTCCTCCGCGCTTGGCTCCGTATCAGGTTGTAATTGTGCCTATTTTCAAAAACGATGAGCAGCTCGCACTCATTACCGAAAAAGTAAATGAGATACGCAAAGCGCTGCAGGCTCAGGGTATCCGCGTACACTACGATGCACGCGATAATAATTCTCCCGGCTGGAAGTTCAATGAATACGAGCTCAAGGGAGTGCCTGTGCGTATTGCTATCGGACCCCGCGACCTTGAAAAAGGTACGGTAGAAGTAGCTCGCCGCGATACAAAGACCAAAGAAATATGGGAAATGGCAACGCTGAACGACCGGGTGGCGCCGCTGCTCGAAGAAATTCAGACAAGCCTGTATAACCGCGCGCTGAAAGTTCGCGAGGAGAGCTCGCATTATGCAGACGATTACGCACGCTTCAAAGAGATTATTGCCAACGAAGGCGGCTTTGTGTATGCCCATTGGGATGGCACTGCCGAGACGGAAGCAAAAATTAAAGAGGAAACAAAAGCCACAATACGCTGTATTCCTTTGGATGCTCCCGAAGAGGATGGCGTGTGTATATACTCCGGCAAACCGTCGAAACAACGCGTGATCTTTGCCCAAGCGTATTAAGCACGAGCTGTAGCAAAAGAAGCGCATCGATCCGCTGTGGGTCGGTGCGCTTTTGTGTAAATGGAGCTGCCGGTAAATAATTCACCAACTGCAAAATGATCTTGTTTCTGTGCACGCTATGCTGTTGTTTTGTACTTTCTGTTTTTTCACTTATAACACTACTTTTATGAAACACTTCTTGTTGCTCCCCCTGCTGCTTTTGTGCCTGGCTGCTACTGCTTTTGCCGCTGATGTTCAGCTTACAGGTGTCTGGATAGGAAAGAAAACAGGTGATTCGGATCAGCGATCTGCCAAATTAGAACTCTACAAAGATGGTAAGATTGTGTTTGGTTCCCTCAATCAGGACCCCAGCAAAGGCAAGGTGTTCCGCATTGAGTCCACCTATAAAGTAGAATATGTCGGCGATTCCCTTGCGTATATTCTAGCGGCTCCTCCTGAAAGGATGAAGATCGAAATGCCCGGAGCGGCGGATATTACCATGCGCATTGTTGTCAAAATCCTGGGGCCACATACTCTGATGCTGCAATCTATGGATGTTGTCACCGCAGAAGGAGTGATTGAAGAACAGGAAAACGTGGGAAATGTTATTCTTACGAGAGTGAACTAATAAAGCACTTTCCAAAGCTGATAGCTTGAAGCTGTGGCACGGGCGTCGTTGTGGCGTCCGTTGTGTCGCTGTCGCCGGTCGCACATCCGCCTCGCCGTTGGCCGAAGGGCTGCCGCCAGATGGGAAAATGCTGCATAGGCAAAACCAATCGCGCCGCCCGTAGATGGTGCCTGTGGTGGTATGGTGCTATCTGTTGTGCGACAGCAGGACGATGTCGAACCAGTATTGGCATAGTACTGATAGCGTGTGCTGCCATTCCTCAAAATCGAGGGGTTTAAGGATAAAAGAAGCACCACCGAGCCTGTAGAACTGCTGCACCTGACTCTGGATAGAGGAGCCCGACATCATAACAATAGGAATAAAGCCGAAAGATGGCGATGTCTTGATGTGGCTTATGCAGTCGAATGTAGTGCGCCCATCGTTGTAGAGATCCAATAGGATGAGATGAGGTAGCTGGTGGCTTTCCGCGTTTTCTGCAAGATAGTTTTCAAGCTCTATAGGCCGGGTAAAGCACACAATCGTGACCGGGAAGGGGTTGGACGAAAATGCCTCTTTAATGATGAGCTGGTCGTCGATGTCGTCGTCAAGGACAGCAATAACAGGCTTTTTAGCGAAATAGTTATTTTTCATGGTATGTCGTAGGACAGTTAGTAATTCATCTACGAAACTGTTTCCTTCTGCAAAAACCGTTTTTCTTTGCAACCAGTATCGGCAGTTACTCCCATAGCAAAAGCTTTACAGGTGGTATTGTGATTTTTCAGCGGTGCCAACAGTGGCTCGAAACTGCTGCTATCGCCGTCCACAATGCTGCGCCAGTTTGGAAAATTCCTTCTGTCCTGATATGTTCAGCGCTATGCTCTTTTCTCCGCTCGCAATTCTATCTGTAAAGGAATATATGATGTCGA
This sequence comes from Ignavibacteria bacterium UBA7675, assembly GCA_002483085.1. GTDB lineage: Bacteria > Bacteroidota > Ignavibacteria > Kapaibacteriales > UB7675 > UBA7675. The sequence continues at coordinate 23,051 of DLHF01000044.1, forward strand.
AGCTGCTATGTTGTCTTGTTCTTGCTGTGTTCTGCTGGGCGTTATCGCCGGAAGTATCTGCACAACAGACTCATCCCGATGGCCTGTTCGTAGGGCTTGAGCAGTTCGGAAAGCAACCGCCGAAGCCCGATGAAAATGGCTATGTGTGGTACAATGAAAATGTCCTGACAATTCGCGGCGACTCATTGTTTCTGCGAAAGACACTCGTGTGCTACAAGAACGACACCAAGTATGCTGTAGCTTCTTCGGCCACGACTATGTCGGCATATGCTGGTCGTATAGCAGAAGATGGCACGTTGTTGCTGAAGATTGTCCAGTGCGAGACCTGCGGTGTAGAATTGCAGCAGAACCCGGAGACTGGTGTGTACGAAGAAGTTCCCGATCGCGGCAAGACTGTGGCTATCCGCTTTGAGCAGGATATGGTTCACCTCGATGGGATTGTGTATATGAAAAAAGGGTAGCGAGCGAAGCAGGGTAGTGAGCGAAGAGTTGTTATCTGGCGAACTTTTTTGGAATTCTGCCAGCGATATGATAAGTTCATGCGTCCTCAACGATACCATTCCACCAATGCGCTTCTGCTTTGCACTTTATAGGCGCGTTGCAACCTGTAAAAGGTGACTTATGCGTTCACTGGCTTCTATTATCGCATGCACATGTACAGCGGTTTTCTGGTTTGTTCCCTTGTCGATGGTGGGACAGAGTGTGGCGCCGCTGCCCCAGCCGAGAGCGGCATCGCCAATTGTTGTAAAGGCTGGTAGCTTTTCTGGTAAGCAGAAAAGCGAAACTCGTCCTGTAGCAAAGCAAACAGAGCAGCAGAACAATCTCATTGGGACAAAAAAACAGAGCAAACAGCCGGAAGACATTGCGAAAAAGACGGCGCCGCCGAGCGAGCAGCATGGCGATAGGGCGAACGGCGCCAAAGTAGCACGCAAAGCCATATACCGAGGCGGCAAAAACAGCAAAAAAATTTACAGTAAAGAAGATAGAAAGGGGAAAATCGACAGAGTTGTGTCGAAGCACAATAATCGCGAGAGGGGGAAGCGGAGGGCATTGCGCCAACAGGATAGCAAAAGCGCTCATGCTCGATTTGCTTCCAGCAGGCAGCAATTTTCGCCCGAAGAGAAGCGGAAAAAGATTGCGGAACAGCGCACCAGAGCGCTGGCTGAATACCGCAAGAAACGGGAGCAGCAGGTGCAAAAAGTACGTGCAGAGACTGAACGCAGGCGTATTGCGGCACGGGCACGCAAAGAGGAGCGCATGCGGCAAATACAAGCGCGCAAGTTGGAGATAGCACAAAGGAAGCAACGACCAATCGACGGCTGACAGAAGCGATTGCCGGATGGACTGCCAGAGGCGGTAGTGCGACCGGTGACAACGACTATGTGCCTGGCCAGAGACGCAGGTGCTATGAGGCTAATAAACGCATTGTTCCCCGCACACACTGTAGCTACCAATCAATTCCGACTGTTTTTGACAACCAGCCGAAGGAGTACGTATGTCGTCCCTTGTACTGCTCTGTACGTGTGTTCTTGTTGTGTCTGTTGTAGCATGCACACCAAAGAGCAAACAAAACTCTGCGGATACCGCCGTTCCCAAAAGTGAAATTGCGCTTACAGTAGTGAGGCATGTACAGCAGGACAGCCTGCACACAGCCACCGACACACTTCTGCACGGTACGCGCGTCGACGTTAATAGCCGACCTGTTGACCTCTATTTTTGCCGCGACACCTTGCATCTGCCGATTATCCTGCCATCTGGGGGATTTTCGCGCAGTAAAGCCCAGGAAAAGGAGTGCAACTGGGAGATTTATCCGGCAACAGTGCGATGCTGCTCCTACGACTCGCTCGACCACGTTATTGGTATGTCTGTCCATAGTGCTGAATCGACGCAGGAATGGAAATATACCTACGACGACCAGTATCGAGTGGTAGAGTGCAAAGGCTGGTGGAGTAGGTGTAGGACAGAATACGATGACAGCGGGCGCATTGCCCGGCTTACGGCGCATCACGATGGGGTACAGGAAGAATACAATTTTGCCTATGCCCGATGAAGGGAGCCAAGCCCCTTACTGTACGATAAACTCTCCGTACAGTGTCTGGCTGGTTCCTTCTATGCGATAAAAATACATGCCTGCATTCCACGAATGCGTGTCGATGGAGAACTGCTGCGTGGCCACTGGCGTGGCGTACACGGCTCGTCCCGTCACGTCGCTGATTTGTATGCTTTTCCACTGCGCCGTGCTGGGAAGGCGGAACGTAACGGCGTCGCGGGTGGGATGAGGATAGAGCGTTGCTCTTGTTGCAGCCGGATATTCGGCGATGCCCGTAACGGGAAGACCGCCCATTGCCCGGAAAATATCGAGCTTTCCGTATCCCCATACATTATTTGGCAGGGAACCGGACGTTTTTGTAAAGTTGTCTTTGATGGTCGTGGAGTCTATCGCCGCCGTAAGCTCTTCGTAGGTAGCTGCGGGATGCTGTTCTAAATACAAAGCTACTGCGCCCACTGTCATCGGACACGACATGCTGGTACCGCTAAATACTGCGGTTTGTACATCGAGCATTTCTGTGCTGTCTACTGTTGCATAGCGCGAAAGCGAAGACGCGACATTTAGCCCCGGTGCCGAGAACTCCGGCTTCATGCGGCCATCGATTGTCGGGCCGATGCTGCTGAAAAAGGCCAGTGTGCCAGAAGCCTGCTTGCTGTAGTTGAGTCCCTGCTGAGTATGGCCGAGGATATCGGTGTAATTTGCACGGTTTACATATGCACCAACAGCCACAACATTGTGTGCTGTAGCGGGAATGCCTATGGTGTATTTGCTGTCGCTCGCTTTAAATCGACTGTTGGTTTTTGCCCGGAAGCCGGAGAGATTCACGCCGAGGCCGTTCAATGACTGTGTCCATGCGTGAAACGATCCCGCTCCTTTAAAAGCAATTTTATAGAGATTGACCTTCGCGGTTGCGGAATCAGTTGTTACAACAAAGCGATCACGGGGATAGATGTACAACTCTGTGCGTGTTTCGTCGTAGCTGGCAGCCACAAGGCGCACGGTGGCGGCAGTGTCGCCATTGCCGTACACGATAGGATAGTAGAATTCATCGGCGTCTTTGATGTCCTTGAGCTTCATCCAGGGGCTTTGGAATAGCTGCTGTTGGTTCAGTATTCCTTGGCCGGTAAAGCTCGCCGTAGCACTGTCCATGATGACAGATACATAGATGCTATCGTCGTATTTGCTGTCGGCAACAGCGTACCAGGTGGCGCCATTAAGAGTATTCACATATGTCCATACCGAGTCGGCTGTGAGCGCATAACCGCCGTGATGGCTATAGCTGGAGCCTTCGTTGCCTGCTGACGCACAGACGATAAATCCCGGACGACTATTCACCATATAGTCAATACCTTGCTCGAACAGGCTGGTGCCGTCGTGTGGTGCACCGAAGCCAAAGCCAAGGCTCATATTGACAACACAGGGTTTGCCGAGGTCGGCGGCTTTTCGGTAGATGTAGTTTACTGCATCAAGCGTTTTAGCCGAAGTCGTAAATTTATAGTCGCCATTGCTTACAAGCGGAGTCTTCACCGAAATAATGTCGGCGTCGTAGGCGATACCGCGCAGGCCTGCCGCTGTTCCCGCTACATGAGTGCCGTGTCCGGAGCTGTCTCGCTCGGTAATGACACCAGATGCGCCCTGTACTTCCGCCTGAATTTGCTCCTGTGTCCACTCTGCTCCGTAGGCAAAGGACTCGGGCTGCACGCCAGTCTGAGCTGTCTGATCCCAGATGAATTGTACTCTACAAATTTCGGAATTGTCCCTGTTGCGGAAATCGAGGTGTAGGAAGTCGATGCCAGTGTCTACCACTCCCACAATGACGCCTTTCCCCGTATAGGGTATGTTTCCGGGCAGTTGTCCTGTCTGAACTTTATCAGCGCCGATAAGCTCTTTCCCTTTTTCGTTGTAGAATTTTACTTCTTTGGGCGACTCTACTCTGGCAATTTCTGGCTCGGCTGCGAATGCCGCGATGCTGCTCAGCGGGAACTCTGCTGTACAAATAGGGCCTATTGTAGAATGCAGGGTGCCTCCGTGTTTCGCTACCAGAGCTTGTGCATTGCCGCTATTTACCTTAAACAACACCTGTATAATGGGATCGGCAGGCCGGAGCATAGCGGTGCCGCCTGTGGGCTGATGCCATGCCGATTGCTCGTAGAACGCGCCGGGATTGTGTATCCACAGCCTGAGCTGGGCGTCCATGTTGTCGGGAGCTGTACCCGCTTGGGCCATTCCGGGAATTGCAGCGGCGACGCCGCACAACAGAAGCAATCTTTTCATGGATATATTCATAGAGAAGTAGAAGTAACAGGCAGAAGTTAGAAGTAACAAACGCAGGAGCGATGACCGGTTCAGTGTCGCCAGATGGATTCGTTCCAGCCCATCCAGTTCGGATAATGCGTACTGCGCTTTTTTTGTGGCACCCATGTCTTCGCGGCGCCCGTGTAGTCGCTGTCACCGGTCGCACGAGCCGGTTGTCGATTGTCCAGAGGTATTCGCCGGTGATTAGTTCCCACCATTTCCTGCGGATTATCGCAAGCTCGCCTTCGCGTTGTTATGACTGTAACGAAGCTCTTTTTACAGAGGAGGAAGTGCACACAGCAGACCTGAACATTTCTCGCCAGCGAATATAATCAACATCTTTCACGTATAAAAATCCCTGTGTAGCTGGTAGTGAGAGCACTCTTTGTTGCTCCTGCACGCCGATTTCCCCCCATTCCGGTCGTTGCGGATTGCTGCGCGTACTTCTTCGGTTGCACCGCGCAATGGCTTTCCGTAAATTGTCAGGTTCTACCATAGAAGCGGTGCCTGTTCGTCTGCCCGTTTCTGTGTTCGGTTGTCTCATTGTGAATAGCATACCTGTGAAGAAGAATACAACGAAAACTATAGCTCCTGCCGTCGACGCTGCCAGCGGTAGCCAGAATCGCGTTATTTCTGTGCGCGGCGCTCGTGTGCACAACCTTAAAAACATTTCGCTCGATATTCCGCGCAACAAGCTCGTGGTCATTACCGGAGTGAGCGGTTCGGGCAAATCATCCCTGGCCTTCGACACGATATACGCCGAAGGCCAACGCCGCTTCGTAGAGTCGCTTTCGGCTTATGCACGCCAGTTCTTGGAGCGCATGAACAAGCCAGAAGTCGATCTGATAACAGGCATTCCGCCTGCTATTGCCATTGAGCAAAAGACTGTAACGCGCAATCCGCGCTCTACAGTGGGCACAACCACAGAAGTGTACGACTACTTGCGGTTGCTCTTTGGTCGTATCGGAAAGACGTATTGTAAAAATTGCGGCAACCTTGTGCGAAAGGACACCCCGCAGGCGGCATTGGAATCTATTTCGTTGTGGAGCGAAAGCGACAGGCTGTATATTTTGTTTCCGCTACGCACTCACCGCGAGAGCACGCTTGCCGAGGAATTGGAAAACATTCGCGGGCAGGGATTTTTCCGCATTGTTGTGGGTGCTTCCCGCGAGATTACCGACCTGAACGAAGCCAGCGTTCCGCCTTCTACGCCAAAGGAAGATATCTTTATTCTCGTCGACCGTGTGGTGCTGCGCCAGGGCGATGCCGACGCTACAACCCGCATGACCGACTCGTTGGAAACTGCATTCCGCGAGGGCGATGGGCGCTGTGTTGTGCGGAATATAAGCAATGGCGAAGAGCATCATTTCAGCTCGCTCTACGAATGTGCTGCTTGCCGGATTGTGTACCAAGAGCCGCAGCCGCGACTCTTTTCGTTCAACAACCCGTATGGTGCATGCCCGCAGTGCCAGGGCTTTGGGCGCAGCATTGGCCTCGATGAAAACCTCATTTTTCCCGACCGCCGTAAGTCTATACGTCAGGGCGCTATTCATCCATTCCAGACGCCTTCGCACACGCAGTACTTGCGCGATCTCATTAAAGTAGCACGTGCACACAAAGTGCCTTTAGATGCTCCATTGGAATCGCTCGCCCCCGAGCAAATGCACTTTGTGATGGAAGGCGGCGACGGCTATATCGGCGTCAACGGGTTCTTTCGCATGCTCGAAGAAAAATCCTACAAAATGCACTACCGCGTGTTGATGAGCCGCTATCGTGGATACACACGCTGCTCGGCCTGCAAAGGATCGCGGCTGCGCACGTCCGCCCGGCAAGTGCTTGTGGGAGGGAAAAATATCGCCGATGTCGTGGGGATGAATCTCGAAGATGGATTTGCGTTTATTAGCCAGCTACAGCTTTCGGAGTTCGAGGATGCAGTAGCAGGCCGCATCGTAGCAGAGATTCGCAAACGCATGCAACTGCTTGTCGATATTGGAATTGGCTATCTTACACTCGACCGGCTTTCGCATACGCTCTCGGGCGGTGAGTCGCAGCGCATTAATCTCGCTACGTCCATTGGCTCGGCACTCGTAGGCGCGCTGTATGTGCTCGACGAACCGAGCATCGGACTGCACCCGCGCGATACCGAGCGCATGATTTCCATTCTGCACAAGCTGCGTAACCTCGGCAATAGCGTGATCGTGGTAGAGCACGATGCTGAAATTATTCGGCGCGCTGATGTCGTGATTGATATAGGCCCGCGTGCAGGCGAAAACGGCGGTGAAGTGATATTTCAGGGCAACTACAAGGAAATGCTCGCCGATAAAAGCTCGCTCACCGGGAAGTACCTTTCGGGTAAGCAGTCGATCCCTGTGCCAAAAGAGCGCAATGCAGGCAATGGCAAAAAGATTATCGTGCGCAGGCCCACAGAAAACAATCTCAAAGGCGATGATGTGGAAATTCCGCTCGGCTGTATGACTGTTGTTACGGGCGTGAGCGGCTCCGGAAAAAGCACGTTTGTCCACGATGTGCTCTACAGTGCTTTGCAGCGTATGCAGGGACAGCAGGCAGCCAAAGTAGGGCGGTTTGGCGATATCGAAGGAGCCGAGCATATCTCCCTCGTGGAAATGGTGGACCAGTCGCCGATTGGTAAATCGCCGCGCTCTACGCCCGCTACATACACCAAAGCTTTTGATGTGATCCGCGAAGTATTCGCCGCTACTCAAGCTGCTAAACAGCTCGGCTGGAAGCCCGGCCATTTTTCGTTTAATGTGCCCGGTGGACGCTGCGAAACATGCCAGGGCGAAGGTATGGTGAAAATTGAAATGCAGTTCCTTGCCGACCTTTTTCTCGAATGTGAAGACTGCAAAGCTACGCGCTACAAAAAAGAAGCACAGGGCATTCTGTACGATGGTAAGTCGATTGTAGATGTGCTGAATATGACAGTAGATGAGGCAATGGTGTTCTTTGCTGGCGAAAAAAAAGTGCAGAAACGCCTGAAAGTACTCAAAGACGTAGGGCTTGGCTATATGAGGCTCGGCCAGCCCGGTAATACGCTCTCGGGTGGTGAAGCACAGCGAATTAAGCTGGCGTCGCATTTGCAGGTCACTTCCTCCGACCCAATCCTATTCATTTTCGACGAGCCGACGACAGGCCTGCACTTCGACGATATTTCCAAGCTGCTCGGCTGCTTCCGGGCGCTTGTGCGCAAGGGGCACTCGCTGCTTATTGTAGAGCATAATCTCGACGTGATTAAATCCGCCGACTGGATTATCGACCTCGGACCAGAAGCAGGCGATCTCGGTGGCTATGTGGTGGCCGCCGGTACGCCGGAAAAAGTAGCGACGGTGAAAAAATCGCATACCGGACGCTTTTTGTCGGAAGTGCTCGGTGCAAAAGAGAAATCCACAGCTAAAGCGAAAACTGATGCAAAAGAAAAGCCAGCAAAAGAAAAACCTACAAAGGAAAAACCTACAAAAGAAAAACCTACAAAAGAAAAACCTACAAAAGAAAAACTGGCGAAGGAAAAACCTACAAAGGAAAAACCTATAAAGGAGAAAGCTGCGGCTGTAGCGAAAAACGGTGCAAAGGAAAAAACCGTGAAAGCCAAAGCTCCGACGACGAAAAAAACTGTGAAGGCAACTTCTGCAAAGGAAAAAACCGTGAAGCTAAAGATTGCATCTGTAGCGAAAAACAGCACAAAGTAAGCTCTTCAAAAAGATGCGTCCGCCGCCAAACGCAGGCGGAAAAAGAAAGAAGTAGAAGAGTAGTGGCGCTCCGGTCTCTGGCCGTGCGCTTTGTCTCTGCACCGCGTTGCAACGCCGTCGCGTGGCTGTTCTGCCTGTCTCGCAGCGGTGGAGATAGATCGACGCATCAAGTATAGGACTGATGCTGTGAGCAATAGTGTTCATAACGAGATATTTGACAATGACAGTAGGAATGAATGCCAGCCAAAATCCCTCAGAAAATACTCGCTCGGCAGCACGAGATCACAGCCGATTTCCTCAAGGAACTCGATAAGCACCTTGCCGATATCGTGGAAAATGGGGTGACGGAGATGTTTGAGATACGCGATGTCGCCGCGATTTTGCACATTCACCCTACCCACCTGAGCAATACTATCAAGCTGACAACAGGCAAACCACCGTGTTTCTTTTTCGAAGAAAAAATCATGGAGGTTGCAAAGCGAATGCTGGTCGAAACACCAATGTCGATTGGTGAAGTTGCTGCCACGCTTACATTCGACCCCTCCAACTTTACCAAGTTTTTCAAGCGTTTCGCAGGCACGACGCCAAGAGAGTTTCGCGAAGCTGTTCGGCTGGCGAAATACGCAGAATCGGAAGCTGTCACCATAAAAACTGAAGCTGTCACCATAAAATAGACTTCTCATCTTCCGAAGTTTGTACCATTCTTTGTAGGCAGGAGCAGCGAACGGCTACACAAGCCGCTCCGGAATTTCTCCTGCTCTCATTCTGGCGAACTATTACTACACAACAATGGAACAACACAGCAAAATTGCTCTTATCACGGGTGGCAGTCGTGGTCTTGGGAAAAACGCAGTATCGCACCTTGCCAATAGCGGTATCGATTGCATCCTTACGTACAATAGCAAGCGCGAAGAAGCCGAAGCCGTTGTTGCCGATGTCCAGCAGCGCGGACGCAAAGCAGTAGCGCTTCAGCTCGATGTTGCCGCTACAGCTTCATTCGATGCCTTTATGCAGCAAGTGGCCAGCGTACTGCGCGATACGTGGCAGCGCGATACATTCGATGTCTTGGTAAATAATGCGGGTATCAACGCGCCGTCGCTTATTGCCGATACTACCGAAGCAGACCTCGATTGGCTGTTTAGCGTTCATTTTAAAGGCGCGTACTTGCTCACGCAAAAATCCCTTCCCATGCTGGCCGATAATGGACGGATTATCAACTTTTCTACAGGATTGGCGCGCTTTACCACGCCCGGTTATGCAGCCTATGCTTCGATGAAAAGCGCAATAGAAACCTTTACCCGCTATCTTGCAAAAGAGCTGGGGCCGCGCGGAATTACAGCCAATGTGGTCGCTCCCGGCCCTATTGAGACCGATTTTACGCGGGAAGCTCTCGACCGCAATCCCAATGCACGAGCGTATATAGGATCGCAAACAGCGCTGGGGCGTGTAGGTGTTGCCGACGACATCGGCGGTATTGTTGCTTTCTTGTGTTCGGAGCAGGCGCGCTGGGTGAATGCACAGAGAATAGAGGCGTCGGGCGGCCTTTACCTGTAGAAACTTGCCGGGCTGGCTGCCGGAAGAAATAGCGCACAGTGTTGCCGTACACTCTGCACCTTTGCCGCAATGTTCTTCCCGCAGCCTTCCCTGCGGGCAAGCAGAGCTTGGAAGCTGTTATAGACTTTGGTAAGTTTGTGCACAGCCGTCGCTGTTTGTGCGCCGTGTCGTTGTCACCGGTCGCACATCCGCCTCGGCATTCATATCCCTTTGCGCCTGTATCGGGTCCGCTTATTTTCTTTGCTGAGTGCGCCTATGATTCCATCTTCTGAACAACCTGCTGTGCTTATAACCGCAACCGAGTACAGAGAAGGCCAGACCGCCTTGCGACATGATTATTTCCTGCGCGGTACGAATGCGATGTGGCGCGTGGAAGAAGTGTCCTATGCCAGAGAACACTCGCCAGATATGCTCTGTAGTTTTGTCGTGGGGCCGCAGGGTTATAGCAGTATTCGTATGCGCCACAGCAAAACTGGGCTGATTACTGGTATCACGGTGGGGCTACCTGCATCGGGCACGCAGGTAGGCGGTGCTCGCCTTTATACTATCCAAGGTCTTTCCACAACACCCCCCATAATTCTGTGCGATGGCCCCAATCCGCTGTTCAACTACTTTAATGCGATGCACCTGCTCGCAGTAACACCCGGCGAAGAGCGCGTGTCGCGCGTGCAGGTGTGCGATGCCGGTGGTGGTGTGCGCGAAGAGCAGTATAGTTTTCTTTTCGATGGTAAAACAATTTCTGTACGCAAAGGCCGAGATCGCGGCACTGATATTCTCGAACTCGATGATAATTACGCGCTCCGGCGTGTGGTGTCGGATAACTCCGAGATTGTCATATCGCGCTATAGCCCAATGTTTCTGAACTGATGGATGAAGGCGCGGCTATCGACCCGCCCAACTGCTTCGGCTCCGCAAGCGACAACGCACGTGGCTTGTGTTCCGTAAATACACAACCTCACTCACAATAGCAGAGAATAGCAGCCTATGAGTAGTGTCATACAACATATGGCAAAACACTTCAGAGATATCCATTTTGGAGGCAACTGGACGTGTTCCAACCTGAAGGATACGCTGGCAGATGTCACTTGGCAGCAAGCCACTACGCAAGTCTATTCCTTTAATACTATTGCGGCACTGGTGTACCATGTGAACTATTTCGTGAGTGTGGTCATAGAAGTATTGCAGGGAAAGCCGCTGAATGCCAATGATAAATATAGCTTCGATCACCCGCCAATCCTCTGCCAGGAAGACTGGGCTCATATGCTGGACAAGGTCTGGGCTGATGCCGAGCGCTTTGCCAGCTTGCTTGAGCAGCTACCAGAAAGCACGCTCTGGGAAGATTTCTCAGAGGTGAAATACGGCGATTACTACAGAAATATCCACGGAATTATTGAACACACGCATTACCATCTGGGGCAAATTGCCCTGATAAAAAAAATACTCCAGCAAGCTGATAATGCATGATGATGAGCGCCATATAGTCCGCTATCCATCATTGGCACACTGAACAATACACGAGAGAATATGTGCTGTAGCCGTGAGCTCATGGCAGTGCTTTCGCTGCTTCCTTATTTACTCTTACGCCTCTATTGTCCCATTGTCGACAACGGTTTTCCCCGTTGCTTCGGCAAAAAACGCGTCTAGCCAGTCGTTCATCACACAGTCGATAACGAGGTGAATGCGGTCGTTCACGCCGTTGTTAGCAACACTATGCGGCAGATTAAAATTCAGATACCAGGCTTCTCCGGGCTGCATGTTCATGCGCTCGCTGTTCAGGCGAAAGTCCACATCGGGATTGGTAGTAATAGGGATATGAACACGCACTTCGCCGTCCTCGTAGGCGAGATTGTAGTCGCGGTGTTCGCGTATGGACGAGCCGGGGCTGAGCTTCATCAGCCGCACCGAAGTAAGCGGGCATTCAAAAAATGACAGGACCTCGCGGTAGTACGAGCAGCGCGGCAGGATTTCTGTATCGTCGTATTTTGTAGAAGTTGGGTCAGGGTAGATAGTGCGGGCGCTGCCGCCCACAGCACGCAGCGAAGCCACGATCCATTCGCCCTTATAGTATCCCGTGTTAAAATGGGCTATCCATTCCTCTGGAAGAACATTGTCGAGATCGGCCTGTAGCCGAGCCGGGTCGAAACGAAAAGGAAAAAGCAGAGTGCTGACCATTGCTCTATAAATATAAAATTGAAAAAATACAGTAAAGCCGGGTATCAGGCGTATCGGCGTTTGTGCGCTTCTCCCGGGCGCAGCACATAAAAAGCCCGTACAACACGTTTTCTCGGACAGGAGATGCACTGCTTGGCGCATGCCATAAGCATCACAAGTTCCGAGGCGGTTCGAGTGTTAAAATACGACCATGTGCAAATCAACACCGGAATATAGCAGGAAAATTCCTAATTTTACCGGATAGTTTTGTTTGCACGAATTGAGGACGACAGAGGCTTTCATGAATACCAGGTCCAGACGGATACTTCAGACGCTTGTTGGTGTGATCATTCTGGTTGTCTCCGTGTACTTTGCCTTTCGCAATATAGACCTCGACAAGTTTACGGCTGCTTTTGGGCAGGCCAACTACTGGTGGGTGCTTGCGTCTATGCCTGTTGTGCTGCTGTCGCACTATGTACGGGCTATGCGGTGGAAAACGCTTTTAGCGCCATTGCGCGAGAAGGCATCGGTCCTCAACGGCTTTTCGGCAATCATGATTGGGTACATGTTCAACAACCTGATCCCGCGAAGCGGAGAAGTGGTGCGCGCTTATGTTTTCAGCCGCCGAGAGCAGTTTCCTCTGTCGACGACATTTGCTGTCGTGTTTGTAGAGCGTATTCTCGATGTTATAGCGCTCGCTGTGCTGCTGCTGTTCACATCGTCGGCCTTTCGCAGGGAAATTGCCATTGCCTTCCCGGACTTCTCTTCCTGGATCGTGATGTTTCTAGTGGTTCTTGCTCTTGGTGTGCTCGCCGTTGCCTTGTTCCTAAAGACCACTCTCGCATCGCTGTTTTTGCGCTTTGTTGTGCGGCCTTTCTCGGAGAAGTGGTACGAGCGACTTTCGCATTATCTTGAAAACTTCGTGCGCGGCCTTGCTGTGCTTTCCTCACCGAAGCAATATCTGCGCATCATGCTCGAAACAATGACGATGTGGCTGCTGTATGTGATACCACTCTATATGCTCTTCTTTGCATTCGATTTTCACCTGCAACGCCCTCTTACCATGTTTGACGCCAATGTGCTATGTGTCATTACCAGTCTTGCTATCGCTGCCGCTCCTTCGCCCGGAGCGATTGGCGTGTACCACTGGTGCGCTCAAATTACCCTTACAAAGTTTTATGGGATTGATCCCGAGACCGCTCTAGCTTATGCCACGATTGCACATGGTGTTGGTTTTTTTGTTCCTATGCTGATGGGCCCGCTGTTCATGATGCGGGAAAGTGCTCGGGGCTTGTCGTGGCGTTCAGTAGCTTCTGGTGCAAGTGCAGAAAAGGCGTGAAACTGGGCAGTTGGCAATTGAGAATTCTATACAGAGGTTGTGGGGTAGATGCAATGATACAAGAGAGTGAACCGGTGCTACTCCCGCAGCCGTGGGGAACAATGATATGGCTGGCTGGTGCTGATGTTGGCAATATTCGGACTATGACATTAGGCCGGATGCTTATGCAGCCGGGGTCTGCGAACGACCTGCACAGCCATGCCAATTGCGAAGAAGTGCTGCATGTGCTCAGTGGACAAGTAGAGCATCGTATTGGCACAGAGAAGTTTCTGCAAACTCCCGGTACGGTAGTTGTTGTGCCTGCAGGTGTTCCACATCAAACTGTCAACATCGGCAGTGAACGCGCCGACATACTGATTGCGTTTCCTGTGGGCGAGCGCGAGTTCAGAAGAGAAGAACAGCAAGAACATTGGTGATCAGGGCATGTGTTCGCACTGTGGTGCAGCGGCAGGGCAAGGAACACACAGGCGGCTGGAGCCGTATCAACTACTTCATTATTCAATTCTTGTATATATATGGATTCGATACTCAGTTTTATTAGCAGCAACAACGAACGCTATCTCGAAGAACTCCGCGATTTTCTTTCTATTCCAAGTGTAAGCACTGCTCCAGAACACGTACAGGACGTAGCACGGTGCGCCGAATGGGTAAAAGACCAGCTTTTGGCGATTGGGCTCGACAATGCCCGTGTAGTTCCCACTGGCGGCCATCCAGTTGTCTATGGCGAATGGCTGCATGCTGGTAGCGATGCCCCGACCGTGCTGTTCTATGGCCACTACGATGTCCAGCCGGTGGACCCGCTGAACCTGTGGACCAATCCGCCTTTCGAGCCAACAGTCCGCGATGGCAAGGTCTATGCGCGTGGCGCCGTCGACGATAAGGGCCAGGTCTTCCTTCAGCTAAAAAGCATAGAAGCACATCTGAAAGTAAATGGTCGGCTGCCGGTTAATGTAAAAGTGCTGATAGAAGGCGAGGAAGAAATAGGCAGCGTCCATTTAGAGCAGTTTCTGCACGACAACAGCGCGATGCTCGCTTGCGATACTGTGCTGGTTTCCGATACCTCGATGTTCGGCGAGAATCTTCCTTCGCTATGCTACGGCTTGCGCGGCCTTACGTACATGGAAGTGCATGTCACCGGGCCGAATCGCGATCTGCATTCCGGCTCGTTTGGCGGCGCTATCGAGAACCCCGTGAACGCGCTGTGCAAGATGATTGCCGGGCTGAAAGACGAGCGCGGTCGTATTACTATCAATGGATTTTACGACGATGTGCTGCCGGTGACAACCGAAGAACGCGCGCAATTTGCTCGCCTGCCATTCGACGAAGATGCGTTCTGCCGCGACAATGGTGTGGCAGCTACTGGCGGCGGGGAAACCGACTATACGCCATTAGAGCGCTTGTGGGCACGCCCGACGCTTGATGTAAACGGTATATGGGGCGGCTTTACCGGCGAAGGTGCCAAGACCGTGCTCCCTTCAAAAGCTGCGGCTAAAATTTCCATGCGCCTTGTAGCCAACCAGAATACAGAGGACATCGCGGAAAAATTTACGAGGCATATTCTACAGCATGCGCCGGAAAGCGTACAGGTAGAAGTGCGAACGCTGCACGGCGGTAACCCGGCATTGACGCCTGTGGATACACCTGCAATGGAAGCTGCACATCGCGCACTGCACACGGCTTTTGGTGTTGAACCTTTCTATATACGCGAAGGCGGGTCTATTCCCATTGTTCTTTTGTTCGAGACCATTCTCCATGCACCTACCGTGCTGATGGGATTTGGCTTGCCCAATGAGAACGCGCATTCACCCGACGAGCATTTTGATCTCGAAAACTTCCGCCGGGGTATTATTGCATCGGCGTTGTTTTACAACGAACTGGCCTGATGTGCAAAAGCGCATTGGAGATTTTCGGTTAAAGCATCCGGGAGGCAAGGTGTGAAAACAATCCTTATTACGGGCGGAAGCGGCTTCTTTGGCTGGAATGCAGCCCGCTTTTTCCGAGCGCGCGGCTATACGGTGTTGGCCTGTGCACCCGAACCTGAACGGTATAATATGTTCTTTGCAGAAGTGCCGTTCTGCCGGGTGGATGTGCTCGATGCTCGTACCGTAGTAGATGTTGTTATGCAGACAAAGCCTGACTACATTATCCACGCTGCTGCACATTCTACACCTTCCTCCTGCGAGCGCAATCCGGTGCGGGCGCACGAAATTAATGTCATCGGTACAGGCAATGTGTTTGGGGCGGCTGCCGCTACGCGCATACCATTTGTGTTCCTTTCTACCGATCTGGTGTTCGACGGCGAAAAGGGAAATTATACCGAGAATGATGCTGCTATGCCGAACACAGTGTATGGCGATACAAAGCTGCAGGCCGAGCGCATGCTGCAAAACCAGACGATGTTTTACGACTGGGTCGTGATTCGCTCCTCGCTGATGTTTGGCAATGGCATGCCCTGGACTAACGCTTTTCCGCAGTTTGCCGAGCGAGCGCTGCGCAATGGCGAAACTGTCCAGTTGTTTGTCGACCAGTATCGCACGCCCGTGTTTGTCGATGATGTAGCACGTGCACTCGACCTATTAGTCGACCGCAAAAAGTTTGGCGAGATATTTCACTGCGCTGGCCCCGAACGACTCAACCGCGTAGAGTTTGTGCGGCGATACTGCCAGTTCATGGATATACCACAGGAGGGCATTCGGGAAGTGACAATGGACGAACTGCCCGACTACCCCACACGTGTGCGCGATGTTTCGCTGTCTGCGGCAAAACTTCGGCAAAGCATGCACTGGCGGCCCACACCCATAGAAGTAGCCTTTGCTGAAATGAAAGAGATGCAGCAGGGCGAGGCTTAAGAGCGAAGCTCACAATTGCTAAAAGTATCGTACCATGCAGTGCCTGAGCGATAGCAATAGCTATGGGTACGGGCGTCGTGGTACGAGCGGCTGTCGCTGGTCGCATCGTTCTTACGATAATTGCAGCGCGTGGCGCAGACCGAACACGAGGGCAGAGGCCGAAGCGCTACTCTGATGCCGATTCTCCATTGCAAACACTCTGATCAAAGCTATTCTCATATCTCTATGCGCAAAGTTCTGACCTCAGCCGAATTTCTATTCGTGCTTATTACGCTGATCTGGAGCGGCACATTTGTCTTTGTAAAAGAGGCGGTGCAGATTATTTCTCCCTTTGCGCTGAATACGCTGAGGTTCGGGATTGCTTTTCTGGTTACTGTAGCGATATTCGGTGGGAAGTTGCGCTTGCTCTCGCGCCGCGAAACGCTGCACGGTGTTTGGTTAGGGGTATTGTACGCAACGGGCTTTTTTTTGCAGACATTTGGGCTACAGTACACGACTGTGGGGCGGTCGAGCTTTATCACCGGGTCGGTCGTGGTGATGGTGCCATGTGCTTATTGGCTAATTGAGCGGCGGCGCACGACAACAGCACAACAGATTGGCATAGCGGCAGCGGCGGTTGGGCTCTGGCTTTTTACCGATCCGTCGGGCAGCTCGCTGAATATCGGCGATATGCTTACGTTTTGCGGTGCTGCAATGTGGGCATTCTACATGTGCTATCTCGACATGTTCACACGTGTACCTGCTGCTGATGGCTCATTTGCCCTTACCGTGCGGCTTGTAGCACTACAGTTTGGTGTTGCTTTTGTGATGGGGCTAGCTGGTATGCTTGCTACGGAATCGCCCGTGATACCGCTTACTACTGGCATTATTATTACCATATTGTACACCTCGCTGCTCGCTACGGTTGTCGCTACATTTGTACAAACTCATTACCAGAATCAGCTTACTCCGGTAAAAGCCGCGCTGATTTTTGTATTGGAGCCTGTATTTGCCAGCCTTATCGCCGCTATTGTTATCGACGAGTACTTCGGCGTATGGGAAATCATTGGTGGAGTGCTAATTGTTGTCGGCGTGCTGATGGGCGAAGCTGGCGACGCATTGATGGCCGGATGGCGAAAGGCGATATATGGACGCTCGTGAACAAAAGCGGCTCCTGCGTGCGGCAATGCGCCGCAGGCGCGATGAAATTTCCCCGGATGTACGGGTGCTGTGGTCGGCTGCGCTGTGCCGTAATGTAGGTGTACTACCGGAGTTTGCACAAGCGGCATGTGTTCATGTGTTTTGTTCGTTTGGGTCGGAGCCAGACACTGCTCCGCTTATTGCGGCTGCTTTCGGCGCGGGCAAGCGCGTAGTAGTACCAATCACACCCGGCAGGGAGAGCAATGAGCTTCGCCATGTTGAAATTTTTCCCGGGCAGCAATACAAGCCCGGTATTTACAATATTCCAATTCCCTTTTTCCCCGGGCAAGAAGCCTACCCATTCTGCGAGCCCTCCGATTTTTTTACTGCTACCGACTGCATCCTTGTACCGCTTCTGGCTTTCGATTGGCGCCGCCACAGGCTGGGCTATGGCCGTGGTTTTTACGATCGTTTTTTACAAAAAACACCGGGCTATACGATAGGCTTGGCATTCAGCACGCAGGAAGTTGGCGATCTGCCCATCGAAAACCACGATACGGCGCTGGATATCATTGCAACCGAAAAAGTCCCTTGATGTAGAGCCTGCACCTTTCTATCTTCCGCGCTATTATAACGCCATTATCATTATCGTATAGCAAGGAAGACTGCGTATGGGTATCTGTGCTACTATCCTTGTTTCGCTGTTACTCGTTTTCAATGCCGCTGTTGCCCAGAATGTCCATAAGGAATACGACCAATGGCACTTTGGAACAATTGGTTTATATCCTGCCGGAGGTTCTTCGCAATCTGGTTGCCTTGCAGCATTGGAGGGGTGCGCTGTCTACCGC
Source organism: Ignavibacteria bacterium UBA7675 (assembly GCA_002483085.1). Lineage (GTDB taxonomy): Bacteria > Bacteroidota > Ignavibacteria > Kapaibacteriales > UB7675 > UBA7675. Next base: position 40,960 of record DLHF01000044.1, read on the forward strand.
ACGCCATTGCTGAACACTGCCGACTCTACGTACTGGACTATTATTACTGATGGTGTTACTGTGGTAGATCAGTACTGCCGTATAGCGTTCAATGGATCGGGCCTGATGGGGCATCCCAGTAGTTCGCAGTCGGCGCTTATCGTGCCACATCCCGGCGATAGTGCTGTATATTTTATTTTTACTGCCGGAGCTGGTCCGTATGTTACGGACGACAACAACGGTATTCGATTCTCGAAAGTTTTTCCCTACAGTTCGCTTTTTTTACAAGTTACCGAGAGAAACACGGTACTGCTGGACACCGCTACGGAAAAATTAGTAGCTGTGGGCCATTGCAACGACCGCGATTACTGGGTGCTTGCTCATGGCTGGGGTGATAATAATTTCTACGCATGGCTTGTAAGCGATACAGGAGTATCGCGGCAGCCGATTGTTTCTTCGGTGGGAGCAGTGCATTCGCGCCTGACAGCGGAATACACTATTGGCTATATGAAAGCCTCTCCAAATGGAAAACGCCTTGCCCTTGCGTGCAACAGCATGCAGACCGTACAGCTTTTTGACTTCGACAATTCCACTGGCATAGTGTCCAATCCTATCAGCCTGCCGTCTGTGGGATCAAATTATTCAGGGGAATACGGTGTGAGCTTTTCGCCCGATAACACCCGGCTTTATATTAGTGGTATCGACAGTACACTACAGTCAACTCTTTACCAGTACACCGTTACAGGCACTCCGGCAGAAATTGTGGCATCGCGCCAGTTGATATTCTCAGCACCTGTTGTTGGCAACCCCAGCAACCAGATTGCAGCGCTGCAATTGTACAGAGACGGCACTATTTTGTGTGCGCGTGCCGAGAGCGTCTTTCTCGGACGCGTTCGCTACCCCAATGCCGCTGGTGTTTTGTGCGGCTACGAGCACAATGGTGTTCGTCTGGCGGCGGGCGGTAGCAGCTTTGGCTTGCCAAATAATATCGACAAGCAGTACAATACGGGCGCGAGTTGCTATCGGCCTAATGCCTATTTTTCGCAGAACACGAAAAATATTTGTGTAGGGCAGTGTATTAATTTTCTCGATAGCAGCAGGCATCGTCCTACATCGTGGAAATGGCTGTTTCCCGGTGGCGAACCAGCAGTATCTACCGAGCAGAATCCCCCAAATATTTGCTACCACCAGCCGGGTACGTATAGCGCTACACTGATAGTAAGCAACGACCGGGGCCGCGATACACTTGTTTTTCCGGGCGCTGTTGTCGTGTGGTCATACCCGCAGGCAGATGCCGGTTCGGATATTACTATTTGTGCCGGGAGCGAGGTCTCTCTGCATGGTAGCGGTGGTGGTGCTTATAGGTGGTCGCCGGACTACAAGCTGAGCAATAAGAACATTGCGGCGCCCATAGCTCGCCCGCTGAAGACTACGGAGTATGTCCTGCAAGTGTCCAATGGGCCGTGTCTCGACTACGACACCGTAGTGGTGACTGTGCTCGAACCACGGAGGATTTTACCAGCGTTATACAATATCTGTGCAGGCGACAGTATTCGGCATTTTTATCCAGCATCCGGTACGTACCATTGGGAGCCTGCGACTGGGCTGAGCGATCCTAACTCGAATGAGCCTTGGATTTCTGTGCAGCAGACTACGCAGTACACGGTGACACTTATCGATGAAAATGGTTGTTCTTCCTCTGCGGTTGTAGAGGTGCGTGTCCATCCTGTGCCTGTGGTGAATGCTGGTAAAGATATAGCTATCTGCCCGGGCGAAGCCGTGAGGCTCACTGCAAATAGTGGCGAAGCAGGAGGCCAATATCTGTGGAAGCCCGCTGCCGGGCTGGACGATCCAGATAAACACAATCCAATTGCCACACCGCTGCACACCACCACGTACATTGTGACATTTACAGCGCCGACAGGCTGTAAAGCAGTTGATAGCGTAACAGTGGTGGTGTTTCCCACGCCGATTATAGACGCCGGACTCGACACCATGATCTGCTTTGGCAGCGAAATAGAATTGCGTGCTGCGGGTCCTCCCGGGAAGTATTCGTGGACTCCTGTTGCAGGGATTGAAGATCCTCATCAGCAAGTGGCAAAAGCGCAGCCTGCGACAACAACAATGTACCGGGTGGAGCTGGCAGACAACAATGGCTGTACTACTGTGGATTCTGTGCTGGTCACTGTGCGGAAGCCTATTGCAAGAGCAGGCACCGATGTGGCTGTGTGCAAAGGCGAAAGCGTTCGTATCAGAGCCACAGGTTCCGAGGGAACATATGCTTGGACACCCGAAGAGGGGTTGGATAATCCTATGAGCAAAAGCCCGCTGGCTTCGCCGCTGCAAACAACAGTCTATGCAGTGACTATTACAGATAAGTTCGGCTGTACTGCCGTCGACAGCGTTGTCGTGAGCGTTGCTACAACAGGTACTGTGGACGCTGGTGAAGACCGTACCGTGTGTGTCGGCGATGCCGTACAGCTCAATGCTAGTGGTATTACCGGTGTGTATTCGTGGACGCCAGTAGAAGGGCTAAGCGACCCAACGAGCGATAATCCGCTGGCTTCGCCACAGCAAACGACCGTGTACACAGTGTTTGTGCGAAGTCCGGGTGGATGCGAGGCAACAGATTCTGTGGTTATTACCGTGCTTCCGCGCCCACAGATAGATGCTGGACAGGATATTTCCATATGCCGCAATAGCAGCGCACAATTGCGAGCGACGGGCGATCCGGGACGCTATTACTGGCAGCCTGATACAGGATTGGACAATCCGGCGAGCGCTTCGCCGATGGCGTCGCCCAGCGAGACGACGATGTACTATGTTACTCTTATCGGCGAAAACGGCTGTACGCAGACCGATTCGATGGTGGTATTTGTAGCCGATACACTGATGGTGCAAGCCGGTGCCGACCGGTCGATGTGCAAAGGCGACACTGTAAGGCTTGTGCTCGCTTCCGCAGGAGGCACGGTGCTCTGGACCCCAGCCGAAGGTCTTGACGATCCCAGTAGTATATCGCCGCTGTTTTTCCCGGCAGCAACCACAACCTATCGCGTTACTGTCACCGATGCAGGTGGCTGCTCGGGCTCGGATGAGGTGACTATTACCGTTTTTCCGCAGCCCGTTGTGGATGCTGGTGCCAATCAAGCATTCTGTCGTGGTGGGCGTGTGCGCCTCGCTCTTACAGGGAGCGAAGGCGATGTACTTTGGGCACCCGGGCAAGGGCTCGATGACCCGACAAGTCGCACGCCGTTTGCTTCTCCGGGGTCGACGACGCTATACCGCGTTACACTTACTTCGCAGGGAGGATGCACAGCTACCGATTCCGTTCTTGTTGCTGTCGATGAGCCGCCCGTTCTCCTTGCCGAAGGCGATACGACCGTGTGCGCCGATCAGCCAGTGGTTCTTACTGCACGCGCTGGTAGTGGTGTGTACCGATGGGAGCCTTCAGAGGACATCGAGAGTCCCGATAGTGCTACAACGCTCGCGCGTCCTGCAATGTCGACGGTGTACACAGTGCGCTACTCCGATGGCAGCGGCTGCACAGCGGTCGACTCTGTTGCGGTAGTCGTGAACGACAACGCAGTCGTTACGCTTGTTGTGCCGGATACCGTTGCCGCAGTTGGTGATCGCCGCTTTCGGCTGCCTGTTGTGCTGCGCGCTACCAGTGCGGTTGCCGGGCCGGTATCGCTGGCATTTACTTTGCGGTATCAGGAAAAGGTGATGAAATTTACAGGCATAAGCAGAGGAGCGGTTTCCGAGCATTATCAGGGAGAAGACGGACTTCTTTCTGTTCGCATCGACAATGTGTCGGTTGTGCCCGGCGAGACCGTTATTGCCGAGCTCGCAGCAGTGCCGTTGCTTTCGTCGATAGAGCGGACAGAGCTGGCAATCGCGCTCGATACGCTGCTCCCTATTCCGTGTGTTACTTTGCTCCACGTGGACGGCTCGCTTACGGTCGATGGTATTTGTGTGGACAGCGACATACGGTTTTTTGCCCGAACGCGCATTGCTCTCGGCCCCAATCCGGCATCGGAAACTTTGCTTGTGCAGATTCTCTCTCCGGGTGGTGAAACAAGCGAGAAGCCAGAGATAGAAATCCAAACGCTTTGGGGCACGTCGATCCATGTGCCATTTAGCGAAGAGAGCTCTGGCACCGATGGCAGAAAGCTGCTTTGCGATGTCTCGTCGCTGGCATCCGGTACGTACAGCCTTGTTGTGCGGTTTGCCGGCCAGCAGTATGCACATCCTTTGTGTATTATAAAATAATTCAGGCTGCTACAGGTCAGAAAGGCGCATGGGGAATACACGCACATATCGGAGTTGCCTAATGTTCAAGGAAGGGGACTTGCAGGAGCGCCATGTTGAGTCGCTTCGGTCGTTGCCCAAGTGCTTGGTCTTTGCACCGCGCAGCACACCCGCCGCGTGGCTGTTCGGCCAAAGCCGCAGCGGCAGTGCGACCGGTGACAGCGGCAAAGCGGACGCCGCAACGACGCCCGTGCCACATAAGTCTTATCATCGTACCGAGCGCTGCGGGCTGCAACATGTCCTTTCTTCTCTTGCAATTATTGGTGTACTTCTCGCTCTTGCTTGCTCTTCTGCCGCTGCTGGACAAGAAGCTGCGGCTTGGTATTTTGGCGATAGCGTGCTCGTGCAGTTTGGCGCTGGTGGAGCGGTGAGCGTGGGGATAAGCAATTTCAGCACAAGCGAGGGTAGCGCTGTGTGGTGTAATCCTGCTACGGGTGTACCGCTTGTGTACACCGATGGCCAGACAGTGTGGAACGGCGCAGGCAATGTGATGAGCAATGGTACCGGCCTTATGGGACACGAAAGCAGCACGCAGTCGGCTTTGCTCATACCGCAACCCGGCGATGCCAATAGGCTTGTGCTGTTTACTGCGGGAGTAGGACCGTATGTTATCCCCGACAACAATGGCATTCGCTATTCGCTGGTAGACATTGCGCTCAATACCGTCATAGTAAAGAATACTCCGCTGCTGGAACCGGCAACGGAAAAATTAGTAGGTATTCCGCACTGCAATGGACACGACTACTGGGCAGTTGGCCACGAGTGGGGGACTGATGCTTTTTATGCGTGGTTGGTCACTGCTTCCGGCGTGTCGTCGCGTCCGGTTGTGTCGTCTACCGGCACAGTGGTGCCCGAAACCGCAGGCGTGTACACCATTGGTTTTCTCAAGGCTTCGCCGGACGGACGGAGAATCGTGAGCACGGGCTACTATCCCGACGCCGTGCAGCTCTTCGATTTCAATAGCTCGCTGGGTGTGGTGTCCGGGCCGATTACGTTGCCAGTAAACGGTTCGGTGTATGGTGCTTCGTTTTCACCGGACAACTCAAAGCTGTACATCGCCGATCAGCAGCTTGGAACGCAGTCGCTCATCCGCATATACCAATACACGCTTTCGGGTACACCTGCCGAAATTCTGTCCTCGCGCACACCTGTGTTCCAGTTTGTTGGTGGTGTAGGGGATGAAATAGGCGCATTGCAGCTTGCCCCCGACGGAAAAATTTACTGCGCCCGCGAAGGAGGGCAGTGGCTAGGCGTTATCAACAATCCCAACGCTTCCGGTACGGCGTGCAACTATGTCCACGACGGTTTGTATCTCGGTGGGCGGAGAAGTCTACTTGGTTTGCCAAATTTCATCGATGCGGGGTTCAACACCGGCGCTGGATGTTTTCCGCCTGCAGCCGGGTTTCAACTCGATACGACAATATGCGCGGGCATGTGTATCAGCGTAGAGGACAAAAGTTTGAACCAGCCCGCCTCGTGGCGATGGGAATTTCCGGGCGGTACGCCAGCGGTGTTTGTAGGACAGCATCCGGGAAACATCTGCTACTACACGCCCGGTACGTACTCTGTACGGCTGATTGCAGCCAACAGCGTCGGCAGCGATACGCTTGAGCGGCGCGATGCTGTGACGGTCTTACCGCGCCTTGGTGCGTCTGCTGGTGCTGATGCCGCTCTTTGTCCCGGTAGCTCCGTGTTGCTTACTGGCAGCGGCGGGGCAGTCTATCGCTGGGAGCCTGCTGCGGGGCTCGACCATCCGGACAGCGCTGTAACATTGGCGCACCCCACATCGACGACAACGTATATTCTCACTGTGCAGGAGGGGCTGTGTACCGACCGCGATACAGTGACGCTCACCGTGCACCCACAGCCGACAATTGTAGCAGGGAGCTATTCCTTGTGCGGCGGCGGTTCCGTGCTCCACAACGCTGCGGGAAGCGCAGGTGTCTATCGCTGGGCACCGGCTGAGGGCGTGAGTAATCCCGATACATCTGCACCCATACTTTCTCCCGAAATAACAACCGACTACACGGTGACGCTCACCGATCTACACGGGTGCTCTACCTCTGCTGTGGTGCGTGTGGAAGTGAACGAAAGCGGTATTGATGCAGGGCGCGATACATCGGTGTGCAGGGGCAGCGGCGTTCAGCTTCGTGCCACGGGATTGTCGGGTGTTTATCGTTGGACGCCTGCCAGTGGGCTCGACGATCCGACGAGTGCAATTCCTACAGCGTTCCCTCTGGCTACCACGATGTATGTGGTGACAGTAACGGGCGGCAACTGTACGGCAACTGATAGTGTCCTTGTTGTCGTGCGCGATCTCCCGCAGGTTCATGCGGGCGGCGATGTTGCGATATGCCGCAATGGTGAAGTGCTTCTTCATGCCACCGGAAGTGCTGGCTCTTATAGCTGGGAGCCTTCGGCTGGGGTGGAGCATCCCGATGCAGCGTCGACTCTTGTGCGACCGTCTACCACGACAACGTACCGCGTAACCGTAACCGATGAGTACGGCTGTGCTTCGTCCGATGAAGTCATTGTGGTTGTCGATACATCGCTCGCTATCGACGCAGGTGGTGATGTGCAGCTATGCGCCGGAGATTCCGTGCAGCTCGATGCCTACATTGGCGAAGGGAGCTACACGTGGACGCCCGCAGAAGGATTAGACAATCCGGCGAGCCCGCGCCCTATAGTCTCGCCGCGCGTTACGACAGTGTACCGGCTTGCGGTGAGTATGGCGGAAGGGTGTTCGGGCACGGACTCTGTTACAATTGCGGTATTGCCTCTGCCGTTGGTCGATGCCGGGCAATCAGTTGTGATTTGCCGTGGCGATACAGCACAACTACAAGTACAGACCAATGGCGAACTTCTCGGCTGGGAACCGGCTTCTTCAATAGATAATGCTCTGTCGGCAACGCCTCGCGCTTTCCCAACTGAAACCGTGTGGTACATTGCTACAGTGCGTAGCGCCAATGGATGTATAGCGCGCGATTCCGTGCTTGTGGAAGTGCGAACGCCGGGCAAGGTGATTGTTGAATCTGATACAACAATTTGCGCCGGTGCAGAAATCACCCTTCACGCTACTGGCCAAGGGCCGTTCTCGTGGGAGCCCGCCGCGCTCGTAGACGCTCCCCATGCTGCTGTGGTACGGGCGCGTCCGGCGCAGCGAACAGTGTTCACCGTGCTGTCCCAGCAGGATGGATGTAGCCTGTACGATAGTGTTGTTGTAAGCATAAGCGAACCTGTGCGCCTATTACTTGTATTGCCCAAAGTCGTGTGTACACCCGGAGCATCTGTCCGCCTTCCCATATTTGTGCGTAGCACCACGCCTTTTCCTACTCTTGCTACAGCCACTATCGAATTAGCTGTGATGTATGACCGGCGCGTTCTCGATGTATCGGATATCACTATCGGGCGTATCATCAGCCGTGAAAAAATAGGCGATTATGGTGTTCTGACGCTCCGAGTTGACGATATATCGACAGATTCTCTTTCTATAGGGACAGAACTGACATCGCTTTTAGGCACAGCTCTGCTCGCCGCCGCCGATACAACAGAGCTGGTTGCTCCATCTGTAGCTGTGGATATTCCCGGCTACTGCACCGCTGTAGAGGCCCGCCGGGGAGGAGTGCGCCTAGAAGGGTACTGCCTCGGCAGCGATTTGCGGATGTTTGAACGTCCGCGTATAACCCTTGCACCCAATCCTGTAGCCGATGTTCTTACAGTTGCCGCGCGCGCCATGAACGGGCAGAAACTCGTGTTCAGCGTTGAATCGCTGTGGGGAATTACACTGCTCCGCTACGCGGAAGTAGTACCGGCGTCCGGGGCAATAGAGCTCGATGTGTCGTCACTTCCGGCTGGTGTCTACTACCTTGTTGTGGGCAGTGGTGTGCAGCGCATCACCGTGCCGCTGTGCATCGTGCGCTGATCGGCCTCTGCTCAGTTATTGCGTTCTGCGTATATTGCGGCAATTCGGCTGTTTCTTTCATAGGCTGCCCATGTCGTCTTTTCCCCTTGTCTCCATTGTTTTGCCCTGCTATAATGCACAGGAATTTCTGCGCGAAGCATTGGATTCCGCAGTAGCCCAGACGTGGCCCGCCGTAGAAATTATCGCCGTCGACGACTGCTCGACCGACAGTACACCTGCTCTTCTGAGCGGCTACGAGCAGCGCTTCCAGAATTTCCGCTACGAGCGCCATTCCGAAAACCGGCTTGTTTCTGCCGCGCGCAATACTGGCTATGCTCTTGCCCGGGGCGAGTATATCCTATGGCTCGACAGCGACGACTACCTCGCTCCCGATTTTGTTGCTGTGCTAATGCGCGAAGCAGTGAAGTCGCCGGAAGCAATCATCGCTGGGGCGTGGCGAAAAGTACGCCTGTCCAGTGGAGCTTGGACGCCGGACCCCGACCCAATCGTGAATTTCTCAGCGGAAGAAGTGCTCCGCATGACGCTGCGCGGAGGCTGGCCGCTGCATTGCATGGCTTGTTTGTTTCCGCGCCGGGCAGTAGAAGAAGTCAATGGCTGGAACGAACAAGTGGTTATGCACGAAGATCGCTTACTTCTGTCGCAATTGCTTATCCGGCGTTTCCCTTTTGTGTTTGTGCAGGAAAGCTGTGCATTCTACAGGCTTCGCAAGGGAAGTACGGCTACCAAGCGCTCCGAACGCGTCGCCTGCTCTATATTGGATGTGGCGAATATTGTGAAGCAAGAACTACAGCAACACAATCGCCTGAACGACTTCGCGAATGATTTTGCGAACTTTCTCGATTTGTACTACATTGATTCGCTTCCCGATCATCCTGCTATTGCCGCCGAATTCTTGGCAATGAGAAAAAACGTGTGCGGGCAGTACCGCGATCTTCGGGCGCCGCATTCGCGCATGGTGCGTGCTCTTGTAGGCGATTATTATTATGCTCGCCTGGCGCGGCTGTTGGGCGTCGATGCACAAAGATAACTGGCAGTATCGCATGAGATCGCGATGGGTCGTGCCGCAAGGGTGGGAAGGTAGGGCGAGTACAATGGGCGCTTCGGTTGCTGTACATGCGCTTTGCCTCTGCACCGCGCAGCACATCCGCCGCGTGCTGTGCGACCACAACCGCGCTGCTACGCCCCATCCGAAGGTGCCCGTGCCACAGAACCGTACATGGAAGAAATTCAGAATCTGTGAACTGCGGAAAGACCCAGAAACAAGCAGGCAATTCGATGGCGATGGAATGAGCATCATGATGATTTTCTTGTGGATATATAAGCGGTGAAAGCGGCATTTGTCACGCCATACCATCTGGGCGGTCGTGTTGCTCCGGAATGGGTGGGCTACAGGAGCGTAGGTGCACTGCTCGCAGGCTGCTTCGAGCGCGAGGGTATCGACCTGCTCTATACAGGTGGATACCGCGAACACGGCATAGTGTGGCGCGGCGCACGGCAAGCTGTGTTCAATCTCTTTGCATCCCAAAAATACTTGCGTTTTGCCGAGCCTGCGATTTTGCGCGGGTATGCTCGGCAGCTCGAACAAGTGCTTGCCCAAAGCGATGTGGACTGCGTAGTAAGCCACGGCTGGCTTGCCGTAGCCTGTGCGGAGCTTCGCGTGCCAGTAGTGATCCACAACGACGCGCCACTTGTACGGCTTATCGACTATTACTCCTACTACTCCGGGATTACCCAAGCAACGATGGCGAGCATATACAAAGCCGAAAGAGCAGCCATAGAAAAAGCCTCGCTCGTGGTCTATGCCTCCGAATGGGCCGCCGAAGGAGCTCGCGAAGCGTATCCATCGTGTGCCGAAAAGATACGAGTACGGCCCTATGGCCCAGCGCTTCCGCAACAGCTCTTGCCAGACGATATTACCAATATCCTCGCGGCGCGCAGCAAACAAAAGCAGTGTGAACTGTTGTTCTTTGGCGTGGACTGGGAGCGCAAAAGAGGGCCGCTCGCCGTGGATATTGTGCGCCGTTTGAACGCCACCGGAATGCCTGCCCGCCTTACTGTGGTGGGCTGCCGTCCGCCGATTAGCAGCGATGATAAACAGTGGGTAGAGGTGTGTGGCTTTCTCGATACTCGCACAGAGCAGGGAGCACAGCACGTGCAAGCGATTATGAACAGAAGTCATATACTCGTGTTACCTGTGTTGGCCGAAGCCTTCGGGCTGGTGTTCTCCGAAGCCAGTGCGTTTGGCATTCCTTCCTTTGCCTCCGCTACTGGCGGTGTTGCTACTGCCATACGCGATGGGGTAAACGGCAGATTGTTCTCCTGTGCCGACGGTGCAGAGGAATACTGTGCGGCGATAAAAAACCTGATGAGCAGCGGAAGCTACGAAGCTCTTGCGCGCTCTTCCCGTCGCGACTACGAGGACCGGCTCAACTGGCAGCACATCGGGAGGCAGTGGTCAGAGCTGCTGCACGAGCACGCTATCTCTACACATCGAAGGGCCTGAATGATGGCAAAACGCGTTGCCATAGTGCTCTATTTTTACCAGTGTAATGGCGGTGCACATCGCTATCTGCATTCGGTATGCGAGGAATGGCACCGGCGCGGCTATGAGTTTGAAGTGTGGTATTACCGTTCCGAAAGCGATGAACCAGCACCGCCCTACGCGCATAAACTTCCCGCTGTGTATCCCGTGCGGTTCTTTTATATTAATCGTGTTTTGCAGATAGCCGCATCAACTACAGCCGAAATCGCACGGCGAAAGCGGAACAGCGAGCAGGTGCCTGATGTTCTGGTTGTGCTGGATGCAGGCGAAGCGCTTTTTCTCGGTATGGTTGCATCGCTGTTTGGCCTTCGGCTTGTGCACAACGACCGTGGTATGAATGATTATTTTCGCTCCGCACTTAATACGTTCGACTATCATTTTAACCGTATAGCTCAGCGGCTCAGCAGAACCTTTGTACATACATGGGTGGTGAACTCCCAAGCAAAAGTAGCGGAGCTGACGCAGGTGGGCATTCCCGCTACGCGCATACGCATTGTACCAAACGGACTTCGCCTGTATGTTCCCGCCGACCTACCTGCATTTACTGGTGGCGACCGCGAGGAGCACGGCGCTCTGTCGCTGGGGTATTTCAGCAGGCCGAGCTACGACCGTGGAGTAGACACTGTATTTGAGATTATGCGCCTGCTTGCTGGCGTCGAGCACACAGAGGGACTTCTATTTTTCATGACTGTAGAAGAACAGCGCCTTCCCGTTGCTCTTCGGGAGCTGGAATGGATTATACCGCTCGGTATATTGCCTCACGAAGAAGTTGCTTCGTGGATGGCGAGCACTGATATTATACTCGTGCCTACGCGCAGTGAATCGTTTGGCAATACTGTGCTCGAAGGTCTGTACTACGGTGCTACTGTGATTGCGAGCGCTACTGGTAGCCTAATGGACTGGCAGCATGTAGAAGGCTTATTTTTGGTGGACGACTACGAGAATCCCGAAGCATGGATAGAAGCTCTTGCGGCTGTGGTGCCGCATACACGCCCAAGCCAGCGCAGGCGGTTTCGCGAGGAGCTCGCTGCGCAGTATGATTTCCGACAGCAGGCCGACGCGCTGTATCGCGAGTTTACCAAGGGAGAAGAACTGTGAAGTTTTCGATTGTAACGCCCTCGCTTAATCAGGGAGAATTTATCGAGCGGACGCTCGACAGCGTGCGGATGCAGCAGGGCGATTTTGCAATAGAGCACATTGTCGTTGATGCGTGCTCTACGGATGGAACACCCGACCTCGTGCAGCAATACGCCCGGGCACATACCAATGATAACTACAAACTCGTGCTGATTTGCGAGCCCGACGACGGGCAGTCCGACGCTATTAACAAGGGGCTGCACCGTGCATCGGGCGATGTGCTCGCATGGCTGAATGCCGACGATGAATACGAGCCAGACGCACTCGAGCTCGTTGCTTCGGCGTACAGGAAGAACGCTTTCCTATGGTGCTTTGGTAATTGCCGGATTGTCGACATACAGGGCGCGGAAATACGGCAGTTTATTACGTGGTACAAAAGCGTACAGTCGCGCCGCTATTCCTATTCGCTGTTGCTTGCAAATGATTTTATTCCGCAGCCTTCCACGTTCTTTTCCCGCGCTGCTTTCGGGCAGATTGGCGAACTGCAACGCCAGTATCATCTGGCAATGGATTACGACTACTGGCTGCGACTTGGCCGCGAAAAACGACCTGTGTACATCGATGCGTTCCTCGCGCGGTTTCGCTGGCACGATACGTCCAAAAGCGGGAGCAATTTCGAGCGTGCAGCTCGCGAAGCTCTTGGCATTGCACGGCAATTCTCTTCCCCGTTTTCGCCGCCGCTGCTGTGGCATGCTTTCCACTGTCGTGCCCTCGGCGCTGTGTATCGCGCATTGCAGTAGCAGGGCGAGCGCCGCGTAGCTGTGCCGGTTATGCAGGCTTTCACAGATTCTCTTGCTTCCGTATTGTTGTATTCCATCATGATGTCCACAGCCCGCACACGCCCGCTTCTTGTGTTGTTTCACCCGCACTTTACTCTTGCAGGAGGAGCGGGAAATGTCGTGATAGAAAGCGCGCGTAGGCTACAGCCGGAATACGATGTTGTAGTGGTTTGCATACGCGTGGGTGGCGATGTCCAACGCCTTTTTCCCGATATACGATTTGAAGAACTCGGCGGCCCTCTTTCGAGCGAAGCAGCGTATTGGCTGATGCTGCCGTTTCTTCAGCGCCGTGTGCACCGTCTGCTCGCTGCCTTGAATCCCGATGTCCTCATTCCCCATGTGTTTCCGGCCAACTGGTGGGCGTTTATCTGGCGTCTGTTTCACCCGTCTACGCCGTGCGTGTGGTATTGCCACGAGCCAAGCGCGTTTGTTCACTCCCACGAAGTGCTGAGCGCCGTGCCGCGTGTAATGCGCTCAGTCTTGCGGCTTGTTCGCCCTGTGCTTCGGCGGCTTGATGTGTTTTTTGTCCAGCGGTGTTGCACCGCCATCGTTGTGAATTCGCAGTGGACAAAAGAGGAAGCCGAACGCATCTATCGGCGGAAAGTGGATGCCATTGCGTGGCCCGGTGCGGATGGTGATGAGTTTCGCCCATTGGATGAAAAAGAGCCGTACTTGCTTATAGCCGGGCGGCTGTCGTACTACAAGCGCGTACACCTTGCTATCCAAGCACTGGCGCAATTACAGCACCGAAACTACCGTTTGTTGATTGCCGGTGATGGTGAGGAACGCACGGCATTAGAGCTGCTGGCTCGGCAAGCAAGCGTGCAAGATCGCGTGGAATTTCTCGGCGATGTTCCGCTGGACAAGCGTGCCAAGCTGTACGCTCGTGCTACGCTACTGCTCGCGCTCCGCGAATACGAATCCTTTGGTATGGTGCCGGTAGAAGCCATGCTGAGCGGTACGCCTGTGGTGGCGGTGCGCTCCGGCGGACTTCTCGAAACTGTTGTCGATGGCGTAAACGGCGTCTTTGTTCCTTCCGATGATCCTGCGGCAATTGCTCGTACTATCGATGGTGTTTTGAGCAACAAGCATTTGTACGATGCACTGTGCTGCCAGGCGCGTGCATCGGCTGAACGCTTTTCGTGGGAAGCTCATGTTGCAGTGGTGCGCGCCACCGTAGAAGCCGCGAGGCAACAATACATGCAGACCGACCCATAGAACGTCTTGCGCCTTCGTCTTCGCCCTCGTGCTTTGTCTCTGCACCGCGTGGCACGCCCGCCGCGTGGTGTGCTGCCTTTATCGCTGCTTCCCGGTTCCCACAACTTGGCGGCAAGCCTTTGGCCAACCGATAAGCGGCCTGTGCGACCGGTGACAGCGACCGAACGCATGCCGCAGAGACGCCCGTGCCACAGCTATTTCCTCTGTTGCTCCGCTCTTTACCTGTGCGAATACAGCATTTCAGCCTAATCGCCGTTGTTCTCTTACGGCTATTTCCCAGCTTGCTGGCGTTGTCTCTGTTGGTAAATTTTTCCATATTGCGTTCTGCCGGTGCAAAAAGCGCCTGTTTGCTCCTTTTCCCGCATTGCTGCCGCAGCAGGTATGAAAACGCTGATTATTATCCCCGCCTTTAATGAAGAAGAAAGTATTGCCGGTGTGATACGCGCCGTACACAGTGCTTGCGGTTTTGCCGATGTCCTTGTGGTCGACGATGCTTCGCGCGATGCCACTCGGCAGGTAGCGCTTGCAGCGGGTGGCAATGTTGTGTCCCTGCCGATTAATCTCGGTATTGGTGGTGCGGTGCAAACGGGGCTGAAATACGCTTGTGTGCATGGCTACGACATGGCGATACAGATTGATGGCGACGGGCAGCACAACCCAGCATATGTACCGGCACTGCTGGCTCCTATTCTCGCAGGCAAGGCCGACATGGTGATAGGATCGCGATTTATCGAGCGGCAGGGCTACCAGTCTACGTTTGCGCGGCGTGGGGGGATTGCAGTATTGCGGCTGCTGTTTCTGGTGCTGATCGGCAGGCGTATTTCCGACTGCACATCGGGATTCCGCGCGTACAACCGCCGGGCAATAGAATTTCTCAGAGAGCGTTATCCGGCTGATTTCCCAGAGCCAGAAAGCATTTTACTGCTGTCGCGTCATCAATTTCGCATTTGCGAAATACCGGTGACTATGCACGAACGCGCAGGTGGAATCTCTTCCATTGTCGGATGGTCGGCGCCCTATTACATTGCCAAAGTTGTGCTTGCCGTTATTATGGAATCTATGAGGAAAAGAGCATGAACAGGATACAGCTTCTTTCCATACTTGTAACACTGGCGCTGATGGTCGTTACGTTCGAGCTGGTGCGCCGCCGCAGGATAGGCGAGCAGTATGCAGTGCTGTGGTTTGCTGCAGAGCTCGTGCTGATGTTTTTTGCGATTTTCGACAATGTGCTGATTGCCGTAGCGCACATAGCGGGAATATTTTACCCGCCTGCGGTACTTATTCCGGTGCTGATGTTTTTTGTGATTGCACTCAGCCTTCATTTTTCCGTTGTGGTTTCGCGCCTTACACGCGAGAATAAAAAGCTCGCGCAGGAGATAGGCTTTCTCAAAAGTAAAGTGGAAACCATGTATTCATCCATGAACCCAACTCTTTCCGGTACCCATGAGCAACCCCCGAACGAAGAGCTCGAAAAGCAATAAACAACAAGCGCCACAGCGCCATGCACTGCTGTGGTCGATAGCTATAGTGCTGATTGCGCTGGCCGGTATTATTTGGTATTCCAACACGCTGGATTCCCCATTCTTTTTCGACGACGACACCTCCATTGTGAGCAATGATGCGATAAAGGAAGATGGCGGTTTGGTGCAGGTGTGGGAGTCCGACCGTCGGCGTGTTGTTCCGTACATGACATTTGCTGCGAACTATGCAATTAACGGATTGCGGGAGCGCGGCTATCATGTTGTCAATATCGCTATTCACATTGCATCTGGCTGTGCGGTGTTCTGGCTTGTGTGGCTGCTGCTAGGCTCTCCAGCTATGAGGAATCATCCACTTGTGAACTGGACGGGGAAGGGCAAAATAAACGCGCGATTCTGGTTTGCGCTCTTTGCCGGGCTGCTGTTTGTAAGCCATCCGGTACAGACACAGGCTGTTACGTACATTGTGCAGCGCATGGCATCGCTCGCAGCGCTGTTCTCGCTTCTGGCGATGGCTTCCTATGCCGTGTTTGCATCGCGTCGTGCTGCTGGGATTGTGGACGGAAAAAGCTGGCTGGCGTATGCTGCTTCGTGGGTGGCAGTAGTCCTTGGTATGTTCACAAAAGAGAACACATTTATTGTGCCGCTGGCTATCCTGCTGATGGATTTCCTGCTGTATAGTAGAACAAAAGAGGAGCGTGTAAAAGCTCTTGTTTCCTTGTTGCCGATGCTGGCTACTCTTGCTATTATTCCTCTTATGCTTATTAGCAAATCTACTGATAGTGGAGTACATGGTTCGGTGGTGGCAGAAGTAGGCTCGAAGATACCCACACTGCATTATTTGTTCACGCAATTCAATGTAGTTGCTACGTACCTGCGGTTGTTGTTTGTGCCAGTAGGACAGAACCTCGATTATCAGTATCCCATTGCGACTTCTCTTTTTTCCGGCACAACACTGCCATCGCTTTTAGTGCTGCTCGCGCTTGGCGGTTATGGGCTGTGGTTGTGGAAACGCCATCCGCTGGCATCGTTTGGTATTTTGTTTTTCTTCTTGGCTTTGTCGGTAGAGTCGTCGGTGCTTTCGCTGCCCGATGTAATTTTTGAGCACAGGCTGTACTTGCCAATTCTCGGATTTCTTTTGGCGGCTGGCTCCGGGCTGTTTTTTCTTGGCTCTCTTGCCGCAAAGCGCGGCATAAGCACGGCAGTAGTTCCTTTGTCTATCATTGCAATTGTATGTGCAGCGGGCATAGCTACGTACCAGCGCAATGCCGTGTGGAGCACTGTAGAATCTCTGTGGGGCGATGTCATACAGAAGTCGCCCGATAAGTCGCGGGGCTATGTGAATATTGGCGATTACTACTTTAAGCGCCAGAGCCACAACAAGGCGTTGCCGTATTTTCGCAAGGCTGTGCAGCTCGATTCCAACTCTATTGCAGGCAATACTAATTTAGGCTGTGTCCTGTGGGCACAGGGGAATCTCGACGAAGCCGAGCGCTATGTTCGCCGCGCCATGTATTTGCAGCCGAAGTCTCCGCAGCCGTATAGCATTTTGGGAAGTATCTATTTTAACAGGGGAAATCTCGACAGTGCCGAAATACTGTTCCGCCAGTCGATCCGAGCGCGGCCTCGATTTGTAGACGCGCACGCCAATCTCGGGGCAGTGTATATGCAGCGTCGCCAGTTCGACAGTGCGGTGGTGGAATTCCGGCAGGCGTTGGAAATTATACCCGGTCATCCACAGGCCAATCACAATATCGCTATGAGTTATTTTAATATGGGGCGTTATGCCGAGTCGATGAAATATGCCAGCTATGCCCGCCAGCTCGGTGCACCAGTGCCACAGGCAATGGAAGATAAACTGCGTTCTATGGTGCAGGGAAATACTCCCGTCTTTCGGTGATTTTCCACATGCCACTGTATATGTGGAAAAGTTTTGCGTCTGTAGCAGCCGGTGTTACTCCCGGATAATGTTGGGGTAACGGCTGCATTATATGCCAGCGCTATATTCGCTACATGCGCTGCGCAGTGCCAATACCCCGAATGGTTCAGCTTTCAGGCTCTTGTGTGTATGGCGAGATGGGACACGATAATCGTGTGATATGGTTTGGAAATAGTTGGAAGTACGAACCGCAAAGAGCGTAATTATAGCTACCGACGTGCTTTGTGTAACAGCGGTTCTTGTATGCGGGGAAGCTCCCAAAAAGGTTGTGTGGCGCAGTGTGCAGAGTTGTATTCTTCGTCATTTGGTGTATGTGTGTATGGCCGCCAAAGCTGCTAAAACGACGTTTGGAGCGGAAGTGAGAAAACTCCGGATTCTCGCCGGAATGAGTCTGCGACACCTGGCGCGGCGTGTTGGCATCAGCCCGGTGTATTTATCCGATATTGAGAATAATCGCAAACCCGCACCCTCCGCAGAAATTCTTCAGGCAGTAATGAGCGTTCTGCATGCCGACCACGACGAATTTATACGGCTGGCGATGAAGTCTGTGGAAGACTATGGCTGCGTAGCTCGCAAACCGCGAATGAGCGAACAGCTTTCTACCGATGAATATCTGCTTATCATGCGAAAAAAACAGATGCTCGAACCCGAAGAATTTAAGTCGTGGTTGGCTATGACTTCGGTGTCCAATCCTCGTGGTGAACGGAAAATCAGGCAGCATCTTCGCGGAGTTGTTGTGGCTCGCCTTCTGAAACCTACGCAGCCTGCGCTGGACTTCGAGGCAGCCGTGTCGGCTGGGTTGTCGGTGTGCAATAGTAGTATTCCTGTGAGCTCTGCTTCCGTTGGTCAGGCGCTTCGTGGCGACAGGCCAAACCTGCTGTTTATTAACCACTACGAAGGACAGAGCGAAAAGGAAGCGTTAGAAATTTATATCGATACATGCTATAAAGAATGGCGCTCCATAAAGTCGGAGTTTGCGCGCGGACGTTATGTAGCCAGCCTCGAACAATGTACCTATATGCTGCGCCCCATTGCGCTGAGCTCGTCCGCTTTCACTGAACCCGACTGATTGCACACTCCTTTTGTACTGTCGTTTGCCCTGTTATCGACCTGCCTGCTTGCTTGCTGTAGTTTCTTTTTACCATGCCTGTAACGGGGGTCATCCCAAACCTTTGGTAAAATTCCGTAAGCCCTTCGTCGCAGCACAAATCTATCATGTAGTATTCCCGAAGCTCTTCTATCAGCCGTTGTACTAATTCCCCACCTATGCCTTTGTGCTGGTATGCAGGCAATACTTCTAAAAGTGGAATGTAGGCCGAGAGAATTCCGTCGCCAACTGCGTAGATAAAGCCAATCACATTCCCTGTTTCTGTATCAATGGCTACTACCCGATGCAGAGCATTGTGCAGAAGTGCGAGCAGGGTGCTGGGCGATGGTGGGCTGGGCCAGCCTACAAAAAATCCGTGTACATGTTCCGGCAAAAGTGCGTCGGTAGAAGTGCGGTACTCGATCATGTGCGCGCTGTAAAGTATTGAATGTTGTACTGTAATACTTTTATTAAAAAGCAAATGTACGCACCGTATTGTTGTACACAAAACTCTGCCGCTACAGTGAGAAACGAGTTTTATGCTTATGGCGCAATGCTGCAAATTATGAAACGATTACATGTTGCAATAGAGCAAATCGCAAGTGTAGTCCATAAGCGAACACCTGTAATGAACAGGTGTTCAGTCAAAAGGAATAATTGCCCGTCGACGCTTGATGTGGCTGATTTGCGGTGGAGTCGAGTAGTTTTTCTTCACCCATTTTTCCCCCCGGATAGACGCGAAAAAATATCGAACGGCGATTGCCGGGAAATTTTGCTGTTCTGGTTGCTGGTGGCAAAGTAGTACGGTGTATTGTGGTTATTCCGGGTTCACAACAGTGTGTTTGCCTGTTCGCTTTCAGGGGGACACTTGTTTCATGAAAATCAATTCAGTATCTGTATCGGCAGTGGAAAGACGGCGTTGGATACTGTTATGCAGACGCAATACACCGCACAAGCAGGCAGGGGAGCAGGATGTTTCGTCCGTGTATTATCGCGGTGTTCCGAGTGTTGCGATTTCATCACATTGATGTGCGGCGTGGAAATCTGCTCTTCTGGCGTTGGTTGCAAGCAAGGTAGAGAATTTATGCGCTCTTTCCTGCAATCAATGAATCTCTGCATATACCGCTGCGATCCGGGCAACGCCAGGGGCTGTGGCCTACCACCCAATGACGCCGTTATGCTGGTAAAAAAATATCTACAAAAAAATATTTGCGTGTTATAACAAGTAAATTGTATATTGCATGAAAATTAAGTGTTCAAACACACAACTTCGGAGGCAACAATGGCAACTTGGAAGATCGATCCCGCGCACTCAGAAATCAAATTCAAGGCACGGCACCTTGTTGTATCGACAGTAACGGGATATTTCACAGCATTTAGCGGAACTGTAGAGAGCCAGAACGATGATTTTACTGATGCCGTGATCTCATTCGAGGCCGATGTAGACAGCCTTACGACCAACAATGAGCAGCGCGATGGGCATTTGAAATCCGCCGATTTTTTCGACGTGGAAAACCATCCCAAACTCACGTTTCGCTCTACAGCAATTCGCAAGAAGTCGGGCAGCGACTATGTGGTGGAGGGCGATATTACCATTCGCGGCACGACAAAGCACATTGTATTAGACACAGAATATAACGGCACGGTAAAGGGCATGGGTGGAAACGACGTTGCGGGATTTGAGATGAAGGGCAAACTCAACCGTATGGAGTTCGGGCTCCAGTGGAATGCGATTACCGAGGCGGGCGGCATTGTAGTAGGCGATGAAATTAAAATTGAAATAGCAGTAGAGCTTGTAAAGCAGTAACAGAATATAGGCAGGACTGACAGACAGCGTATAGATGTGATAGAAACCGCATAGGACAGAAGAGGGCTCCGTTGTGCAGAACAGCGGAGCCCTCTTATATATTGGCCAAAAATGTCTGTTTATAAACACTATTCGTGCCGCACTGCTGCGAGCAGAGTGTTGAAGTCCTCTGGTAGCTCAGAGTCAAACTCCATCCACGCGCCTGTAGTGGGGTGGCGGAACGCGAGTGTTTTGGCGTGCAGCGCCTGCCGGGGCATGAGTTCAAGCAGATTCGCGACGTTTTGTCTGTGTTTTGCAGCCGTACCATTACCGTACACCACATTCGAGCCGCCGTAGGCTGTATCGGCGAAAAGCGGGTGGCCGATATGCGCGCAGTGCACGCGAATTTGGTGTGTACGGCCTGTGCGCAGCGACAAGCTCAGCAGCGTGAGGAAGTCGAAGCGTTCCAACGTGCGGTAGTCAGTTACTGCGTGTTTACCGCCTTTGGCAACAACTGTAAAAATTTTGCGGTCGCGTTGCGATCTGCCGAGATTGCCTTCAATCGTTCCCGATTCATTCTTTGCGGCGCCCCACACGATGGCTTGGTATTCGCGCTTGGCTGTGCGCTGGGCAAACTGCTTTGCGAGCATCGCATGTGCATGAGGATTTTTTGCAACAACGAGAATACCGGATGTATCCTTGTCGAGCCTGTGTACGATTCCCGGGCGCACGGCGTCGCTGTTGAAGACCATTCCCTCGTCGCCCTCGTCGTCCTCATCATCGGTTTCGATTACCTGCGAATCTCGCACGCCCATGTGGTACAGCAGGGCATTGACAAGCGTGCCGTAGCGATTGCCGAAACCGGGATGCGTCACCATGCCAGCGGGTTTGTTTACCACCAGCAGTTCGGCGTCTTCGTACAGAACATCGAGCGGAATATTTTCGGGAACGAGTTCTAAAGGCGGCGGTTTCATCACATGGCAGACGATAACATCGCCGGGCTGGATTTTGCGGCTTGCCTTTGCCGGGCGTTCGTTGATCGTCACAGCACCGCTGTCGATAGCGTGCTGCACACGTGTACGCGTAGCATTGTGAATAGATCGAGCGAGGAATGTATCGACACGTTCGGGCTTTTGCCCGTCGGGAATAGCAAACTCGTAAGTATGCTGAATATACGCTGGATAATTGCGGTCATCGCCGCTTGCTATTGAGAGCTGATCGTTCATAGGTACTCTGTGTATGCTAAGGCGGGGAACGCTTGGGAGCGAACCGCCGGATTGTGCGACCGGTGACGGAGCCGCCCGTGCGGTCGCAACGCCCGTGCTACAAATTGCTATTGTAGAGGGCGCTTTTCTGTTGTTTGTGTACCTGGTTGTATGTATTCGGCGGCTGTACTGCCTTCTGCTGCCGTGCTGATCGTACTATCGGCCTGCTTTGCCGATGGGAAGTGCTTATGTGCAATCATGAGAAGCACCATACCGCAGGTAACGCACGAATCGGCGATATTAAACACTGGCCAGCGCGAGTAAGAAGAGCCAAAGAAGGAGAAGTCGAAAAACTCGAAGTCGATAAAATCGACAACCTTACCGTAGAACAGCGGCGCCTCGTTGTAGAACACGCCGTAGAACATCCGGTCGATAAGATTACCGGAGGCACCGGCGAGCACAAGCGATAGGCCGAGTAGCAGCCAGAACGACTGAGTACGCACGCGTGTGAGGTACCAGGTCAGGGCTACACTGGCTACCAGCGAAAAGAGCGTCAGGAACAGTTTGCCTGCACCGAAACCGATACCGAAGGCCATACCGGGATTTTCGACAAAAGTAAGGCGCAGAAAATTGCCGAGCACGGGAATACTCTCGCCGAGATACATACCATCGTGCTGGACACCAAACAGACTAAAGCCTTTGACAGCTACTTTTGTTGCCTGATCGAGCACGAGCAGCGCGGCAGCCAGCCAGAGAAATTTTTTATTAGAATTCATGGAGCGGGCAGAAAAAAGAAACGCGGAAGAACGCATTCTTCCGCGTTGTAAACAAGTGCTATGGAAGAAGTGGAGGGAATCAGGAACGGGGCGCTACAATGCGATCAATTCCATCCTCGGGGCATTTCTTCTGGATTTTATACGAAGCCGACAGCGTCGTAATCGGCACGGCGATCAGGCGTTCTTTAGCAATCAGGATACCGCAGACACGGCAGATACCGTAAGTCTTTTCCTTAATGCGTTGCAGAGCTTCATCGAGCTTTTTGATATAGTCGTTCAGGCGCTGCACTTGGGCGTAAATTTTTTCTTTTTCTTGTGCTTCAGTGCCTTGCTCAGCCATATGCATAGAGTACGATGCGTTTTCGTCGGCGAGCTCAGAGCTTGTAATATCTTCGAGGTTTTGGCGGAGGATTTGAAATTCTTCCACAGCCTCTTGGCGTGTTTTTTCGATAATTACGCGAAATTCTTCCAGCTCGTCGTCCGAGTATTGCACTTTTGGGCGTGCTCTGCGGCGGCTCGCGTCTTCGGTCGGGCCTGTTTCGGGCTCGTGATGCTGAGCTCCGGCTGTTGATTCGCCCGTTTTATCGAGCGGATCGTCGTCGGCAGATGTATCCTGCGCATGATCATCGGCTACCGGAGCTGGATCGGCAACGGGTACTGCCGATGCTGCTGCTACCGGAGCTGGTGTTTCAACAGAATCTTCTACAGGCGTGGCGGCTGTGTTGGCAGCATCTTTGGCTATTTTGCCTGCTGCATCAGAGTCCGATTTCTCGGTTTTTGCCGTTGCCGCCGGCTTTTTAGCCACCTTCGCCGCTTTCTCTTTTGCCGGCTTTGCTGCGTCTTTCGTTGGTTTTTCTTTAGCCATAATACTACTGCGTTTCGATGTTGATGTAACTGATGCCGGCGACGGTTTTCTGGCCGAAACTTTCGTCTGTGCCGTCACTTTTTTTGCGGTTCCTGCTGAAACCTGTACTGTTGCTGAATTCGTTTTCGACCCTGGCTTTACCTTTCCGGCTTGCGGTTTGGCAGGCGCTGATGGTCTCTTTTCTGTCTTGGATACTGCGGTTGTTTTTGCTGCCTTCCCGGCTACAGGAGGCGCTGCTTGAACCGCTGCTTTTGCTTTTTTCGAGGGAGAACTGCCCACTAATTTCGAGCCTTTAGCCGAGACCAGTTTGTCGCTTTTAGCCTGCACGGCTGCCGTTACTGACGACTTTTGCGAGGTTCTTGCTGTTGCTTTTGAACCCGTTATTGTCCCGGCAGGCTTTGAGGACAAAGGCTGTTGTACCGCTGTCTTTGCTGGCTTTGCTGCTACCTGCTTCGATGGTTTCGCCGCTGCTTTTGCGGGTCTGTCTACCATTTGTTTCGATGGTCTCGCCGCTGCTTTTGCCGACTTTGCTGCTACCTGCTTCGATGGTTTCGCCGCTGCTTTTGCCGGCTTTGCTGCTACCTGCTTCGATGGTTTTGCCGCTGTCTTTGTTGCAGAAGATGCTTTCGCCATGAAGATTCTCCTGGAAGCTTTGGAGGACTATGAGCGATCTACAATATAGAGTTGCGTTGATTAAAATTCTACACTTATCTACCGTGTATCCCGGCCATATTTCAGTAACACTACACTTTGCGGATTGTTACGGATACAACAGAATCATTGATATCCAGAGCGATACCATCGAGACTGGCTTCATACCGCAATTCGGTGCAGAGTGTTTCATCGCATATATAATCGCGCATGGCCATGATAGCCGCGTGAAGCTCATCCGGAGCATTGTACTGCACGGCGATACGGTCGGTAACATCAAAACCGGAGTCCTTGCGCAGGGTTTGGATGCGATTTACAAATTCGCGTGCCGTTCCTTCGTTGAGAAGTACCGCATCGATCTCCGTGTCGAGCGCTACTGTTGTTCCGCTTTGAGTAGCTACCAACCAACCCTCGATATCCTCGCTTACGATTTCTATGTCGGCGGTTTCTATCGTATAGGTCGCGTCGTTCATAGCGAGTTCTACAGTGCCACGGTTTTCGACTTCTGCGATTTGTTCGGAGGACATACTGCGAATCAGGTTCGCCACCTGCTGTGTTTCTTTTCCGAATTTTTTACCCATCACTTTGAAGTTGGGCTTGGCCGATCTCTGCACAATACCAGTATCGTCGCTTACGTATTCGATGCCCTTTACATTAACTTCCTCTGCGATAATCGACTCCACAGCTTGGATGTCGCGGCGCTCTTGTGCAGAGCGAACCGGTACGAGAATACGGCGCAACGGCTGGCGTGTTCTGATCTTTGCGCGTTCCCGCAGGGAGCGAGATAGGAACACAATCAGTTGTGCACGGGCCATCCGACGTTCCAGATCGATGTCGATTGTAGCGTCGTCCGGGGTCGTCATAAGCATCAGGTGGATAGACGTTGGCTCGCTGTTGTTGCGTAGGCGCTGGAACAAGTACTCCGACAAAAACGGCGACACAGGAGCGGTCATTTGCAGAACGCCGAGCAGTGTTTCGCGTAGCGTCTGGTAGGCAGCCAGCTTCTCGCTGTCGTGCTCGCCTTTCCAGAAACGGCGTCTGTTGCGGCGCACATACCAGTTGGACACATCATTGATGACAAATTCCTGCACAAGCCGAGTGGCGCGTGTTACTTCCAGATCGTCCATCAGCTCTTGGTATTCGCGCAGCGTAGAATGCAGCTTCGACATAATCCAGCGGTCGATCTCCGGGCGCTCGGCCAAGGGAATGATGTCTTCGTTGCCACTGAAGCCGTCGATGTTGGCATAGAGCGCAAAGAACTTATAAGTCTCGCGCAGTGTGCGGAAAAAGTCGGCGAGAACCGTGTGCTTGATGTCTTCTTCGTTGAACAGAGTGGGCTTCCAAGGTGGATTGTTCACCAACAGATACCAGCGCAGAGCATCGGCGCCGTAGCGGCTGATAATCTCAAATGCGTTGACAGTGTTGCCCCGCGATTTCGACATTTTGCGCCCGGTCTTGTCGAGAATCATGTCGTTGACAATGATGCTCTTAAATGCTGGTTTGTCGAAAAGCGCTGTTGAAATATTGTGCAGCGTGTAGAACCATCCGCGTGTTTGGTCGATACCCTCGGCTATAAAATCGGCTGGAAAGCTCTGCTCGAACAGTTCTTTGTTCTCGAATGGATAGTGGAATTGGGCAAAGGGCATGGAGCCGGAATCGAACCACACATCGACGATTTCGTGGGTACGGCGGAATGTCTTGCCATCGCGCTCGAACACAACTTGATCCACGAACGGGCGGTGCAGGTCGAACTCTTCAGCGCATTCTGCTATGGGCACACGTGTACCGTCGGGCTTTTCGTACAAGCCTTCCATAAGCTCGGCTATCGAACCAATGGCGAACATCTCGCCGTCGTCGTTGAGCCATATGGGGAGCGGTGTTCCCCAGTAGCGGTCGCGCGAGAGATTCCACTCTTTTACATCCTCCAACCAGTGGCCAAAACGCCCGCTGCCAATTTCCGCAGGCTGCCACTTGATTTCTTTGTTCAGCTCAATCATCCTGTCCTTGTAGGCAGGCGAATTGATGAACCACGAGTTGCGCGCGTAGTAGATAATCGGATTGTCGGTGCGCCAGCAGTGCGGATAGCTGTGCACGTAATCATTCGATGAACGGTAGATTTTGTCGGCTCTTTTCAGGGCGATGACAATGTCTTTGTCGGCACCTTCTTCTACGCGGTCGGGATAGGTAAAGGTCTTTACCGTGCGGCCTGCAAACTCTCCTGCTTCTGCCGTAAAACGTCCGCCGGGCGTTACTGGCTGCATGAACGGCAGGTTAAATTTTTTCAGCATTTCGTAGTCGTCTGCACCAAACGCCGGAGCCAAGTGTACAATACCCGAGCCGTCGGCTGTCGACACGAAGTTGCCGGGTAGTACGGCCAGAGCGTTCGGATGCTCGTCGCGGTCGATGTGCAGGTACGGGAATATTTGCTCGTAGACAGTGCCGAGAATATCTCTGCCAGTGAATGTGGCGAGCACTTCTACATCGCCGTCTAATACGCCGAGCCTTGCGGATGCGAGCACGAGTCTGTTTTCTACCTCAACCTTGCTATCGCCTTGCTTCAGCGTGCGTACATTACGCACCAGCACATACTCGATGTCTTCTCCCACTGCAAGCGCTGTGTTGGAGACAAGAGTCCAAGGCGTTGTTGTCCAAACAACGAGTTCGGCGCCTTCTATCGGCGCATACGGGGTAGAGAGCACGCGCAGCTTTATGTAGCAGTTAGGGTCTTTTACCTCTCTATAGCCAAGCGAGAGCTCGTGCGACGACAGCGGCGTTTCGATGGTTGGGGACTGCGGTACGATGCGGAATCCGCGATGGATCAGACCCTTGTCAAAAAATTTCTTCAGTGCCCACCATACCGACTCGATATAGTTGTTGGTACAGGTGATATAGGCCGAATCGAGGTCGATCCAGTAGCCCGTGCGCTCGGTAAATGAGCGCCAGCCCGTAGCCATGCCAATGTTGTTGTACACCGAAGTCTTGCAGGCGTTGTTGAACTTCGCTACGCCAAAGGAGTCGATCTGGTGTTTCTGTGTAAGCCCAAGTTCTTTTTCGACGGCGAGCTCCACGGGAAGGCCGTGTGTGTCCCAACCCGCCCGGCGAGCTACATAGTAGCCGCGCATAGTTTTGTAGCGGCACATCATGTCTTTGAGTGTGCGTGCGATCAGGTGGTGCAGCCCGGGTTGGCCATTTACTGTGGGAGGTCCTTCATAAAAAGTAAAGGTGGGCGCGCCTTCGCGGTCGAGCAGCGATTGTGCAAAAGTCTGCTCTTTATGCCAGAAGTCGAGCACTTCCAGCTCTATCGAAGGATAGGAAAAGTCGTCTGAAAGAGGGAGAAACATAGTCGTTTTCAATCCATTGGGCGTAATAAATAAACTCCAATGATACCGATTTTTTCTATGAAATTCAACGTCTATGTTCAGAGATTCTCCGAGGCACCCGGCGGCATGGCAAAGGGCTCCAATGCCAGACGCAGAGCATCGGGAATACGCACCGCCCGGCGGGTGTCGCGATGCACCATCACTATTGTGCAGTAGCCTTCGCCGTGCAGCTCGTGTGTGGTGGCGTCGAGCACGCGGAAATTTATTGTCATCGAGGCATTGCCAAAACGCCCTATCCAGATATCAACACGCACGAGTTCGTCCAGTTGTATAGGGGTGTGAAAGTCGCAGTGAAAGCTGGCGCGCAATGGCCAGGCATTCCATTCCTCGAACGTGCGATGCACATACGGGAACCCAGCAGTGCGGAACAGCTCGGTCTCGGCTATCTCAAACAGGCGGATGTAGTTGCCAAAATACATGATGCCCGCCGAGTCGAGGTCGCTCCAGCGGATGCGTTCTTCAATAAAAAGAGGAATGTGCATGCTTCTATATCTATTAGTTATAGGTTGATACGGGAATCCTCTGCCCGTTTGGGCAAGCTGTGCAGTGCCTGCAATGCGGCATAGCTGCCAGTTGTGTCCCTCTGGTATAGTACGCTTCGGTCGTTGTTTCGTGCTGTAGGCCTCTGCACCGCGCTGCACAGCCGCCGCGTGGTGTACTGCCGCCTTCCGCAGCCGCGAGCAGCCTTTGGCCGAAGCCGCAGTGGATAGTGCGACCGGCGACAGCGACCCGACGCCTGTGCCAAGACGCCCGTGCCACAACCCTCTCCATACACAGTTTTGATACACGACAGTAACTGTAGACAACTTTTGCAATATACGCAGAGCGGTTGGAATGCCCGGCTTTTGCCCGCCATAGTGCCGAGGAATCTTTTTCTGGCGACCAGCAGTTAATCTGGTACTTCGGCCTGGTTGTGCGCCCCTCACTACGAGCAGTGCGGAGTTCTGTAATGAATATTTAATACCGCTGCCCACCTGTACCGGGTTCCGGTTGTAACTCTTGGAGTAGATTTATGCCCGAACAGGAGAGTCCATCCTATGCACATCTAAATCGTCCGGGAGAGCGCAGGCGAACACGCGCAAGCCAGATACCTGCGATGATCGCCATAGGTGTTGTCCTTTTCTTTATAGTTGGTTTGCTGCTGGTCAACCCCCTGCTCGACAGCGTTGCGAAAGGCGCTCTTCTCCATGCAGTGAACACCAGTGGCAGCGATACGCTCCATATAGGCCGGATGAGCTACAATATATTCGGCAATACGGTGATTGCTCATAATATGGACTTTTCAACACAGGACACGACTGCTACTGGAAGGCGGCTTTTGCGTATATCGGCGGAGCGAGTAGAGCTCGCGGATGTCAACTGGTTGTACTTGCTGTTTGGCCGCGCACGTGTGGGAGAGCTCATTATTACTGGCGCACAGTGTGCGATTGACCTCGATACATCGGTTGTATCGGGGGGATCGGAGCTTGAACCACAAGCCACAGGAGCACAGGACAGTATGCTGATCGAAAAGCTGGCCGCAGCATTGCCCGACCGCTTCAGCCCGCTGCACATTGGTCGGTTTGTCGTTCGGAACGCTGTCATAGTGCGGCGTATAGGCGGCAGGATGGCAGATTCCATAGCAGCTATTGCCATGGATGTGTGCGATATTGCTGTCGATCCCGAAGAGTTTCGCAGCGGCGGAAAAATATGGAGCAGTGCTGAATTGTCCACGGGGTCGATTTCCACGACACTACTCGGCCCGGTATATATAGTGCGGTTTGATTCTCTTCGCTTTTCGTCGTCGGCATCATCGCTTGTTCTTTCCTCGCTGTCGTTGCAGCCCGCTGTTCCCGATGAGCAGTTCTTTGCTGGCTTGCGCTATCGCGTGGTGCGTTTTCGCGTGGGGGTGCCGAGCATCGAGATTCGGCGTTTTCGCGTAGAGGAGTACCTACGCAAAAACGTACTTTCGGCGGGAGTGGTCGTGCTGGCTGGCCCTACATTCGGCATATTGCTGAACAAACGCCTGCCACCCGACTCTTCATCGCCTCTGCCCAGCATGCCGAATCAATTTTTTGATTCTCTGTCTGTGGCTTTACAGATAGACAGCGTACAACTGCGCGATGCCCGCATTACCTACAGCGAATTATTTCCCTACAGCAACAAGCCCGCTGTATTGCCTTTTACTTCCGTGAGCTTCGACGCGACTGGTATACGCCACACGCCGGACTCTCGCCCCGGAACGCCGCCGGTAGTAGTGCGTGCTTCTGGCAAACTTGCCGATGCTGGAATGATGAAGCTCCGGGCGGAAATTCCATTGGATGGGCAGCATTTTCGCTTTACCTGCAATGGTACGCTCGAAGCCATGAACCCGAGAGCTCTGAATGGATTTCTAGAAGTTTCCGACCGCATCAGAATTACTTCGGGGAAGGTGGCCAACGCAGATTTCTTCTTTTCAGCCAGCGAAGGGCGCTCCACGGGTAAACTCAATGTCGAGTACACTGGTTTGTCCATCGCTGTTCTGGACGAAGACACGGGCAGCGAAAAAGGGTTGGTGCCGAAGCTAAAGACGTTTATGGCTAATGCGTTTGCGCTGCGGTCTAGCAACACCGCCCGCGATAAGAAAACGGGCGTGATTTCCTATGTGCAGAAGCCGGACGACGCTTTTATGGACATTGTCTGGCTCTCGGTGCGGAGTGGTCTACAGGATGTGGTGGGCTTTTAATCGCTGTTGTCCAGCGCTGCACGGGCGGCGACAACACCGCTTTGGCAGGCGCCTTCGATAGTAGCGGGCAGGCCTGTATTTGTCCAGTCGCCTGCGAGAAAAAAGCCTTTTACTGCTGTTTGCGCCGGTGGTCGAATCAGATCGGTCTCGGGAGTAGCGCGCATAGTAGCTTGCTTTTCCTTAATAACCTGCGAGTGCAAAAGCCGTGCTCCTCGTGCTTCGGGGAATGCGCGTTCGAGTTCCTTGATACAGAGCTGTACTACATCCTGCGTGGATTCCGTAGCGAGCGTATCTGCTGCGCTTACAGTAAGCGCCACATGGCCGGGATAGCGCTCGCGTATGTCCTTTGGGGTATCGCACAAGAGGCGGCGGTTGAACACCCACTGGATGGTTGTGCCAAGCATGGCATAGAACGTACCCGGCAGAAAATTGCGGTCGAACCACAGATAGACCGAGACAATAGGCGAATAGCTAATAAGCGGAGCTATCGCTGCGATTTCTGGCAGTACATCGCCGGATGGAGGCAGTAGCCGGGCGAGCGCACGGGGCGGGATGCACGATATAATTGTGTTGGCTTCGATGGCACCGTCGGGAGTTATTGCGCCGCGAACGCTGCCATGATCGAACACTATTGCATCTACTGGGGTGTGGATAATCGAGCCGTTGTGCTGGGCCAGCCACTCTGGAAAGGGGGCTATAAGCTCTGATAATCCGGCGGCTGGGAAGAGCAACTGCGACGACTTTGCATCGGCAAAGATGGCGCGCTGGAGCACTTCCACGAGCAGCCGAGCCGAAGCATCTTTGGGATGAGCATTGAGCGTAGCGAGGACAATTGGCTCCCAAAAACGCGAGATCATACGCTGCGGCTGGTGGTAGCGCACAAGAAAATCTTGCACTGATTCCGTGCGCGGACGGGCGATCTTGTACTCTACGAGAAGAGCGAGCTGCACTGCGCGGAATTTATCGGCTGCCGAAAGGCCGGAAAGCCTTAGCAGGCCGAGAGCCGTACCAGCTTTTCCGGGCAGATGCGATGTGTCGAAAGCGTGAACAGTACCGTCGGGGTCGGTGAAATCTACGCGCATGCGCGGTTGTGCAGCCAGCAGATGCCGGGTACCGAGCACATCGAACAGCGATAGGGCATGAGTGTAGCAGCCCATCAGAAGATGCTGCCCATTGTCGATTACCTCGCCCGTTTCCCTGTCTACAAACGACCGAGCGCGGCCACCGATATAAGCCCGTGGTTCTGCCAGAATAGTTTTTTTTCCGTGCCGCGCAAGCTCTACCGCCGCCGCTATTCCAGCAAAGCCGCCACCTATGACAATACAATCTGTTTTTTTATCCATTCGTCTTTACCGCCTATTGCGCCCAATAACGGACAAAAGAGAGCTCTATTGCCGTTTCGGCACAGCAAAAGCCTTGCACGCTGTGTAGGCTGCCCGGATGCTGTACATCAGCAAATATTTTCCGCTTCTCGGTAAACATGTTTATATTTGCGGTTTACTTGCCGCTCGAATTATCTTTTTGCGGACGTGGCGAAATTGGCAGACGCGCCAGACTTAGGATCTGGTGGGGAAACCCGTGGGAGTTCAAGTCTCCCCGTCCGCACTTGCAAAGTATATTTTTGTGTCATTCATATTAAGGACTTTTCCTTGGAAACGCAATTCAGGACTCTTGAAGGTTGCAAGCGCGAAGCTGTTATCGAATTGACGAAAACCGATCTGATACCTCACTTTGAGGAAGCATACCGCAAGGCGCAACCCGAAATCGAAGTAAAGGGATTTCGCAAGGGCAAAGTGCCCATTAATATCATCAAACAGAAATTCGGTAAGCAGATTGAGAACAATGCGATAGAGGACATCGCCAGCGCGGTGTTTTCGGAACTCGTTCGCGAAAACGGTGTTCGCCCTATCGGCCAGCCGAGCCTGACCGATCTGGAACGCAATCCAGAGGGCGGTATCAAAATTACCGTTGCCTATGAAGTCCTGCCTGAGTTTGAACTGGGCGAGTACCGTGGCTTGATCGTCGACAAACCGATCCATACAGTAAATGGCGAAGAAGTGGACGGCGAGATCAACCGTATTCTCATTGAGAACGGTACATTAGAAGACGCCGAGCAAGTAGATGGCGATACGTCTGTTGCTACAGTGCTGTTCCGCAAGCTCGATACGGAAACAGGCCTGCCGCTGCTCGGTGGCGAAAGCGAGAGCCTGGAAGTATTCCTCGGCAATCGCAATATCGATTCGGAACTGAAAGCCTCGCTGCTCAATACAAAAATAGGCGATAGCTTTACCTATAGCGCAAAAGAGCCGAATGGCGATAAACGCCTCCCTTTTCATGCTTCCGTTACGAAAGTGCAACGCGTAGTTCCTGCTGAGTTTACAAACGACTTTGTAGAGAACATGACACAGGGAAGCCTGACCTCTACCGAAGAACTGCGCGATGAGATTGACCGCCAGCTTCGCCAGATTTGGGACAACAAAAGCCGCCAAGCGCTCGACGATGCTTTAGTAGGCAAACTGCTGGAAGCTCATACATTTGATGTGCCATCGACTCTGGTAAGCGAAGTGATGATGTCCTATGTAGAAGATCTGAAACAACGCCAGTCTGATAAAAAACTGCCGAAAGGTTTCGATCTGCAGCGCTTTGGACAGCAGATGCTTCCACTGGCAGTGCAAACTGCAAAGTGGATGATTATCCGCGAGCGCATTATCGAAGCTGAAAGCCTCAAAGTTGAAGAAGACGATATAGAGCGGTTTATCGAGGGCTTGCCCAATATCCAGATTGATACGGATCAACTGCGCTCCTTCGTAGAGAACGACGCTCAAGTGCAAAGCCGTATCCTCGGTGAAAAAGCCCTTGATGTCGTGCGCGATTACGCTGTGATTACAGAAGTGGAAGACGTGAACGCTCAGCTCCACGACCACGATCATGACCACGAGCATGACCACGAGCATGATCATGACCACGAGCATGACCATCATCATTGATAGTACACTCGCCGAAAATTGTTCGGGTGGCCTGTATCAGTGAAATAAAAACCGCTGCTGTTCTTCATAGCTCAAAGAACGGTTGTTTTTCATATCAAGAACAAGGATTTTGCGATGTACAACCAAATTGTTCCCTATGTAATTGAGCAGACAAGCAGGGGGGAGCGCGCTTACGATATTTACTCGCGTCTCCTGAAAGAGCGTATTATTTTTCTGGGATCGGCTATTGATGATCACATTGCCAGCCTCGTGGTGGCCCAATTGTTGTTCCTCGAAAGCGAGGATCCGCAAAAGGACATTCATCTGTATGTCAATTCTCCGGGTGGTAGTGTAACAGCAGGGCTGGCTATTTATGATACGATGCAGCACATTCGTTCGGATGTAAGCACTATATGCGTTGGTATGGCAGCTTCGATGGCCCAAGTACTTCTGTGTGCAGGAGCCAAAGGCAAAAGATTTGCTCTGCCGCATTCGCGCATTATGATGCACCAGCCGCTGGGTGGCACGCAGGGACAGGCTTCCGACATCGAAATTTATACAAAAGAGATGTTGCGTATCCGCGATACCCTGTATGAGATTATTAGCAGGCACTCTGGCGTCGATGTGGAAACAATCAAAAAAGATGCCGACCGCGATAAATACATGACTCCCGAAGAAGCCCTGAGCTACGGTCTGATCGATAAGGTGATGACGCGTATCGACGAGGGTAGTGCTAAAGCAGACAGCAAAGACAAAGAAGAATAAGCTGTCGGAGTCGGTGCGGCGTTCCGCCGCGACAAGTAGAACAACGCGGACGTTGTGAGAGCTTCTCATACGTCCGCGTATTTTCATTTATAAACCCAACCTCATACGTAACATATGAACAATCAGGGTGGACGGTATACGGAAGAAATCCACTGCTCGTTCTGCGGCAGGTCGTCGAGCGAAGTAACGAGCATGATAGCCGGACCAAATGTATATATATGCGATATCTGTGTGCAGAATTCTATCGAGATATTGCGCAATAATACCACAACTTATAAGAACCGCCAGACGCAGAAGCAGAAGCTGATGAAGCCGTCGCAGATCAAACAGGCGCTCGACGAGTATGTGATAGGCCAGGATGTAGCAAAACAAGTGCTCTCTGTTGCTGTGTATAACCACTATAAGCGCATTGAGTCTCAAGATATGCTCGGTGCATTCGACGATGTAGAAATTGAAAAAAGCAATATTCTTTTGCTCGGCCCTACCGGTACGGGAAAAACTCTGCTGGCGCAAACTCTTGCCCGTATTCTCGATGTGCCGTTTGTTATCGCTGATGCTACAACGCTTACAGAGGCTGGATATGTAGGCGATGACGTCGAGACCGTGCTCGCTCACCTGCTGCAAAACGCCGATTTTAATGTGGAACGCGCTGAACGCGGTATCGTGTATATCGACGAAATCGACAAGGTTGCGCGCAAAAGCGATTCGCCTAGTATCACACGCGATGTCTCCGGCGAAGGCGTGCAGCAAGCTCTTCTTAAGCTGCTAGAGGGAACTACTGCCGGTGTGCCCCCGCGTGGTGGCCGAAAGCATCCCGAACAACCGCTTATTAATGTTAATACGAAAAATATTCTGTTTATCTGTGGTGGTGCATTCGATGGGCTGGAGAAGATCATTGCCCGCAGGCTGCGCACCAGCACAATTGGGTTTATGACACAGGTGGACAACCGTGTCGAAGAAGATGTGGCGCTGTTCTTCAATGCCGAACCCGAAGACCTGATGCGCTTTGGCTTTATTCCCGAATTTATTGGTCGTATGCCGGTGACAGCGCCTCTGCACGCTCTTACCAATGAAGCGATGATCGATATTTTGTCCAATCCCAAGAACGCACTCGTAAAGCAGTACAAAAAACTGTTCCTGCTGGAAGGGATCGAGTTGGAAATTGAGCCCGAAGCTCTCCAGGAGATTGTGAATAAGGCGAAGGTTCGCAAAACAGGTGCCCGTGGTCTGCGAAGCATCATGGAAGAAGTGATGATCCCAATCATGTATAAAATTCCCGATATGCAGGGAGTGCAGAAATGCGTGATTACCAGCGAAGTTGTCACCTCTAAAGCAGCCCCGCACTATATCAGCGCTGAAGGGACATACCAGAAAAATGCGTCGTGATGTACTGAAGATTTTGCTGCAAGAGCCTGAAGTGCTATGAGCTTGAGCGCTTCGGCCTCTGTGGAGCACTTCGGTCTTCGCACCGCGCAGCACCATCGCCGCGTGGTCGTTCAGCCAAAATCGCTACAGGGGAAAACTATGTGCAGACAAGGGCGAACGGTACAACGACATGCCCGTATTCTTGTTGCCGCTGAACATACGACTTTATAACAAAACGGTCTTCCCGACATTCAGGAAGACCGTTTTATTTTGCTCTATTGCTATGCCGTGCTTGGCTTAGCTGGCAGTCGTGTCCGGTTCATTGGGTTCCGCTATTACAATCCAGTCGGGCGCTACAGCCTCGTAGGGGGCGTAGATGCTGTTGGTGTCAACCGGCAGGACATCAAATCCTGTCTTGTCGAGTTCTTTTTCGATAGGCCGCGCCATATCGCGTCGCACAAGGTACGACCGGGCTCGTTTGTTTTCCACGTCCTCCAGCCGCGTAGCTGCGGCGAAGACAGCCTGAGCCATACTATAGTGGGCGAGATCCCAGAAGTCGTCGAGGCGTGCAAAGAAATCGCTATCAGTTTCGCCTGCGTTGGAAAGCACCTGTACACAAAGAAGTTCGTTCATACCTTAGTAGTTTACCGGATTACCGTGCTCCTTTGCCGCTGATAACAACCGGAATGGTTTTGAGAAGAAGTTTAAGATCGAGCCATAACGACCATTGTTCAACATAGTCTACATCCATTTGCAAACGTCGTTCATCCATAATAGAATTTCTGCCAGACACCTGCCAGATACAAGTCATACCAGGGCGCATCTGGAGGCGACGGGCCTGCCAGCGGAAAGTTTTTTCGTGCTCAAACAGCGAAAGAGGGCGGGGCCCAACAAGGCTCATATTGCCCCGAAGAACATTGAAGAGCTGCGGAAGTTCGTCGATGCTCGACCGGCGCAAGAACGCACCGAGAGGAGTAACGCGCTCGTCGTTGGAGTCTTTTACGGCAAAGACACCGTTGACAGTGGTTGGTGTAGAGAACTGGTCGGCGTTGGCGACCATTGTGCGGAACTTGTACACAGTGATCACTCTTCCATGCAGACCTGCGCGCTTGTGTTTAAAGATCACACGGCCCGGCGAGGTAAGTTTGATGAGTGCAGCCACGACCAGCAGCAGAGGCGAGAGCAGCAGAATACACAGCAAAGAGGCAACAGCATCAAAAATGTGCTTTACTACGAGCTGTACGGGCCGGCTGGGCACCGTTGCAAGTGCTTGTGCAGCAGGGTCGAAGCGAGAATGGAAAGATTCGGTATAAGCGGATTGTTCACTGAACTGAGCATGATCCGTCATACTTACTTGTTCTGTTGATTGCAGCATACTACCCCTGATGAATGTACATGATTCGACGCTATGAACATGATTCAATCGAGTAACGAATTGCCCATGAGCAGCACAAGCAAGTAAGTAATGGATGAACACTGAAACCCTGTCGCCCGGTACTCCGTTTTCCTTCCGCAGCCGATTGTCGACGGGTGTATTATATAGAAAAATGGTACAATATTTTCTTCCAGGATTCTTCTGTTGTCTGAACAATTGCCGCCCGGCGGCTTTATTTAGGTTTTACTATTATGACTATGCCCTTCTTTTCTTCTGCCATTCGGCTTTTTGTGCTTATTGCCGCTGTTGTTGGCACTGCTGTTGCTGTTGCGCCTCCACGCGATGCGGAGTCTGTTTTTCAGGCAATACAGCGTAAGTACAGCGATGCTTCTTCGATGCAGGTCGTTTTTGCGCAGAAGGACAATCCTTCTATTACTGGTAAGCTGACAGTAAAGCGCGACAACAAATTTATAATTGAACTGGACGACCGCATTGTAATCTGCAACGGCTCGACGATGTGGAACTACACACCATCAAAGAACAAAGTCATCGTAAGCAAGTACATTGATGGCAGCGACGCCATCTCTCCGCAAAAGCTTTTCATGTCATTTCCTAAAACCTATGTGCCTTCTCTGCTGCGCGAGAACCGCTCGACAGGCGAGGATTACGTTGTATTGGCGCTCAAGCCGAAAAATCAGCAGGCGGTTGTCGGCGGGCTGCAAAAGATCACAATGAAGCTTTCGCCGAGGACACTGGAAATTGCTGAACTGGAAATCTTTGACGGCTCAAATGTACGCGGTTGGGTTATTTCCGGTTTGAAAACTGATATCAGTGTCTCCGACAGTGATTTCGAGTTCAAACCTACGGACGATATCCGCGTAATTGATCTGCGCTGAGCGTAGTAGAGGTTGGACGATAGGCTCTGGATATGGAAAAGAGAACCACTGAAGAACGGTATTTGTATTACCGAGACTTAACACGGCGCTAAACTTACATGAAGTAGAGAAAAAAATCAATACCCATTTACAAATAAGTGAGTGATTTTTTACTTAATCTCTTTGAAGAGCAGTTCCTTGATAGCTTGTACCTGTCGTTGATTGCTCTCTTCCTGGTAGCGTTTTGTCGCTTCGGCTGTGGATGTATGATCTGAACGCTGGGGTTCTTCCTGCTCGGCAGGGCGCGTACCAGATGGCGGCATAGCTTCCGTTTCCGCCATCGTATCGGGCTGGAACGGGTTGTTTTGCGGTAGCGGCATCTGCGATTTTTTAGTAATGATGTTCAGCGCTTCGGCTCCGAGAATATGGCGGAGCTTGTCGAGCACGGTGGCGCGGGTAAATGGCTTGCTGATAAATCCCACAGCTCCCATCTTCACTGCAAGACCGAGATTCTCCGCATCCGACAACGCCGAGATCATAATAACGGCGATGTCTTTTGTAGGACGAAGACGTTTAAGCATCTTCAGCGTTAGATGGCCTGATAGCTCAGGCATCATAATATCGAGAAAAATCACAAGGGGACGGTGCTCTAATGCAAGAGCAACAGCATCGAACCCATTGGAGGCGATGTAGGTAGTAAAGCCGAATCCTTCCAGTACTTTGGAAATGATTCTCTGCATCCATACATCATCGTCGATCACAAGAGCCGGATATTCATTCATACATGCTGTTTTCGGATTACACGGAAGATGAAGTATCTTCTGCTGGTTCAGTTGTCGACACCACAAGTGTAGAGCCAGAAAAAGACACCGAGCCGTTTTTTTCACGTGAAGCACGCAGTCCTGACGCCTGAATAGCGTTTTTCAGAGCCGAGATCTCGGTAGAAGCCGCTTGGCGGTTTACCTCGATAATTTTGTCGTAGATCTCTTTTCTGTGGACAGGTACAGATTTGGGGGCTTCGATACCCAATTTTACAAAGCCGCGATCGAATCCAAGCACCGTAATCGTGATCGAATTGCCGATCGTAATAGTTTCGCCGATTTTACGCGATAGTACCAGCATAGCTACCTTCCTTGGATGCAGAATCTTCGTATGATGCTGCTATGATATATTCCGGTGAATAACGCTCGGTTGATAAGATTACCTGTTTTCCCTTTTGCGTTTGCCCATCCAGCAGAACAGGTGCCTTCATATTGGCCGACATACCGCCATTGCGGTTGGCCAGCGTTACGATGACGAATACAGCCGTTTCGTCGCTGACCAAGCTGTCGGGAATCCTGTAGCTCAGGTCGAGAATAAGCGGATTGAGCACAGGAAAGCCGATAGATGGGTCTTCGATGGAGAGAAGCCATTTTAAAGGCTCCGTACCTTCTTCGCTGATAAGAACGAATTCGCGGAATGTCTCAAAGCCGAACAGACCGTCGGGAAAAGTAAAAATATATGCCGGCTCGACGACGATCTCTCCAAATTGGTAAGTTCGGATTACTCTGGACCGCTGGCGTTCGGTATCCTGATATCGGGAAGAGCGAGTTGATGCATCCTGCATAACGTGTATATCCTCGAAGAAGATGGAGATAAAGCTATAATACTTCTGGTTAATTTCAAAAAATCTTTACTGTTCAGCCGCGCTTGCACAGCTTTTTAAGTCCCGTCTGTGCTGCCGACAATTGATACTTATCTATTATCGGACGCTGTTGCCGTATCTGAAGTCCATGTTTCTCCTTCTGTTGTGATATATCCTTCGTCGGTTGGAATATTTTGCGGTAGCTCCTTAATGTTGATTTCTACACGCCGGTTTCGCGCCCTTCCCTCCGCTTCGTCGTTAGAGGCAATTGGCCTTTCTGAACCGTACCCGCTAATAGTTAAGTGCGTTTGCGGCATGCCACTGCGAATACAATAATAGGCTACAGTAAGGGCGCGCTGTACCGAGAGATGCCAATTGGACTCATAGCGGAATGAGCGGATTGGCATGTCGTCGGTATGACCCTCGACGATGATATTCTGCTTGATGCCTCGCAAAATTGCCGATATGGAGTCGAGCGAGCGGAGTGCGCCTTGTTGAATTTCCGACTCGCCCGAATCAAATAGCAGCTTTTCGGAGAGCCTAATCGTAAGCCCGTTTGGGGTGCGCTCTAATGCCACTGTACCCGATGCCGTTAAGTCCTGCATAGCCTCCGTCACTTCTTGGTTTATCTGATCGAGTGTCTTTTCTGCACCGGCAGGGAACATAGGCTGTGGAATTCCCTGCTGGCCGGGCATGACACCATTGCTCTTGTCAGGCTGGGCATCGCTGTTGAAGTATTTGTTAATGGCCGATGCGTACTCTTTGTACTTGCTGTTGTCTACCTGAGCCGATGCATAGAGGATTACAAACAGCCCCAGAAGCAGCGTAATCAGGTCGGCATAGGTAAGAAGATAGCGTTCGGAATTAGAGCCATGCCCTTCATCACGTGAAGATGACCGGCGTTTTTGCATGTTTTGCACTACATCGTTACAATATGCTGTTAGGAAAATAGTAGTTGTGCTATCAAGCCGGAAATTGAATCTTCATAAAAAAGCGGTACTCTCCTGTCGGAAAATACCGCTCGTTCTCTTATGCAACTGCATTAGCGCAGGAGGATAATATTATGCGAAGCTATCGGCCTGTTGTCGATGGAGAATACCGCAGTATAGACACCGCTGGCGAGTTGTGCGCCGCGCAATACCAACGAGTGCTCTCCCGCGCCTGTTACGCCGTCGTGTAACAGTGCTACACGATTGCCACCAGCACTAACTACTTCCACGCGCAAATGGCTTTCACGGCTCAGCGTAAAGCCAATAGTGGCGTTTTCGCTGAAAGGATTGGGTGCCAGCTTTTCGATAGACAAAAGATCGGATGTGCCCGGTTGTTCCTCGCGTACATCGGTCTCAATTTCAAAACCAGCGGTTTTGTATATACTTCCTTCAAAGTCAGATATCCAGAATGTTTTGTCGGCAGGGTCGAATTCAATGCCGCGAGCGTTGATTGTTCCAGTATTGGTACGCAGGTCCATACGGCGTACTTCAGCAACGTCACCAACACCGAATTGCACATTGTACGCACCCTGTAGCGAGTTGCCCGAGAAATCAGTAGAAGCCTGGTAACAATTGCCATTGCCGTCGTTGCACAAACCGCGTGGGCCATAGTATTTCTGGAATGGGTTGCTTTTTTCTTCAAATTTTTCGCCCGACTCTGGATTGGTCCAGAACAGCTTTCGCGTGTCTCGGTCGCTTGCCAGCAGTTGGCCATCTATCCATGTAAGCCCCACTGGATATTTTGTGCAGGGGCTGTCGAACTGGCGCAATAGTTGGCCGCTGGTCGACAACACGAGGATTTTACCGCCGTTGGGTGTTGAAGAGCGATTGAGCTTGTGCACGTATAGGGTCTGTGTGGCACGATCCATAGTAATGTCGGTATAAAGACTGTCGCCGTCCGGAATTTCAAACGAGGACTCAACCTGGAAGGTGATGGAGTTGAGCTTGTATATTTTATTGCCGTAAAAGCTCGTTGTCCAGAGGCCGCCCTTGCCGTCGTATGCGAGGCCATATGCTACATGGTTCACCGACGACTGGGAGAGCACCGAGCCGGGAGTAAATTTGTTGATAGCAAAGGTTTTGGAAATGAGAGGCGAACCGCCGCCGTTGGGCGTGATGCGTACACGTGCTGTAATTGTCGGCCTGTCGGGAATTTGCCAGCGCAGGTAGTTACCTGTTGCAGCTTCGGCCAGTGTTGTCCATTGTGCTCCGTCGTCGATAGAATATTCTACCTTTACACTGCCCGAAAAGCCGTACCAAGAGATGACCTGCGAGGATTGAGCATTGTAGTTCTCTCCTCCTGCAGGCGATGTGATGCCTATTTCTTCTACTGGTGTTGTAGGTACATCGACTTCCCACATCGAGCGTCCGTGGGTTGCTGCTCTCAATACGCGTGTCCCTACGTGAAATTCGAGGTCAGCCACATGGGTTCTCGGCAGACCTTTGCCAAAGGGTATCCAGGAGTTGCCGCCGTCGTAGGTGACAAAAACACCGATATCTGTCCCTGCGAACAAAATATTTTCATTATCGGGGTCGAGTGCAAGCGAGCCGCAGGGAATATCGGGCAGCGGTTTGCCGACGTCGATCCAGGAGTTGCCACCATCTGTTGTTTTGAATACATGGCTCGTACCGAAGCCCGCTATACTCACATAAAAAGTATTGGCGTCGGTTGGAGATGGTACAATATCTGTTACAAAACGCTTGGGAAGGCCGTTGTCGCCCGCGTTCATCCAGTTGTCGCCGCCGTCCCGAGAGAGCAAAAACTCACCCCGTGATGTGCCGATAAAGATTGTGTAACCACCCCCGGCATACGATACCGCAATGGCCGAAATAGAGCCCTGAAGCCCGGTCGGGCCAGGCAAGGGAGTCCAGTCGTTGCCGCCATCAGCGGAGAAATAAAGGCGTCTGCGCCCGTGATATAAAATATTATTGTCCTGCGGATCCATGATATGCGGCGAGATAAACAGCGGTGCGTCGACATCTTTGGCAGGGAGAGGAAGGTAGGTAGCTGAAGGACTATTGACATTCTTTTTCCACATTTGTCCCTCTTGAATGGAGCCGTAGATAATATCAGGGTTGCCATGATCAACAACAACGTATCCTCCATCTGCGCCATTCATGGCTCTCCAATTTGGTACATTGCCCACGCTGCCTTGGGTTCCATTGTCTTGTGCGCCGCCGTAGTTGACATTGGCCGCGCTCTGGTCTACACCCATTTTATAAAACTGTGTAATGGCGAGCCCGTTATTAATGGCCGTCCAGTTGTATCCACCATCCTTGCTTACATACATACCGCCATCGTTGCCGAGGTAGATTGTCTTGGGTTCAGATGGCGCAAACGCGATGCAGTGCTGGTCGGGGTGGACGTTACCGCCGCTGTACACAAATGTTACATTATTCCACTTACTGCCATCTAAAGTGCGAAACACGTCGATACCACCTGCAAAGGCAATGTCGGGGTCGGTGGGGCTCACCTCAATAAAATGGTTATAAAAGCCCTGATTATTGAAAAAAGCCGCATTGCCCGATAAGAATAAATCCCACTTTTCTCCGGCGTTTGTCGATTTGTAAATCTCGGCAGTTTCCACCCGCTCTGTTTCCGATACGATTTCGTATCGCACGATAAGGCAGTACAGCACAGAAGGATTGGATTTCGATACCTGTACCGACACCCGGCCCACGTTGAAGGTTGGGAAACCATTGCCGAGGAATTCAAAGTTATTGCCGCCGTCGCCGGAGTGGTACACGCCCTCGCCAGTAACGCCGATGTAGACATCGTTTTGCGTCTGGTAGCTAATACTTACGTCGGATACCGGTCCATTAAACGTTTTTTGCCAGTTTTTTCCGCCATCAGTGGTTTTGTAGAAGCCCGCGCCGTTTTTTACAGCTCCTGCCACGATAAAATCGGAGTTGAGGGGGTGCACGTGTATTTTCGAGAAAGCGCCTACGTTCGCAAGGCCAACATGCGACCATGTAGAGCCGCCGTCGGTGGATTTATAGATGCCATTGCCGAGGTAGGCATCGATGCTCGCTTCGATCTCTCCAGTAGCTGCCCATAGGACATTGGGATTGCTGGGGTCTAATGCCAGCGAGCCAAACGCACTGGCGTTCTGATTGTCGAAAATTGGTGTCCAAGTCTCGCCGCCGTTGGTTGTATGCCATGCACCGCCTGCTGCCGTTCCTATATATACATTATTTGGGTCGGTTGGATGCACGACAATAGAGCGCACGCGCCCACCCACATTGTATGGGCCAATGGAACGCCATTGAGGCTGATCTGCCAGCACATTGGGGCCCTTGCCCTGTGTAGCTGTCATGCGGTCCATTTGCTCAAGAGCTTTCACTCTCGCATTCTGCGGGATGCGAGTGTACGGATAATTCCGCTGCTCATAGAAATATACTTCGCGCTTTTTGGGTTTTACGTTGGGAATAGAACGGTAGTACTCCAACTGCTGCTTGTCTACCTGTTCTGCATCAGTTTCATCAGTTGCCCACAGCGGTGGGCAAAGAGCAGCAATGCTTATTGCAATGGCCCACAGGAAAAGGAAGGAACGCTTAGGCATAGATGACCTCTCTTAAGTGGAAAACTGACATGTCTTGAATCCAGCAAACTGTATATTGAGAAAAAAACAAGTGAAATTCAAGAGCTTTTTGCTGTCTCCCCTATCGCTGTCAGTCTATCGTCGAAATATCGCGCTCAATCTGAAATATAAGCCACTCGCGGAAGTCGTAATCGGTAAATACTTTTGCCCGGTCGATTGATGCACGTGCTTTCTGCTGATTACCTTGTGCGGCATACACCTGGGACATCCGAAAATACGACCAAGGTACAAGCCAGCGCTCGGCTTCCGGGTTGATCTGTATT
Source organism: Ignavibacteria bacterium UBA7675 (assembly GCA_002483085.1). Lineage (GTDB taxonomy): Bacteria > Bacteroidota > Ignavibacteria > Kapaibacteriales > UB7675 > UBA7675. The sequence goes on from DLHF01000044.1 coordinate 84,540, forward strand.
ACTTTTTGATATGCCGATAGAGCCTCGTCGGGGCGGCCAGTCTGGCGCATTGCTTCGCCAATATGGTACTGTGCTTCGGCTTGCTGCTCTTTTGTTGTTCCACTGGCCTGTACCAACGAGCGCAGAAGTGGTTCGCCCTGTTCAAACTGTAGCGACTCGATATTATTAACTCCGCGCACGAGCTGGATTTCCCGCTCCGACATGGGCGTACCGATACAGTTTTTTGCCCTGCGCACAGCGTATCGGTCTTCGGCTGTTATGGGTGTGCATTTTGTTGTACGCTCGTAGAGCTGCACGGCAAAGCTGCGATTGCCCAGCATTTCATTGCTTTGGGCGAGGCGAAACAGACCAATAGCCTTGAACGAGCTTCCGGTATTTGCTTTGATAAATTTTTGCATGGCGAGCCTAGAGTTGTTGAAGTCGTTCAGCCGGAAGTACGCTTCGCCCATGCGGAAGTTGGAATACACAGTGAACTGCCGGAAGTTGGTGTTGGAAAGAGTGAGCACCTTTTTGTAGTAGCCGATTGCGTTGTCCATTTTCTTGAGCTGTGCTTCGATATTGCCAAGCGCGTAGAGCAGAGGGATGTTGTTCGGGTATTTGGCCAGTAGCCCCTTCAGATAGCCGAGTCCAGTGCTGTAATCGCCCCGGTAGTACACATGCAAGAGGCCTAGTACCATCCGTGCGTCGTTGCGCGCATACTGCGCCTTTTCCGCTGCTATTTGCAATTGCTTCAGCCCTTTTTCCTTATTACCCGATATACCTGCGAGATTCATTACTGTACGCGAGGCTTCAGGAAGCGCACCAATAAGGAAATTGAAGATACCCATGCCGAGATACGCTTCGTACTGGTTGGGGTCTTGTTCCAGTGTTTCGGAAAGGTAGTTGTAGCAGTTGCGAGCATCCCACGATGCTTTCAGGAAGTTTTCTGCCTGAATGTTTGCCATAGCGCGATAGCCGTAGATAGCGCCGATATAAGTGCGGGCGAGCGAATTGCGCGGATCCTTGTCCACAGCTTCTTCGGCTACTTCAATCATCCTGTCGCTTTCGCTGATAAATCTTCTGAGCTCGTCGTCGTTTTTGTCGAATAAGTATTTCCACAGGTGGATGGATGCGCGGAAGTAGTAGCCAGTCGGGTCGTCGGGCTGCTGCTTTACCAGTGCGTCGAAGATGGTTCGGGCGTCGTCGAAACGCATGTCGTACATAGCGTCGATGCCCGTAAGCACCTGTTGCTGCACAGCCGCTGTGCCCGGCGGGGAAGCAGAAGCTGCCTTCGCTGGAAGCCGCCATGTGCAAACAAAGACAAGCAAAAGAAAGGCCGGTACAAGCGTGCGCAACAGATTCATACAGATGTAGGTTGGGGTACATATATCGCGAGCGCCTCTTTAAACGATCACCGGCCTGCTTTAGTGAGAGATATTGTAAAGTTGGTGCAGTTCAGCAAAAGTACATAGTTCCACTGTGGAGTTCCTGCGCTTCGGTCTCCGTAATGAGCCGTCCAATAGAGCGGCTCTGCGATTATTCGTATCTCAGTGCTTCAATCGGATCGAGCTGAGCTGCTTTCCATGCCGGATACAGGCCAAATACTATGCCGAGCACTGTGCAGATGATCACGCTGCCAGCCACCCAGAGCCAGGGCACAGCAAGGCTGATATGAATAGCCGCGCTCAGAATAGCTCCGCCCGCTATGCCGAGTATCACCCCGATAACACCGCCGAATTGGCACAGAGTGATTGCCTCTATAATAAATTGGAGAACAATGGCCTTTTTTCGCGCGCCGATAGCTTTGCGCACGCCGATTTCCCGCGTTCGCTCCTTTACCGAAACAAGCATAATATTCATAATACCTACGCCTGCAGCCAGCAGAGCAAAGATGCCCGATGCTAATCCAAAAAACTCAAGATACTGCGAAAAGCTGGCAAACTGGTTGGTGAGCGATTCGTTGGTCTCTATCTCAAAGTCGTTGTCTTCACCGGGCGCTACATTGCGAATTGAGCGCAAACTGCCAATGGCTTCGTCGATTGTTGCCGGAAGCGCCTGGAGATTAGTTGCCTGGATATAGACTTTTACGCTCTGGCGCTGCTGGTTAGCAAAAGCGCCGAGATACAATGAGATAGGAATAATGACCTGATTATCTTGGCTGCGCCCGAGTATGGCGCCTTTGCTTTCTATAATGCCTACAACAGTGAATACGCGCGAACGAATGCGGATTTCGTTGTTCAATGCAGAACTTCGCGGAAACAGCTTGGCTGCTACGTCGGAGCCAATGAGCGCCACCGCGCGGTTGAGCAAAAGGTCTTGTTCCGTAAAAGCACGTCCGCTGGCAATACCAATGTCGTTGGTAATAAAGTATGCTGGATCTGTGCCGTACAGCGTTACGTTGGGGTCGGTCGATAGATTGTCTGCTTCTATAATGGCATTCATCGACGACACCATTGTGCCGATGTTTTCGGCAAGTGTCATACGCTCTATGAGCTCCCGTGCTTGGCTGTATGTCAGGTCCTTGCGGCGTGCGTATTTGCGCCTTTGCTCTCTGCTGAAGGTAAGCGATGGACGCTCAGTCACCGCAAATGTGTTCTGGCCAAGCGATGTGAGCTCCGTCGATACCGATGTGTCGAGCGACGACACGGCTGTGCCCGCGCCAATAATCGCAAAAATTCCGATGGCGATGCTTAGCAGAGTAAGGCTCGTGCGCAGAGCATTGGATCGCACTGCTTCTATGGCCATTCGTATGGATTCTATAATATTCATGGTATGCCTCTATTCCTTCCTCAGTGCATCCACAGGGTTCATGCGCGAGGCTCGTAGCGCGGGTAGCATCCCCGCAAGTATGCCCACGATAAGCGCTGTAACAGATGCAATGCCGAGCATGTTTGGTGGAATAAATGGACTCAGAAACGACGCGCTTTCAAAGCCGATTGTAATAACAAGGATAAGAGCTGAGCACAGGACAAAGCCAGCGAGCGCACCCGCACAACACAGCATGGTAGACTCTACTAGAAATTGGTATAGTATAGAGCGGCGACGCGCTCCTAACGCTTTGCGTATGCCGATTTCTCGTGTGCGCTCGGTGACGGAAACAAACATGATGTTCATAATACCGATAATGCCTACCACAAACGACAGTATCGTCATGCCGATGCCAACACCCCATACCGAGAGGCGTATATTAGCAAGTGATTCGCGAAAGACTTTAGATTCGTTGATGGAGAAATCGTCGGGGCGTCCCGGTGCAATATTGCGGATCTGGCGCATCAGGCCTCTAGTTTCAAGCCGTACTTCGTCAAGCCGCTCCTCGCCCCCCGCCTTGACTGCTATGGTCATGCTCCTGTCGGCTCCATATAAGCTGCGAAAGATATTCAGCGGAATATACACTTGGTTGTCCACGAAGTCCAGCAGCAGTGTGCCCTGCTTTTCCAATGTACCGACTACCGTAAACGTTGTGCCTCGGATTTTTACTGTTTTTCCTATCGCATTTCCTTCGGAGAATAATGCGTTGACTACATTGTAGCCCAGCACCACCGAGTAGCTGCGGTACGTGTCTTCTACTGGTACGAAAAAACGACCCTCGGCGATATTTCCTACGGCGATGTCGGTGTAGCCGCTCAGTGTTCCGACCACAGCTACGCCTTCTACATACTGGTTGCCGCGCTTTATTGTGTTGTTCCATTGTTGTACCGAGGGCACGGCTGTCTGTGCTGTGGTAAGCCGTTCTATAAGCTGGTCTACTTGGGCGGTGTTGATATTCTTGCGGTTGCGCATATCAGCCCAGCGGTTTCCACCCGACCAGTCGAATTTATCTACATAGAGTACATCGGTGCCGATGAGCGTAATGGTCTGTTCCAGCGCGCTATCCAAGCCGTTGAGAGCCCAGCCTGTAAGGATCACAAATGTTACGCCAATTACTACACCAAGAGTCGTTAGAAATGAACGCATCGCATTGGATGCAATGGCCTGTTGTGCTATGTGAAATCCTTCAAGAAGCTCGTGCCACAGCATAGTATTTACCTTGTATAATCAATTGCCTACCGAACTAAAGAGTGGGGTATTCCTCTCACAAAGTTTCCTCGCCGAGTTGTTTGATGACTATGGCTGTGCACTGTCTTGCCCGGTGTTTGCTCCATGAGTATGTGTGGCACGGGCGTCTTCGCTGCGTCTGTGCCGTCGCTGTCACCGGTCGCACTGCCCGCCGCGTCTCTTTCTGTCGTCCGCGCGTTGTTTTTATATGAACCAAGCAACAGCGTGTGCACAAGCCGAAGCACCACGAGCCATCCTTGTGCCAGTGCCAACGCGCTGCCCTGTATGCACAACTTCTGCTTGGAGTGTCGCGACTGTATTCTTTCAAATAGCCAAATAGTGCTTCGACTCCTGCATCTGCCCTAGCGTTTAAACACAAAAGGCTCCCTGTGATAGGAGCCTTGTAATGTGGAGTGTAGATTACTCGTACCTTAGTGTTTCTATTGGGTCCAACCGCGAAGCTCGCCATGCTGGATACGCCCCAAAGATCACACCTATCAGCGTACAGAATACAAGGCTGACTATAATATTTTCTATGGGAATAATTACACCTGTTTCCATGAGGGCGCTTATAGCAGTGCCGCCGAGCATGCCAAGCGCAATGCCAAATGAGCAGCCGAGAAGACAGAGTGCAACAGCTTCCAGGATAAACTGCGTGAGAATAGTGCTTTTTCGTGCGCCCAGCGCCTTGCGAACACCAATCTCGCGCGTGCGCTCTTTTACCGATACAAGCATCATATTGATAATGCCGATTCCGGCAGCCAGCAGAGCAATGCCCCCGATGATATAACCAAAAATATTTAGATAAACAGTAAACCCTTCAAACTGATCGGTGAGAGTTTCGTTGGTGATAATCTCGAAGTCGTTTTCGATGCCCGGTTGCACATTGCGTAGCACGCGTAGCAGCCCGATGGACTGGTCCAATGTATTTGTGTAATCAGCTTGGCTTAGTGCCTTGACATCGAGTGTTACGGATCGGTCATTCTCATCGGCAAAAGCGCGCATATAATAGGAGATAGGAACGACGACGAGATTGTCCATGCTTTCGCCAAAAGTCGAGCCTTTGGGTGTCATCACACCTACGACTTGGAAGCGCTGCGAGCGTATGACCACGTCTTGTCCCACTGGATTACTCTGCTGAAAGAGTTTTACAGCTACATCTTTGCCGAGCACAGTCACCTTGCGTCCGAGCATAATATCCTCTTCCGAAATAGGTCGCCCTTGCTCAATACTACGAGTGTTGAGTTCAAAATAGGGATAGTCGCCTCCCATGATGAGTACAGCAGGGTCGGTCTCCATATTGCCGGATTTTATTACTTCGCCGCGCAGCGCATTAGTAATACTAATGCCGTCTGTGTACGATTCCATTTTTTCTTTAAACATCGTAGCCTGCCGATAGGTAAGAGGTTTGCGCTTATTGAAGCGCATCCAGTCTTCTTCGCTTACATGCATATGCGGTAGGCGGTCGATGGTAAACGTGTTGGCGCCAAGGGATGCGAGCTGCGTAGATACCGATGAGTTCAGCGATTCCACGATAGAACCGGAGCCGATAATCGCAAAGACACCAATGGCGATGCTTACAAGCGTAAGCGTAGAGCGCAGCTTGTTGGCTGTAACAGCCTCGAACGCCATGACAATGCTTGTAAATATACTCATACAATTTCCGAACAGTCGCAGAGAAAAATTTGGGATTAGTCGAAACGCAACGCTGTCACCGGATCCATCTTTGAGGCGCGCAACGCAGGCAAGAAGCCCGCTACCACACCTACAAAAAGCGATACCAATGTTGCTGTTGCTAACAAATGAAGTGGTACAAACGACGGCAAAAAGGAGGCCCATTCAAACAGTGATGTCACGCTAATCATCACTATTGAGCTCAGAGCAAGCGCTACGACAGCGCCCAACAAACACAGCGTAGCAGCTTCGACAAGGAACTGAAACAAAATGGAGCGCCTTGGTGCGCCAAGCGCTTTACGCACGCCAATTTCTTTGGTGCGTTCTGTCACCGCCACATACATAATATTTACAATGCCGATTACACCCACAATAAACGACAGCGCTGTAAGGCCGATGCCAGCAGCCCATACCGTAAGGCGAAACGTCGCGATCTGGTCGCGAAACTGCTGTGCTTCATTCATGCCAAAATCTGATTTTTTATCCGGTGCTATATTTCGCACATTACGCATCACACCCATGGCTTCCGACCGCACATCTGCAAGCCGCTCTTCAGAGCCAGCTTTTAAGCCGATAGTAAGCGATGTGCTGCTGCCGTAGATCGACAGAAACGACCGCAGTGGCATGTACAGTTCGTTGTCGACATCTTTGAAGATAAATGTCGCTCGCTTTTTCAACGTGCCCACGACTGTAAATGACCTGCCCTTAATCTTTATTGTTTTGCCAAGAGGGTCTTCGCGTGGGAACAGCGAGAGCGCAAGGGCATAGCCTATTACAGCGGTATTCTGCCGATAGTGGTCTTCTACTGGCGACAGGAATCTGCCCGAAGTTACAGCATCGCCGAGCATGGCTGCGTAGCTGCTCGTCGTGCCAATAATTATAATGTCTGTCACCTTATTGCCTTCTTTTTTTACTGTTTCACCTTGCTGCCTCGCCATCGGAGCAATAGTTTGGGGAGTTGTCATCAGGCTCTGGAGTTCTTCGGCCTGCTTCATTGTAATATCTTTGCGGTTGCGCATTTCGCTCCAGCGCACTTGGCCCGACCAGTCGAATTTATCGATGTAGATCACATCATTGCCAAACAAGCTGATCGTGTCGTTCATCGCTTTGTCTAGCCCCTGAAGCAGCCAGCCCATAATCACGACAACAAAGATGCCGACCACAACGCCGAGAGTAGTAAGAATGGTGCGTAGCAAGTTCGTGCGCAGAGCGCCGATAGCGATGCGTACTCCTTCGAATGCTTGTGCGAGAAGCGCCATACAGTCTGTCCAAATATATTAAGTCGATGCCACAGATGGGCCGGAGTAAACGGGATTGGGATTGACAGCGTCGGACTCTACTAATCCGTCGCGTAGGCGCAGTATCCTATGTGCGTGCTGGGCAATGTCTGGCTCGTGCGTCACCAGAATAATCGTATTGCCGCTTGTCCACAGGTCGTGGAAAAGCTGCATGATCTCATTACCGGTTTTTGTATCGAGGTTTCCCGTTGGTTCATCCGCTAGAATAATCGACGGAGATGTAACAAGCGCACGGGCTACGGCTACACGCTGGCGCTGCCCGCCCGACAGCTCATTGGGCTTGTGATGCATCCTGTCCTGCAATCCTACATTTGTAAGCGATTGCTCTGCGCGCTTACGGCGTTCATCGGAGCTCACACCTGCGTAGATGAGCGGAAGCTCTACGTTCTTCAGCGCCGAATAGCGCGGGAGTAGATTAAAAGTCTGGAATACAAAACCAATTTCGCGATTGCGAATTGCAGCTAGGTCGTTGTCGTCCATCTGGTTGACATCTTCGCCCTTAAACCGGTATATACCGCTGGTCGGTGTGTCTAAACATCCGAGAATATTCATGAGTGTCGATTTGCCCGAACCCGATGGGCCCATAATTGCAATGTAGTCGTTTTGCCTGATCTGGAGCGAAACATCGCGAAGTGCATATACTGGTTCTCCACCCATGTGATATATTTTCGCAATGTTCTTGATGTCAATAATTACGTCCTTCATAGTGCTCGTTCTCATAGATACTGGCTGGCCGCCGTTGTGAAAAAGTTATCGTGCTTATTTCTCTGCCGTTTTGCGGCCTGCCGACGTAGAATTAACTTTGATAGGCGTATTGTTTTCGAGCTCCTTGGTAATAGCTTGGAAACTGCCTGTAATTACAGGTGTTCCTTCGCTCAGCCCCGACTCTATTTCGATATAGCCATTGTCGCTGATACCAGTGGTGACAGGCACCATACTGGCTTTGCCGTTGTTGTTGATAAACACTACCGAGGAGAGTTTCTTTTTTGCACCTGTTGGCAAAGACGCGTCGTTGGTTGTCTGTTTTTGCTCTTTGTCCTCTGCGGGGTTGCGTACTGTTACAGCCTGAAGCGGTACAGCCAGCACATTCAGCCGTGTGTCTGTTTCAATATCGGCGCTGCCACTCATACCGGGGCGTAAGCGTCCGTCCAAGTCAATAAGACGCACGCGTACTTCAAAGTTCACCACTTCGTCCTGCGTACCGAGGCTACTTGTTTTTGCAGCATTTCCTATCTGGTACACGATACCATTAAATTTTCGCTTGGGGAACGCATCGATTTCCACGCGTGCTGTATCGCCGATGCTGATAAGCACAACGTCGTTTTCATCAACATCTACCAAGGCGTTCATCACATTGAGATCGGAAATACGCATGATTTCCGTACCCTGCATTTGTGCCGTTCCCACAACCTTTTCGCCTTCTTCAATAAAGAGCGATGTTACAATGCCGTCGATTGGTGCATAGATGCTTGTGCGGCCTGCTTGCACTTGCACTTGGCTAAATACTGCGCGCGCTTGCTCGTAATTCTTCGTGCTGGCATCGTACATAGCTTTGCGCTGATTCACATTGGCTTGTGCCTGCTCTAGCTCTTCTTGCGATGCGTATTTTTTCTGGTAGAGCGACTTGATGCGGTCGAGATTTTCCTGAGCGCGGTCGAGCTCTGATTTAGCCCCGGCAATATTTGCACTTGCCGCCTCTGTTGCTGCTTTGTTCTGTGCGAGTTGCGTTTCTACAATGTCGGGTTTTATACGCACAATCAGTTGTCCCTTATGCACGGTGTCGCCTTCTTTAACGCCGAGGAACACAATTTCACCACTTGTTTCCGAAGATATTTTCACCTGCGTTTCCGGCTGGATTTTACCCGTCGCGGAAACAGTCTGCGTAATAGTTCTCTTGCCTACATTTTCTACTGTTACTACAACTGCATTATCGCGCTTGCCGAAAATTAGGGCAACAGCGACTGCGCCTACAAGAATGACTCCGATGACGATGAGAGTAATAACAGGGGTTCTAGATTTTTTCTTAGCCATAGTACTGATCTGAAAATTGTTCTCAATATTTTTTCATCTATTCTGTTGCTCTTTTATCTGTCGAGCGTACCCATGCTAAACTCTACCTGATAGCGTGCTGCGAGGTAGTTGTACACGGCATTGATGCGATTAATTTTCGTATTTACAAACTGAGCGTTCGCTGTCGAATAGTCGAGGATATTTGCAGCTCCTACGCGAAATCGCTCGCTGGCGCTGAGGAAGTTCTGCTCGGCAGATATCAACGAGCGCTGTGTAATTTCCAGCTCTTTTTCGGCAGCCTCAAGATTGAGGAATGCTTGCTGTACTTCCGAGGCAATTCTCTGGCGCAATTGCCCCTGTTCGATTGTGCTTTTCTGATACTCTGCTGCTGCTACTTCCGATTGGTAATTCGTTCGGAAGTTGTCGAAAATTGGCAAGCTGAGATTAAGGGCAATAAACGAACGCCCGTACTGGCCGAAATTATTAAACTCGGTGTTGCCCCATGTCCAGCCGCCTGAAGCATTGATCGTAGGGAAATAGCCGCTATGCGATGCGGTAAGTCCTGATTCGGCTGCTTCGAGGCGTTTGGTGCCTGCTCGCAAATCGAGCCTGTTTTCATAGGCGCGTGCTACGGCTATATCGAACGAACTGATGCGCGAGCGGAATTCTGCGATGTCGCCAGCGGTCAGCGTGTCTGGAATATCCGACGACTTAAATTCTGCGGGGGTACCAGGGTTCAGGCCAAGTGTCGTGAGTAAATTGCTTTTAGCAATACTGAACTGGTTTTCTGCTTGTACTTCAGAAAGCTCCTTGGCGCCGATGTCTGCTTCTTGAGTATAGACACTTGCCACAGATAGGCGGCCTACTTCATACTGTGCTTTGATGCGTTCCAGCTCCTGCCGGGCCAGGGTAATATCTTCTTTGTGTGTCTGCACAATTTGCTGGTTTCGCAGTACGGTAAGGTACTGGCCACGCACCGTTGCCAGAACATTTGAGCGCGTGTGCTGTATGGTATTGTCTGTAGCAGCAAAACTCGCTTTGGCCTGATTGTAGTTTGCTTCGCGGGCGAACCCGTTGAAGATCACTATGCTGGCAACTGCATCCATCGAATAGGAGTTTGGCGGAGTCGGAACAGGATTGGGAATGATCTGGCCATTGACATTGATCGTATTGGCGTCATCGTTCAGCCTGCGCTGATATCCCATGTTGAAATTAACAGATGGCAAAAATGAGCCAAATGCCTGTGTTACATTTGCCTTTGCAGGGAGAAGATTTGTCTCGGCGCTTTTGATGTCGAGATTATTCTCATCGGCCAGCCGAAGGCTTTCCTCAAGAGTAAACACGCGTGGGCCACCGGGCTGCTGGGCGTATAATCCTGTGGAAAAGCAAAGTGCTGCGAGCAGGGCTGAAGCCGACCGAAGGACAGATCCGAAAGTAGTCATAGGGCGTAGATTCTGTGTTGAAAATAGAGCGGATCGTTCCGAAAAAACTGGTTTCCTTAACGCACCGTTGTTGGTTTTGTTGCAGGCGCTTTAGATGCTTTCTAAAAATATTAGCGCCGTTTCAGGCATTTTTTGTAGAATTGAGCAATGGATGTCCGCAAATTTTGCAAAGGTTTATCCTCATGCGTTTCTACAGATTCTTACCGTTCCTCGCGCTGCTTTTCTGCTCTGCTCCTGCGATATATGCTTATACAACAACGGATTCCGACGATATTACTTCGGCTGCCGATTCCGTGTGGTTTGGGCGTATTGCAACTGCTACAGCCGCTACAGATACTATCTGGATAAAAGCTGCTTCCGGCCATCCACTTATTCTTCTGTCGGCGCGTATTATAGCCCGCCACGGCGATTTTTCTATTCTTTCTGCTCCCGCTTTCCCTGCTTTGGTGACAGATTCTGTAGCCGTTGTTGTTCGCTATAGCTCTCGCCACAATGTGCGCAGAGATGGCGTGTTGTTCCTTCGGGTGGATGATCCGTCGCAATATTCGATAGCTGTGCGGCTGGCTGGCGAATCGTTCTACACCGATCCGGCCTATGATTTTACCGATAATTTACAGGGCAAGCTGCTGGTAGACGCTCTCCATAGCTATGTGCAGGGGCATACGGCTCTTACGTACAACCAAGCGCGCGACCAGATGTTTGGCACCATCGACAAACGACCAGGCGATACATTAGAGTGTCCGTATTCAGGCAAAAAGATTCTCGCGGTGAACAGAACTGAAGCGCAAAGCAAGAATTTTAACACTGAACACACGTGGCCGCAGAGCGTTGGCGCAGAGAACGAGCCGCCCAAAAGCGATATGTATCATTTGCGGGCTACCGATCTCACGATCAACGACAAGCGAGCAAATTATCCATTTGGCTATGTGGTGTCGAATGTGTCCTACGAGCAGGGCGGTTCCCGGCTTGGCAAGGATGCAAATGGAGCAACGGTGTTCGAGGTGCGCGACCGCTACAAAGGCGATGTTGCGCGGGGGATGTTTTACTTTGCTGTGTGCTACAGCAATCCGACGTCGTATCTCAATCAGCAGGAAGCTGCGCTGCGGCAGTGGAGTGCCATAGATACCGTGGACGCTGAAGAAAGCACTCGTAATGCAGCTATTGCTCAATGGCAAAAGCGCCGGAATCCCTTTATCGACCATCCCGAGTTTATGGAGCGGATTTACAGCTTGTCCGGCTCTGCCGATTTTCCCCGCATTGCCAATCCCGTAGCTGCCGATACTGTGTTGGTGCTGGAATTGTCATCGGGTCGCGACGAGTTGCCCGTGTTGTTCGGGAATTCAGGTACCGATACCGCGTTTGTCCGCAGTGTAGAAGTACAGCAATCGTCAGGTACGGCAAGCAATCTGGTTGTTGGTGTCGATTCTGTGCTGGCACCCGATGGTTTTGCCAGGATTACAGTAGCTCGCCCTGTTTCTGCTACCGCTTCGGATAGCATGAAAGTACTTGTGAAATTTGCTCAGGGCGTGCCGCAGAAAGTCGTTACTGTGCGGTTTGCCGGTGTGACCGCTGTAGAGGAAATAAGCAGGCGGGAAGGCGTGCTCCAGGCAGTTCCCAATCCGTTCCGGGAGGAAACAGTGATAGCAGTGCCTGCATTGCTGTCCTGTGCAGAGCCCGTAGTGCGAATTGTATCGCCGATAGGAAGCGAAGTGGAGAATATCCACGTTGCCGTGGAAAGGGGCGAGACGACGAAAGTTCATGTCCTACGGCTGTCCGCTGTAGCTTCTGGATTGTATTTCTGCCGGATTTACTGTGGCGACCGCGTGTTTGTTCTGCCGCTGTATCTGGCGCAATAATGCAAGTATGGTAGTGTTTTATACCGATCTTTTTACGGTGCCTCTACCCGACGGGCATAAGTTTCCTATGCAGAAGTACCGCCTGTTGCGCGAATATCTTCTGGCCGAGGGAATTCTCGAAGAGCACGAGCTCCGCATTCCTATGCTTGCTACGCGTAGGGAACTGGCGCTTATCCACGCAACTGAGTACATCGATGCTTTTTGCTCCGGTACTATTGATGCCAAAGCCATACGGCGCATTGGCCTGCCGTGGAGCGAAGCCTTTGTACAGCGGAGTCTGGCGTCGACAGGTGCCACCATCGGTGCAGCGCGTGTGGCAATGGAAAGCGGGTTCGGTGGCAATTTGGCTGGCGGTACACATCATGCTTTTACTTCTGCGGGCGAGGGCTTTTGTGTGTTCAACGATATCGCTGTTGCGATAGCTGTGCTGATGCAGGAAAAGGCTATACGGCGTGCGGCTATTATTGATCTTGATGTACACCAAGGCAATGGCACAGCAGAAATCTTTAGCTCGGTGCCAGAAGTGTTCACGATCAGCCTGCACGGGGCGAATAATTATCCTTTTACCAAGGTGCCTTCTACTCGCGATGTAGCCCTGCCCGACCACTGCGGCGATGATGAATATCTCGAAGCTCTTCGCCGCGAACTACCAGCAGTGCAAGAGTTTGCACCCGATATTGTTTTTTACCAAGGGGGTGTAGATGTTTTGCAGGAGGATGCGCTTGGCAGGCTTGCTCTTACCCACGAAGGAGTAATGGCGCGCGATGTGGAAGTGCTGTCGTTCGTTCAGTCGCTTGGTGTTCCACTTGTCGCTACGCTTGGCGGCGGCTATGCTCGTCCTATCAGCGCTACAGTGCGGGCTCATGCAGGTACGTACCGTGTTCTACGCAAATTTTATCCGTAGTCGCAGGAGACTGCTCTTATTTTCCCGTTGTAGAAAAGTGCTGTGGCACGGGCGTCGCTGTGGCGCGCGTTCGGTCGCTGTCACCGGTCGCACGATCCGCTTTGCGGTTGCCTGAAGGCCAGCCGCCAGTAGAAAAAACAGCACGCCTGTAAGCCTCGGATGCGCGGGGAACGCTTTGTGCCGTGGCATTTTGCCTTGCGACGGAGGATAGGCAAGCACGCGGCGGATGTGCTGCGCGGTGCGGAGACCAAGCGCCGTGCCGGAGGCAGAAGCGCCACGATTTATGTGGCTTGTTCTGAACTTCAGGGTAAAAAAAAAGCGGATCGTGCAGACCCGCTTCAGATGGCTCAACAAGAGCGTATTATTTTTTCTTGGACGTCAACTGATACACAATCTTGCGGAGTGTGTCGAACTGGAGATAGGGATAGAGCTGCTGAAGCTTCTCGATAGCCTCGCTTGTGCTCATATCCTTACGGAACTCCTTAAACGACTTCCGGATATGATAATCGCGGATAGCCTTGTCGTTTAGCAGACCCTGTTCCTGAAGGGTTTGAAAAACATCATCGGAAACCAAATCACTCAACAGATTGACATTTGCAAGAGGATCTGTGTCAACCTTCTGGTCGGTTTGCATTGCGCGGCGTAGAGGGTAAACACCGCCCATTTGTGTCGAATTGGTATTCATGTGCAAACTCCTGTAAAAAAATATTAATACGCAAAACTCCTGTTTTCAATAGGGGAATCGGTAACCGCCGGAGAACCTTCCATCTTGTTAGAATCGCACTTTCTTTCTACTCTCAGACAATCGCGCGCTGTAAAAATCCAGTAACTCTCTACTTTTGTGTTGCTTTTATGTCGGTACTGGTATTAATGACACATCAAAAGTCCAAAAGTTGCAAAACTTTTTTACATGGCGTCGAAATGCCTTTACAAGGAGTATAAAACAGTGGTAAGCGGGAGACTCGGGGGAGAATTTGCAAGATTTTTCAGGAGAGAGCAGAAAACTCAAAAAAAATCTTGTGTCGGGTTTTAGAACGTTTTATATTTGCGTTTCTCAAGCGTCTTTGAGAGTTAACTGGGGCGTCGCCAAGCGGCAAGGCAGCGGATTTTGGATCCGCCATTCGTAGGTTCGAATCCTTCCGCCCCAGCTTTTTTATTTCCGCACTCGGCCCGTTGCTCGACGGTAGTACTTCCCCTGGTCTGTATTCATTCAGTCGGTGTCTCCGGCAGGAGCTCTCAACGGCCCGTTTGCTGGGTATACAACAGCGCACTGCGCCCGGTATGAACGCCATGGCTAGTTTTAAAATCGTTACGGGGCGATCCAATCCCGAGCTTGCGAACAAAATCGCAGCGTATCTGGATGTTGAGCTGAGCCAGGTTGCTATCCGAAATTTCAGCGACGGCGAGCTCTGGGTAAAGTACGAAGAAAATATTAGAGGTGTAGACCTCTTTATAGTACAGTCGACACATGCTCCATCAGACAACCTGATGGAGTTGTTGATTTTAATAGACGCCGCTCGCCGTGCTTCTGCTCACCGCATTACTGCGGTGATACCCTACTTCGGGTATGCAAGGCAAGATCGCAAAGACCAGCCACGGGTGTCGATCACAGCAAAACTCGTAGCTAATCTGATTACCCAGGCCGGTGCTGATCGCGTTATTACGATGGACTTGCACGCACCGCAGCTCCAGGGCTTCTTTGATATACCGATGGATCATTTATATGCTTCCACGGTGTTGCTGAAAAGGCTTATGGACCTCGGGCACGACAATGTAGCTGTGGCGGCTCCTGACGTGGGTGGTGTAAAGACGGCGCGAGCCTATGCCAAACGCCTTGGTGCAGACCTGCTCCTTGTCGATAAAAGGCGCCCTGCGCCCAATGTCGCCGAAATTTTGAATATCATTGGCGACCCGAAAGGGAAGACAATCTATCTGGTCGACGATCTGGCAGATACTGCCGGTACCCTTGTCAACTGTGCTGAAGCGCTGACAGCGGCGGGCGCCGAGCAGATTTACGCAGCCTGCACGCACCCGGTGTTTTCGGGCGATGCTTTATCGCGGATCGACAGCAGCGTGATTTCGACAATGTTTGTCTCGGATTCCATCCCTCTTACGCATGCCGTCGATAAGATTAAGGTGGAAACCGTAGCGAAAATTTTTGCGGAAGCGATTATTCGCACGCACAACAGCCGCTCGATCAGTTCTCTGTTCGAAATCCCGCACTGACAGGCGGTAGTTTACTTCCGAATAATACAGTTTGAGATATTTTTTCAGGGACTCGACTATGAGTGATATAACCATTTCCGCGCAGCGCCGCGAGACCGGCAAAAAGGCTACCAAAGCCGTCCGCAAACAGGGCTTTATTCCCGGTGTCTTCTATATGGAAGGCAACGAAGCTGTTCCGATTGCGACAACGTTTCTCGCTCTTCGCTCGGCTGTTTATACATCGGAAACACATGTGATCCACCTGAAGGTGGAAGGCGGCATCAGCCACGATTGCGTGCTGAAGGATATATCGTTCGATCCTGTCACCGATAATATCGTTCACTTCGACCTACTCGGCCTGAAAGCTGGCCACAAAGTAACTGTGGAAGTTCCCGTTGTTCTTGTTGGCCAAGCTATTGGTGCGCGCGATGGCGGTATTGTGCAGCACAATCTGCACAAAATCCGCGTAGAGTGCCTCCCTAAAGATATGCCCGAGCATATCGAAGTTGATGTCACCGATATGAAAATTGGCGATATTTTTCACATCGGCCAGCTCGCACTCGGCAATATCCGCAGCTTGGAGCACGCCGATGTCGTTGTTGTAAGCGTTATGGCGCCTACAGTGAAAGACCTTGAGGCTGGTGTTGCAACCGAGCCCGAAGTTGTCAATGAAAAAGGCAAAAAAGACGCCTGATTGGCTCGTGGTTGGCCTGGGTAATCCCGGTCCGGCTTACGCACCCACCCGGCACAATGTCGGCTGGATGGTGTGCGAAGCGTTGTGCCAGCGGTATAATGTACAGTTTCAGCAGGGCGACGGGCAATGGCTTGAATCGCTAGTTGATCTGGGACCCAAAACCGCATTGGTGCTTCTGCCTACTACATATATGAATAGATCCGGGAAAGCCGTTGCCGAGGCGCAGCGGCTTTTTCGCATTCCCGCAGAGCGCGTCGCCGTAGTTGTCGACGAGTACAATTTCCCGGTCGGCAAAGTTCACCTGAAAGCGCAGGGCAGCGACGGTGGACACAATGGCGTGGCTTCAGTAATTGCCGAAACAGGGACGCCCGCCTTCTGGCGCTTGCGCTGCGGTATCGACCGCAACTTTGGCCCCGGTGGTTTAGTCGATTATGTGCTCGCTCCCTTTGCTCCCGAAGAAGAACAGCAGCGCAATGCTATGGTAGAAGCTGCGGCAGATGCCATAAAAGATATGATTCTCATTGGCCCGCAACGGGCAATGTCGGCAATCAATTCCCGCCCCCTGCCAACTACTGCTGCAGGCGATAGCGAGAAAAAACTTCCGTAATTTACAATTCACGTGTTGAGCAACTGCTTCTTTCCTTCATTGGCCGCTACGGCGTGCGAAGGGCAAAAGAACGTTGCATTGTCAAACTCTCATTTCTGAGGTTTTCATGTCTAATTACACAGGTGCCAAGGTAAGGCTATCCCGCAAACTGGGTATTGCCCTTACGCCGAAAGCCCGCAAGTACATGGAGCGCAAGCCGTATCCTCCGGGACAGCACGGCAATAGTAAGCGCCGCGCAAAAGTATC
Organism: Ignavibacteria bacterium UBA7675; assembly: GCA_002483085.1. Taxonomy (GTDB): domain Bacteria; phylum Bacteroidota; class Ignavibacteria; order Kapaibacteriales; family UB7675; genus UBA7675. Next base: position 101,490 of record DLHF01000044.1, read on the forward strand.
GGTGTACGGCCAGCAGCTAGCCGAAAAGCAGCGTCTGCGCTATCAGTACCATATCCACGAGCGCCAAATGCGCCGCTATATGGAAAAAGCTACTCGCAAGCTCGGAAACACCGGGGAAATCCTCGTGCAGTTTCTGGAATCGCGTTTGGACGCTATTGTGTTCCGCGCTGGTCTTGCTCGCTCTATCTATGCTGCACGCCAGTATGTAACACACGGACACCTTGAAGTAAACGGCAAAAAAGTGGATATTCCTTCGTACCAGGTTAGCGTCAACGACGTAGTCACCGTGCGCGAGAAAAGCCGTAAGCTGCCCTGCTTCCAGGATGCTATCCGCCAGGCTGTTCCGCCGCCGTATCTGGAACTTTCCAAATCGAACCTCTCGGTGAAGTACCTCTATCTTCCGCCGCGTGAAGAAGTTCCTGTTGTCTGCGAAATTCCGTTCGTTATCGAGTATTACTCGCGGTAACGAAGGCCGTACAGAAATATATACCCCTTTCGCGCTCTGTGCGGAAGGGGTTTTTTTATGTGCGTTTATGAGCGTGGAGTGGGTCGACTTTTCTTGCTCGGTGTAGAGTGCGCTTCTGCCTCTGGCCATACTGTGGTCTCTGCACCGCGCTGCACGACCGCCTCGTGCTGTGCTGCCGTCGCCTCGCTGTAACGGCAAACAGGAGCTGATAGTACACGGCTGATACGCATTCGCCGTCTTCAGGCGGCAGGCCGTCGGCCAACCGATAAGCAGTTCATGCGACCGGTGACAGCGACCCCGCGTGCGCCGCGAAGACGCCCGTGCCACACATATATCCAGTGCAGAAGCGTTGGATAACTTCGTTTTTTAGTGAAAAGCTCGTAAGTTTATCGACTTATTTTTTGAGGAGGAAGTATGGCAATGCAGCACGAAAAGCTACCTAAAGATCAGGCGCCCCGCAAAGGAGAGCGCTATACAGTATGCCACGAGGGAAAAGCGCTGTACGAGGCGGATATTGTAAAGTACGGAGGTGGTTGCTGGGCTACGGTGCAAGTAGTAGGCGCTGTTGATGAGCAGGTTGCGGATATGTACCGCCCCGGCGATACGTTCGAGATGCGTGTGGCGATGTACGAATTCCGGCGCGAAGCTGATGCAGAGATTGCCAACACTTCGGCTGGCACCTGTGGGTAATTTTATCCATCATATAAGCGGGGGAATCGTAGCCGGAGGCGTGTGCAGTGCCGCTGCTGTCAAATTTTTCGACCAGTCGCCTATCGACGCTGCTGCTGTGGGAGTGTTGTGCTGTGCCAGTAGTCTTCTGCCGGACATCGACAGCCCGCAGAGCAAACCAACAGAGCTGCTTTTTGGAATGTCGGGAGTGCTTGCGCCGGTGTTTATCGTGCAGGGGATAGGTGTGCAGCGGCTCACCCCTTCGGAAATCATCCTTGTGGCGCTTGCCGGGTATATGGTCGTGCAGTATGTTGCGCGCCGCCTGATGCAGCGAATGACCGTGCATCGCGGTATATTTCACAGTATTCCAATGGCATTGGTATGGGGTACTATTGTGTACTTGGCCTTTCGCCAGTCGCCTTCTACGACGCAGAATGTGGCTGCTGCCGCTGCAGTACTGGGCTTTATCGTGCACTTAATTATCGACGAAATGTTTTCCTTTATCAATTTTGAAGGGGTAAGGCTTTCGCCAAAGCAGTCGTTTGGCACGGCATTTAAATTTTTTGCTGGATCGCCGCCTGCCAATATCGCCGTGTATCTTGTGCTGGGTGTATTGTTGTACTTTTGCCTTGTCGACGCAGGTTTACTCGCGGGATAATTCATGAAAATTCCTGAGCATATCGTAGAGCAGATACGCCAGCAGAGCGATATTGTTGAAGTTGTTGGCGAGGTAGTGCCGCTGCGCCAGCGCGGGCGGAATTACATCGGGTTGTGCCCATTTCACGGCGAAAAAACACCATCGTTCAATGTATCGCCCGACCGTGGCATTTACAAGTGCTTTGGCTGTGGCAAGGGCGGCAATGTCTTTTCCTTCCTGATGGAATACCACAAAATGAGTTTTGTGGACGCCGTAAAATCGCTTGCACACCGATCTGGAATTTCGCTGCCCGAAAGCGACGAAGAGGGGGCCGAAGGCGGAGGAGAGCAGGGGCGTTACGAATCGGTGTACGCACTGCTGCGCTCTGCTGCAAACTTTTACTTCAAAATACTCTACGCGCCTGAGGGAAGCGTTGGCTCGGATTATGTGCGCCGCAGGGCTTTTCAGGAGAACACTGTCAAAGAGTTCGGGCTTGGGTATTCGCCCGATCAGTGGCAGGGGCTACTGGACGAGATGCGTAAGCAGGGATTTAGCGACGATGTATTTCTCGACGCCGGGCTGGCTATAAAGCGCGACAATGGTGGGCTTTACGACCGATTTCGCGGTCGGCTAATGTTTCCCATTCAGAACACAATGGGGCGGGTAATCGGCTTTGGTGCCCGCATCCTAAAAGATGAGCCGGGGCAGCCCAAATACATCAACTCGCCGCAGTCGCTTGTGTACGACAAAAGCAAGGTGCTGTACGGCATTTTCCAGGCAAAAGAAGCTATTCGCAGGGAGGGCACAGCGCTCCTTGTAGAAGGCTACGCCGATTTGCTATCGCTGTATCAGGCTGGCTTCCGCAATGCTGTGGCTTCCAGCGGCACAGCACTTACCCGCGAGCAGCTCCAACTGGTAGGCCGCTACGGTAAAAAATTAATCATTGTGTACGACGGTGACTTTGCCGGTGCCAACGCCGCTCTGCGCGGGCTTGAGCTCGCCCTCGAAGAAGGGTTTGATGTAAAAATAGCGCGTTTGCCCGATGGCGAAGACCCCGATAGCCTTGTGCGAAACCGGGGAGCACAGGCAATGGATCGCGTGATCGCCGAAGCTCTGTCCTTTGTGGATTTTAAAGGAGAGATGCTGAAAGCGCAGGGGCTGCTCTCAACACCGGAAGGGCAGGCCGAGGCTGTACGGGCGCTGATAGAGACAATTTCGAAGGTTCCCGACCATATACGGCGGGACTTCATGCTTCGCGCTGTTGCTTTCAGATTCGAGCTCAACGAGCAAATGCTTTATACCGAGCTTTCCGGCGTACTGCGTAAGCGTTCGCTGAGCGTCCGCACTACGCCTGCCCGACGGGACAGCGAGCCGAGCAGCCGAGCAGCAGTACCCGAGCAGCAAGGCGAGCCGCAAAAAAGCACTGTAGCTACAGAGCCTGCGGTCAAGCCCGGTCTGGATCTGCTTCCTGAAGAGCGTGAACTGCTTTATATCATGACCAAAGAGCCGAAATCTGTTCTTTATCTACGGCAAAAATACAGCGTAACATCAGATTCTTTTGTGAGCGAGACTGGGCGGCGCTTGTGCGATAAAATTTTTCTTGCTGCTGAGCACCACCGTACCAGCGTGGAGCAGGCAATTATCAACGAAGCTGAGATAGAAGGAGACGAAGGCGGGAAGCAGGACGCCTCACTGCTCTCTGAGATCATTGTGCAGCGTCCGTTGCCGAGCGCCCGTTGGCGTGAATTTGGAGTTTCGTTAGTAGAAGAGCCATTAAAAATCATTGAAGAATGCCTAACGCGGTTGCAGATAAGCCATCGCGAGCGCGCCCTGCGAGCAATCGAGCAGCAGCTCCGGCACGCCGACGCAGAGCTGCAAACGGAACTATTGCGGGAGTACAGTCGTATCCGGGCAGAAATAGATAAAATTCGGATAGACGGCCTCCAGATAGCATAGCCAGAAGAGGGCATTTTGCAGCGGCGAACACGCTTATGAATTTTTCCAAAAAAAGAGTTTGCCGTTATTTGGCAAATTCTTGTATTTTTGCGCTTTGATTACTGGGTCCTTTTACACTTCAACAACTTGCCGTGAGTTCAACTGCAATAACCTTTATTATACTTGCTATCGGAGCCATAGCGAGTGGTGTCATGATGATCACCCGCAGGAACCCTGTCACTGCGGCTATGTTTCTGGTTCTTCACTTTATTGCACTGGCGGGATTATATCTGACGCTTCAGGCTCAGCTTTTGGCTGCGCTACAGATATTGGTTTACGCAGGGGCGATCATGGTATTAGTGTTGTTCGTAATTATGCTGTTGAATCTTGGCAAAGATGAGCAGCTTACAGAGAAGTTGAACACCCGGTCGATTGTAACGTTTGCTTTTGCCGCCGTTCTCCTTCTGCAACTCGGCTCTGTTTTTCTTGGACAACCAACCTCGTATACACAAATATCGGATCAGGCTGGTACAATCGGTACCGTGGAAGCAATAGGTGAATCTCTGTTCAGTTCATTTATTTTTCCCTTTGAAGCAATCTCCCTTCTGCTGCTTGCAGCGATTGTAGGTGCCATTCTGCTTGCGAAAAGAAAACTGGAATCCTGATCTCAATCTTCGTGGTGCCTGATGTACAATATTCCTTTAGAATACTACCTGTCCGTATCGGCTGTACTGTTTGTCATCGGTATGATAGGAGTACTGACGCGGCGCAATGCCATCATCATTTTCATGTGCATTGAGATGATGCTCAATGCCGTGAATTTGACGCTGGTTTCTTTCTCTGCGTTTTTGGGAGATATAACTGGCCAGATTTTTGTGTTTTTTGTGATGACGGTAGCTGCTGCTGAAGCAGCAATCGGCTTGGCGATCATCTTGGCGCTGTTCCGCAACAAGCAGACGGTGTATGTAGATGAAGTCAACATCATGAAATGGTAGAGCACTCAGCGGGCGGACGCCTGCCGGGTCGCGGGTAGCGATAAGAAAAGACTACAACGAAACCGGATAACAGTATGGCCGGTTTTATGTTGTAGATTTTTCTTGCACGCGGTAGTGCCAAATTGTAAATTAGGCGCCGTTTAGGTAAGCGCAGCCCTCTTGGGGGTGAAGGCTTGTTTCCCAACCTAGATCGGTCCACATTTTGCAGCACTCTGTGAACCGTAGCATCCCATCCCGCTGTACCCACACACGTGCGCCAATTTGGTGCATGTATTGCTCTGCCTATACCTAAAGAAACTAATCGATGGTTGTATGAACATTACAAACAGTTATTATAATCAATTAATCATTTACACAATGTAAGGAGTAACGTAATGAAGCGTTGCAACGCACTCTCGCAACTGCTCCTGATACTCGTTGCCCTCTGTACGGCAGCGGCGGTGGGTTCCGCTCAGGTACCTCTTAATACCGTCGGTGCATCTGTGATGGTAGATTTCACAGGGTACACCGGCGCGGGCTTCAGTCCTACTCCCGGACCCGGCCAGTTAAATTCTAGCAACTGGGCTGCAACGGGAATGTCAGACGGTACCCTCAGCTTCGGTGGTACACAAACATCGGGCGATTTTGCCCGTGCTATGTGGGTACCGGGTACAACAACTGGAGGCTTTTATGCCTTCGACGACGCCGGTAACACTCGTTTTCTTATTCAGCCTACCGGTTCCGATTGGAATAACAACGGTACGCTGACTCTCCGTTTTGTCAACAATACCGGCCAGACGCTCAACCGGTTTTCCGTAGGTTATGACATTTTTGTCAATAACAGCGGTGCCCGTGCAAACTCTTTCAACTTTGCGTACTCGACCGATGGCAGCAACTTTACAGCGGTCTGCGGTAGCGAGTACACCTCGCCGGAAGCGTTAGACGCCGCTGGTTTTGGCCTAGCTGCTGCGCGCGCGTTGAGCATCACGGGTGTAAGCATCCCGGCAAACGCTAGCTTCTACATCCGCTGGATTGGCAGCGATGTAAGTGGCGCGGGCAATCGCGATGCTTTTGCTCTAGATAACATCGCTGTAACCCCGTTCGCCGCTGGCAACCCTTCGGTTTCTATCGGTAACTACGGATTTTCGCTGAGCTCGACGGCTATCAACAGCCCGACAACTGATCTTGCTACGAGTGTTCACGCTCCGACAGTTGACGACGCACTTAGCTCGCCGATTAACCTGCCGTTTACCTTCTATTACAACGGACAGCCTTTCGACCGCATCGTTATCTCGTCGAATGGTTGGGTAGCTCTTGGCAATAGCGCTAATAGCCCCGTATTCCCGGCTGGAATGACAAGTGTTCCCGCGAACGATCCTGAAGCGTGGGAATTTAATAATGTAATGGGTATTGCCCCCCTGTGGGACAACCTGAAAGTAGCTTCGAGCGGTCGCGTATCCTATAACTCTACAGCAAACGAATTCAGAGTGCGCTGGAGATCGATGGAATGGCCCGCAACCTCGGTAAGCTTTGTAACATTCGAGCTCGTTCTGAACCCGGATTGCAACAGAATTACCTTTAGCTACGGCGGTGGTTCGACATCCGTACAGCAGTCGGCAACTGTTGGTCTGATCAATGATGCAGACAATGCAGCGCCGAACAACTACTGGGTGTTCAACGGCAATGTTGCTCCGGGTAACCTGACCAACAACGCAAATGGCAATGCTAATACACGACTGATTACCTACAGCAACCTGCCCACAGGTGCTAATCCTTCGATCTTTGCCAACCACTACGACGCTTTGCGCGTAGAATCCGCTACACCGCTGAACCTCGGTTCGGTAGATGCTAACGGCGGTACGGCAAACTCTTCGGTGACAGTTCGCAACCTCGGTTGTAATACGATCACAGTGACTACTGGCAATATCGTGTACAGCAACTCGCAGTACACGTCGACAGCATTCTCGGTAGCTCTTGCTGCCGGTGCTACAACCAGCGTTCCTGTCCGCTTTACAGGCACATGCCCGTACACAGCTTGCCCGATCACTGCCGGTATGTCGGTGGTTGCCGGTGCTCCTGCTGTTCCAGTTGTGTACCCGACCGATAACACATTCCTTGCTCTTACAGCACAGGAAACACATCCGGTTGTAGGCGCTCCCGCATCGATTGCTGCATTCCCGACCACGATTGTGGGCACGTCGAATACAGTAACAGTTACTCTTACCAACACTGGTAATGTGGCTTACAATGGCACACTCAGTATTGGTGGTACTGCAGCCGATGCAGCTCTGTTCACTATCTCGCCCAACCCCGTAACGGTTGCCGCAGGTGGTTCTACAGTAGTGTCGGTGACATTTGCTCCGAATGGTGCACGCCATGCAGCTAATGCAAATGCTGCATCGTGGACAGCCGCTTATCCCGGTCTGCAACTCCTCGTTCCCAATGGCAACCAGAGCTGTAGCCCCGCTACGCTTGCCGCTCTTAACCTCACAGCTAACTCGACAGCTCCGCGCGTTTCGATTAATGTTCCGGCTTCTACGGATCTCCCGGGCAACCAGGGTGTTCCCACGCTGGATATTGGCAATCGCGCTTATGCTCCTTCGACAGGCGATGTTACGCAACCGCAAACCTTTACGGAAAACTTCCTGGTGCGTAACACAGGTAGCGCTGCTGTAACAATCAGCGATATCGCTCGTGGCGCAACAGGCAATCTTCCCGACCGTTTCAGTGCTAGCGCTGCTCGCATCAGCGGCAATGCTACACTGCTCCCCGGACAGGAAGCTGTGTACCGTGTAACTTATACCCCGACCAAAACAACATCTGACTTCCCGTATGCCGAAATCCTCGGTTATGCTGGAATTCCGCCTGCAAATGCGTTTGTTGTTGGCAATACTGTGTACACCTTTACGACCGTAGTTCCCGGTACACCGGCAACTACAGTGCCCGCTGTTGCAGGTTTCTGGCACAACTATATGAACGGCGTTACCTCGACGTTCACTGGCGAGAACCTGTCGCTGCTCGGCTCCATGAATGCTACGATCGATATGTTCCGTGGCTACATGCGCGCAGTTGCTGCACCTTCCAATGCTTCGGCTCAAGGCCCGACTAACCCGGCAGGCGCTCCGGTGATCTCCGGTGGTCAGCTCTTCGTGAATGGTGTAGCAGTAGTAGGCAACCTCGGTGCTGCTCCGAACAACTTAGCTGTCACCTCGTACTACGGTGCTGTAGGCGATCCATTGCCGAACGGTGCAGCAGTAACCAACGCTGGCCAACCGGGTGTAACGTCGTTCTACCTCGTAAACACCGGATCGGCTAATGCGCGCTTCTATGTTCGCAAAACCGTTATCAACGATAATGTCAACCCCGGCGCTTTCGCTATCAGCGTTCCGATCCCGGGTGATAATGCTAACCCCGCAGCGAGCCTTGTTCCTGTTGCAAGCGAAACGATCAATGGTGTAGACTACCATGTAGTTACACTCGAACCGCTGTATCAGCAAGGTGCTGCAGGCAATAGCCGTGCGTATGTGCGTTTCGACGTTACATTCCGCCCGACCAGAGCTAACACGCCTTCGCTGTCGACAATTAGCCAGCTTCGCTCGGCTGATATCGAAATTCTGACAGATGCTAACCTGCCGACAAGTGCAGCCGCTTCCGTAGAACCGCGCAACAGCTACACAATTAATGTGCAGGGTACAACGCTGTTCAATGACCCGGCGTTCATTGTTGACAATACGCAGATCACGTCGGTTAACTTCGGTAGCCACGAACTCGCTGATGCAACAAGCTCGAACTATCCGTTTGGTATCTATTTCCCGGCTGGTCTTGGCTATTATGCTCCGGCTGGTGAAGTAGGCAGAAGAGGTCTTTCGCTTCCGCTCGGTTATGGTGTTCGTGATACAGTAATTACGATCGCTATCGAAAACCGTGGTAATGCTGCAATGACCTTCAATAACCTCGGCGATCTTCAGGCTTTTGCTCTCTCGGGCAGCCAAGGTACATTCAGCCTTGCAAAAGCTACAACGCAAACCAATATCAACGGTGCTGGCAATGCCGAGCCCGCAGCAGCAACATTCCCCTTCACGCTCAACCCGGGCGCAGGCAATCGTCTGCTCCTGTGGGTGCGCTACGATGCAGGTACGCGTTCTGCTGGTGCTCCAGGTCTCTCGAACGGTACGGTTCGCCTCGTTCAGAGCCCGCTGGTTACGCCGACTCCGCACACAGTATCGCTCAGCGGTAGCCTGACAGGTCGCGGTATTCGTCCGTTCCCCGTTGTGGATGTAGATGCTGGTAATGGCGGTACACAACTGATCATCGATGGTACCGAGCGCATTGCTCCGGTATATTCTGCTTCGCGTCCGGTAATCTTCGACAACTACTGTAACCTCGGTGGTGTTGTGGTAAATCGCGACATGGTTGCAATTCCCCTGACAATTGGCAACGGTATCCCCGTTCCGACACAGGCCGGTGGTAGCCTTGCTTCCGACAACGTCAACGATGATGCTGTGACGGATGTTATGTTCAATATGAACAATATTGTTATTGACAGCCTTGCAGGTAGCCTGGTTATCCCCGGTGCTTCCACATCGTATTTCGTGAACTATAACGCACCGGTTGTAATCCGCAACCAGTTCGGTACAGTTGTTAATACAGTAGACATCAGCAACTCGGCCAACCGTATGGTAACAGTTGGTCCCCGCCAGACAATGACCTTCAGCGTGATGTTCAGACCGACAACTCTGAACGCTATGCCCAACTCTATCCAAGCACGTGTTCGTGTTACGCACACAAGCCGTAACAATAACATCAACTTCCCGGCTGATCAGGGTCCGTCGCACACACGCAACAGCAACCCCGATGAGTTTGGCGATGTGTACAAATGGATAGACTTTGTTGTAGAAGGTTCGTCGCTGCGTCCTGGTTTCCGTCTTGAAGCTGGCAACAATGTTGGCGGTATGCTCGGTAACTACATTGCTCCGAACAGCACAGTAGACTTTAACCTCGGCTATGCTTATCAGCCCGGTGTATTTGTTGGCGATTCTAACTATGTAGCTCTTACACTCCGCAACAGCCAAGAAACAGGTAGCGTGCCCACAGGTGCTGATGTTTCGACAGGTGTTGTTGGTGTGAAAGCCATTTATATCGAAGGTGTTGATGCTGCCGACTTCGAATTCGTAGGTTTCGATGTGCCCGCAAGCGCATTCGAACCGAATCCAGTTGCCTTCCCCGTTCGCACGGGTGCAGACAATGGTTCGCCGATTATCGCTGTAGGCCGCACGTTTATCCAGTGGACAGCTAACTTCAACGGCACAGAACTGGGTATGCCTTACATGCTTGATCGCAATGCGATGGACATGGAAGATGTAAATATGTATATCCACTTCAAGCCGCGCCGCACGGTAAATGGTGCTCCGCAAGACATGCGTAATGCTGTTCTTCGCATCGTTACAACCGATCTTTGCGCTCCTGAACTGGTGTACAACCTCGAAGGTCGTGCTCTTGATTCGCGCCTTGTGTTCGACAAAACAACAATCGACTTCGGTAATGTTCAGGTAAATGATGTTGCTCAGCAGACCTTCACAATGACCAACGAAGGTAACTTCCCGGCAAACTTCAATGCAATGACAATTCAGTCGGTGTTCCCCTCCGGTCCGCTGTACTCGCACAACTTTAGCCTGATGCCGCTTGGCTTCTCGATCTTCTATGCTGCTCCGCCGTACAACTACACGGTCATTGGCGACATGGAAACTCCGCTCAATCCGGGCGATAGCCGCACACTCGCTGTGCAGTTCTCCCCGAGCGAAGGCGGTCGTAAAGACGCTACGATCAATGTTGGTTATATTCCCGAAGTGCCGGTGTCGTTGCAAAACGGTAACCTCGCACAAATCAATGTTGTGGGCCGTGGTGTTTCTCCGGTGACAATCGTAACCAACCCGGCAAGTGGTATCGTAGACTTCGGTAATGTTGTTGTCGGTTCGACGAAAACAATGCCGATCACGATTACGAACACAGGTCAGGCTGCTCTGAGCCTGGAACTTCCGCCGCAAACGATTGGTGCATTCAGACATGATCTGTCGGCATCGACGACAGTTCTCGGCGCTGGCCAATCTGTAACGGTGAACTTCACATTTGCTCCTACAACCTTTGGCGCTGATGATGAGACATTCACAATCAGCATCCCCAACGGTTTTGGTACGTCGACAGTAGACATTGTTGTTCGCGGTACAGGTGTTTCGGGCGCTGCTCTTTCGGCTTCTGCTCTTAACTTCCCCGTTACACGCGTTTTCACAGAGTCGAACCTCGGCCTCTTTGTTAACAACACAAACAGCAATTCGGCTTCGACCTTCCGCTTCAACGGTGTGTCCGGTCTGAACTCGGAAGAATTCGAACTGCGCATGAATGGTATGCCGATCGCTATCGGTTCTATCTTCACAGTGCCCGCAGGCCAGAACTCGGTAAGCTTTACGGTTGTATTCCAACCGAACCAGCTTCCTGCTGACCCGTCTGCTGCAAATGTTCGCAATGCACAACTCGACTTCACGCTCAACGGTACACCGGTATCGGTTTCTGTAAGCGGCGAAGGCGCAGTTCCGCAAATCAGCTTCACAGGTACAGACATTGTGAATGGCGAACTCGACTTTGGTTCGATCAGCGGTGCCGCTCAGCGCACAATCCGTGTGTACAACATTGGCCGCTTCCCGCTGAACGTTACACAGCTTCTGTTAATGGGTAACGATGCTTCCAGCTTCGAACTCGGCAATCTGCAAGATGTGGTTCTTGGCAATGGCGAATGGTTTGAAGTACGCGTTACTCTGAACTGCAACGGCGCAGATGTGATCGACGATGCACGCCTTACGGCTATCTCGAACTCTCTGCAATCGCGCAGTGTTGAGCTTACCGGTGCATGTGCTACCGCGCAAATCGGTATTAGCGCTACAAACATCGGATTTGGCAGAACTGAAGTTGGTAAAACAGTCGAGAAAACCCTTACGATCAGAAGCGCTACAAGCCAGCCTCTGACCGTAACAGGTCTTGTTGTTGAAGGTCTGAACAGCAGCGAATTCACAATTGCTAGCACGAGCAAGTCGCTTCCGGCTACGCTCAGCGGCAGCGATGAACTCGTAGCAATTGTTCGCTTCACACCGAATGTTGAAGGCTCGAAAGAAGCACGCGTTCGCGTTGTTTCTTCCGTTGGCCAGACAGAAGTTCGCATCGACGGTCTTGCTACCGCTCCTGGTACAGTTATCCTGAGCCAGCAAAACCTGAACTTCGGCAGCCTGCCCGTTGGCAAGTCGCGCGTTCTTTCGGTGAACATCGTTAACCACTCGGCAGCTTCTGTTCTTGTGAACTCGATCTCGCTTGAAGGCGACGACAAAGCAATGTTTGTTGCTGACAACACAACTGGCTTTACACTGCAGCCGAGCGAATCCCGCACGGTACGCGTTACCTTTGCTCCTTCGAGCAATGGTTCGAAATTCGCCCTGATCCGTTTCAACACAGCAACCGGTACACAACCCGTTGCAGCCCTTATGGGTAAAGGTGGTTCGGCTCAGATCAGCGTTGCGAATGTTGCCGACTTCGGTACAGTGGATCTCAATAGCTTCCGTGAACTCCAAATTGCAGTAAACAGCACCGGTGATGAAGCGCTCGTAATCAACAGCGCTTATGTTTCTGGTTCCAGCAGCACAGAGTTCACAGTGATGACCGCAATGCCACTTCAAATCGAAGCTGGTCAATCGGCAAACATCACAGTACGCTTTATGCCGACAGAAGGTGGCAACAAAGTTGCTTACCTGAATCTGCTCAGCAATAGCAATGCAGGCACAGTAGAGCTGCGCGGTAATACGATTACCACAGGCGTTACAGGCGATGAGCCCACAGCCCTGGCATTCGGTATCACACGCACCTACCCGAACCCGTTCAGCGAAACAACAGAAGTTGTGTACAACCTGTCGAACCGCATGAACGTAACGATGACTATCTTCAACCAACTCGGTGAAGCAGTTGCGACAATCGTGAACGGTACCAAAGACGCTGGCGAACATACAGTAACCTTCAAAGCAGGTGAACTGCCCGCAGGTTCGTATGTCGTTCGTCTGGAATCCGGTAGCCAAGTTGCAACCCAGAAGATCACAATCGTGAAGTAAGCGTTCCCTGCAAAGGAACAAGGCTAATAAAGCCGCTCCAGAAATGGGGCGGCTTTTTTTTATGTGTGCCTGGCAGGGCGAATTGGAATCTGAAGGAAGATGAAAGCAAAATGCTGGCCTGACGAACAGGAACTGCATAAGAGGCAGCGACATTAGCTGAAGGTGTATGGAGTCAGTGGCAGAGAGTGAGCCCGGTGTCAGAAAGGAACAGGAATTGATTGAAACGGTGATCCAACGAGAGAATATGAGCCTGCAACAGTTGTAGAACGTGTTGGGACTCTGGAGTTTCACATATAAACCTCACTTTTCCCAAGTGCTTTTTTGAGCGACTTGGTGTGCTCTCTCTGCTGGATCAGTGGAACCGCCTTATACAGAACAGTATGTACGGTAGTGTAAAAGGAGAGAGGTAAGGTCGCCTTCTTCTCAAGGCGTGTGGCGCGAGTATTAATAATTTTTTATCACAAAACAGTTGCTGGGAAATTCTAATAGTCTTACTTTTACGACAAGAATGAGCTTTTGTAGTTTACCATTACTGCCACTGATCTCTACGCTATAAAAGTTTGTTCAAAATACCATTTTCGTACTATCTACCTAATGTTGCACACTGCCAACACTTTGTAACATTAGCACATTGGAAAGCTCGCTATGTACTGTGAAAAATTTACCAGTCACAGGATCAAGGTTATTATCATAATGTTTGTTGGTTCGTTGTTTTCGCCAAGTGTGCTTTCAGCCCAACTTGATTCGGTGATGCATCAGTTTGAGCATGTATCTTTTATTGGCTACATAAATGCAGATTGTTTGAGTGATACACTAAAAAGTTCCTACTCAACAACGGGAACTTGGTTGCCTCAAAAAATTTGCTGGGGACTTACCACTACTGCCAGCCAGAATATTTGTACAAGTGCGTCAACGTATGTTCCTGATTCATTGAAAGTAACAACCACACATCTGGTGTTTCCGGCATTGAACGGGCTACAGGTTAGCATGGCTGTGGATACGCTGAACTCTGAAGATTCTCTTGCAGACATTGTATTATATATGAACTGGCATGTCCAAGATAGTCTTGAACAACGTGATACCTCGCGTGCTGTGGTTATCTTTGGACAAAAGCAACTCATTACCATAGCTACTATTGATGTTGGTTCAATAGGTATTACGCAGGTATATCCGTTTCTTGCCAGAGAATTACAAATTGGAGATGAATTAATTGACGAAGAGCCGCGCGATCTTACCGATGCCAGTAGTTATTTCTTTAATCCAACGATTGGTCTTCCCATAGAGATAACACTGGATGCCAGAGTGTTGTTGGAAGGACCATTTGATGGAGTGAGTGCGATGTACACTTTTTTAGAGCAACAAGATTTTCTGCCTCTGCAACACCCATTCAATGTTTCGCCTTTTTACTATACAGGGAACGAGTCTATGAGTACAACTGCCAGTTTAGTCAGCAATATTGTTGACTGGGTGCTAGTTGATATCCGAAAAGAAGCTACTACCGCGACATTGGGACGCAAGGCGGGGCTGTTGCGGGAAGATGGTAAAATTGTAGATATGGATGGTGTTAGCAACCTGTTCCTGCCAATGTTGGAGAATCCCGGAGATAGTTGTTATCTTATCATACGCCATTGGAATCACTTGGCAATCATGAGTGCTGTAAAAATAACTGCTGGCAGCAATAATGTAGCTACCTATGATTTTACTGGATCCACATCGGCCACTTTTGCGACCACTGGTGTCGGTATCAAGCAACTTGGCGCTACAAGTCTTTATGGCATGGTAGCCGGAGATGTTAATAGTGATAATCAGATCGATGCTGTTGATCGCACCCAAGTTATTAATGATTCTGGATTATATGGCTATTACAGGTCTGATTGTACGTTGGACGGCATTATAAATGCTCTTGACAGAGTACGGACTCGCAATAATACATTCTATACCTCACAAGTGCCATAGAATAAATCTAAGACTGGTTTGAAGTCCGAGTTGTGCTGCCAGGTTTTTTCTCCATACTGCGCTATTACCTCCTATGTTCGGTTTCTATACAGGGCAAACGCATCGTAAATAGTTGATAAATAGTCGGTTGCATAAAAGGAATCCCTGATTACCAATCAATAGAGGGAGAACAGCGATGCTCAACCTGCTATAAGTATTAGCATCAATACCGGATCCGCGAGTAGATTGGACAAAACTCCATCCATTGGAATTGGAAAATGTGTTAATGATCGCGTTTCTGGCAGTGTTGATACGTTTGAGGAGATCGAAATCTATGGCCGGACCAAACTGGAGTGGTTGAGCCAGTATTTGAACATAGAGACACGGTAACACTTTGGCACTAAGAGTTATAAAAAACTATAACATCAAAAAATACAACTTTATTACACCTAATCATACACTCCCATGAGGAACACCCTTAATATAGTATTTTGTGTTGTCGCCTGTTTCCTACTTGCTTATGATTTGCAGTCGCAAATACTTGAAAGCGATGTGAAAAATTACTCGCAGAGAATTGATTTATATGATGAACGAGGTTTTGCAAAAAACGGGAATGTTAATGTCGATGGTAAGCTTGCCGTTTCTGAATCGAATGGAGGAGTGTCGTATGTCTATCCGATATCCAGATCTGCAATAGATCAGTATCCTTTGGATGTAACCCTAACGTACAATGGCGGTGTTGCAGTATCATCATTTGCCATACATCACGCATTGCAGACCGAAAGCAGTAACCAATACTATTGGGAACGGTTTAGCCAGAATCGTCCTGCTTGGATTATAGGAGTGAATGGATTTGCCATTCAGGTGCTGTCTACGCTTACTCAATTTCAGTGCAATCCTGCTCTTCGTCTTACCGAACCTGAGCCTAGCAAGGCGTATGATGATTCGCATTGTGTCTGGGCTATTGATGGATATGATTTCTGTAATCGTATGAGCCAACTAGATGTCTACCACGAAAACGGGTGCGGAAATTCAGATGAGATAAGACTCCTTCGGTCGGATGGCAGTCTTTTGGAATTGCACAACACTACCACAATCAGAGACATAAGCAGTGACCCTGAGAATGGATGCCCTTCTGTAGAACTAGATGGGCGTGATGCGCGCCTCTATACGGGATATTATATTCCAGTCGAAAACAATAGTAGTGCTTATGGTATTGTCGAATACGATGACACTTACTGGCCAGATTATCTGGCGAATAATGTGGATACACGCTGGCATCCCTACACCCGTCCTCGAGTACTCAGATATTATACTGGTGATGGTTTGGAGTATGTATTTCGGGAAGTTGTTGCTCCAAATGGTACTTTGCCGTATTTCCGAACAGTGTATGACCAGGGCCCTGGAATATATGACGACTATGCTTACCCCTATGGACATGTCGATAAAGGGCCGACAATCTTTTATCTTGAAGAAATTAACAGTGGGACGCGTAACCTGACCAAGTTTGAGCGATCGCGCCATCTACCTAACAGAGAAGGAGGAGATATCTCGATTGGTCGCGCACTCACTACCGGTTTTTATGGACACACTCTTACCTATGGCGATAATTTTGTAGCTGTTGAAGCTTATGGAAAAACAACAAAGATCAAATTCCGGTCTATTCGCAGTGGGGAACGCCGTCCTGAAGAACCGAAAGGTATAGAGCAAAATCAGATGCCTCTGGCTACGTATGGATACGACACGCCCGAGACCGCTCAAAGAGCTATGGCTTCCAGATTGGCACATGAAACAGTAGTTCCTCCCTGGACGCCAGCAAAGGACAGATCTTTTGCAACGTTTTACCAATCATACATAGGTTTGGTGACTGAAGTATTGGATCCTGAAGAGCGACCTACAGTGTTCGAATACGATAAGTACACTCGCGAGTACCGAGGTTTTAACTTTCCAAACAGTAGATGGAACTCGCAGGGTGCGAGCACTCTTACATTGAACAATTGGAGATTAAAGAGGGTCTATGAGCCTACTACCCAGTATGATATTACCTATCAGGATGGGGTAAATAATTTTCAGATAATTAATAATGTTGTTGACGGTTACTGGTCGGCATATTCAGGTACAAGTAATGTTGCACAGAGTCTTGTTAAAAAGGATCGTAAGGAGGGAACAACACTTAGTACGCTACAGTACTCAATTACATTGCTGTCATCACAACAACCCTATGTGAATAACTATACCGGTGGCTTTACTCAATATGACGACCCAGATCTTCAAGATCAGGATCTCGCTACTACATCGCTCCGCCTGGCTCATCATCACAGCCAGGATATTGCATGGCGTACCAATGTTCAGATGACTGATAACATCACAAATCAAGTAACCAAGAAAGAAATCTTTTTTCATCGATATCGCATACAAATGCGGAGAGAGCATAGCCAGGATTGTGATTATCATTTCTGGGCATGGTGCGAGGGTGGAAAAGCTCCTATGATTTCCCTTACCATTCCGCGTAAAACTGTCGTGACAACTGGTACTGTTACAACAACTACCATAGAGAACTATAAATTTTTTGCACAAAATCTGTATCTGCCGAGCTATAGCAAAGTAACGGTAAAAGACGGTGGTGGTGATGAAGTCATAAAAGCACTGTTTACGACAACCTATACTCTTACAGACCCAATCAGATTTCCTGGTGAGCCAGATGTTGCATCGCGATATGGGCGGGATATTGCGACTCAGACTTCAACCGTTTACCGACCTGATAATAATGGAGATTATCAGATATATCTTAAAAAAGTAGAAGAATACCGTCATCTTCCGCTCATAGAATCTGTCAAGGGAGTAGGTATAGCCAAAGGGCCGGATACGACCTGGGTGCAAAGCCAGACGCAGCAGCTTACGGCAGAAGAGCGACGTTCCGGTATTGATGGAACACATAATGTCTATGATATTAGTACCCCTGACATAAGTGATGTTGTTGTCTATCGATGGCCCCCGTTCTTCCGGCTAAAGACCAAGGAGTATACTGCTGATCAGAATGATCTTGTTCTGGCTGGTGGAAAATATATTTATGATGAAAATACCGATGTCTTTGGTACAGGTGCACATCGACGTGGAGCATTGATAGAATCGAGAGTATTAGGACAGCAGACCAGTGGGAATCCTGTTCCTGAAATGACAGTTGCAACAAATACCTATAAAACGGGTATGTATCCCACTTTCAGCAATCTGCTGGCAAAAAAGACAAATGCGCTTGGAGCACGTGAGGAGTACTTTTATAATTACAAACTGCCGGAATTTGGAGGGAGTTATCCTACCGGCAAACTACTGAAGAATGATGGAGCGATAATCAATAAAAAGTTGCATAATGATTTTCAGTTATTTGAGACTCCTCTGGGAAAGAAAATCTATATACGCAAATGGAATAGCCAGGGAGCTCTTGTTGATGTTTCATTGAGAGAACTATACGAACGCACCTACTATGGCGCTCCGTATGGTTTACCACAGGGCGCCGTAGATGCAAATGGGTGGTATTCTCACTTTGCATATGACTGGCTGGGTCGTATTAAAAAAGCTTGGTTGCCACGGGATTTTTCCTCCACAAGCAATGGCAGTGTAGTGAATTCGAAAAGCCTGAGGTTATACGGTAAGAGTCGAAAAGCCTGTAGAGTTTTTCCTGCTTCTTCTAATTCCTGTACTCCTCCTACTATCAGTAATAATGAAATTATTGATTCTGATCGCCTGTGGATAGGAGTTGCGATGCGGGAATGGATAGAGATAGGTTATTGCAATGCCCTCTATACTGAACATTCTACCGGTGAACTGCTCTATAAAGCGCTTTCCAATGATGTTATTCATCAGGTCGGTGGCGATAAAAAAGCCTACTTACGCTTGTTTCTTACGGAAGCTACGAGTGGAGAACTGACTATAAAACTCTCGACCCAGAATCCATCGTTCACCTCGCGTATGGTGATTGACAATACTGTCAAAAAATACCAGGGAACTGCTGCCACGGAGGGTACCACTATGAGCCGCAAACGACAGAGATCCATACCTTGGGACGAAGATGTTCCGTTGGCACTGTGCAGTGGCAGCTACTATATTTATATCCCTTTGTCTGAAGAATTGCTGGTGCATATGCAGTCCATGACAAACAATCAGGAACTGGCATTGTCTCTTGAGCTGATAGGCTCTGGCCAAGTGCAATTTGCCAATGATGCCGAAGATACTCGACCAGCAATCGTTGTTAACGGTAGTTTTCAGACCGGACCGGAGATTTCTGCAGATGATTTCACGCTTGCATATAAATACGATGATTGTGGCGTTAATAGCTCATTTGTTTTTAACAAAATTGATGATATCAGTCATACTGCAAACCCTTCTATAGATTTCCCAGGGAATAATCCGTTGACAGGTGGAAATGGAAACACTCGATTCTTTACCACCCATTACACACTTGGTGCTGATTATAAGGTTAAGAAAATGTTAAAGCAGGGCATCGAAACAACATTCGATTATACTGGAGTAGGGCAGTTACAAAACGAGGTAGAAACGGCAACAGGCTATAATACACACACAATCTATGACGAGCTTGGTCGCCCGCTTACGCTTACTCATCCCGATAATACAATGCTTGCCAATTCCTATGAGGTTAATAGTCCGTCCGCCTTTAGTATTTCCGATGAATATTATGGCCTTTGTTCCAAAAAGATAACAACCGACGAAAAGGGAATTCAAACTGCTCAGTATTACGATGCGTTTGACCGCCTCCGCAAGGAAGTTCAGGATGTACAGGGTGAACAAATTACAGTAACGTATGAGTACGATAAACTGAACAGGCTGGTGCAAGTTACAAACCCGAAACTCCAACAGACTACCTATGTGTATGATGAGTTCGGGCGCGTGAAATCGAAAAGTCATGTAGACCTCGGCACAACATCGTATGCATATGATAAGCTCGGAAATGTGCGATTTTCGCAGTCGCAGAAACAACACGAGAGCAATAAGCTTTCATTCTTCCAATACGACGACCTGAATCGCATCACTGTGATAGGCGAGGCAACACTACGGAAAGAGAATGGAGAACCTCTGCCGTCAAACCCGGCAACCCGACTCAGCGACTGGCTAGACCCTAATATCCTGCACAATGCAATGATGCCTG
This sequence comes from Ignavibacteria bacterium UBA7675, assembly GCA_002483085.1. Classification (GTDB taxonomy): domain Bacteria; phylum Bacteroidota; class Ignavibacteria; order Kapaibacteriales; family UB7675; genus UBA7675. The sequence goes on from DLHF01000044.1 coordinate 121,411, forward strand.
AAGTCCTAACTGCAAATGCTACGATGTTTTTACCTACCGGCAACGGCGGTAATCCCCCGGTTTCATTTGATCCGCTGGATCCAGATTTTCTTACATTCTGTGATCCCGCTGATTATCAGACGAACCAGCGTAAAACTGTTGATTTACTCGGTGAAGCTCTGCCGGTGGGTATGGACTATCTCAAACATCCCGCCAGCTCGTTTCCTATTATTAACACCGCATATACATCTGATCCCAACTTGTTCGAAAATATTGCTGCTAACGCGCAATTTGTCCAAATTGGTATGTGGTACGACGAACTGCCCGCAAGTGTTGGTGGGATATGGGCACACTTTCCGAGTAACTGGAATGCTATGGCTCCAACAGGTATGATTCGCAACCTGAAAGGACGCTTGGCGGCAATGGCTTATAGAAGTCATGGTAGCGAGCCCTATCACTTTGTTGTGTACAGCTATGATGAGCGCGGACGTGTGGAAGCGCAACTGCGTTTTACTGAAAACCTCGGCTTTGATGCGATGTACTATAAGTATAACTCGATGGATCAAGTGATCAGTGTGACGACTGCAGATCCTGCGCGGCAACATACGACATGGTATGCAACAGATAATTATGGTCGTATCAAAGAAGTGTCAACTGCACTCTCTGCAGTGAACCAAGGATTGATTATGTCACCTGGTGCTCCGGCTCGCTATATGTACCCAACAACAGGGTTGTCTAAGCCAAGTTCTCCAGATATTACGTACAACTACAATAATCGCGGTTTCGTAGGTACGATGGGCTATCCGAGTATTGGAACTGCGGTGAATTATACGTATAATTCGCGTGCGTGGCTCACATCGCTGATAGCAACGGATGGTTCGAACAATACTATTTTTTCTCAGTCGCTGGATTATAATGATCCTAATACCGGCTATGACGGGCGCGGTCAGATATGGGGGCAAACATGGCAGCACGGAGCATCGCCTGCGGTGACACAGACGTATGATTACGACAATGTACGGCGTTTGACAGAGTGGGAAGTAGATGGACGACGTAAGGATAGTTATTTTTACGATAAGGTGGGCAACAGGCAGCAAATGCTCGATGAGTTCGGAGTACCGACCGTCTATAGCTATGCCTCCGGGCAGAACCGCATGACAGGTCTTACTCTGCCGGGAGAAGTCGGTACAATGAGTTATGATGCCAATGGTGCCATGACCATGCGGGAAGTACGCAATGGTAGCAATGTTGTCAAAGAGAAAGAAACATTAGAGTACACCACCGACGGTTTGTTGCGTTTGTACCACCGCGATGTGAATAACTACAACGGTGGAAATACGCGCCAGTGGTATTATCGCTACTCGGCAGCCGGAGAGCGTGAGCAGAAACGCATGTCGGATATGATATATACTGGAAATGTAGGGCTGCCAGCTCCCGACGGTGAGTCGATTTGGGTGTATTATATGCTTGGGGCGGATGGCCGCCAGCATGCAGTGTACCACGGCACAAAGGTGCAGCGCGAAGTATGCTTTGGCGGAGGGGTGCAGATATTGTCTGCTCCGTATGTATATTTTTATCCGACGGAATACCTGAGCTACGGATCGGGAGCAACGGCGAACATCACGATGAAACGCAATGTCTATAGCATGTGGGAAAAAGAATATAAAATACAGGATCAACTCGGCAGCACACGTGTGGTGCTGAATGCCAGTGGCGGCGTGATAAGCCAGTATGACTACGAACCCTTTGGTAAAGCACAGCCGGGTCCGGGAGCGGATCAGCGCTTGAGCTTTATTGACAAAGAGAAGGACAAAGAATCAGACCTGAGCGATTTTGGCGTGCGGAAATACGATGATGGTGTGGGGCGGTTTATGAGTATTGATCCGCTGTGGGAGCAGTACCGGAGTTTGAGTCCCTATCACTACAGCCGCAACAATCCGTTGGTGTTGCAGGATCCGAGTGGGTTGGCGGAATTCTATAATAGCAGTGGTTTTGTTGGAACTGATGGAGTTGAGGATGGGGATTTGTACGCTGTAATGGATAATGTAGATATAGACGCATACCGGACTGATGGTGTCACTGACTGGGAAAGCCTAAAGGCTCGGAGTTATCGATTTCCAAGCGAGTCCGCTCGTGAGGACATTGTTGCCAAAGTTCATGGCAATATTAAACCCAGTAATCAGGATGAAGATGGTGGAGTAGTGGCTATTGATGCCAATGGCAATGATACGTATGTGCATGGGGGTAAGGGGGAACCACATCCAGAGCGTAAAGTTGCAACTGCAACGAAGGCAGTTCAAAAAGCTTATGATGAAGCGAAAAAAGCTGGAATGACCCCCACATACTATGTTCACAGCCATCCTTCCCCTTTGGCGTTTCCCGGTCGTCTTTACAATCCTCCACAAGAGCCATCAATTATGGCTGATTATAATAGTACTGTCACATTAAGAATTCCTGGTATTCTTATCACGAGAGAAAATGCTATCTTCTTTGGCAGTTCTCCAGAGACCAAGGCAACTATTCCTATTCAATACTTTAAGGTTCATCCATGATACGAAGTACGGCAGGAATACTTCTGGTTCTTATTTTTCTGACTGTAGTGAGCCAGGCACAGACAGTAGGGACGGGTGAGGTAGCCGACAGATGGAAGATGGCTCTCGCTTTGCATCCAACTGCTACTCAAGCATTTTTCTTTGACAGTACAGTTACGGCTATTCCGCCAGAGATAAAACGTCTGACATCCCTCATGCAGGTGCGATTTATTCACTCTCCAATTACTGATTTGCCGGAGGAGTTTTATTCGCTGCCATTGAAGTATGTAGAGTTTTATGGTACAACTCAATTAGATATGAGTGAAGTACTGTTAAAGCTGAAACGCTGCCGTAACCTTATCCAGGTCACCTTTTCGGAGTTGGATTCATTTGTTGTGCCAGCCACTATAGGTGAACTGACACAACTGCAATCACTGGCGATATGGAATACAAGAGTGGTCACGCTGCCGGAAACGATAGGTAATCTGAAAAGACTTGAAAATTTGTCTCTGGCTGCAACCGGTATTGACTCTCTGCCCATAACTGTCCGAAACCTGACAAGTCTAAAGATGGTGTCGTTAGAGTATAGTGGGCAGCAGGATATACCTGTCAATTTTCTGGAAATTCCGAACCTGACAGATATCCTGCTAGATAATAACCCACAGATGGACATGGATCATGTCTTGTCTCAGTTACTGGTGTATAAAATGGAGGTTGTCAGTATGAGGGATTGCAATCTCATAAGACTACCAGAAGCTATCAGCTCAATGAAGACATTAAAAAATCTGGTTATGGACAGCAATCACCTTACATCGCTTCCGGCGTTTATAACGGAATTGCCAGAGATAGAATGGTTGTGGGTAAAAAACAATCGACTGGAATATCTACCTTTTGATATTGGTAGCTTAACGAAGCTCAAATATCTTGAAGTGTCATCAAACAATCTCACCGAGTTGCCACTATCACTTAACCCTCTCAAGGATCAGTTAGTGAACATAATTGCCGGAAACAATATGTTTTCTACCACAGAAAAAGATCGAATTCGGAAAATTTTTTCAAAAGTGTATCTTGAGTTATAAAATCCGCATCAGAGTCTGGCCGGGAAGTCTCCGGATACGGAGGTTTTCCGGCCTCTGATTCCAGGGCGCAGGCGGCAGCTAGGTACGCAGCGGCTGTGCAGCGCGGAGCGGCGGCAAAAGCTATAGCAGAGATGGTGGCGCAATCACCGGGCAATATGATTATGAACCCTTTGGGAAGGTGTCGTGGCAGAGCGGTCCGAGCAAGCGGTTGTCGTGGATAGACAAGGAGAAGGACAAAGAATCAGACCTGAGCGATTTTGGCGTGCGGAAGTATGATGATGGTGTGGGGCGGTTTATGAGTATTGATCCGCTGTGGGAGCAGTACCGGAGTTTGAGTCCCTATCACTACAGCCGCAACAATCCGTTGGTGTTGCAGGATCCGAGTGGATTGGCTGACTTTATAGATGAGAATGGAAACTTACTAGGTTCTGATGGTAATACTGACAATAGAGAATATGTGACGACATTAGTTAATTTCAATCAATTCACATCAAATGGAGTAACTGATTGGGCAAACCTTGCTACTGCAAGGGGAACTGAATTGATGCCTAGTAAAGAAACGAGGAAAGAGATAATGGATGACATAGTTAAGCCAGCAGACGGTACTATAGCTGGCTTGCAAGGAGAATTTGGGGGCGTGATTGCCGAAGACCGATTTGAAGGTAGAGATGACCGGTTTGTAGCAGTGAATATAATACTCCCGGAAATTAGGACCAGATGTTAAGTTTGTAAGAAACATAACAACAAGGACGGTTTAGATGAAACCATTACGTCGCCAGCACAGCGCAGAATTCAAGGCGAAA
>DLHF01000019.1 GCA_002483085.1 Ignavibacteria bacterium UBA7675
GCAGTATTTCATCCTCTTAGAAACCCTCCGCGAATTTGCCACCGAGCACCTACAGCAAAGCGGCAACAGCGATGAACTCTTTGCACGCCATGCACACTATTACCGCGAGCTTGCAGAAAGCTATCGGGAAGAGCATTCGGATGAAGATTTTGCAAAGTGGTTTGCAGACATTGCACACGCATTTAGCAATATTCGCGCTGCCTTCAACCTGTATAGAAGTACCAAGCAGTGGGAGCATGCAGGTCGCCTGTTTGCGGCGTTACAGGAATACTGGCTTGCACGCAGCCTCTCCGGCGAAACCATGCTGTGGTTGGAAGACCTCACACCACGCATGCAGGAAATTTCTATTCCCATCCGGTGCGCAATCTATAATCTCGCAGGATATTTCCTCCGCGACATAGGCAATATTACCGCAGCAATAGCCAACTACCGAGAAGTGGAGCGCCTTCTTACAGGTACCGAATACACGAAGCTGCTCGATGCAGCCAAGAGCAGTATGGGAATATGCCTCGTACTCGCTGGCGACTTCAGTACAGCGGAAGCCACCTACGAGGAGTTGTTATCGCGAATACAGGACTCAGGCGATATCATTAGCATTGCCAGAACAATGCTGCATTACTCCTATATATGCGGGCGCACCAACAGAGACGACATGGCGGCTACGCTTCTGGAACAAAGTACGGAGCTCTTGCGAAAAGGCGGATTTCAGCGACGCACAGCAATCAATCTGGCAACGCTCTCCGATTTTTACGCCCCTACCGACCCCCATCGCGCACGCGCATTGGCAAATGAAGCTCTTGAAATCTGCGACCGGTTTAGCAATAAACCCTGTGAAGTTCGCTCGCTCTTGGTGCTCGCAGGCATTTCCCTGCGCGAGGAGCTCTATGCAGAAGCCGGGCAATATCTGCTGCGCGGGCTCCGTGTGGCACGCGACGCGGACTCCGTGCGCAACCTAATTCCTGTGATGCTGAACTTCACCGATCTTTTCCAGAGCATCGCAGCTTATGAAGCTACAGTGATGTGCTTTGCCTGCGCCAATACGCTTATGCAGGATTTTATGACTGAATACCACACAGCGTTTGGAATGGCACACGAAGAAGAAACGGTAGAACTACGCACAATGGTAGGAGAAGCTCTGTTCGACCGCGTGTGGCGGCAGACCAAACAGCTCACAATGACGCAAATCGAGCCGCTGATAGAGAGCGCTCTGAACGAGTACATCCCTGCGACCTCAACAGAGGCAAGAGCACCAGCGAATGTAACCGCGCCGCCTCCTGCCATAGCGACCCTGACTATACGTGAAACAGAAATCTTGCGGCTGCTCGCCCAAGGGCTTTCCAACAAAGAAATTGGGGAAAAACTGTTTATCAGCGAGCGCACAGTCCACGCCCATGTACGGTCGATCTACAGCAAGCTCGACATCAGCTCGCGCAGTGCAGCTACACGCTTTGCTGTGGAGCACGGCATTATTTGATTACCAAATAGCACGGAATAATCCCCCCGTAGGAACTGCCGTTTTCATCCCTTTTCCTTACAATTACTGCCCCATTATCCACGCCCCAAACGACATAGGCAGAATTGCCTATTTTGCCCATCGGCACCCCGATTAGGCAGTTCTGCCGATGATTCCACCCCCCGCCAAACCGTAATTTTGCGACCTCTTAAGCAGCGTATGAGTTGCGGTGTATCGAGCTCAATCAGTCGATATCCGGCATCGCTCCTCGACAAAGCTTAGCTCTTAACTAACGCAGAGTCGCGATTTATCGAATTCATCTTCGATATCCGGCATCGCTCCTCGGCGTCATTTTACTCTTCGTGTGATACCGGCATTGCCCGAAGAAATCATGTTATTATTTATGAGGTCCGCAATGTCTATCGAACTGTGTGCAGCGCCGCCGACACGTGTTGATCTGCGATAAGCACAGCATTAGAAATACCCAGCCATCAGCCGTTCCATCCATTCAGGAATTGTGGCATCGACAATACAATCGAACACAGGAACATAAGGCTTGATGTCGACGACCGGTGTCCCGTTGATGGCATCGAGTCCCTGCACCCTGATACTATTTCCATCGCGCCCGAGAATGCGCACAGCCGTTACTCCTATTGGGTTCGGCCTGTGCTTAGCTCGCTGGGCAAAGATACCGGCCTCTGGCATGTCGTCGCGTCCACGCGGACGCCGCACAAGATCGCCTGCGGGGTCGAAACTGGCCAGGTGCATCGCAAAAATGATAATCGCATGCGAAAATCCTTCGATGCCCTCCAGCCCACGCGCATATTCTTCGTGCACGTGAATCGTAGAAACAACATCGCCCCAACCTGAATCAACAGGCTCCTCGGCGGGCGAGTGGATTGTACCGATAATAGTTACGTCCATCCAAACTCCTTTATACTATCATGCCCGGCGCGCATTTGCACACCGGGCATGGTTGTTTTGTGTGAATATCACCGCATTGCGGCAAACTTCATAGAGATCATTCTTTCGCTTCAGTCTCCGCCCACAAGTTCGGTCGCTGCACCGCGCTGCACATCCGCTTTGTGGCTGTTCGACCCTTTTCGCAGTAGGCACCAGCGGCCTCGCCGTTCTTCCGGCGGCTGCCCCTCGGGCAACTACGAGCCGGTGTTGCGACCGGTGACAGCGACCATACGATAGAGCCGTCCCGCCAGGGCGGCTCCGCTGCAGCCACGCCCGTGCCACATATCCACGCTATACAGCGAAGCACGCTTGTAGTTCTCTTAGTTCTGCACCGGAGTTTCGACAACAATCTCCACAGTACGCGAATAGAAACGCCCAACCGGATGATCGTTGTCAAACAGCAGCTTTTTGCTGCCCACGGGCAGGAGCGTTACTCTTTCCGGCGCAAACTTCAGCGTCGACTTTACGAGTTCGGCACGGCGCTGAGCCAACTGCTCATTGGAAAGGCTCGTACCGATGCGGTCGGTATAGCCGTGAATCGTAACATATGCATCGCTGCGTGCGCTCAGCTTTTTGCCGAGTTCCTGAATGCTCTCGCGGTGCTCGTCGTTCAGCGCAGCGCGGTTGTAATCGAACAGCACAAGGAAATATCGCTCGATGAGTTTATCCGCTTTTTTATCAGCGCGTTTTTCCTGCACAGTCAGATACCGCATATCCATAGTTTTCTCATCTGTAGCTTTCTGGCCTTCGTTGTCGGTCACTTCTATACGCACCACCAGCGGCGTTCGCGTCTGCGCCATCTGTTTCACATCGGCATCCCACAGCACCGGCGAAGGCAGCCCTGTTCCGCTGAACTCCCGCAGTGTGCTGTTGTTCTGCACTACTGTTACTTTCCAATCGCGCACTCCTGCATCGGCTGTCACCACGGGCGTCATGCGTACACGGTCAAAAGACGCTTCGTAAGAAAAGTTGCTTATGCCCATAGGCTTCAGCAGATCCTTGCTTGTCATCTCCACACGGCGATTTTCTTCCTGGCCATCAGTGAGGTTTTTGTTAGAAGGTATAGCTGGCAGATTTCTGGATTTAACAACAAGGCGTTGAGCGTCGATGCCCCACACAGAAGTCAGATAATCTTTGATAGCCTGCGCCCGCGCCATCGAAAGTTTTGTATTATTTTCTTCTGCTCCCTGATCGCTGTTGCAACCGGTAAGCGTAAGCGTAGCTTTGGGCATCATACGCATCCGGTGAGCAATAATATTAAGCAGTTGGGGATACAGGCCGAGTACATCATCTGTCCGCAATCCCGCTGTTGTAAACAACGCGGTTTCCTGCGATGTTAGCAGCCGGAGTTTTGTCTGCCCCAGATCGCTACTACCTTCCTGAAAAAACACATAGGGCAGCAGCGGAAAATTATCGGCGGTTTCTATCTGCTCTACTTGGCGCTTGTCGGGCGATACTACTGCCCCATCCGGCCCAAGTGTTGCAACATCAGCAATGGAAACGCTTAGCATCGAGCGCACAGGCTGCTCCAGCACATAGTGTTCGAGCATTGTGATACGGCGGAGTTCCGACGTAGCTTCGCGCGCAGTGTCGCGCCGTGTATCGGTACCGTCTAATCGCACGCGGCTGGCTGCAATTCCTTTTACACTTACAGTAGTTGTATCGCGCAGATACAGCGTGTCGCTCCGAATCTGCATGACAGGTGCAGGACGAAGGGGTATTTTGAACGCCGCGCCGAGGTGCAGCGTCGCAACTTTCCAGTCTGCATCCGACGACAACTTATTGAGCGGCAGTGCATAGCGGATTTCAGGAGCTATAATATTTTTGCCAAATGGTAAATCGTAGGAAACACCCACAACAGCAGTAAACAACATCGAGGAGATATTCTCGAAGTCGCCATCGACTCCATTGCGTGTTTTAGAGCCGCCAAAGGTAAAGTTGTCGGAGATAACGCGCTCCTCGTAGTGATACGACGGCGACATCGACAACCCTGCCTTCACTCCTGCATGAACATCCAGCCCACCGATCAACCGATAGGCGATATCCGGCTCTATAGTTACCATAGGCACATTTGCTTCTACTGTTTTTTCGGCAGTTACTTCCACTACGTTGTTGTTGAGCTCACCCTTTCCATATTGTTTCGTTGCGGTAAATGTGGCCTTCAGGTTCTGATAACCACCGCGCAAGCTCAGCCTTAGTGCATTGGAGAGCGGAAACTCCACAAGCGCACCAAAGGCAATCGACGAACCATCGAGGGTCTCAAAATCTGGGCAGCAATTGGCAACCCCCTGTATCTGCGCCCCATTCAGCGTGTGATTCGTAATGTGATAATTGCCAAATACGCCAATAGCCATTGGCGGCGTTTCTTCTCCACCTGGAAGCATCTGAGCGCACAGTGGTATAGCTCCACTGGCAAAAACTGTTAGCAGCGAGTACAAAAACAATCTCATGAGAAAGCTCTCTGTAAAAGGGAATAAACTTCGCAACACACCTAAATAGCCGAGGCACTACGGCAATCCGGTTCTATTAACTCTGCAAGATACATGCCATACATTCTTTAGCCAACTGGAAGAGCATAACTCTTTGCTCTTCTGCTCTTGTATTATGCTTTTTTCATTACTCCCTATAGGCGAAGTACCCTAATAGAACAGTTCTGTATTGGTTGTTTGCTGTCTAACAATACTATGTTTCTTCTCCGCACATCTCAGCCGCTCCGTCAGGAGCGGCTTTCCCATCAGCTATTTGTCTGCCAATAACTCCACTTACCTAATAATAACTATACGCGTCGAGGCTTCTTCCGATGGTGAACGCAGGCGCAGCCAGTAGGCACCCGCCGCATATTCTCGAACATTAATGACATGATCGTACCACTTCTCACCGGTTCCTGTAGTAATATGCTGCCAGCGCCGTAGGTACACCGACCGGCCAGTCATATCCATAAGCTCCAGCGTGTACTCGCCGCTCTCACCCGCCTTCGAGCGAACATTTAGTTCGTCCGATACGGGATTGGGATAACCTCTGACTTCGATCTGTGATACTTTTGTAATTTCCGAGCCGTTTTTCAGTTTTACTTGGCCGTCCTCATAGCGAGCACCCTTGATCTCTTTCGGCAGGCTCCAGCTAAAGTCCGATACCTTCACATAGGTGCTGTCAGGGCCTCCGATCAGGTAATCGCCGCGCAATGTCGCAATGGTCACAACCTGCTCCAATGGTACATTCACATGCTCCATTCGTATGCGGAGCACTCTGTCGTCGCCGTCGTTGTAGCTGTCGATGATTGCCCCACCATCAACACTGGTGAGGTCGAGCGCTGAAAGCAGATAACGAATCGTTAACTCGATGGTCGCATCCTCTACC
>DLHF01000081.1 GCA_002483085.1 Ignavibacteria bacterium UBA7675
CCACAACTTTCTAAAGTACCTCAATTGATTGTGGAATCTTGTTTATGAGCACTGACACCCAGAACTGTCAACATCAATCATTAACCTGAATCTTCAATAGAGAGTAGCAGGGATGTTGGTTCAGCTACATGCGGAACGTTTTGCGGAACAATTGCGAAATCGTTTTGAGGGCAGTCTCTAACTCTTTGTATATCAAGAGCTTACGGAATGGGCCAACCTATTTGCAATCAGCTATCCTATAGAGCAGGTCTTGACTGTTTGGCGAAGTCTTGATTATTACATCTAAAGGCCCCTGTTTTGCTTTGGATGATTTCCACGCTCTCAAACAATAATTCGGTATCAAGTCTGCTTTTGCGTACTATCAATTATGAATCAAACTTTGAACCATCCCATTCGACGCCTTCTGGAAAAAGCTCTGTTTTTCTTTTTATCATTTCAGATGCTATGAAGGCACTACTTCCGCCTATTTCTTCAAGTTTTGAAATGATGTTGAGATAACTTTTTTCGTCTCTGTTTTGGCTGAGTTTAAATACGTTTTCTATTTTGTCGGCCTTCATCTCGAACCCCACAATTGCTGGCATCATTTTGCTCAAAAATTGATCCGGGAGATTGTCATAAAAAGCAGGTGATTCTGTGTTCCCCTTTTCAAATTTCAAAGTGAGTTTTCTCATGAACTTTATTAACTCGTCATTTGACATGAAATTCACCTGCCCGCCTATATGCACGCTCATGTAGTTCCAGGTAGAACCAATTTGAGGATTGCTGTACCAGGAAGCGCTTACATAACAACTTGGCCCTGTGAATACAATGAGTGCGTTTGGATTTTCAATAAATGCTTTGTGATGATCTGTGTTTCGCATAATGTGTCCCTGTAAGAACAGTTCTCCATTTTTTTCTTCAAGTACTATTGGAATTTGTGTAGCAACCTGTGCTCCCGATTGAAAGCTTCCCGTCATGAAAGCAAAGGGATTCTCTTCAATGAAATCCACTATTGTCTGTTTGTCTTTTTCTTTAAAGTATGAGAAGTTGTACATAGTGCCTTGGTTCTTAAATTTTGTTTTGTCGTTGTTTTTGGCCGCCTTGCAATGACCGCTAACAATTAGTTCTTCGCAGGGCTTGGTTGTATATAATAAAGGCTGCCGATGCGTGGCAGGCATAACAACTTGCAAAATGAAGAAGAGATATCGCCCCCAACCGAGTCGAATATAATAAATCGCCAGTTAATTGCGGCAGTCTGATCGCATCGATCTTCGCATACAACACTGCATGACTCCCTCGGACTCTGACATTGTGCCTTCCCGCTGGACTACACTGGCTGATTTCTCGATAAACTCCTACTTCCATGATGTGATCTGCGTCGGATGGAGCGCATATTTCTGGGCTCATTTTGCGATGCTCTGGCGTTTGCACAGTGCCTCTCTTGTGGCTTTCCCAACTCCAGATGAGTGAATTATTTGGCAAGAGTAAAGAAACAATCTCCGAACATATTGCGAATGTCTTTCGGGAAGGAGAACTGTAGCGTAGGAAGTCAACTATCCGGAAATTCCAGACAGTTCAGCAAGAGAAAGAACGTTAGATCGAACGGTGGATTGAATACTATAACCTGATGCAGTGATATGGAAGAGTCAACGCTGCAATGTACCCGTAGCGCACATTGCAGCGTTGACTATCGCGAACCTATATCAATCCCAGATAAGCGGACGCGGAACGCCCATCGCTCTGAGGTAGGATAAAAATTGTCCGGCGTGTACGGCCTCGTGGTAGCCGATTCTCATCAAGTAGTCGCCGAGCTTTCTTTTGCGACCATTGCCGGGATGGGTGACATCGACGGTTGCGAGATCGGCTGCTGAAAAGCTCTTTACAGTGGCGAGAAAACGCTGCCTGTGCGGTTCCGCAAATTCCAGTTCGTCGGCCAGGTTTGTGTAGGGACGGCCTTGCCACGGCGATTGATACGACGACATATCACCGTTGTTGATGATAATGTTCCACCCGTGGTCGGCGCCGAGGACGTGACGAATCAGTTCTAATGCACTCATTGCGTCGGGGTCCGGTTTCCAATGGTAATACTCCTCCGAAAGCCCTGCCCACAGTGCTGTACTTCGCCTTCGTATCTCTTCAAAATTCAAAAGTATAAGCTCAGTTTGTGTCATGATTGCTTGATGTTTTATTGAACTCGATTTTACATAAAAGAGAGAAATATAGCGATAAACACTTTTACTGAAAAAAAATCATTGTGCGACACCACATCAAAGAGAAATGATCAGAGTGAGGTTCCCTCATGATGGAGTTGTGTACACTACCGCCTCCACTCGTGTACTTGCGCTCCGCACCACGCAGCACAAGTAATCCTTCCAACTCGCAGCTCATCTATGTTCATATATTCGTCAGAAAAATCAAAAAAGAATTGCGTAGCCAAATAACTACACATATATTTGCAGCCAACTATATTCCGTAGCTAAATGACTACACAATGAACTTAAGACGAGACGTATTTCAAGCCATAGCCGACCCGACAAGAAGGGCGATACTTTTGTTGGTTGCTTCGCAATCGATGACAGCAGGTGCAATAGCTTCCAACTTTGACACAGCAAGGCCAACAGTTTCAAAACACTTACAAATACTCACCGAGTGCGAGCTGCTTGAGCAGGAGCAAAACGGCAGAGAAATCTATTATCACCTAAATCCTAAAAAGATAAAAGAAATAGCGGACTTTATTGAACCATTCCGAAAAATGTGGGATGATAGATTTAATACATTGGAGACCATCATGAAAAAACACAAATCAAAGGAGTAGAATACTGTGGAACGAAAAACAAAAATCAGTGCCGTAGACGGCAAACAGGAACTCGTAATTACCAGAGAGTTCGATCTGCCATTGGAGCTCCTTTTCAAAGCATATGTGGAGCCCGACATTGTTGAACAATGGATGGGAACCAAAGTGCTAAAACTTGAAAACAAGAAACACGGGAGCTGGCAATTTGAGACAAAGAATGCTCAGGGGCATGTGGTGTTTCAAGCCAATGGCGTAATCCACGAGTTTATTCCGAGCCAGAAGATCACACGAACATTTGAAATGGAGGGTACGCCTTTTGGCGTGCAGCTTGAGTTCCTAGAGTTTGAAGAACTCACCGACAACACCAGCAAACTCACTATGCACATCGTGTACAGATCAGTAGCGATCAGAGATCAAATACTACAATTGCCTTTTGCTCAGGGCATAAATATGGCACATAACCGATTGCAAAACATCGTAAGCGAACTATCACATGATAAAGCGAAATAAGATTATCTATTGGATTGCTACGCTCTGGCTTTCATTAGGAATGATATCCAGTGGACTTGTACAACTATTGAGAATGAAAGAAGAAGTAGATATGATGGCGCATTTAGGCTATCCCCTCTATTTCCTAACAATACTGGGTGTTTGGAAAATGCTGGGAGTTATAACGGTACTTATTCCTACATTTCCAGTAGTAAAGGAATGGGCGTATGCGGGCTTTTTTCTGGCCATGTCGGGAGCGGTAATCTCGCACATTGTATTAGGCGATCCTGCAAAAGAGCTATTCGGTCCAGCGCTGCTTATAGTCCTGACTGTGGCATCGTGGTACTTCAGACCTGCAAATAGAAAACTCATTTCAGTTAATAAAGTTGTCTAACATTGTCTTTTACTGTACAGATATTGTGGCACGGGCATCGCTGCGGCGCACTTCTTGTCGCTGTCACCGGTCGCAAGAGCCGCTGCGAAGAAGTCCGACCGACCACGCGGCGGGTGTGCTGCGCGGTGCAGAGACCAAACGCGAGGGCAGCCGAAGAACGTTAACCAACTCCAATCAATAGATAATTTTGTTCCAACAATAGAAAAGCTGGTGCACAATATCAGTGTACACTACCTATCAACAGAAAGGATATGAACATATGGGCAACATGAATAGCAATACAAAGGAACTGCCGCCAGAACAACGGGAAGAATTACTCGACACATTACAAGCCCGGTTTGAGAAAAACATGCCCCGGCATAAGGGCATGCACTGGGATAGCGTACAAGCAAAGCTGGAAGCCAATCCCGAGAAACTGTGGTCGCTCAATGAAATGGAAAGAACTGGCGGTGAGCCGGACGTTGTTGGGCATGATAAAAAGACTGGCGAATACATTTTTTATGATTGCTCAGCGGAAAGTCCTAAAGACCGCAGAAGCGTTTGCTACGACCGTGAAGGAGTTGAATCGAGAAAAGAGCATAAACCAGAAAACAATGCTATTGATATGGCAGCAGCTATGGGCATTGAACTTTTAACAGAAGAAGAATACCGAGCCTTGCAGGAACTTGGCAATTTCGATACGAAGACTTCGAGCTGGGTGAAAACGCCTCCTGATATCAGGGAACTCGGTGGGGCTCTCTTTTGTGATCGCCGCTACAACACTGTCTTTATGTATCACAACGGCGCACAATCTTACTACAGCGCCAGAGCGTTCCGTGGCTCGCTCAGGGTTTGAGCTTTGCAACTGTGCTATAACTTATTCCACAGCAGAATAAGCAGGCAGCTTATCACATGGCCCAAAAAAGTAAAATTATAGAAGCTGTGGGATTTCCTTTTTCTTTCGTAAATTCACCGCCGACCTACAGCCACCCGGTACTGCCGGGCTGGATACCCTACAGCGCTTTTATGTACTTACGCCATCGCCCTATGCAGGAAGTAGCATTTCACAAAAAAAATCGCGAGAAGTGGAAACAATTCGAGGAACTGATTGCAGGCCAGAGCAAGACAGACCCCGACACGTTGGCTTCGCTGTTCGTCGAGCTTACGGACGACCTCGCTTATGCCCGCACATTTTACGCCAAAAGCACAACAACCCAGTATCTCAACACGCTCACAGCCCGAGTCCATCAGGCAATCTACCGCAACAAAAGAGAAGAGCGCAGCAGGGTTATTACCTTTTGGACAGAAGAGCTACCACGAGTTGCCTATGAAGCACGACGCGACTTGCTGTATGCTTTTTTGCTGACCGCAGTGTTCTTCCTGATCGGCTGGGTATCGTCGGTTCACGACACTACGTATGTACGCCTTATTCTCGGCGACAGCTACGTGAACATGTCATTGGAGAACATGGAGAACAACGACCCTATGGGCGTATACAAGAAAATGCCCGGCCACGAGATGTTCGGCTATATTACCATCAACAACATCTTTGTTTCCTTCCGTACATTCGCCTACGGCATATTGCTGCCGCCCTTTGGCACCATCTATATACTGTTGCAAAATGGCGTCATGCTGGGGGCATTTATGCACTTATTCTACAAGCATGGCTTTGGCACCGCCGCTCTACTGGGCGTGTGGATACACGGCACATTAGAAATATCTGCTATTATTATCGCTGGCGGAGCAGGTTTACTTATGGGCAAAAGCGTCATTTTCCCTGGCACGTACACGCGTGTGCAGTCGTTTATGGTCGGAGCAAAGAAGGGTCTGAAAATCGTTATTGGCCTTATACCCATATTTATTGCGGCGGGCTTTTTAGAGAGCTTTGTGACACGGTACAGCAGCATGCCATTAGCGCTCAACCTCGTCATTATCATCGGCTCGCTATCGTTTATCATCTGGTATTTCATCATCTACCCCCTCCGACTTCACAGGAAAGACATTCATGCAGCAGACAACGCCCTTCAGCTTTCGGCGCATTCGCTCGTTTGACGAGGTATTCTCCGATACATTTGTATTTCTGCGACTGCACTTCCGCTATCTCGGAAAGCTGGTGCTCTTCGCCGTTGGACCATTGCTGCTTCTGGCTGCCCTTCTCGGGGGAGTAGAGGCATTTAACGTCAGCATAGGAGCAGCATCGCAAGCAATTCGTACTATACTTACACTGATAGAAACACTCCCGGACTTGCTTACGCAGATCATTACCTATGTGTACATTGTGCTTTGCGCTAGCCTGCCATCGGGCACTCCACCAAGAGAGGAAATTTGGTCTGGTGTGCGATGGGCATTCTGGCGAGTGATCGGCGCCAATATCGTGTCGATGATTGCTGTTGGTATTGGCCTGATGCTCGTCATCATCCCCGGCATCTATGTCGGTGTGGCACTTGCTACGCTTTCCATTGTTATCATCCAAGAAGAGCGTGGTGTATTCTCGGCCTTTGACAGGTGCTTTGTTCTTATCAAGGAACGCTGGTGGCAAACCTTTGGTATTATCCTCACGATGTTTGTTGTGTTGCTTGTATTTTATGTAGCGAGTAGTCTTCCTAGTATACTGCTCGAAGTGATGACAGATGCCATTACTGATAATTCCACACTGCTATCACTCTACAACACTGTTGGCAGCATCATCAGCAATATTGCCAGCGCCCTCATAACAATAGTCTTCAATACAGCCATAGCAATACAGTACTATTCATTAGTCGAGCAAAAAGAAGCGCCCGGCTTGCACGAAAGGGTTTCTGCGCTTGAGCGCCCGGCAAACGACAGCGCCGAAACAGACAAGACAACAGGCTTCCAGCCAATAGAGTAGCGCTCCCGCAGGAGTTACACATATTATTTTCCTATCAACACAGTATGGTAAATCGCGTTATTGAACTACGTAAGGTGCGTTCGCTCGATCAGGTATTGAGCACCGCCTTCTTGCTCTTGCGAAGCGAATTCAAATCTCTTTTGAAAAGCCTGCTCATTATTGCAGGCCCGTGGATGCTTGCTATCGGGCTCTCAGCAGGTGTATTCTGGATGTCCGGCAATATTTTTTCCGATATCGGCCTCTCATTCATCGCACCGGCTATCATTCTGCTCATCAGTTTTGTAGCTGCCCTCTTTCTGATTACCACACCCTATGCCTTTGTCGTCCTATACGTGCGTGCAGGCGGCGTAGCACCCTCTCTTGGGGAAGTATGGCACAAAACATTGAAATCGCTGCCACGCATGTTAGGTACGGTAGTCGCTCTCATAGTGATTTCTTGGCTGCTACAGTTTTCGCTGTTGGCAATAGCTGGTATCGGCTTTGGATTTCTTCTAAACAGCCTTGTTTTTGCACTGCTGTTTGGCTTTGCGCTGCTGGCTTTTCTCGCCTACTTTGTCGTGCATTTCACCTTCATCTTCATCATACGAATGCAGGAACCTGTCGGCCTGCTCGACTCTATTGGCAGGAGCTTCGATCTGGTAAGAGGATACTGGTGGCAAACATTTGGCGTCCTTTTTCTTACATATATCATGCTGGTGATCATAACCTATGCAACTGCGATTCTGCCCTATTTGGCAATAGCTATACAGGATTCATTTACGCCCAACAGCAATTCCGGAGCGCTCTCTATTGTTCTTGGCATCGCATGGGCTGCACTGTCGCTTTTTGTCTTTTTGGTGGCTTTTACCCTGTTCAACATCGTCATAGCTGTACAGTATTACAATCTCGTAGAGAGAAAAGAAGCGCCGGGCCTGCACGAGCGTATAGACAAGCTCGACAGCAATATGCCAGAAATGCCCCAGTAGAAGCACTTGGCAGAAAAATGATATTCGTGTATCTTACGATAATGTACTGCTCATCTCCATCATATTCATCCCGAAAGGTTCTGCGATGGAAAACCGCATTTTTGAAGTCCGACAGGTGCGCTCGTTCGACCAGATACTGAGCGCAACCTTTACTTTTCTGCGCATAGTATTCAAGCCGTTCTTCAAGAGCTTGATTGTGATTGCAGGCCCGGTCTTGTTAGTAACGGGTGTCATCTACGGCCTGGCATACAGCTCGTTGATAAATATGATGGGTCATATGCCACAATTCGATGCCAACGATATAAACAGCATCTTATTACTCTATGTCCAGTTTGGGATAGTTTTTATTCTTGCAATGATAGCAGCGCTACTGGCATGGACCGCTTCTAATTCATTTATTATTCTCTACACCGACTCGCGAGGTATTGCGCCCACACTCGGCGAAGTCTGGCGCCGCACCCGGCAATCGCTATTGCGTGTCATAGGCACAGGACTTGCGCTATGGCTGATGAGCGCAACAGCCTTTGGAATCTTGATAGTAATAGGAGTACTGATGAGCGGCGACCGCCCGTCCATTCTATTTATATTGTTAATAGCATTTGTTATCATTCCCTTCAGTATCTATGCATCAGTGAGTTTGTCCCCTATCTTCTTTATGCGTATGCAGGAGCCTATCGGCCTGTTCGAGGCAATTGGAAGATGCTTTAAACTGATACGCGGATACTGGTGGCAGACATTTGGCATTCTATTCCTGATGTATATTATCACAATAGCTATTTCCTATGGTATGGCTATTCCACAGTTTATCCTGATAGGCATACGAGCAGCAGTGGCAGATGAATCAGCCGGCCCCCTCATCAGCATCTTATTAGTAGTATTTACAGCACTAACATTTATCGCCTCTCAGTTTATCTCATCGTCCCTGTTCAATGTGGCAGTTGCCCTGCAATACTACAATCTTGTAGAACGCAAAGAGGCTGTTGGCTTGCGTGGGCGTGTGCAAGACTTGGAGCAGCCGGGCTCACCGGAAGGAGCTGCGTAAACCGATGCTCCGACGGCTTATTATTTTCACTCTCTTTCTCGTGTTCATGCCGCTGTGTGCCCAGCTCAGTACGGCAGTGTACGCTTCTGGCAATTCTACATCGAAGCAGGCCGAACAGGCGGCAGCCGATACTGTGCATACAGCGCCGCAGGTTGTGCAGTACGACAGCTCGGCCATTGGACCTCGCAGTGCCGAAGATGCTCTTCAGAAGTTCCGTAATGACCCCGATTTTGCCTACGACCGCACTGTTTCTATCAATCCTACGCTGTGGGAACAGTTCCTTGGCTGGCTCGGCTGGCTGATAAGGTCGCTGTTGCCGAAGGAAAATTCATTGCTATCGCGCTTCTGGGAAATCTTTTTCTACGTGTTCGTTGGAGCTGTGCTCGTGTATGCGATATTCAGGCTCACAGGCACGTCGTTCGGCGGCTTGTTCGGTAGAGCTGGCAAGCGCGTTGTAGAAACAGAGATGCTCGAAGAAAATATACATGAACTTGATTTCAACAAGCTGATCGACGAAGCAGCGCAGCAGCAGCAATACCGCAAAGCGCTGCGGCTTCTGTACCTGCGCTCGCTCAAAGAGCTTTCCGATAGCCACTACATTCAGTGGTCCATCGACAAAACAAACCGCGAATACTTGGCAGAACTGCCCTCTGGCGAACTACGCAAAAGCTTCGGACAGCTAACACTACTATTTGAATATATCTGGTATGGCGATTTTCCTGTGGATCGGTCGTTGTTCGACCGCTCACACGAGCTTTTCCGCAATTTCAGCACCAGCACTACACGGCACGTATGAAAAAAAACATCCTCTATTTTACTCCGCTTGTGCTGGCTTTGGTACTGTACGTTGTTGTGGAACTCGTCCGCCCCAAGCCTATCGACTGGACACCGACCTACGCAAGGGAAGACAAAATTCCCTTTGGCACCTATATCATGTACAAGCTGCTGCCCGATATTTTTCCCGGCCAGCCTGTGGTGCCTATTGATGTTACAATCTACGAAACGATGCAGAACGCGGCGGCCTACAATGGCAGCAACTATGTATTTGTCAACCAAAGATTTGCTCTTGATTCGTCCGATGTGCATGCGCTATTAGAGTATGTATCCGATGGTGGTCGCGCTTTTATCTCCGCCGAAAATATTGCGTCCCCGCTTTCCGATTCGCTCGGCTTCGAGATGGATTACCAATTCTCTATCCAAGATTCTATACTCGCAATACGCATGATAACACCAGCGCTCAGCGGTAGGGAGAATATCATGCAGCTCAATAACATGCACATGCGGAGCTTCTTCTCATCGTTCGACACAGCGACAACCATCGTACTCGGCATGGACCAGAACGACAAGGTGAATTTCATTAAAATCCCGTATGGCGATGGGGAGTTTTACCTGCACAGTGTGCCCAAAGCCTTTACCAACTACGCCATTGTACACGACGACAGCCGCTATGTGTCGGGCGCTCTGTCCTATCTTCCCGTCCGCAAAACGCTGTGGGACGAACACTACAAGGAAGGAAAACAAGAGAACCAATCGTTGCTGCGCTATATATTCTCCAACCGGTCGCTGCAATGGGCGTGGCGCCTCGGCATAGTCGTCGTTGTGCTCTTTATGCTCTTTGAAGCACGGCGGCGGCAGCGTATCATCCCAATCGTACAACCACCGGCGAATGCTACGTTGGACTTCGTAACAACTGTCGGAAAGCTGTACTTCCAGCACGGCGATCTCCGCAATATCGCCGATAAAAAAATCACGTACTTCCTCGACTACTTGCGCACGCGCCTGAATGTACCGACATTTCGCCTCGACAATCAGTTTGTGGAATTGGCGGCGGGAAAATCGGGCATACCGGAACAGGAAATTCGCAGGACAATCGACATAATCCGCTTAGTGCAGAGCAAAACTGCAATCAGCGACCGGGAGCTTCTGATGCTACACGAACACATAGAAAATTTTTACAAAAAAAGCGCCCGATAGCTCTCTGGCAGGTACAACCTGCGAAGCCGAAACGCGCTAATGATTTGAGCACTCAATTTTGTTGTTAACAATGGAATCTCAATCGCAACACGAGCAACAATTGTTCTCTACACGGTCGGATCTTTCGGGGCTTAACCGCGCCGTGGAAAGCATCCGCAATGAGATAGGCAAAGTCATTATTGGCCAACAGCACATGGTCGACTTGCTTATCGCCGCTGTTCTGGCCGATGGTCATGTGCTGATAGAAGGCGTGCCGGGCGTGGCAAAAACACTGACCGCAAGGCTTGTAGCACGCACGATGTCGGTGGATTTTTCCCGCCTTCAGTTCACGCCCGACCTCATGCCCTCCGACGTTATCGGCACATCAATCTTCAATCCAAAAACGACGGACTTTGAATTCCGCCAGGGGCCGGTGTTTGCCAATATCGTGCTCATCGACGAAATCAACCGCGCCCCTGCCAAAACACAGTCGGCGCTGTTTGAAGTAATGGAAGAACGGCAGATCACCGTCGACGGTACAACCTACCCGATGGCTCCGCCTTTCCTTGTTATTGCTACGCAAAACCCCATAGAGCAGGAAGGAACATACCGCCTGCCAGAAGCCCAACTCGACCGATTCTTGTTCAAAATAGAAGTGCGCTATCCGACGCAGGAAGAAGAAGTGAGAATTATTGCCGGGCATCACGAAAAGAAACATCTTCGGCGCGTCGACGATATTGTTGCAGTCCTGACTGCCGACGATATTGCGAACTACCGCCGCCAAGTGGAGCACCTGCACGTGGACAACAACTTGATGCAGTACATCGCGCACATTGTTCATAAAACACGCGGCCATAGCTCCTTGTACCTCGGCGCATCGCCCCGTGCTTCGATTGCCATTCTGATGGGAGCAAAAGCATTTGCCGCTATGCGCGGACGCGACTTTGTAACGCCTGAAGACATCAAGGACATTGCCAAGCCAGTGTTGCGCCATCGCATCCTGCTCACACCCGATAAAGAAATGGAAGGAGCACGCCCGGACGACATTATTCAGACCATTATCGATGGTATTGAAGTTCCCCGGTAGTGTGTTCGCGACTCACGCTGTAGGCTGCAATAGCCAATGGCATTTTCATACCAGCATCCCAAACTTCTGTGAAACTGCTGAAGAGCCTTTACCTCAATACACGCCTGTTTCTGGCACTTGGCGCCATCGCGCTCCTGTTTGCTGTGAGCTATCTCTACCCAGTGCTCTTTCCTCTGGCGCAGGCACTGCTCGCAGGTACTGTCTTTGTTCTGCTCGCAGATATACTCCTCGTGTACCGCCTGCACAACGGCGTCTTTGCACGGCGAGAAGCAACGGACAAACTCTCTAACGGCGACCAAAATCCGATAGATGTGTACGTAGAAAATCGTTATTTTTTTACGGCACACATCAGCGTGATCGACGAGCTGCCATTCCAGTTTCAAATACGCGATTTCCATGTGGACCTGCCCGTACCATCGGGAGCTACGCGGGCATTCCGCTACAACCTGCGGCCTGTAGAGCGCGGCGAGTACCACTTTGGCGCACTTAATGTGTTTGTGTCCAGTCCAGTTGGCCTGGTATCTCGCCGTTACAGATTTGAGCAGAACCGCATGTTGCCTGTGTACCCGTCGTTTCTGCAAATGCGCGCCTACGAGCTGTACGCAGTGTCCAACCGGCTTACGGAATTTGGTATTAAAAAAATACGGCGCCTCGGGCACACGATGGAATTCGACCAGATACGAGACTACGTGCCGGGCGACGACGTGCGTACCATCAACTGGAAAGCAACGGCGCGCACCAGCGATCTGATGGTAAACCAGTATCAGGACGAACGCTCGCAGCAGGTGTACAGTATTATCGACATGGGGCGGGTGATGAAAATGCCGTTCGAGGGCATGACTCTGCTCGACTACGCAGTGAACGCCAGCCTTGTCGTTTCTAATATCGCGATACGCAAGCAGGACAAAGCGGGGCTGATTACCTTTACCGAAAAGATGGGAGCGCTGCTACCGGCAGAGCGCAAGGCTTCGCAGATCAGCCGAATTATGGAAGTGCTCTACAACCAGCAAACGCGTTTTTTAGAATCGAACTACGCGCTGCTGCACGCTACGATTGTGCGCAAGATTACGCAGCGAAGCATGCTGCTGCTCTACACGAATTTCGAGACTCTATCAGCGCTCGAACGCCAGCTTCCCTATCTGCGCGCTATAGCCCGGCGCCACCTGCTCGTAGTTGTGTTTTTCGAAAACACAGAACTGCGCCAATTGCTCGAACGGCCAGCATCTTCCACCGAAGATATTACGATCAAAACTATTGCTGAAAAGTTTGCCTACGAAAAGCGCCTGATTGTAAAAGAATTAGAAAAGCACGGTATTCACGCCATTCTTACGACGCCCCAAAAACTAACGGTGAACTCGATCAACAAATATTTAGAGATCAAGGCAAGAGGGCTGATATAACCCCGAAAGCGAAAGCCCTAAGCGCGGCGAAGGACGGGCAACCACGCAACGGGCGTGCCGCGCGGTGCAGAGGCAGAAAGGAAGGCCGGAGACAGAAGCGCACAACTCTCGCTCATTATTCTGGCTCCCATCTTTGGCTTGTCTGGCTTTAGTCGCACTTTCTCTTTGCATAGTAACAGCCTGTATCGTACTTTTTCGTTCTTACTTGTGCCCCGCGCAGCACGTGCGGTTTTCCCATTTCTACAGAACACTTCTATGAACAGAGAAATTCATTCCTGGTGGAGTCCGAACCTCAATAAGACAATGGAAATCGTCGTGTACGGCCATTATGGTTTTGCGCTGCTCATGTTTCCTACAGCCGCAGCGGACTATTTAGAATACGAGCGTTTCCAGCTTATCGACAGCATCAAGCCTATGATAGAGCAGGGCAAAGTGAAAGCGTTTTCTATCAATAGCATCAACAGCGAAAGCTGGCTCAATAGCTCGATGAACCCGCGCGACAAGGCAATACGCCACCAGCAGTACAACCGCTACATCGCCGAGGAAGTAATTCCCTTCATCTACACGCATTCCGGCGGCAAGCTACCAGTTATTACTACTGGCGCTTCGCTCGGCGCACTCCACGCGGCCAACACGCTGTTTCGCCGCCCAGACCTCGTCGATGGCACCATTGCCATGAGCGGTGTGTACGACCTGAAAAGCTACTCCAAGGGCTACTACGACGAAGACTGCTATTTCAACTCGCCGATGGACTACTTGCCCAACCTCGACGACGGCCAGACGCTGGAGCATCTGCGCTCGAAGCAGCACATCCACTTTCTGAGCGGACAGGGCTCCTACGAAAGCCCGGCGGCTTCGCTCCGCATCTCATCAGTATTACAGGACAAGGGCATACCGCACACGGTCGACCTGTGGGGTTACGACATGAGCCACGACTGGCCTACTTGGCGCGCCATGCTGCCGTATTACCTCGCAGAAAAATTCTAAATGCTATGATGGGCACGGGCGTCTTCGCGGCGCCCGGCTCGCCGCTGTCACCGGTCGCAATTGCGGAGCGTGAAGTTCACGCGCTCTGCGCCACACCCCCTCGCGCATTCTTCCGGCTCTACATCTCCCAATCTTTCTGTATTCTGATAGCTACCACTGTGTAAGAGAAACACCGACACAGACTTCGCGCTGCACGGCACTTCATCACAGTTTTTTTCTTTTTTCCCCAGAACACGCCGCAGAAGCCCCCAAAAACGAGAAGAGAAACCGCGCTCATCGCATTTTCACTCTCCTCATAGCCTGCCAAATTCAGTGTTTGCCCTACAAAAAAGCACAGTAATCCTGGTATAATTTACCAATAGTCAATACTGATAATAATCAGCCACAAGGCGTTTTGCCTTGCTGCCAGCTATGGCGATAGTGAGTACGGCAGAAGAGTTGAGCTACTATATAATTCACTATACCGGGCCACACAGCTATTACTGTACAGCGGTAGGCGCCAATAGTAACGGAGGTTTCATGACATAGTCCACGGCTGTAGAACTGCCATCAATACCGGCACCCCTTGCACTCGCGCCGACAGGCAGGAGCTTGAGAACAGTATTTATTTTCCATTCCAGTATGTACTTAATCACGGAGGTTTACAATGAACTTTAGAAATTCCGATAGAATACCGCACACTCATCGCGTTGCCCGCATACACCGCACCATCACATGGCGGTTTTTTGCGGCTCTCTTTCTTTTCTATATCGCGCCACTGTGCTTATCAGCTCAGAATCTTGTCCCCAATCCCAGTTTTGAAATTCTGACCACGCCGGGCGTACCTCCTGATGACGAGTACCAGATAGATCGGGCGGCTGGCTGGACAGCTCCTACGGGCGGCACCAGTGATTTCTACTATATCAATCCCTCTGTGGCCTGCGGTACAGCCACGAGCCAGCTCAACAACTGGTGCCCGCATGTTCCCCTGAATATAATGGGATCGCAGAACCCATTCGACCCCAATCCATTGGATAATATCAGCTATAGCGGCTATGCAGGTATCAGAATGCAGTTGACGCCGACTTCTGATCAGCCCAGAGAATATATAGCCATTGAGCTCAATTCGGATCCCGATGCCCTTCCCAACGGAGGATTGGTAGCTGGCAGAACTTACAATATATCCTTCTATGCCAGCCTCGCAGAAGTAAGCAAAAGAGCAACAGCTCAAATCGGGGCGGTGCTTCTTACAGGAGCAGAATACAGCAACCGCAATCCTTCTGTAGGCGGATACTTCCGAATGCTGAATAGTACTGCAGAACTCACACCCGACATTCAGGCTTCCACATGCCTAGACGACATGACTAATTGGCAGTTAGTGCAGGGAACGTATGTAGCCAGCGGTGGTGAAAAACATATTGTAATCGGCTGCTTTGCAGAGAACTTGGTGCCATGCCAGATAGTATCGGGCACAGGTTCCTGCACAGATTTTCCTTCCGCACCATCTTTCCCGGACGGCTATCTGTACTATTATATCGACGAGGTCTCGGTTGTAGCAGCCAACTCCAACTCCGAGTGCAATGTGTGCGACGCTATCGACGTGTACGCACATGTAAGAAACAATACAAATCCCTGCTGCTGGGAAGTAAACTATGTTCTTCCAGAATGGATAAAATACCAACCCGCCTGCAATATTACCAGCAATCCAATCACCAGTGTACGGGTGGTATCTCCCTCCGGAGAAACCGTGTCCCTTACGCCAGATGGAGCCTGGACAACATCTGGCAATAATTTCAACTACGCTGGCGGAGTCCCCTACACACATCCGCTACAGCCAACCATTGTGATGGGTACGGTGTGTCTGAACACTTCCAATTCAAGTACTCCCAAAAGCCTTACGTTTGAGTTCCGTCGTGCGGATGGCAGTCTATTCTGCACCAAGCAACTTGTCGATCTGAGCTGTGAACAGGCCTGCCAGAACTGCCCCATAGACTTCAAGTTTTTCAAGGTTGCCAATATAGCCGGAGGAAAGGATAATAGCATTACCGGCTGCTGCTTTGAGTACAGCTTTACACTGAAGAAAAAGCCCACTCCCGAGTGCTCGATCATGGGCTATCGTATTACCAGAATCGGGTCTGGCAATGTTGAGCTCACATTCGATCCTGCGGCATTTCCAATTGCTTCCTATGGAGGTCCAACACATTCAGTCAAGTTCCACAACCCCATACCGGCGGGAGCAACCTATACTATGGGTACAATGTGCTTCAATGGTTTTGGCACCTCGCTCGATGGAAAAGAACGAATCAAGATTGAACTTCTCGATGCCAATGGAGAACCTATCTGCGAGAAATACTACAATCTCGAATGCGATTGCTGCGATGGACTTATTCTCGAATCCGAAGCTCCAATTTCGCCCACGGATCGCTGCTGCTGGAATGTAAAATTTAATAGTTCCAACGAGCAAAGCTGCTTCGACGACAATATTTATAGTGTCTCCATCACCGAACCGACAGGTCAGGTGGATGTTACGATCAATTCGCCTGCGCCGGGCACTCCCTTCGACCTGTCGCAGTCGTTGGGCAAAATCTGCATCGATGCCGCAGATGCTCCTCTGAATACGAACATAGTCATCACTCTGAAAGGTCAGAAGGGCGAGGTGCTGTGTTCCAAAACCGTGTCGAAACTCAATTGCGAGTCCTGCTGCGAATATCTGGAATTGGAAGCAGAGCGCATCAATGGATCCGGCAGCACAACTCCGCTATGGCCGTGCCGCTGGAAAATCAATGTTAAGATGCCTGAAATAGGCTGCGAGGTGTATGGTGTTCGCCTGCTGAATATGTTCCCTGCCGAACCATTGGGTATTACCGAAGCCTTACCGCTACAATCTACACCGATCAATATCACTTCCTTTACAACTGCTGGAAGTGTGGCGCTGTACGGAGCATCCTCGATACCAGCAGCCGCTACAGTAAAAGTACAACTGCTCGGGGCAAATGGCGAAGTGCTGTGCGAACGTCTTATTGGTGTTACCTGCGGTTCTCATGTAGGAGATGCTAAAATTGGTACCGGCATGGGCGAAACCTCAGAAGATAATTCGTCTATGCTCTACATGCTGCCAAATCCCTCGGCAGACCAAACAACTGTGCACTACACCGTCCGGGCTGATGCTTATACGGAGCTCGCTCTCTATGATGCAACAGGCAGACAAGTACGTGTGCTGCATTCGGCCAACAAGCCAGTTGGTGAATACGCCCTTTCGGTAAAAACCGACTCTCTGCCTTCCGGTACGTATTACATCAAAATGCACAACGGAAATCAGGTGTTTACCACGCAGCTTATCGTGGTGCACTAATTGCTATTCCCGGCTCTCTCACGGTGTCGTTCCGGCATCGGGAGGAAAAGGGAAAATATAAACCGATTTGGGCACGGGCGTCGTTGAATCGAGCCGCCCGTGCCGGTCGGCTCTGCCGTATGGTTCACCGGTCGCATCGACCGCTTTGCGGTTGAGGTTGGGCTACACGCGGCGGGTGTGCAGCGCGGTGCAGAGACCAACCGCACGACCAAAGACCAACGCGCACATGACTTGCTGTCGACTTCTCTATCAGAAACACAAAAGGCGCCCGGAATCCCGAGCGCCTTTTTTTATTCACATCTGCTGCAAAGGTTACGCTGTCTGCTCTTGGCGCTGTTTTGCAGCGATAAGATTCAGAGCACTGCCCGCACGGAACCAGCCAATCTGCTGCTCGTTCATCGTGTGGTTCAGCATGATGGTCTCGGCTGTACCATCGCTGTGCATAATCGTGAGCTCCACTTGGCGTTCGGGCGCGATGTCCTCGATGTTCACCGCAAATTTGTCGTCTTCCCGAATTTTCTCGTAGTCTGCCGGATCGGCAAAGGTAAGCGGCAGCATACCTTGCTTTTTCAGGTTTGTCTCGTGAATACGGGCAAACGATTTTACGATGATCACCAAACCGCCGAGGAAACGCGGCTCCATAGCTGCGTGCTCGCGCGAAGAACCCTCGCCGTAGTTTTCATCGCCTACCACTACCCAGCCCATGCTGCCAGCTTTGTAGTCGCGCGCTACTTTCGGCACCTCGTCGTACTCGCCCGTCAGACGGTTCTTGATACTGTTCGCCTTGTCGTTGGCAAAGTTCACAGCGCCAATAAACATGTTGTTCGAGATGTTGTCGAGGTGACCGCGATAGCGCAGCCACGGGCCTGCCATCGAGATATGATCGGTCGTGCACTTCCCTTTTACTTTCATCAGCAGCGGCATAGCGCTGTACTGGTCGGCATGCGGCGCAGTAAATGCTTCTAATTTCTGAAGCCGCGACGACTGGGGATCGATGAGCACATCCACACCGGAGCCGTCTTCAGCAGGCGGAACAAAGCTCTCGGTGTCGGGCACAAAGCCGCGATCCGGAAGCTCTTCGCCTTTGGGCGGTTCGAGCTTTACACCGTCGATTGTATCCACCAAGAAGTTGAAAGTAATGCTACCAGCTAGGGCAAGCGCTGTCACCGTTTCGGGCGAAGCGACAAAAGCATGGGTATCGGGATTGCCGTCGTTGCGGCGTGCAAAGTTGCGGTTGAACGACGTGATAATCGAGTTCTTGTCGCCTGCGTGTACATCATGCCGTTTCCACTGCCCGATACACGGGCCACACGCATTTGCCAGCACTACACCGCCAATTTTTTCCATGACTTCCAGCAGGCCATCGCGCTCAATCGTGCTGCGCACTAGCTCGCTGCCCGGCGTAATCGTAAATTCTGATTTCGCTTTCAGCCCGTGATCAGCAGCGTATTTTGCAATTTCAGCCACGCGCGACATATCCTCATACGAGGAATTTGTGCACGAGCCAATAAGCGCAACGCGAAGCTCTTCGGGCCAGCCATTGTCGCGTGCAGCCTGGGCAAATTCAGAAATGGGAAAAGCGCGGTCGGGTGTGTATGGGCCGTTGATATGCGGCTCTAATGTCGTCAGGTCGATGTAGATGACTTGGTCGTAGTAGGATTCGGGATTGGCAACTACATCGTCGTCGGCGCGCAGATGTTCGCGAATTTCATCGGCGGCAATGGCGATTTCGGCGCGGCTTGTAGCGCGCAGATAGTCGGCCATCCGGCTGTCGTAGGGGAATACCGATGTCGTTGCGCCAATCTCAGCACCCATATTACAAATCGTAGCTTTGCCCGTTGCCGACAGCGATTCGCAGCCGTCGCCAAAGTACTCTACAATTGCGCCCGTACCGCCCTTTACAGTCAGAATACCAGCGAGCTTGAGAATCACATCTTTGGCCGATGTCCAGCCAGACATTGCGCCTGTGAGCTTCACACCAATGACTTTCGGCCACTGAAGTTCCCACGGCATACCGGCCATCACATCCACTGCGTCGGCACCACCCACACCAATAGCCAGCATGCCAAGGCCGCCAGCATTGGGCGTGTGCGAGTCCGTGCCGATCATCATACCGCCGGGGAATGCGTAGTTTTCTAATACGACCTGATGAATAATACCGCCACCGGGTTTCCAGAAACCGATACCGTATTTTTTAGAAACCGAAGCGAGAAAATCATATACTTCTGCGTTTTCGTCATATGCTTTCAGCAGGTCGTCTGCTGCACCATGCTCGGCGCGGATCAGGTGATCGCAGTGCACTGTGCTGGGCACAGCTACTCTTGGAATACCAGCCGACATAAATTGCAACAGCGCCATCTGTGCCGTAGCATCTTGCATAGCTACGCGATCAGGACGAAAATCAACATAAGTTTTTCTGCGTTCGGGAAGTTTTTTCAGTTCACTGGCTCCACCATCGATGTGGACGTAGAGGATTTTTTCGGCAAGAGTTAAAGGACGGGCGACACGTTCACGTGCAGCGGCAATTCTATCGGGATAGCGGCTGTA
Organism: Ignavibacteria bacterium UBA7675; assembly: GCA_002483085.1. Taxonomy (GTDB): domain Bacteria; phylum Bacteroidota; class Ignavibacteria; order Kapaibacteriales; family UB7675; genus UBA7675. The sequence continues at coordinate 19,817 of DLHF01000081.1, forward strand.
GAGGTGTTTAATCATGTCAAGGTCGTAAATCATAACAGCAAGACTCCGAAATTGGAAAACAAGACCATAACATAAACTGTACAAATATACGCATTCTTTGGGATATGTATGGAACCGGACTCTATGTACGCGGCATATATGACGAAAAGCCACGTACTGTATTTAGCACAATCCCCTATGAATACGCTTTGTACACAAAAAAACACGGTCAGCTTTCCTCGGCTGTGCGCGCCGAAGCTGGTGGCTGGCATTCGTGGCAGGCGTCGTAGGTCTCGGGAAGTTCGTCGAGTGCTATCCTATGAGCTGTTTTGCTGTGAAGTAAAGCACGGCAAAGGTTTCTTGCTGCTGCCCCACACTTTATGCGCTCCTTATAAAAACAAGTTGCTCTGGCCTTCTGTCTCCGGCCTTCCGCTTTCTCTCCGCACCGCGCTGCACACCCGCCTCGTCGTTGTTCGCACACCATCCGCGTATTTACCCGCCGCAGGAACGGCGCGAAGACGAGCCCGCGATAAAACGCCAGAACAGCACACCATACCGCAGTATCAGAGTCTGCACAACAGCTTCCGGCAGTTTCTGCGAAATAAAAAAGCCGGGATCAAAAGACCCCGGCTTATCACTCTGACTATCGCCAACCGCTATTTGTTGTTGATCAGCCGCAAGGTGTACACTCTGCCTCCTGCTGTCAAGCGCAGGTGATAGAAGCCCGAGGGCACTTCTGCCATATCGAGCGGTACACTATGCCTGCCTTCGGGCTGCGGGCCATTGATCAGGTTCAGCACGTGGCGCCCGACCGAGTTGTACAAATCAAGTTGTACATCCAGGGGGCGGGGCAGCGTGTAGTACACTGTTGTAGCACCATTAGCCGGATTGGGCATACTCATCAGCGACGGATCGAACACTGAATTCATATGATCGCTCAGGCCGGTCACGGCTTCGCTTTCGGCATTATCCACGTCGTCGGCATTATCCACGCCGGGCGTTGCTTCGTGGCTGCGTCCATCCGCCGGTTTGTTCTGCTTCAATGTGACTGGTACATTGGGCGAAACATGCATCCGATAGCACATACAGCAGCTATCTTGGATAAGGCCAGGACCTACGATAGAACCTTCATACGAAAGCCCTGCCTGCGGCGGAGGATTGAGCAGATTCTTGTTCACGTGGAACTCAAGAGGATGGCAACCCGGGCCAACGACCACAGCCGTATCGATACAGGTCTGGCCACCCGGATAGGTATTGTACGTCCCGAGAATCATACCGTTCAGGATTACCGTCACGGTATTTACTCCCTTGAAGCACAGCCGTATGCGTACAATGGTAGAATCTATATTCTCGCACACACAGAAGTAGCGGTGCCAGATATACAAACCGGGCTGATCGGGGAATACAAAGTCGGGTGCAATCCACACTGAACCCGGCACAGCAGGTGCAGGCACGGGAACCGGACCTACGCCATTGCGTGGCCACGGACCCGGGGGTGGGCTAGCGACCAATACAGTATTGCCGTGGAAGTTTGCCGGATTGCTCACAATGTGTATAGAATCAGCTTTACATTGGATGCCACCCGGAGGCTGCGGGCATGCACAGTTCAGGAAGTCGAGTCCCCGCACCGTATCGCCGCAGTTCACCGTTACGGTATAGCTTCCACCTGCTGGGAAGGTGGGCATGAATCCCCACTTCACAATCTCTGCAATCACATACGTAGCAGGCGCATCTACATCTATACACCAATCGCCGTTGATATCGGTTGTCACGATAGTCGTGATACCGGTACCCATGTCGGTAATTGCAATATCCCACAGCGGCAGACCCGTTTCATTCGGATCGATGATACCGTTGCAAGGCATACCACCTTGCATGCGCTCCCAGTACTTGGTACCGCACAGGCGGGCTTTGCACTGCTGCTTCTTGTTGCCAAAGGGCAGAATCGTGGTTGCACATGGCGCTACATTTACAATCTGGCAAAGAGGCGTGGTATTAATCCATCCCGGTTGCAGAATTTCGCAGACTGTATAGGTGCCACATGTCACCTGAACACATGCCATTCCAGCAGCGTTCGTTGTCACAATTCCAACACCCGGCACAGTAAACTGCCAGCCTGCAAGAGCTGGCTCGCCCGGATCCTGAATACCATTGCCGTTCAAATCTTCGAACTTCAAGATACACAATGTACCCGTGCTCGAATTGCCAAACACAATGTTGGAGACTCCACACGGCGATATAGTGACACTCACACATGCTGGTGTCGTATTCACCCAGCAAGGACGCGTACCTTCGCACACGATATAATTGCCGGAGGTTATCGGAGTGCAAACCCGTCCATTGACATCCGTTGTAACAGTTGCCACAGCCGTACCTGTCGTCGTGTAGATCGTAAACGGCCAGCCCGGTACAAGGCCTTCACCCGGATCCTGCACACCGTTACAATTCACATCGTTGAACTTACGGATACAGAGCGTACCCGTGCTCGAATTGCCGAACGACAGATTTACCGTAGCTGTACCACAGGTAATTAATGCTGGCTGGCAAATGGGCGTCGTATTGACCCAGCCCGGTTGCAGCACTTCGCAGACAGTCCAGTTGCTTGATGTTACAGGTACACAAACTGTACCCGTGGGGTCAGTTATCACAAACAGCGGTACTCCACCATTACTTATGGAGAATGTCCAGTTCGGCACACCGGCTTCACCCGGATCCTGCGTACCATTACAGTTGACGTCGTTGTACTTGGTAATGCAAATCGTACCATTGCAGATCTTCCGATTGCCAAAGATCAGGTTGCTGGTGACACATGGAGCCACTGTCACCATCTGGCACAGAGGCGTTGTGTTCACCCAGCCCGGTTGCAGCACTTCGCAGACTGTATAGGTGCCACATGTCACATTCACGCAGGCCATACCAGCAGCGTTCGTCGTCACGATGCCAACACCCGGCACGTTGAACTGCCAGCCTGCAAGAGGACCTTCGCCCGGATCCTGCACACCATTGCCGTTCAAATCTTCGAACTTCAGAATACACAATGTACCCGTGCTCGAATTGCCGAACAGAATATTGGCACTTGCACATGGTTGCACCGTGATATTCACACACGCTGGTGTCGTATTCACCCAGCAAGGACGTGTGCCTTCGCATACTCGATAGTTTCCAGCAGTAATAGGTAGGCAGATCATACCCGTGGCGTCTGTTGTAACAGTTGCTACAACTGTGCCTGTCGTCGTCGAGATCGTAAACGGCCAGCCCGGTACGAGCACTTCGCCCGGATCCTGTACACCATTACAATTCACATCGTTGAACTTCCGGATACAAAGGTTACCCGTGCTCGAATTACCGAACAACAAGTTCACTGTGCCCGTACCGCAGGTAACTGTTACTGGTTGGCACAGAGGCGTCGTGTTCACCCAACCCGGCTGAAGTGTTTCGCATACGCTCCAGTTACCTGTTGTCACCGTTGCACAGATTGTACCTGTTACACCCGTTGTTACAACAATCACTGTGGAGCCATTGGTAATCGTAAACTGCCAGTTCGGTAGAGTTGCCTCGCCCGGATCCTGCACGCCATTACAGTTGATGTCGTTGTATTTGGTAATACAAATCGTACCATTGCAGATCTTCCGGTTGCCAAAGGGCAGAATCGTGCTCACACATGGCACTACATTTACATTCTGGCAAAGAGGTGTCGTGTTCACCCAACCGGGTTGCAGTACTTCGCAGACCGTATAGGTGCCGCATGTCACCTGAGCACATGCCATACCAGCGGTATTCGTTGTAAGAGTACCCACACCCGGCACAGTAAATTGCCAGCCTGCAAGAGGACCTTCGCCCGGATCCTGCACACCATTGCCGTTCAAGTCTTCAAACTTCAGAATACACAATGTACCCGTGCTCGAATTGCCAAATATTGCCGTAGTTGTACCACATATTGGAACTACTACATTCACGCACGCTGGCGTCGTATTCACCCAGCAGGGGCGTGTACCTTCGCACACTCGGTAGTTTCCGGCAGTAACAGGAAGGCAGATAATACCCGTAGCATCTGTCGTAACAGTTGTTACTACTGCACCACCCGCCGTGTACACTGTAAACGGCCAGCCCGGTACGAGTACTTCGCCCGCATCCTGTACACCATTACAATTCACATCGTTGAACTTCCGGATACAAAGGTTACCCGTGCTCGAATTACCGAACAACAAGTTCACTGTGCCCGTACCGCAGGTAACTGTTACTGGTCGGCACAGAGGCGTCGTGTTCACCCAGCCCGGCTGAAGTGTTTCGCACACGCTCCAGTTACCTGTTGTCACCGTTGCACAGGTTGTACCTGTTACACCCGTTGTTACAACAATCACTGTGGAGCCATTGGTAATCGTAAACTGCCAGTTCGGTAGAGTTGCCTCGCCCGGATCCTGCAC
>DLHF01000037.1 GCA_002483085.1 Ignavibacteria bacterium UBA7675
CAGCGCAGGCGAGCGAGTATATATTGAGCGATGGTATGCCGCGAGCAGCAGCCGCGAGATAGCGATACGCGATCATTTAGCCGCAGGCTTGTACACAGTGGTTCTGCGTTCCCCTGCAAGGGTGGACGTAGGCATGCTGATGATAGCGCGATAAATATATTGACCAGAATTTTCAGATTATTCCTATAGTCCCTATGAAACTTGCTCTTTCTGTTCTTTTGTGTTCGTCGGTCGCTCTATACGGCCAGCAACATCCTGCTGCAGAGCAGCAAAAGCCTACCAAGATAGGTGGCTATCTTGGTTATCAGTACAATCTGCACAATGCAGGATTCAGCCAGCTTCCCGGCGTGCCGAGTTGTTGCCCCGAATTCCAGGCTGGTACAGGTGCTGGTTTTGCAGTAGGTGGGCTTTATGAGATACCCTTGTCGTCGGAGCTATCATTGCTTTTACGCGGTGGCTACTCTTCGCTTGGAGCCACACTCAAGGAAACAGAAAATATAGGCAATGCTCTTGGTTCGGGCGGCTCGATTGTAAGTGCAGAAGTGGAGCACTATCTTGAGACAACCCTTGGCGTAATCAGTTTACAGCCGGGGATATCCTACTCACCATTCAATGCGCCAATTTCATTTACAGTAGGCTTGGAAGCTGGGTATCTCGCTGTGAAGCAGTATAAACAACGTGAAGTCCTTGTGCGACCAGAGAACGCAATATTTCCGGATACACGGTCTGGCATACGGAATGAATCGAGTGGCGATATTGCTGATGCCTCATCTCTGCGGCTCGCTGGTTTTGCGGGGATTACAACAGAAATCCCTATTGGCAAAAACGTGACTTTATCACCTTCGTTGGAATATTTTCAGGGATTTACCAACGTAATTTCCGATTCGAGTTGGGGTGCGAGCAGTGTAAGGCTGGCTACGGCAGTAAAATTTGCGTTGGTTCCTGCTCCCGAACCTGCCCCACCAGTAGAGCCCGTGAAGCCTACTCCCGAACCCGTAAAGCCCGATCCAGTTGTGGCGAAAGAGTCGGTGCTTACTGCTTCTATAGCACTATCGGCTGTGGTACCCGACGGCAGGAAAGAGGCCGTGCAGTCAATTATTATTGAAGAGACCGAACTTGAAGAACACGTTCCTGTGCTATTCCACATATTTTTTGGTGAAAACAGTGGGGAGTTACCAGCGCAGCCGCTTCACCTGATAACGCGGGAGGAGACGCCAGCATTCAACGAGAACACACTACAGGCCGACGCTATGGCTGTGTATCCGGAGCTGCTCAATATTCTCGGTGCGCGTATGAAAAAGAATACAAAGATGACGGTAACGCTTACGGGATGCAATGCAGATATTGGCGCAGAAAAAGGTAATACCCAGCTTTCGCGCCAGCGAGCCGAAGCTGTAAAAGCGTACCTGACATCGGTGTGGGGAATAGAGCCCGGAAGAATTGCAGTAAAAGCACGGAATCTTCCAGCTAAACCGTCGAACACGGCTTTAGTGGATGGTCAGGAAGAAAACCGCCGCGTGGAAATTATCGCCGAAGGCGCAGCCCTGACTGATCCTGTAAAGCTGAAAGATATTTCGCGAGTGGCTCAGCCATCGTCGGTTGAAATAGCGCCTATTATTACTGCTGATGCTGGCCTGAAAAACTGGACATTGTCAGTAAGTGGTGATCAGCGCACACTTGCATCGTTTAATGGTACTTCTACGCAACCTGTAGTGTGGAATATCAATCCCGAAACTGTCACCGATAATACTGCGAATATTGCTTTTACGCTGACGGCGAGCGACCGCGACGGCAAAACACGTGTTGTTGCCGATAGCATTCCCGCACGCACGCTTACACTACAGAAAAAGCGCTTCGAGATACGCAATGATACACGCTACGAGAAGTTCTCGCTTATTCTGTTCGGCTATAATGAAACGGAGCTCGATGAGGTGCATCGCTCTACATTAGAGCAAGTGAAGACGCGCATAACACCGCAGTCAATTGTTACTATCCAGGGATATACCGACCGGACAGGTGACCCGGCCTATAACAGACAACTCGCCGCCCGCCGCTGCGAAAATGTGCGTTCCTATCTTGCAGGAGTACCTGCGAAGAATACTTCGATTAATGCTGTCGGTAGTGATGTATTGTTGTTCAATAATGATACACCCTATGGCCGCAGCTATTCGCGTACCGTACAAGTCATTGTCGAAACCCCTGTGCAGTAATGTAACTCTTGTGGTCGGCGAAGGGTTTAAGTACAGATACTTGTGCAATTCTTCCCGAGGAAGAGCGGTGAAACACGTCTGGATTGTTTGTTTTGTCTTGCTATGCGCGTGGCAGTCGGCCTATGCAGGCCCCCGGGAACTTACCGATAGTGTGTCGTGTGGGGTCGTTGTAGTTGGGGCTACACGAGTTGTGGAAAAAGAAGTGCCAGTAGAGGTATTAGCTCTACAGGCTTCTGACTCTGTCATTGCTGCTGTGGTGTATGGCAGTGGCCAGCAGGGTGTCTTTGACATCACGAACTGGGGGCAAAGAAATCAGCAGACGACTATTCTAAATATCAATGTGAAATTCTCGCCGAAGGCTGTTGCACAATACCAAACCTTCATCGCCATTATAGTGCAGAGAGTGTCTTCTCTTGATACCTTCTTACTTCAGGTGTCGGGAGTAGGAATTGCGTTGCGCATCGAACCAGAAAGGCTCGATTTTGACGACCTTTATATAGCGCAAGAGGATAGCCAAACTCGTGGTTTGGCTATTCATAACGATGGCGATGTATCGGTGACAGTTCATGTTCACTTAAATAACAACAGTAGCACCAACCCTTTTAGCTTTGTGCCTTTGGTCGATACTTTTGTTATTGAAAGCCGGTCTGCGCTCTTTCTGGAAGTAACGTGTTCTGCCAAAGGTCAGATTATCAGAGATGTTGTCCAGATGGTGAGTGATTCACTCGCTGTTTCTGTTGATGGAGCTACCGGTCTACCAGTGCAATATGCAGGCTTATTTGCGCGATTAATTGCTCCTGCTACGAATATCGACACACTGGCTTTTGGCAATGTCTTGATTGGAACAAGCCGTAGACTTTCTATGTCTTTTACCAATACATCGGGCAGTGTAGTGAGCATAGAACGGATACAAATCGACGGTGCTGGCGGAGCTTTTACCTATATTGATTCAGTGGCTGCGCGAGATATCCTGCCCGGTGCTACACTCGTCTCAGAGATAGAGTTTCGGCCTGTAAAAGCAGGGCCGAGTGCGACAGATTTCACTCTGTTCATTTGGCTTATCGACCAGAAAAGAATTCCTGTCAAGAAAGTGCTGCTCACTGGCAATGGTTTCGGCTTCGACGGTCCGGCAGTGACAACAGGTACAGCCAGGGTGAAAATTGGTGATGAGTTCGAGCTTCCCATTACTGCCCGTTTTAATGCCGACCAAGTGGTACTTCTCCGAAATTCCAATGTCAAAGAGCTTGGATATGAGTTTACTCTCCAGCTCAACGCGAGCATTGCCAAGGTGCTTGACGACAAGGTGGATTCCGTGAGTTTTCACGGTGCCAACCAGCACGTGCACATCGTGGGTGCAATTCCAACCAGCGCATTGCCATTCGTACTACCGCTCAATATTCGGATGCGCGCTTTGCTGGGAGATACGGACTCCAGCGGCGTTATAAGTGCCGACGATGGCAACATTGTCGGCGTAGTGTGGAGCATTCCAGAGACTGATTTTATTCGAAAGGCCAACCTCAAACCTGGGGCCATAGTGCTTACGGATGTGTTTATCTGGCCGAATGGAGAAAAGCGTCTGATCAATTCCCGGAAAGGCGCATTGCGACTCGACCTAGTGCCAAATCCAGTGGCGGCCACCGGGGTGCTTACCATAAGCGCTATAGGTTTTGGCAGTACTGCAATACTGACAATTTATACACCTCTCGGCGCAGAGGTGTACTCGGGCGAGCTAATGACCTCGATACCCGTAACCAAACAAATACGCGATCTAAATATAGGTGCCGGAACCTACTACTGTCGGCTTACCTCGGGAAGCAATTCTTTGGTGAAACTGCTGCGGGTTGAGTAAATTGGGGCATGACCAATATTGCCGGTGTCTTTGCACAGACATTTCTTGCGCTTATTCTTCTCGTTGTTGCCTTCGGTGCCTGCCCGGCACAGGAACAATCTACGTTGCTCTGGCGCGCCGGAATCAGGCTTGCTCCAGTATTCTTGGTACATTCCGCCTCTTTTAAATCGCTGCCCGGTATTACACAGCCGTCCAATGCTTCTTCCTTTTCTCCTTCGGGTGCACCTATTGCCATAGGTGTGAGTGCTTTTGCCGAACTTCCTCTCTTCCGCTGGGGAACAATTGGCCTCCTTGCCGACTACCGACCCTCTGTTCCTGCTACCTTTACTGCAACTGAGCTTATACCAGTGCAAACAGAATCGGGGATTTTAACTGCTACAGTGGCTCATGCTATCGACGCTCAATTGCATTATGCAGGTGGAGAATTATTTGCTCATATTTTTCTACCGGGGCGCTTTGGCTTGCGAGTTGGGCCGCGCTTTGATGTCCTTACAGGCTCATCTTTTAGCCAAACACAAGAAATTACAAATCCCGATCTCGAATTTATTGGCTTCGAAGGAAAAGTTGTGTCTGCCACAGGTGCATTGCCGGGAGCTACACCAGTGCTGTTCTCCCTGTCGGCGGGATTGACCTATCCCGTTGATGTGTCGAATACTCTACAGCTTCAACTCGAAGGAGGTGCACACATAGGGCTCACTAATGTTATGTCTGGCGTTGATTGGACATTCTCATCGGTACAGGCTGGCCTCTCGCTGCTCTACAGCAGCTTGGCCGAAAGGCAGCGCCTGGCCGACACGCTATTCCAGCGTGATACAACGCTGCGGCTTGTGGCAGGTCTCGCCGAGGAGCGAGTTCTGCTTGTGGAAAGCGATTCAACTGTACAGCAGACAGAAACCCCGAGTACGGTACTCTCCACGACTACCTTTCGCCAGCGCTATGTGCGCGAACTTCCGCGCCCAAAGGCATTGCTTACCGCTGGTGTGGCTATACGCTTTGTGCTCAGCAATGGCCAAGAAGCTTCTGAAGTCAGTGGTGAGATCAAGACAGTTGAAGAAATACGCCATATTCTCGCTTCCGAACGCGTGGTCTATGATGGTTTAGCTGCGGGCAATCCGCTGTTTGGGATGTTTAGCCGAGAGTTCGACGAAGAGCAGAAAAATGCGCTTGGCTTTACGGCGCAGGACATGCAGAGAAGTTTGCTGCAACACCTTGCGGCAGGAGTCGGGACATTGCCGGATATCAGCGTGTCTTCGTATGGAGGTGACTCGATAGCCCGCTTCGCCGCTGATCGCGTGCAAAAGCTCTGCGCCGATGCTTGGGGGAAAGACGTAGAAACTGTTGCTGTGCAGATGCGCTCTGCCGCAAACCAGCCAGCAGAGCCTGTAGCCGTGATATCTGTAGGCTCTCAGCCGGAGCCATTTATTGTGCGTGACACATCAGTCTTGCTCCCGGTGCAGCAGGTGCTCTTTTATCCTGAAGTAGTGAGCGAGGTCGGCGTACAGCGCTGGGAGATACATATTCGTTTAGGGGAGCGCGAACTCTATGCACAGAAGGGTAATGGCGATGTTCCCTCAGTACTTTCCTGGACACCAGATACAGAGATTATTGTTGATATGCCACACGCACCTATTCAATGTATGCTAACAGTGGTAGACCGCAACGGACAGCAACAGAGTACCTCGGGAGAAATTTTATTCCGGCATTCCCAGAGCGGTACTCTCAACAGGGTAGATACAACGATTGTAAGGTTCATTGTGCATGGTAGGGAATTAGATCGCAGTACGGTGGAGTATATTCGTCGACAGCTTCGCCAGCTCGGTGCTCCATCTGTCACTGTAGTATGCTGGTTCACAGCCGCAACACTCTCGGATACTCCGGTATATGTGCTGTCAAAGGAAGCACGTGCTCTCTTGCTGCCATCAGGCGAACCTGACATACATTTGCATGTTGTGCCGGGTGTTGGCCTTCAGGCGCGCCGAGCTGATGCAATTATCGACATCCGAGCGAAAACTACCAGCCGATAGAACATTACTACAATGCTGCTGGAAGGAGGAAAGACATGGTGCGCTTCTGTCTCCGCCCGCAGTTCCGGCCTCTGCACCGCGCTGCACACACCGCCGCGAGTTGTTCGGCCCTCATCGCTTTTTGCAGCAACCAGTCTGGCGCTTTTTATTTAGCAAGTAGCACTCGGACATCACGAGCCGGATGCTGCGACCGGCGACAGCGGCAAGAAACAAGAGCAACGACGCCCGTGCCACAAATACTCTGAATGCTGTTGCAATTGTATCTCTCAACGCTGTTGTGCACTACTTTACCTGTAGGTTTTTGAGTTCGTCCTGCCACCGTTGTAAGTCGGGACTGTCGAGCTTTCGCAATGTATTTATGCATTCCTCAATGAGTTTGACGGCCTGCTGATGAGCACCGCGCGCCTCTTCTAATAGCCCAATCTGGCCCAGAATTATCGCTTCATTTTCTCCTAACTTCAGTTGGCGTGCCAAGCTCAGCGCCTCATCTAAATACACACGGCTGCTTTCAAAGTTTTCGAGAGTGATCTGGTACAGACCAATATCGGTAGCTTTGAGCATCGTATGGACTGCATCGCCAGCGGCCTTGTATTTCTCATAATCAGCCATTGCTTTCGATAGCTCTTTTCGCACCTTGTTTTTCTGGTCGGTCGCCAGCATCTCTACCGATTGTTTATCGTCGGTTGGAGTTGTGGTGCCAATGTTGGCTGTATTATCAGACAAGGGGCTGGCCTGTTGTTGTGTCAAGCTGCCGTGCGCGGCAGATGTTGCAACGGAATTCCCTTGTTGCTGGTCGGGTGCAGAGGCTGCGTCGTCTTGCAAATGTGTTTCCGCCGGGGTCTGTGCAGGCGGGATTGGAGCCGGAGTCGTGCCTATGGTTGGTTGTTCATAAGCAGGCGATTGTGATAGAGGCTGGGGCACTACTGTGTTGCTCGACAGTGACAAATACCAGAGCACGCCAGCGCCTATACACACGGTCGTAAGGCCGCCCAGAATACGCAGCGAAGGCGAGAAGCGGCTGGTTGTACTCGCAACGGTTGCTATTGTGCTACCTGCTGCCACCGAGGAGGCTACGGTATGCTCTACTAGGTCGATGAGTTGTCCTGGGATCTTGGGTTGGAGCACTGGTTTAGTTTTTTGCAGCGCTTCTTCAACGGCAAGAAATTCACGCACTTCTTCGGCGAACTGCGGCGAGGCAGCCGTGCGTGCGGAGAGCTCCTGTTGTTCGGCTTCCGTCAGGCTATTGTCGAGCAGTTTTGCCAGCAATTCATCGTTTGTCATTGGAGTTCGTGAAGATAAGGAGACAAAGTTTTTTGGATAAGTTTTCGCGCCCGAAAAACCCGGACTTTTGCAAGCGAAAGGCTGATACCCAGAATAGAAGCTATATGGTCGTACTGGTAATCGTCCAGATAGCGTAGTTCAAATGCTTCGCGCAGGTCTTCGGGAAGCTCTGCGATTGCTTTGCTAATGATATCGTGCAGTATGATATCATCCTGCTGCTCGTGCGACAGTGTATTTTCAATACCCGGCACATCATCCAAACGCACCTTAGGTTTCTCCTTGCGTAAGAGCTTTATACAGCGATTGCGTGCAATAGCATAGAACCACGCACTGAAGGAGCCCCCAGTAAAAGAGTCGCGCTTTTCATAGATAGTTGCCACTACCGTCTGAAATGCATCTTCGGCCACATTGTCATCGCCGAGAATTCTACGGCAATAGCTGTATATCTGCCTGCTGTATCGCTTGTAAAGAACGCGAAAAGCTTTCTCGTCGTGTTTCTGTACGAGTGCAAATAATTCTTCATCAGTTGCCTGTATGTATTCCTCGGCTGTTGGCATATGTAGATGCTTAAACCCTGTACTTTGTGGTTTCGTTACAAACATACTTCGCTGTCTATCGGAAACCAAAGGCTGCGTGAAAGAGGCTTTTTGCGCCGTGTAACCATTTTTCCTACTTGCAGGTTTTACCTCCTGACTTACGCATAATCGGTTGCAATCGGCGTGTCATAGTCTTGTTTACCTATTATTTACGAATCCACTCAAGGAAAAAATCATGAGGCGAAGTACCGTTCTTTTTCGCACCATTTGCGCTTTGGCTCTCTGCATACTCGCCGCTGCGCCAGCATGGGCAGATGTGCCATCTACTCCGCAAAATTTAGAAGCTCACACAACATGGCAACAATACGATAATTATACCTGGGGCAAGGCAGTATATCTTACATGGCAAACAGAAGCTCCCAATAATGATAATTGGCCTGAACACTTTTCTGTGTATGCAGCCGATGGTGAAAAGCAGGACTATACAGGCTTTGAGTTGCGCGATCAATTCTATGCACGGAGCTATGACTCCACACACTGGCAGGCTGCGTTTGATGGACACGCCGTAGGCACGTTCTCTTTCTACGTAGATGCTACCAACAATGATGGCACCAGCGATCCGAGCAATATCGCTACGATCACAATTCCTGATACAGTTTCTCTGTTCTTTGCAGGCTATCCACAAGCTCCTAATAATGGCGGAATTGATATAGCTGCTATCAATGAGCCCTACCTATATCAAGTAGGTGCAACAACGTGGTCGACAGGTACGATTAAGTATCATCTCGCACCGGCTCAAAATGCTCTCCCCGCCGGCCTTGCCATCGATGAAAATACCGGCGTACTCACCTGGATCCCCACCGAAAAAGGAGTGTCTTACTTCAAGATACAAATCTCTATGCCCGAATATCCGGGGCTCGTTGTGGAGGCTATCGCTTCGGTGCAGGTGCGTGAATGTAGCGACAACAACACGTCGATTGCTGGTATAGTAAAAGACCAGAATGGCAATCCGGTGACAGGTGGTGTTGTGTCGGCTTATTCTGTCATTGATACCTTTTACATACCGTGTGCGATGGCCAATCTCGCTGACGACGGTACCTTTACACTTCCTGTTGACGCGGGTTCTTATATCGTACTTGTGGACGGCCAGGGCTTCGATGCAGAATACTACGAAGATGCTACTACCCGCGAGGCTGCTACCGTGATTAATGTAGACTGTGGGGCAAGTGCAGAAATTGAAATGAATGTGCAGCGCTCCTTTGTCTATACTGTTACAGGCCGCGTGGCTGATCAGGATGGCAATGGTATTGCTGGTGTCACCGTAATGTTCAGAGTGTACGATCCGCAGTTGCCGCCCGACCAGCGCCGCCAGCGCCCCGGTTATGCCTTTGCTACCTATACGGAAGCGGATGGCACGTACTCGATTGATCTGTCTAACCAATACCTGTATGTCGCCGTAGCGAGCATGAGCGATACTCTTGGCGGTCGGTCGACAGCCCAGGTGCAGTTTTTTGATCATGTAGGTAGCATTGCTGAAGCTGAAGAAATAATGCTGACAGGCAATCGCGACGACGTCAATTTTGAATTTAATGTCGGTAGCAGTTTTGATAATAGCCTCAGCGGTCGTGTTACAACAAACGAAGGTGAAAGCGTAGAAGCCTATATCGTTGCCTATCAGATTGGTAGTACCGCCCAGTCGTATGTATCAGCGACGGTGTCGAATGAGAATGGTTTCTACTCTTTAAGCAGTCTCGTGCCCGGAAATTATGTACTCTATGTTGCTCCGAATTCCGGCAATCTCAGCCCCGGCTATTACAATGAAAACGGTGCTGCTGTGCACTCGTGGGACGAAGCTACGCTTATTGCAATTGGCGAAACAACAGAGGCAGTTGATGTCAATATTGTTATCAATAATGTTGATACCTCCGCATTTGGCGGCGGTGGACTGAGTGGCAATGTCCGTGGCAGCGGTGGTACCATCGGCAAGGGCGATGGCGAAGTTCTCAGCGGTACAGCAATCAATGGCGCATTAGTAACGCTGATCGACAACAAAGGAACCGTGACACGCTATAACTTCAGCACAAGTGGTGGCGATTTCTCGCTGAGCAGCTTGCCTGCTGGTACGTACACGCTTGTGATCGATAAGATCGGTTTTGCACCGTACAAAGGTACTGTGACAATCGATGAAGACAACTCCGTAAAAATGGACGTAACGCTCGAACCTGAAGTAACAACAGGTGTTGGCGAAACGGCAAGCAATGCTGTTCTGGCTCGTGTATATCCGAACCCGGCTGTGAACAACACGCTTCTGTCGTTCCGCGCAGCACAGGGCACAGCTCGTATTTCGGTGGTTTCTGCCGCTGGTACGGAAATGCTCTCGCTGCAAGCACAAACAACCGATGGCGACAACGCACTTCTGCTCGACACACGCGGTCTGGCGTCGGGTGCGTATTTCGTTCGTATCACAACAGGCGGTGCACAATACACACTGCCGCTGCACATCGTCCGGTAATATTGTACATTGAGTGTAAGGGGAACCCGGCGCCACAGTAGAAAGCGCCGGGTTGTTTATTTTAAAGAGGGAACAAAGAAAAATATGGCGCTTCTGTCTTCGACCCGATTGTAGCGACCGGTGACAGCTTTATTCTACACCCTCTGCTTTGTCGTCGCCGCGTGGGTCGGCTGCTCCTTCCAGTGTTCCATCCTTTCGCACAAGAATTGCATCTACACGACCGATGGGCTCACGCTGTTGCGGATGATGGCCGAGCTCCCGAAGAGCTTGCACTGTTGTGCTGCCGAAAGTTTTTGCTTCATAGTACAGAATATCGGGACGCCACTGGTGGTGAAATTTTTGTGCGATGACAGCTTCCTGCATACTCATGCCGTGTTCCGCTACGTTGAGAATTGTCTGAAATACAGATGTGATAATTGTAGAGCCACCGGGCGTACCCACGACCATAAACAGAGCGCCATCCTTTTCTACAATTGTAGGTGTCATTGAGCTCAGCATACGCTTTTCGGGCTGAACCGAATTAGCTTCACCGCCCACGAGCCCGTAGATATTAGGCACGCCTGGTTTTACACTGAAATCGTCCATTTCGTTGTTGAGCAGAAAGCCAGCGCCACCGACGACAACCATCGAGCCAAAGCTGCTGTTGAGCGTCGTAGTGACAGCTACGGCATTTCCCCATTTGTCGACAATAGAAAAGTGCGTGGTTTCTTCGCTTTCTGTGCTGGTTATCACACCGGCGCGAATGCTATCGCTTGGTGTTGCGCGATGGAGCGAAAAATTGGCCATACGTGTGCGATTGTACGCTGCGCTTGTAAGCGTAGCTACGGGCACAGTATAAAAATCCGGATCGCCGAGATGTGCTGCTCTGTCTGCATACACGCGCCGTTCCGCTTCGGCCATCAGGTGCACGGTTTGCGTGGAATTCCATCCCCACGAGGCTATCGGATACGGCTCTGCACTTGCGAGCAGTTGCAGCAGCGCCGTTCCGCCGCTCGAAGGTGGTCCCATGCTGATAATGCGATAATGCTTGTACATACCCACAAGGGGTTCGCGCCATACAGCGCGATAGCGTTGCAAATCTTCTTTGGAGATAATGCCTTTGCCCCGCTGCATTTCGCTGATGATAAACGCTGCCGTTGTACCTGCGTAGAATCCATCGCGTTTGTGATCGCGAATGCGTTCGAGCGTGTGTGATAGGTCTGCGAGCACAACGGTATCGCCCGGTTTCCAGCCACTGCTTTGCACTAATGCCGATGGCTGTGTATTGTAGCGCCGCAGCTCGCTTTGCACACCCGTAAATTTTTCAGCTTCGAGCTTTGTAAGGACAAATCCATTGCGTGCGAGGTCGATAGCGGGCTGCACCAGCTCGGCGAATGGCATTGTGCCGAAGCGCTCGTATGCCTGTACCATACCATCAACAGTGCCGGGAACACCGGCGGCGCGATGGCCGCGTGTGCTCATATTTTCAACGACATTGCCTGCGGAATCCAAATACATAGCACGCGAAGCACCAAGAGGTGCTTTTTCGCGGAAGTCGAGAGTCGCGGTCTGGCCATCTGCTTTGCGTATGACCATAAAGCCGCCACCACCGAGGTTGCCAGCACCGGGATACACCACTGCCAGCGTGAACTGCACAGCGATAGCTGCATCCACGGCAGTGCCGCCCCGCTGTAAAATTTCCGCGCCCACACGCGTTGCTTCCGGATGAGCTGTTACTACCATCCCGTTCTTTGCAAGTACACCATATGTACGCTGCTGTGGAAGGCTACAGGAAAGAAAAAGGCAAATGGGAAGAAGCAGATTTTTCATAGAAGTATCCTGTGCAATAACAGATCGCTTAAAGTACAATGTTGTGCTCAATATGAAAAATGCAGGTTGCCCATGCGGAGATTTTTTTTTAGTTTGGCAGGTCTGGCAACCAGCACCTGTCATCATGTCCAACTATACTCCATCCAGCTCTATCTATGTCTATTTTTGTTGATTTTCAAACAGTGGGGTCTTTCTTCTTCTCTGCGAAAAAGATGCTTCTCCTGTTTCTCATAGTGGCTATATCGCCGCTGTACAGCGAAGACGATTTTGAACGCCACCTCTATGTGCAGGGCAGTGCCGGATATTCGTTTGGCTTTCCGTCGTCCTATATTGGGCAGGAAGCCGGGAATAGTCGCAACGCTGTGTACGAGGGGCTTGCACATGGATTTGCCATAGAAGCTGCTTTGGGCTATATGATTACAAGGAATCTGGGAATTGAAGCCGGGTTGTTGTATCTGGCGGGTTCCGATGGAACACAGGTGAATAATAGAATTTCCTACTCTGCCGATATTCCTGCTTTGATGCCTTCGCTTGTGCTCACTATGCCGCTGCGACGCACGATTGAAGTGTACACAAAGTTTGGTATGTGCATTGCAATTCCGACGATCAAACTACAAAATGAAGCCACAGCGGAAGATATCATCTACGGCAACAGCGGAGCCTCCTATTTTGTAGGCGGGACTGCCACAGGCCTGCGCGGTGTAGTCGGGATTGGTGTGAAAGATGCTTCAACACTGCTGTTTATCGAAACATCGCTTCTTGATATGGTCTGGGGACCGGAGCGCCTTGAGAGCAACGATGGCAAGACAATTATTAAATACCAGGAGCAGATTACCTATCCATCCCGTACTTCTCCGCAGAGCCAGATGCAACCTCGATTCGATATAAGTACCATCAGCCTGCGAGCCGGAATAGCCATATCATTGTAAAAATGTATAAATAGTTCGACTATGCTTTCACTCAAAACCATGAATAATTTTTTGTTCGCGATAGTAACTTCCGTGGCTGTGGCAGCAGCGCTGCTGTGCCCTGACACCATCCATGCACAGTACTTCTATTTCAAGGGAGATGCCGGATACGGCTTTGGGTTTTCCCGAACTTTCCTCGGAGAAAAAATTAATATCCATACCCCGGTAAATCCGCCGTTTTCAACCGACAGACAGGGTGTGTATGGCTCTCTGGGGCGAGGTATGGCTGCAAGTGTCAGTGCCGGATACATGATTACCCCGATCATAGGAATCGAACTCGTAGGTTCGTACACAATCGGTGCAGAGACGGATCCGTTCCGGACTGTGAATTTTGCTTCTTTAGTACCAGAGGTGGGTGCGGAAAGCACACTGCAAGCCTCTATATCTGCAATATCGCCATCAGTCGTGTTGTGCTTTACGGAGAAGGGAACAGTCCCCTATGCCAGATTCGGTGTACACATTGCTTTCCCCACTATGAAGCTGCGGGAGCAAGCGTATGTCAATCCCTATGTAGACGATGGAGTTGTAAAGGACGCATCAACGAAGACCTACACCGGCGGAATATCGGTTGGAATGCAGTATGGAGTTGGTGTCCGGATACCGCTTGTCGGCAATATTGGCCTTGCCGCAGAAGCGTGGATGATAGCTGCGTCGTGGGGGCCGGAACAATTGGAAGCCGGGGATGGAACAGTTCTGGTGGAGTATCGGGAATCATCGTCCTCCCAGCCTGGAGAAAATGGAGACAGGCAGGAACTCCAGCCGCGCTTTACACTAAGCACGGCGGGGATAAGCCTGGGACTGTTGTACAGATTGTAAATTCTATGGTGTATGTTCTGTTACTGTAAGCTTTACTCCGCTGATAGTCGCTGCAAACTCTGCACCAAATGCCAGCGATGGTGTTTGAAATCCCGCAGGTGCAGTTCCCGCGAGCACGCGCTGCACTGCTGCAACTGAAGCGAGAGCGGTAAGGGTGTACACATTGGGCGTGTGCAGTAGCGCCGTAACGCTTCGCCCCTCATAGTTGCGTGCTTCACCCCACACACAACTATGCGTATTATTGCGTTCGTGTTCGCTCGGGCCTTCGGGCAGGAGCAAGGCAATGCGTTTGAGCAGATGCTGTATCGGTGCCGTGCCGAGCAGTGGGCCGGCGAGTCTGCCAGCGCGTAAAGAGAGCCGCGCAAGAGCAGGTGCTGCTACATAGGTCTCAATATCGGGAATGCCGGTGCTGTACCACGCTGTAAAGACATCGCTAAGGGGAATGGTCATAGACATTGCTGTTGTATCTCCATAGGCGATTTTGCGCGTCTTCCAGCCCGACGGTACGCGCGTGAGCAGACCGTTTTTGCGTACTAATCCACCAAAATTCATATTCTCTATCAGCGTTTTCATCGTGCCGTGCGACAGGTTGCCCACGCCCAGAATGCCGAGCTTCAGCGACGTGGCCGAGGGCAGGTGTTGTTTGAGTATTGCCGCCGTACAGTCGGTTGGTACAATATCGAAACCAACGCCGGGCAGTAGCATTACTCCAGCGGTGCGTGCTTCTGCATCGCGCTGCTGAAGAGCTTCCATCACCGATAGTTCGCCTGTGAGATCGAGATAATGCGTTGCGGTGTGCAGGCAGGCATCTGCCATTGGCTGCGATGTTGCGGAGAAGGGGCCAGCACAGTGCAGCACAAGTGGCATATCGTGGAGCATTCGGCGCATTGCTTCGCTATCGTTCAGACTGGCGATGTGCCAGTCGAATCCCAACTTTTCTGCAAGCAGCTTTACTTTTGCTTCGTTTCTGCCTGCGAGCACAGGCTGTAGGCCGCGTGCTGCACACTCGTGTGCAATAAGAGCACCTGTGTAGCCATTGGCTCCATAGAGAAGAAATTTCATCCTAACTCCTGCGATCAGAACTGTGTGCCGCAACCGGTGGTTCCGGAAGATAGTCTGTACGATGCTGGGTAATATGCACATTCCCGTGCTGAACGCCAATGCTACATGTGTGCTCCACACAGCCTTGTGGAGCAACAATGCCAGTGCATTGGCGTTTGCCAGAGCGAGATCAGTAGAGCAATGGACCGGTAGCAGCGACGGGAGTCGGAGCGAAGGTGCCCGCGCACTTGCCCTTCTGTACGCGTTTAAGTATTTTGCTCACCGCTGCACGACGTTTTCTGCGGCGCACCGTCCTCATCAACTATAGAACTCAAGGGAAAACTATGAATGGCATCGACGCGCAGCCACGCACTGTGCGGGAACTTCTGTCTAAGCGCAAATACGGCATCGACGATTATCAGCGAGAGTACAGGTGGACTGAAAAGAACATCGAAGAACTGCTCAACGATCTCGCTACGCGGTTTTTGCTGGACTACGATCCGGCAGACCAACGGCACGAGGTGGAGAAATACCGCAACTATTTTCTCGGTTCGGTGATTATGAGCCGTCGCGACGGAATGGACTATATTGTAGATGGTCAGCAGCGTATTACATCGCTTACGCTGTTGCTGATCTACCTGTACCACCTGCAAAATGCTCTGGCGTCCGAGCATCCCACCAGCTTAGAAGACCTGATCTTTTCGGTGAAATACGGTCGGCGCTCGTTCAATCTCGATGTGCCGGAGCGCAGCCGTTGCTTGGAAGCTTTGTACACGCAACAGCCGTTCGACGCAGGAGCTGCCGACGAATCGGTGCAAACCATGCTACAGCGCTACGACGATATGGCAGAGCAATTTCCCGAAGAGCTCAAGGGCGCTGCACTCCCGTACTTTATCGACTGGCTATTGGAAAAAGTACGGCTGATTGAAATTTCTACTTCTTCCGACGACGATGCCTATACTATTTTCGAGACAATGAACGACCGAGGCCAGCCGCTGGGCTCGGCGGATATGTTGAAAGGATATGTCCTGTCGAAAATTGTTTCTACCTCCGACCGCATTGCAGCAAACAGAGATTGGCGCGAGCACATGCTCGGGCTTAAAGAGCTCGGGCGCGACGAAGACGCAGATTTCCTCAAGCATCTTTTGCGCGCGCGCTACGCGCAAACAATACGCGAGCGCAGCAAGGGCTCAGAGCAGCAGGATTTCGAGCGGATTGGCTCTGCATTTCACAAATGGGTGCGCGACAACCACAGCCTGATAGGGCTGCACACATCGCAGGATTTTGATGTGTTTGTTCACAGTGTGGTGTTCCGCTATGCACGCGAATATCGCCGCATACGGCAGGCCGCTGAGCAACTGACTCCGGGCTTGGAGTCCATTTACTACAATGCCGCTAACAACTTTACCTTGCAGTATCCTGTGCTGCTAGCGCCGCTGCGCCCCGACGACGACCGCAGGACAATCGACAGAAAAATACGCATGACTGCCGCCTTCCTCGATATTCTTATCGCACGCCGTGCTGTGAACTTCTACGAGCTGAAATACTCGACGATGGTGTATTCGGTGTTTCTGCTTATCCGCGCCATCCGCGATAAAAGCGTGCCGGAACTGCTCGATGTACTGAAAAATCTGCTGGCCGAAATGAGCTGTGATTTTGGTGGATCGGCAGTTGATATGTCGCGGCGTGGTATGCCGGAGTTTTATCTGAATGTGTGGTCGAAGCGCTACGTGCACGTGCTTCTTGCCCGCTTTACAGCGCACATCGAAGAGCAGAGTGGTATGCCGAATAATTTTCCCGTGTATGTCAATCGCGGTGGCGGCAGGCCCTACGAAATAGAGCACATATGGTCCAACCACTTCGGGGAGCACACCGATGAATTCGACAGACCGGAAGATTTTCAGTGGGTGCGTAATAAGATAGGCGGCTTGCTTCTGCTGCCGCGCGGCTTTAATCAAAGCTTTGGCGATTTGCCTTACGACGAAAAGCGCGTGCATTATCTCAGCCAAAATCTTCTCGCCCGTTCGCTGCACGAGCAATGCTACGAGCGCAATCCCGGATTTGTGCAGTATCTTCGGCGAAGTGCACAGCAGTTCCGGCCACACTCAGAGTTCAAACGTGCTGACCTCGAACAGCGGCAGGCATTGTACCGGAAGCTGTGCGAAGAAATCTGGAATCCAGAGCGGCTCGACGCCGAAGCAGAGCGATAAGCACACAGCGCTTCGGTTGCTGCCCGTGCTGTAAGTCTCTGCACCGCGCCGCACATCCGCTACGTGGTTGTTCCGGTCTCCGCCGCGATGTTGTAGATCTGCATGCACCATAACTATGTACACAACTTTGGAGATATTTCAACAACATGGAAAAGATAAATCTCGCGCAAAAACTGGCACTGTTTGCCGACCACTGGAATCCGCGCATTATAGGTGAGCTCAATGGGCAGCATGTAAAACTTGCAAAGCTCTTGGGTGAATTTGTGTGGCACAGCCACGCAGAGGAAGACGAGATGTTTCTCGTGCTGAAAGGAACGCTACTCATGCGCCTTCGCGACCGCGACATCGAGCTTTCCGAAGGGGAGTTTTTTATTGTGCCGCGTGGTGTAGAGCATCTGCCGGTCGCAGTGGAAGAAGTACATGTACTGCTGTTCGAGCCCGCTTCTACGCTGAACACCGGCAATGTGCAGAACGAGCGCACGCGCGGGGAGTTGGAGAGATTGTAAGGAGGGGCTATTGTTTTTGTGGAGAGCAGAATATTGTTTCGATAAGTTTGTACACATCAGCGCGCGGGTAGTAATCGCTACAGTCGTCTCTGTTATTTTCAAGAGCCTTTGCATGAGAGATTGCAGTCTGGATATTGGGATGTAGAGTCTCACACAATGTGCTGATATAGTGCGCCTGTGTGCAGTAATCATTCCTACGCTGTTTTAACGCAGCTTCTGCTTCCCCGCACGAATAAAAATGCCTGCCAGTTCTTCCGTAGTGGAGCAGAATCCATACTTCAAAGCACGGATTGTTGATGTAGATAGTCAGTCTGCCGGGATAGCGTTTTTGCAACTCCTGTTGGTCTTTTTCAAAATCCGCCTGCTTTCTCTGTTGTACAATGGTATCGTAGTCAATAAGGCAATGCACGTGGTCATAGCCTTCAGCCAGAAGGCGCTCAGCTTTTATGAAGACTTTTCTATATTGTCCCCGCCTCTTACCCGATGTCGCCGGTAGCTCGGGTTTGATCTTGATATCTTTGCTCCCACTGATGGCAACAAGTTTGTCAAAATAATGCTTTTCCGTCGAGCCATCACCTATGATGGCGCAGACTTTCGGCGTGGTTCTCGGTTTCGTCTGTCGTGCCATGATAATGTTCTTTCATCATTTCAGAAATACATTTCCGAGGCGTGGCTTTGCCCCCAGCTTTCCAATTTTGTAGTGATTGATAATAGACGCACCGTTGCGCAGTGTAGCAGAGTCGAAATCTGCAAGAGAGAATAGCTCTATTGCTCCATTGTCCTGCTTTTGTGTAAACCATACTGCATCACGCCGCAGAATATCCTGATTATCCAGCAGAAAAACATTGTGTGTAGTAACCAGAAGCTGCGAGGCTGATGAATGCACAAGATGCTCAAGAATAAAGTGCTGGACAAGGTCGGGATGCAGCGACGACTCAAGCTCGTCGACGGTCAGAATACTACCAGTGCTCATCAGTGTGGCGAGTACACCGCTTAGACCATAATAACGGCGCGTTCCCTGCGACTCGAAAGCACTCAAGAGTTTGTATGTCTGCCGTCCGTTTTCTGTTTTTACAGCGTGATGGAAAATAATATCCTTGGTAATAAACTTACGTGTCTCTTGCAGTTTCTTTAGCTCTTCAGCGTTGTCGAGTACGTTCGAGAGGACAGACAGTGTTTTGTCGTCTATATCCTGTTCGTCCTCAGTGATTTCCAGATCATCAATTTGTACATCAGCTTTTCTCACAATCTGTATGACTTTGTCTTTAAATTCTTTGCTTTCCTCTACCCGTTTGCTTGTCCAGCCGAAAAGATCAGTGCCCGGTGTGATCGTTTGTAGCAGCGATGTAGTAAACCATTCTACAACGTCGCGCAAAGCTGGTATCAAGACATTTGATTTTGTAAATGCTCCCAGCACTGTCGTATTCCACAGTGTATTGCCAGTGAGAATGGTTTGGTCTTTTTTACTGGGTTTGACCGTGCTGCGAAACCGTATGTGGGAAAGCTGGTTGTCCGTGTCCGTACTTCGTTCATATATGTTTGCTCTTCTTCCTTCCGGGTAGTAGTCCAGGCGTTCGCTTGCAATGTACTGCTGTGTAAAATCAACGCTGTAGTTGTATCGTACTTCTTTGTGAATAAAAGCGATTGCAATAGTAGACACCTCGTTTTGTGAAGTTGTGTCGAATAGAAAGGGCTGAAAATCCAATGGTTCGCTTTTCTGGTCTGCTGGATAGACAGATAGGTCGCGAAGGAAATCTATTGCGCTCAGTATAGTCGATTTGCCTGAAGCGTTTGGACCATACATAATGATGCATTTCAAAAGTCTGAGATTTGGCAAAGCCTGTACTACATAGTACTCTTCTAATGTAGTATCTTTTGTGGCCTCAAAGCTCAACGTTTGTGTGTTTCTTATGGGGCCAAAATTTTTCACCGACAATTCTATGATCATAAGTCGAATGTGTTTGTTGTCGGAATTTGCAGTTTGACTGCGAATATAGAGATTAAAATAGTGAAAAAATACATTTTGATGTGATCATCCCCTCATACTCTCCCACGATAGTCCGAATTTCGCCAGATATTTTCGCAGCCTGTCGGCGTCGTTGGTGTTTTTCTTTTTGCCGCGCGATACTGAGAAGAGAAATCTACCCGCTTCCGACAGCGACGATGAGCGCCTGCACACGCGCACCACTTCTGCGAGCTGCACGCGGTCGAACAGGTCGAGTTCGTCTATGACATCGCGGGAACAGATGTTCTCTAACAAGCCGTCGTCGCGATTGCCGCTGTTTCTCTGCCACGCCCGGCGCAGCCTGCCAATTTCTTCTTCTGCAATTTCTTCGTTGATGCGCCCGCCCGGTGCCAATGTAGCCATGCGCGTTACAGCGGCGTTGAGGTCGCGGAAGTTTGCTCGCCACGTGGCTTCAGGCGATGTTGCGAAGGTGAGAAATCGCTCGCGTGCTTCGCGGTTGAAAGTCACGAGCATGTTGTTCTGTTGAGCGAATTGTTCGAGCTCGTAGTTGAGGTTTGGCTCGATGTCCTCCGGTCGGTCGCCGAGCCCCGGCAGGCGGAATGTCCAGAGGTTAATGCGTGCGAGCAAGTCGTCGCGGAATCGCCCTTCTTCCACATCGTGCCACAAGTCGCGGTTTGTACCGGCAATAAGCTGGAAATCGCTTGTCACCTCGCCGTCGCCTCCCACTGGCAGAAAGCGTTTTTCTTCGAGCGCACGCAGTAGCATGGCCTGCTCGTCGGCGCCGAGTTCGCCTATTTCGTCGAGAAATAATATACCGCCGTCGGCTGCCCGCAGTAATCCCTCTCTGTCCTTTACCGCTCCTGTAAATGCGCCTTTCACATGGCCGAACAGTGCCGACATTGCAGCGTCGCCGCGAAGAGTGGCGCAGTTCAGCTCTACAAAATTGCCGTGCACTTGCCGCCGTGCTTTTTTCAGGGCGTGGATGCGCTTTGCAAGCTGCGATTTTCCTGCGCCTGTTGGCCCCATGAACAAAATAGGTGCGCGCGAGTTGATGGCTACGCGCTCGATGTTGTCTATCAGGCGGTTGAATACCGCATTGCGTGTGTCTATGCCCGATTTCAAAAACGAACGACTTTCTTCCTGTTCCTGTGCGTTGCGCGTGGCAATGCGGTCGTAGCGCGAAAGGTCCAGATCGATAATTCTGTACTCTCCCGGACTCTGGCGGTCGCGCCGCACCGGAGGCGAAAGCTGGAGCAGTTTGCCCGGTATGTAGCGCGACTCCGCCAGCAGGAACAAACAAATCTGCGCTACGTGGGTGCCGGTCGTCATGTGTATTAGGTAGCTCTCATCTTCGGTGTTGAAGCTGTAGCCGCGCGCAAAGGTGTGCAGCCCTTCGTACACTTCTTCAAAATCCCACGGGTCGGAAAAGTTCAGCGAGTGCGAACGCACTTCTGTCTCGGGCGAAATATGCCGGATGTCGTTAGCTACTTCTTTGAGCAATTTCCCGAGCCTGTTGTCGGCGATGATCTCAAACCGGTGGATGAGTAAGTCCTCGTGTTGGCATACTGCTACTGTCGGGCGCCAGCGCTCCCAGCGCGTGGAGAATTTAGACGCATCAAGTGTAGAACCGAGAAAACCAATGGCGACATTGCGCTTTTGCATGGCGTGTACTCTGATGATGAATGATATGGGCACGGGCGTCGTTGCGGCGGAGCCGCCCTAGCGGGACGGCTCTACCGTTTGGTCGCTGTCACCGGTCTATTAGATTGTCATAATCGAAAAAGTGGATTAGTTTAGAAGCCCAGCAAGCAAGCCGCAGGAAGCGAGGAAGTCTATTCACCGGTCAATGCTTCCAAGCATGTAGTGCGAAACAGACACGCTTTCTGTGTGAGCGAAACTATATAGAATATCAGCCGTTGCCAAAGCATCAGATGCTGTTAATAGACGCAGTTGCCCTCACAGTACGGCTATGCAAGCTGGTTGCTTCTACATTAAAGGTTCTCATTTTCTCACATGCTCTTTTATGGGAGGCTGTATGCACAGACTCGATGAGCGTTGCCAATATACCTATATTGTGGGTATTGATGTTGCCAGTGCGACTCTACAGCTTAGCCTGCTGATGCCGACTCTACAGCAGTATCGTGCATGGGAAGTCTGCAACCAGCAGTCCGGCTTCGAGCAGATTCTACAGTTGCTGCTGTGCGAGGGTGCGACTCCCCAGAACTGCATTTTCTGCTTGGAAGCCACGGGAGTCTACAGCGAACGGGTCTGCCAGTATCTGCACAGTCAGGGCTTTCGGGTTGCCTGCGAAGCGCCACAGAAGGTGCAGCGGGCGATGCACAAGTCCTACAAAAACGACCAGATTGATGCCGCTCAGATCGCCGAGTATGCCTGGCGATACTTCGACCAGCTTCACTGGTGGACTCCGCGCTCAGCGACAGCCGAGCGCTTGCGGGCTCTGGGCAATGCGCGCGAGCTGTTCTTGCAGCAGAAACGTGCGGCTCACAACATGCAGCAAGCCTTGGCACGCAAGGTAGTCGACTGTGCGGAGGCCGAGGCTGCCCTGGGCTGCATGCAACAGTTCCTACAACAGCAAATGCAGCAGCTCCAACAACAGATGCAAGAGATAGTCCAGCAGGATCAGCAGCTCAAGGCTGCTCATGAGCTCTTGATGTCCGTACCGGGAGTTGGCTCGCTGTTGAGCATCCAGATACTGTTGCTGCAACAGACACTGCCGCAGATGCAGCCCAGAGTGGTCGCCTCCTATCTGGGTATCTGCCCGCATGCGCATCAGAGCGGCAGTACCGTCCTTCGACCGCCTCGAAGTCGACGCAGTGGACCCAGCATCAGTCGGCGTTTGTTATATCTTGCAGCCATGTGCCTCTGTCGAAACCTGCCGCGGTTCCGCGACTACATCAAAGCCAAGACACTGCAGGGGAAGCCAAAGCGACTGCTACTGAACAACATTGCCAACAAGCTCATACGGTTGATCTGTGCGGTGCTCAACTCCGGTCTTGCGTTTGATCCCAACTTCATGGCTGCGCCGCGTGCTGCTTAGACCTGTAGGCGACAGCAACGCTACCTAACTGTACCCGGCAAACGCTGCCGGGACGATAGACCCTTGTTTCCAAAAACATCGCAAGCCTTCTATTGCAACGATATTTGGACTTGACTTTATCATAGAA
>DLHF01000085.1:0-33182 GCA_002483085.1 Ignavibacteria bacterium UBA7675
TAATAGACCGGTGACAGCGACCGGACGGGCGCCCGAGCGATGCCCGTGCCACAAAGATAGTCTTTATAAGGTGAAGCCACTGTATTCTAATTCTATTCGGGAACAGGGATGAGACAATCTACTCTACTTATAGCAGTGTGTATAGTGCTGGTATGTACAGCGCTGGGCTCCTGCACGACAGATAAACCGAAAGGAGAGAGCGACGACAGCTACACTCCGCAGCCGATGAGCCGAGCTGAAGAGCCGGGCAATGCGGACAAAGATGCTGCTGGTGTTGATCGCGGGCAGAAAGTATTTAAACAATACTGTATTACCTGCCACATGGCCAACGGGCAGGGGTTATCCGGCGTCTATCCTCCGCTTGCTGGTTCGGAGTTTCTCGACGACAAGCAAAAGACTATTAGTGCTGTAGCGAATGGTCTGAGCGGTGAAATTATCGTAAAGGGGAAAAAGTACAGCAATGTTATGCCCCCCATTCCTGGTTCGTACTCCAACGCTGATATTGCGGCTGTGGTGAACTATGTAATGAAGAAATTTGGCGGCGAGGCATGGACAACAACTGAGGCGGAGATAGCGGCTATTCGCAAAAAATAAATATTCGCATTGTACAGACTTATAGCATCTATTGCTCGGTTTCTGTTGTATCAGCCGGTGCTGATGTGCATATGCAGAAAAAATACTTGGTGGATTGCACGCCAATCCCTAAATTTGCCCTTTCTCCTGTTGACCGGGCTACACAGCGGTTCATGCCGGTACACAGTAACTCAAGCATTTTCGATATTATCGCTCTGCTGTTATGTATATTATCATGTCTATCATTCTGGCGCTGGCAGCTATTCTGCTGATTCTCGTGGTTCTATTGCAGCCCGGGAAAGGCGGCGGTCTCACCGGAGGCACCTTTGGTGGTGGTGTGACTGGTCAATTCACCAACATGTTTGGCGCCCGCAGAACAACGGATTTCCTTCAGAAGTTTACTATTGGTTTGGCAGTTGGTATTATTTTTCTGACAGTTATAACTAATAAGTTTCTGCTTCCTTCGGCCTCGGTTGAAGGGCGTGCTCCGGTAACGACAGGAGCTAAGATTCCGTCGACAGCAGCCCCCGCGCCTACACAGCCGCAACCCGCGCCTGCACAACAGCAACCCGCGCAGCAGCAACCTGCACAACAACAGCCGCAACAAGGCCGATAGCAGGTACAAGCAAAATGCAAAAGCGGGAGATGCCAGTCATTTCCCGCTTTTTTTTTGCCCGGCCTCTACCTTCAATGGTACAGGTGAGAGGTTTTTCGTAATTTTGGCGCGCTTCTGTTCTATGCGCGAGTCCCACGTTCGTTCACGCCGGTCGACAGGCCGGTAATCAGATAACCATAATCGAAGGTACAACTATGAGCCTCACCGAAAAAATTAACGAGCAAATGAAAACTGCTCTGAAAAGCGGCGACAAACTGCGGTTAGATACAGTTCGTTCGCTGCGTGCGGGCATTATTGAGTTTGAAAAAAGCGGAATCGGGCGCGCAATGACGCCTGCCGACGAGCAGGATGTACTGCTTCGGGCAGCGAAAAAGCGCAAAGAAGCTATCGAAGAATACACCAAAGTGGGGCGTTCGGATGTTGCCGACCGCGAACGCGCCGAGCTTGCGATTATACAGGAATTCCTGCCCAAACAACTGTCTGAAGAAGAAGTAGAGCAGCGTGTGCAGGAGATTATTAAGGAACAGGGAGCGTCCGGGCCGGGCGATTTTAACAAGATTATGCCTGCCGCTATGAAAGACCTGCGCGGCAAGGCTGATGGCGCCCTTGTTCAGTCTATTGTAAAGAAACTACTGGCGTAATGCCGCTATTATACTACTATGATGAACGCACTTATCGACGAACGCGCGCTGATGCGCGATTCACTGCAAGAATTAGAATTTTATAAAGTATTAGAAGCTATTGTCGGCCTTGCCATTTCGCCATTAGGCGAGGAAATCATTGCCGCGAGCTTTCCAACTGAAGATACGGGGTGGCTGCGCCAAGAGCACAGCCGATTGGACGAAGTAGCTCGGCTGCTCCAAGCTGGCGAGGAAATTCCGCTGGAAGGGCTTACAGATGTCCGTACTGCTCTGCACAAAACGCTGTTGCAAAATGCGTATCTTTTGCCCGCCGAGCTGCTGGCTGTACGCGATGTGATGCGGTCCTCGCGCTTGGTACAGGAATATTTTAGCACGGGTGCGCGCGAAGACTGTCCTGCCATGGGATCGCTTACAGTGCCGCTCCACAAAAACCGCTTGTTAGAAAAGCATATTGCCGATGCCATCGACGATACAGGAGCTGTGCGCGACACGGCCAGCCGCGAGCTTGCCCGCATTCGCCGCGAGATATTTGATACGTCCAATCGCCTGCGCCAGCGATTAGAGCGCATTCTTCGCAAGATGAGCGAAGAAGAAGCTCTAAGCGATGAATATATTACGCAGCGCGATGGGCGCTTTGTGCTTCCCATGAAAACCGAATATAAGCGCCATGTGCCGGGTATCATTCACGGTTCTTCGAGCTCGGGGTCGACAGTGTTCCTTGAGCCTACGGAAACCTTCGAGATGAACAACGAGCTGTCGCTGCTGTACAGCGAGGAGCAGCGCGAAATCGTTCGTATCCTTACTACTCTTACTGCGGAAATAGGCGGAGATGCACGCGACTTTTTGCGCTCGATAGAGATTCTCGGCCACCTGGATGCACTGCTTGCCAAAGCGCGGTACGCCAATAGATACAATGGTCAGAAACCCGATATTGTAGACTTTAACGAAATTGTATTGCAGGGCATACGACATCCCTTGTTGGTACAAGCCCACGGCAAAAAGACTGTTGTGCCGCTTACGATTGAATTCTCCGACGACGTAGGTGGCCATCTGATCTCCGGGCCAAATGCCGGTGGTAAAACCGTAGCGCTCAAAAGCGTAGGGCTGAATGTGGCAATGGCGCTCAGCGGTATTTTTCCGCTTGGCTACTGCCGCACGAACTACCGCTCGGTGTTTTCTGCTATTGGCGATAAACAGTCGATTGAAAATGATGTGTCGACATTCAGCTCGCAGCTTATCAGGCTGAACGATATTCTCTGCAACAGCTCGCCTGTGTCGCTCATTCTCGTAGATGAGATTACAGCAGGAACCGACCCGCAGGAAGGCGCGGCGTTGGCTGTGGGAATTGTAGAAGGGTTTGCCGATCGGAAGACGTTTTTCATTGTCACCACGCACCAGTCGTCGCTGAAAAGCTACGCGCTTGCCC
Source organism: Ignavibacteria bacterium UBA7675 (assembly GCA_002483085.1). Lineage (GTDB taxonomy): Bacteria > Bacteroidota > Ignavibacteria > Kapaibacteriales > UB7675 > UBA7675. The sequence goes on from DLHF01000085.1 coordinate 3,257, forward strand.
GCACTGGTATCAGCAATGGCAGCATGGAATTCGACCCCGATAAATTAGAGCCGACATATCGCTTCCTCGCCGGAGTACCGGGCAACAGCTATGCGTTTGTACTTGCTAAGAAGATAGGACTGCCGCCCAAAGTAATGGAGCGCGCGCAGGAATATCTTGGAGACAGGCACAGCGAACTCGAAAAGAGTATCGAAGTAATACAGCGCTATCGCCGTGAAGCCGAAGTGCTGCGCCAAGAAGCTGCTACGGTGAAATCGCAGGCTGAAGCAACGAAAAAGAAGTACGAAGAAAAGTTCGACGAATTCCGGACGAAATACAACCAGCTTACAAAAGCGGCCAAAGAAGAAGCGGCACAGATTGTAGGCGGTGCGAATAAATTAGTGGAGAATACTATCCGCGAAATTCGCGAGCAACAGCGTCCGGTGGCCGACATCAGAAAGGAATACGAAGAAGCGCAAAAGGCTGTGCAGAAAGCCATCGACAAGGCGAAAGAAGCAAAGCCCGCCGTCGACACGGGCGAATTTTCCGAAGGCGATACCGTGCTGATGGAAGACACTATTACGCCGGGTACGATTGTAGCTATCGACCGCGACAGCAACAGCGCTGTTGTGGAGTTTGGCTCGATGAAATTCCGCACGACAATCGACAAGCTAAAGCGCACGGCGCTGCAAGCGTCTACACGCCCGATAAAGCGCACGGAAGTCGCGGTAAAGATGGACGCTAAAACATCCATCGACCTGCGTGGTAAATACGCCGACGAAGCGATCAACGACGTGGAAAATGCTGTGGCCGACGCGCTACAGGGGCATATCACAACGCTGACGATTATTCACGGCAAGGGCACTGGTGCGCTGAGGCAGGCTGTCCATCGCTTCTTGGAAATTCATCCAGCAGTGATAAGCTATCGCCTCGGCGAGCTGAACGAAGGCGGCGCAGGCGTGACGATTGTGGAGCTGAAGTAAACGCTGATGTGGTGATTGTGGCACGGGCGTCTTCGGGCGCCCTGTTCGCCATTATTGCCGTTGATCTGTGAATATTGTCGGGCTTTAGATCATTGTATAGGACTCTGTGATTTCGTGGCACATGGCAAATAATTGAGGTAAATGATGTTCAAAAAAGTACTTATCGCCAATCGCGGCGAGATAGCCCTCCGCGTGATTCGCACTTGCAAGCGCATGGGTATTACAACAGTGGCTGTGTACTCGGAGGCCGATGTGCGGTCGCTGCATGTGCAGGAAGCCGACGAAGCTATTGCAATTGGCGGGTACACGCCGCGCGAGAGCTATCTTGTGATGGAAAAAATCCTCGACGCTGCGAAAAAAACTGGTGCAGAGGCCATCCATCCGGGCTACGGCTTTTTGTCGGAGAACTCACACTTTGCACAAGCTGTGGTAGACGCGGGCATGGTATTTATCGGCCCTTCTCCGCACGCCATCGAGCTGCTGGGCGATAAAACTGCGGCGCGGGCTCTTGCAGAGCAAGCGCATGTACCATTTGCAGCGGGCTCGACTGGTGCGGTATCGTCATTAGAAGAAGTGCGCGAATACGCCACGAACATTGGTTATCCTGTCATCCTCAAGGCAGCGGCTGGCGGCGGTGGCAAGGGTATGCGTGTTGTAGACCGCGAGGAAGACCTTGCCGACGCATTGCGTTCAGCACAGGGCGAAGCGCTTACGGCATTCAACGACGACCGTGTGTTCATCGAAAAATATATTGTGTATCCGCGCCATATCGAGATACAGATTATTGGCGACGCGCATGGCAATGTGTTGTACTTCCCCGAGCGCGAGTGCTCGATACAGCGTCGGCACCAGAAGGTGATAGAAGAATCGCCGTCGTCGGCAGTGACACCGGAAATCCGCAGAGCAATGGGCGAAGCCGCGTCGCGTCTTGTTATGGCTGCTGGCTATCAGAACGCTGGTACGATTGAGTTCTTGCTCGACGCTTCTGGCAAATTTTACTTCATGGAAGTGAATACCCGTTTGCAAGTAGAGCATCCTGTCACCGAAGCTGTCACAGGTGTCGATCTTGTAGAGCAGCAACTGCGCGTAGCAGCGGGCGAGACATTAGAAATTCGGCAGGAAGACCTTGTTCCGCACGGGCACGCTATCGAATGTCGGATTTGCGCCGAAGACGTGTACAATGGCTTTTTCCCAGATACCGGCGTTGTAAGCTATCTCTCGCAACCGCAGGGCGATCATGTGCGCAACGATTCGGCGCTGTATGTTGGTTTTGAATGCAGCGTGCATTACGATCCGATGGTAGCTAAGCTCATCGTGTGGGGCGAAGACCGCAACCAGGCAATAGAGCGAAGCCTTGAAGCGCTCGACCATTATCATATGGCTGGGTTCAACACGACAATTCCGTTCTGCCGCCAGGTAATCAATTCCGAGCCATTCCGCTCTGGCAATTACTCTACGTTCTATGTGCAAGAGCACTGGCACAGCGAAGTTCCGGCGGAAGTGCAATCGCTTATAGCAGCAGCGGGTACGTATGCGCGCCATTCGCTTGTAAACAGGCGCAAGCCCGTGTTTCCGCAGGCGAGCCGGTGGAAGGCGTAGAATGGCAGGTTCCAATGGTTCCGGTAGGTAGGGACAGCTCAAGCGCTGTCCCTACCTACCGGAACCATATCGAACATCAGAAAAAACGTTTACAAACGATAAAAGACATTACCCACTGTTGGCGCGATAAGAGCTGTGCAAGCAGCCTTATTAGTGTCAAAAACTCTATTGGTATGAATACTCTTTATTCCGAACTCAACGTAACCGAAGAAACCGCGCTTGAACTCGGCCTTACCAAAGGCGAGTATGCCAAGATACTGGACGTGCTGGGCAGAACGCCCACCTACACAGAGCTTGGTATTTACAGCGTAATGTGGAGCGAGCACTGCTCGTACAAAAATTCCATTACACAACTGAAAACGCTGCCGCGCTCTGGCGGTCGTATGCTGGTAGAAGCAGGTGAGGAAAATGCGGGGCTGATCGACGTGGGCGACGGGTATGCTATCGCCTTCAAGATTGAGAGCCACAACCATCCTTCGGCTGTTGAGCCCTATCAGGGTGCTGCTACGGGCGTAGGCGGTATTCTGCGCGACATTTTTACGATGGGTGCTCGTCCGATTGCAGCACTGAACTCGTTGCGCTTTGGCAATCCCGACAACGACCGCACGAAATACTTGCTCAAGGGTGTTGTAAAAGGCATTGGCGACTACGGCAACTCGTTTGGTGTACCTACGGTGGGCGGCGAAGTGTATTTCGACGAATGCTACAGCGACAACCCGCTTGTAAACGCAATGGCAGTGGGCATTGTAAAAGTAGGCGAGACAGCATCGGCCACAGCCGAAGGCGTAGGCAATACGGTGATGATCCTCGGAAGCCGCACGGGGCGCGATGGTATTCACGGGGCGTCGCTGCTGGCTTCGCGCGAATTCGATGAAAAAACTGAAGAGATGCGTCCGACTGTGCAAGTAGGCGACCCGTTTGCAGAAAAAGTGCTGCTGGAAGCTACGCTCGAACTTATCAAATCCGGTTGCGTTGTGGGCATGCAGGATATGGGCGCCGCAGGTATTTGCTGCTCCACATCCGAGATGAGCGCAAAGGGCAATTCGGGCATGACCGTGAACCTCGACCACGTGCCGCTGCGCGAGCAGGGAATGAGCGCCTACGAGATTATGCTCTCGGAATCGCAGGAGCGCATGCTCGTAGTTGTGGAAAAAGGGAAAGAAGATATTGCCCGTGCTGTATGCGACAAGTGGGATGTACCTATTACGCAAATTGGCGAAGTGACTGGCGATGGACTAATCCGTGTATTCCGCAATGGGCAGCAAGTGGCGGAAGTGCCTGCTGTTTCGCTTGTGCTCGGCGGTGCTGCGCCGGTGTACGAACGCGAATGGAAAGAAGCAGCTTACTTTGTCGAGACACAAAAATTTGATGCTGCGGCACTCGAACCAACGTGCACGCTCGAAGAAGCATTCTGGAAACTTCTCACATCGCCGACAATTGCCAGCAAGCGCTGGGTGTACGAGCAGTACGATTCCCAAGTGGGCACTAACACTGTGCTGCGCGCCAGTGCTGACGCCGCAGTAGTGCGCTTGAAAGAACTGCCGGGCAAAGCAATTGCTGTAAAGACGGATTGCAACAGCCGCTACGCGTACCTCAATCCCTACAAAGGCGGCAAGATCGCTGTAGCGGAATCGGCGCGTAATGTGGTGTGTACAGGCGCGGAACCTGTAGCGATTACCAACTGCCTGAACTTCGGCAATCCCTACGATCCGGAAGTGTACTGGCAGTTCCGCGAGGCAATACGCGGTATGGGCGATGCCTGTCGAGCATTTGAAACGCCAGTAACAGGTGGCAATGTGAGCTTCCACAACCAGTCGAAAAACCACGCTATTTTCCCGACGCCTACGATTGGAATGCTCGGGCTCATCGATGATGTGAATCACATCACGGCCAGCGGTTTTTCACAGGAAGGCGATGCGATTGTTCTTCTCGGACCCGACCGTCGCGAACTCGGCGGAACAGAGTATCTGAAGCAATGCCACGGCATGATTGCAGGCGACGCTCCTGAGCTCGATCTCGACGAAGAGAAACGTTTGCACGCTGTTGTGCTCGCTGCAATTCGCGGTGGGCTTGTGCACTCGGCTCACGACTGCGCCGAAGGTGGCTTGGCAATTGCGCTTGCGGAAAAAGCTATCAGCTCCAACGGCTCGCTCGGTGCAGCAATTAACCTTGGCAGTGCAGATACAGCACTGCTCTTTGGCGAATCCCAATCGCGCGTGGTGGTGTCGCTTGCCAAAGCACACCTTGCCGACTTGGAAGACCTGTGCGCGCGCTACAGCCTGCCGATGAAACAACTCGGTGACGTTGTCGCCGACAAGTTTGAAATCGAAGGTGTGCTCTCGACGGATGTTACGGCATTGCGCGAGAGCTACGAAAACGCCATACCGGACATCGTGCACAGCGAAGCCCATGTACTGTAATGTGTGAATGAATACCATGTGTAGGCACTGCCCGGCAGCTCGTGCGATATGCTTCCGGGCGAGATTATTTCGCTCTGGGTACTGGCGCGGGGCAGTGCAGACGGGTGTGTATTGCAGTGTGTATTGCAGGAGGTAGATTCTCATGCTTCAGACTCTTCGCGAGCAGTTGCACTCTCTTTCCAATCCAGAAGAGGTGGCGAGCAAGCAGCGCTTTTTCAAAAGTGGTGAAGGCGAATACGGCTATGGCGACCAGTTTCTCGGTATTCGCGTGCCGGTGCTGCGCTCGCTTGTGAAGCCGTATCGCGGTATGGAAATTTCCGATATGGAATTGCTGCTGCAATCGCCGTTGCACGAAGAGCGTTTGCTGGCGTTGTTTCTGCTGGTTGATGCGTTTAAGCACGGCAACGAGCAAACGAAAAAAACGATCTTTGATCTGTATTTGGCACATACGCGCTGTGTGAATAACTGGGACCTCGTCGATTCGTCGGCGCATCTGATTGTGGGAGCGTATCTCGAACAGCGCGATAGAGCACTGCTGTACGAACTCGCGCAATCGCAAAGCCTGTGGGAACGCCGTATTGCGATGATGTCTACAATGTATTTTATTCGCAAAGGCGATTTTGCAGATACGTTTGCGCTGGCGCGTGTGCTGCTGGGCGACCGCGAAGACCTGATCCACAAAGTTGTGGGCTGGATGCTGCGCGAAGTGGGCGAACGCGACCGGGCGGCGGAGGAAAAATTCCTGCGCTCGTGCTACCGCGCCATGCCGCGCACCATGCTGCGCTACGCTATAGAAAAATTTCCAAAGGAACAACGCGAGGCATATCTGCGCGGGAACATATGAAGAGGACGCTGGAAAATATTTTCTTTTGGGGCAATGAAGAATTCTGTGGCACGGGCGTCTTCGGGCGTCCGCTCGGTCGCTGTCACCGGTCGCACAAGACGCCTTACGAGGCGTCTTTACCGTCCAGTGGTTGTCCGGCTGCCTGCCGCACAGTTAGTACCTGTGGGATATAGCTTGCAGCGGAGTAAATTTTTATTGGATATGGAGAGAAAGGGGCATGACCTATTCGTTGCAGAATAAAATGGGTGGGGAACTGAATCGATTACTACCTGAAGATGTGCCTGTGCATGGGTGGTATCGTTTTATCCTATCATTTCCACCTCATCTTGTACGCAACTATCTAGAGCGTTTTGGTGTTCAGCCGGGACAGTGTGTATTGGATCCTTTTTGTGGGACAGGAACCACGCTTGTGGAATGCAAGAAGAGTGGTATTGCAAGCATAGGTATTGAGGCTAATCCTGTTGTCCAATTTGCGGCTACTGTAAAAGCTCATTGGGGTATCGATCCAGATACTCTTTTGAAGCATGCTGCCGGGGTAGCTGAAAGGGCTCATGAGATTCTATCAGCAGAGGGTATTCCTGATGAACTGTTTTTTGAGCACGGTAATTTCCCTGCTAACTCGTTTTTGCGGACGCTGCTTCCTGAGCAGGAGAGGCTGCTCATTACGAATTCCATAAGTCCTAGGCCACTTCACAAAGTTCTCACGTTGCTTGATGTTTTGGAGCAGTCCAAAGAGCATAGCGTGTATGCTCACGAACGACTGGCGCTTGCTAAGCAGCTTGTACATTCAATCAGTAATCTTAAGTTTGGGCCTGAGGTTGGAGTTGGAAAGATTAAGCCTGATGCTCCTGTTATTGCCACATGGCTGGCCGGGATAAAAAATATAGCAAGCGATCTGCATCTTGTGCAATCTGATAAGGATATTTCTTCCCGCATATATCTGTCTGATGCACGCCAAATTCAGACTGCTATTGAGCCTTCATCAATAGACGCCGTGATTACCTCTCCTCCATATCCAAACGAAAAGGACTATACCAGAACAACAAGGCTGGAGTCCGTTGTTCTGGGTTTTATGAAGGACCGAGGAGATCTTCGAACTTCTAAACAAAACTTGTTGCGCTCCAATACAAGAGGGGTCTACAAAAATGATGAGGATGTCAAGTGGATAGCAGATAACCGCCGTGTATGTGATCTTGCAGACACAATAGAATTGCAACGAATACAATTGAAGAAAACTTCAGGTTTTGAAAAGCTTTATGCTCAGGTGGTTCGGTTGTACTTTGGAGGAATGGCTCGCCATCTTCAGCAGATACAGCCCCTGTTGAAACCCGGTGCCTATCTAGCGTATGTTGTAGGAGATCAGGCTTCATATTTCCAGATATTAATAAGAACTGGCGAGATTATAGCTGAAATAGCAGAGCGTTTGGGGTATGAAGTTATCGGAATCGATCTTTTTCGCAGCCGCTTTTCTACAGCTACTCAACAGCTATTGCGCGAGGAAGTGGTTGTGCTCCGATGGAAATAGTCCCATTCCATTATCTTTGACTGGATGGATAGCAATGGAACCGAACCGATACAATCAGATTGTCGAGACAATCTTTCAAGAAAAGTACACCGAAGGTGTAGAAAATATTCCCTTTAAAAGGGAAGAATTCATTGGTGTTGCGGATAGACTTGGTATTAATGTGCCTAGAAATCTCGGCGATGTCATTTATTCATTTAAGTACCGAAGAGCCTTACCCGAAATGATTAGGGCAACGGCTCCAGAGGGTAAAGAATGGGTTATCATCAGTCAAGGAACAGCTATGTATGCTTTTGAATTGAGGGCAGATTCCATCATAGCTCCTGATCCAATGCTTGTTTGTACTAAGATTCTCGACGCTACACCCGGTATTGTTTCGCGATACTCTCTGAATGATGAGCAAGCACTTTTAACCAGAATACGTTATAATCGATTAATAGACACTTTTACGGGTGTTACATGCTATTCATTACAGAATCATCTGCGGACAACAGTGCCCGGTATAGGACAAATAGAAACCGATGAGCTATATGTAGGTGTAGATAAAAGGGGCGTTCATTATATCTTTCCTGTCCAGGCAAAAGGGGGCAATGATAAGCTCGGTGTTGTACAAATAGAGCAGGATATTGCCTTGTGCACACATCGGTTTCCCAATCTCGAATGCCGGGCGATTGCCGCTCAATTTATGGCAGATGACATTATTGTACTTTTTGAACTTTCCCTTGTAGACAATAATGTTCGGAAAGCTGCGGAAAAGCATTATCAACTGGTACTCTCTGATGACTTGAGCGAATTAGAGCTACAGGGATATAAACAACGACTAGATGTATAACTTGCTAATGCTCCGCAAACGCTGGGCTTATAGAGAGAGTTTTTTAGACTTATTTGGGTGTATAGAGTAGAGTAATGTTTTGCGTCGCATTAGTAGCTCAATAGGAGGCAATACCCTTGAGGGTTGACGCAACATTTCTCAAATATGCTCCAATCACAAATATTCTGATTGGTAATTACTTATGATGACTTCACGCGAAATCCGACAGTCCTTTCTCGACTTTTTCCGGTCGAAGGACCACCGCATTGTGCCGAGTGCGCCGGTGATTCCCCACGGCGACCCGACGCTGCTGTTCACGAACGCGGGCATGAACCAGTTCAAGGACGTGTTCCTCGGCACGGGTTCGCGCGACTACACACGCAGCGCCGACACGCAAAAGTGCATACGCGTAAGCGGCAAGCACAACGACCTCGAAGAAGTGGGCTACGATACATACCATCACACATTTTTTGAAATGCTCGGCAACTGGAGCTTTGGCGACTATTACAAGACAGAAGCCATCGCGTGGTCGTGGGAGCTGCTTACCGATGTGTGGAAACTGCCCAAGGAGCGCATCCACGCTACAGTGTACCGCACCGACGACGAGGCGTTCGAGATATGGAAAAAATATCTGCCGGTAGAGCGCATTCACAGGTTCGACGAGAAGGACAACTTCTGGGAAATGGGCGACACTGGCCCGTGTGGGCCGTGCACGGAAATCCACTTCGACCGCACGCCCGATCTTTCCGGCGGGCCGCTGGTGAACGCGGGTGTGCCGGAAGTCATCGAAGTGTGGAATAATGTCTTTATACAGTACAATCGCAAACCCGACCGCACATTAGAGCCGCTGGCAAAGACGCATGTGGACACGGGTATGGGATTCGAGCGCATTTGCGCCGTGATTCAGGGCAAGGATTCCAACTATGATACTGATGTGTTCATGCCGCTGATCTCGCGTATCGAAGAAATGAGCGGGCGCTCGTACTCCAAAGAGCTTACGAACCCCGACGGCGTGGCAATGCGCGTGATGGTAGACCACATTCGCACATTGGCGTTTGCTATTGCCGATGGCGCTATGCCCGGCAATGACGGGCGCGGCTATGTACTGCGTCGTATTTTGCGCCGCGCAGCCCGCTACTCGCGCAACCTCGGTTTCCGCGAGCCCGTGCTGTACAGGCTTGTGCAAATACTCGTAGACACCATGGGCGATGTATTTCCCGAACTGGTGCAGCAGCAGGCTGTGATCGAGCGCATAGTGAGAGCCGAAGAAGACAGCTTTTTGCAGACATTGGAGCGCGGGCTTGAGCGGTTTGAAGACGTTGCCGGACGTGTTGGCAATGCCCTTCCTGCTGAAGACGCATTTCAGCTTTATGACACATTTGGCTTTCCGATTGACCTCACTGAACTCATCGCACGCGAGCGCGGCATGAGCGTTGATGTCGCTGGGTTCGACCGGCTTATGGCAGAGCAGAAAGACCGTTCTCGCGCTGCTCGCAAAAATATTGTGCAGCTCGCGGAAATGCCGGAAGTGCAAGGCTCTACAGAATTTACTGGCTACGACGAGCTCGTTGCCGAAGCGCAGGTGGTGTATGTAAAAGACAACCACGTGGTGTTGGGAAAAACGCCGTTTTATGCAGAGATGGGCGGCCAGGCCTCCGACATGGGAACGCTTGCGCTCGGCGGCGAGACCTACAATGTGATCGACGTGCGGAAATCCGGCAATGCCATTGTGCACATCGTCGACACGGATGTGGAGCCGCTTGTGGGCAGCATTGCGCGCGCGGAAGTAAACAAGCCGCGTCGCCAGCAGATTATCGGCAACCACTCGGCTACGCACATTTTGCACGAAGCCTTGCGCCGCGTGCTTGGCACTCATGTGCAGCAGGCTGGTTCGCTTGTGTCGCCGGATCACTTGCGCTTCGACTTCCCGCATTTTCAGAAAATAACTGCGGAAGAAATGCGCGCTATTGAGGACATGGTAAACGACAAAATCCGCGAGAATGTCGGTGTTGTTACGCTCGATCTTCCCGTAGAAGAAGCGCGCAAAGTGCCCGGTGTTAAAATGTTTTTTGGCGATAAATACGGCGACCGCGTGCGCGTGGTGATCATCGACGAGAAGTTTTCGGCGGAGTTCTGCGGCGGTACGCACGTAGGCAATTCCAGCGAAATCGGGTTGTTCAAAATTACGGGCGAGTCGTCCATTGCAGCCGGTACACGCCGTTTAGAAGCTGTAACGGGCATTGGTGTGCAGCACTACATCCAGCAATTGCTCAGCAGAGTGGACGAAGAAAAACACCATACTGATGCGTTGCAGGACAGAATCCGCGAATTAGAAAAAGAGCTATCGAAGCAGCAGGTAGAAGCGCTTGCAGGCGGTATCAAAGATTTCGTGGCTCGTGCTACCGATGTCAATGGCATCCGTGTTGTGGCCGAAAAAGTGGATGTAGCCGACGCCGAGCAGCTCAAATCGCTTGGCGATGAATTACGCAATGCCTTCGGCACGAAGGGCATTGGCCTGCTGGCTACCGTACTCGACGACAAGGTGCAGCTCGTGTGCGTTGTCACCGACGACATCAAGGGCGCTTATCCGGCGGGCAAGCTCGTGGGCATTGCTGCAAAGGAACTCGGCGGCGGCGGCGGTGGAAAGCCACATCTTGCCACTGCAGGCGGGCGCGATATAGAAAAGCTGGGTACAATACTCGAACACTTTCCGAACATGGTGCGGGAGTTCGGCGCGTAAAAAACTCATTTTTCAGAAAAAGGAGAGCCGTTGCATGAACAGTGCAGCGGCTTTTTTGTAGCTGGAGGCCGGTTCGACACTGTAATGTGGCAGTTCGCTTCGGCCTTTGTTTATGTGTTCGGTCTCTGCACCGCGCTGCACGTCCGCTGCGTGGTTGTGTAACCTCCATCGCTTTTTTCCATCCAAAGTTAGCTGTATCCGAGCAATACTATGCCAAGATTTTGAATTGTTGCTATGCGATAGGATGGTTTATGAAGAACAATGGGAAATCTGTATATTCAACTATAGACTTCATTACAACAACAGAGAGATTTGTACGTTGCCTGTTTTCTATAAAAGGATATTTAGAACTACGGAAATAGCAATCACAATGAGCTACATAGATAGAATAAATACTCTTTTAAAGCCGACGAATCCTACAGCAGGCAGAGTATCGGATTTATTTGCAGGATGTGGTGGACTATCGCTTGGCTTTGAGGCGTAGGGCTTTGAAGTTGTCGGTTATGAAATGGATAGCTCTGCTGTCCAGACATATAATGAAAACTTGTTAGGGCAGTGCATTGAGGCGAAATTAACTGTCGGCAAAAACTATGAAGGTACTTTCGATGTGGTTATCGGTGGACCTCCCTGCCAGCCATTCAGTGTAGGTGGACACCAAAAGGGGATCAAAGATGAAAGGAACGGCTTTCCTATTTTTCTTGATGCGATTGAGCGGTTGAATCCGCGTATATGGATGTTTGAAAACGTTCGAGGCATGCTGTATGCCAATAGATGGTACCTTGATGAGGTTCTTGCACAGCTTCGCCAGTTTGGTTATGTGATTGAATACCGTCTGCTGAATGCTGTCAAATTTGGTGTACCACAAAATCGCGAGCGTCTGTTTGTTGTTGGACATCGAGGCGAGTTTACTTTTCCTAAGTCTGATAATACGGTACTTACGGTGTCAGATGCAATTGGTGATCTTATAGAAACGACGCTGGATGAAGGCAAAATATTAACACCATCAATGGACAAGTATGTTGCTAATTATGAAAGAGCCTCATCCTGCATTACGCCCCGTGATTTGCATCCTAGCAAACCTGCCCGTACTTTAACCTGTCGGAATATAGCAGCACCAACGGGAGATATGCAGCGCGTGCGACTAACGGATGGAAGGCGTAGACGTATCAGTATAAGGGAAGCGGCACGGTTGCAGAGCTTTCCAGACTGGTTCCAATTTATGGGAACAGAAACGCGACAATAGTATCAGATAGGAAATGCTGTACCACCAATGTTGGCTTGGCATCTGGCTGGAGCGATTAATAATTGTCTATGTGGGAATAATGTATGTACTCAAAGTGAGCTGCAAGGAACATCTCATTCATTTCAACGGCAATAAATTCCTATGGCCATATACAGGTGAAGCTTCATAGCATAGAACGAAGTTTAACGTTTGTAAAATTGGCAGATGGTGTTATCGTAAGTTTGCCTTTGCTCTATTTTTACGGTAATAGTGCTTAAACGACATCGTAACCGCGACAGAAGTATGAACTAACTCCACGCTGGTGCAATAAAAAAGCCCGTAGAGTTCATCTACAGGCTTTTCATTTTTTAATCGTTTTGGATATCAGTGTTCGTCGGCTGCTTGGAGCATGGAGGAATGCTGTTCGCCGTTGTTGAGTTCAGCCAAGTGCTCCATCGTAAGGCGTTTTCCGCCGATGAACTGCGTGCGGTAGAACGTGCTATTGAACGAAGAAAGTGTAACGCCATAGCGCGAGCTTGCGTGGGCAAACAGATTGTTGCCGAGGTAAATACCCACGTGGGAGACGTACACCGAGCGGCGGGTGTTAAAGAACACGAGGTCGCCGAACTGAAGCTCGCTGATATCTTTTACTTCCTTGCCGATTTCGTGCTGCATGGCTGCCGTGCGCGGTAAAAGAACGCCTGCGGAATTGGCAAAAATACGCTGTGTAAAAGCTGAACAGTCGATACCAGTGCGCGACATCCCACCAAAGCTATAGCGCGTACCTACCCAGTCGAGAATGTTATCAATGATTGTCTTCTTCTCAATACCGCCGGGCGTGTACAGATCATCGCCTTCCATTTTCTCCATGTAGGAAAGCCATGCTTGCTGGAAGTGCGAAATGTCAATATTCAGCGCTTCTTCCTCCATACCTTCGTATTCATCGAAGCCTTCTTCGCCTTCGACATCTGCATCGGTAAGTATCTCACCATCAGTTTCGAGGTTCTGGGCGAGGACAGCGTTCAGCGAGGGGTCGTAATCTACATTTGCGAGGCGGGCGAGTTCTTCGTCGGAGCGAATGAAGTCCAAAGCCTGTTTTTTGCCGAGCTCGGTATTGCAAGGCTTGATACGGCTGTAGCTTCTTCTCTTTTTCTTGTATTTTTTTGCTGAGCTTTTCTTCTTATGCGAGCTTACGGTGGATTTCTTTTTTGCAGCGGCCATTACAACAGCCGAGGGGAAAATAACTGCAACGGAGAGAATGCCAAGGAAGATATATGTGAAAAAAGTTGGCAGCTTACGGAAAAAGGACGTCATGCTGTTGCCTTTCTGATAGAGTTTGGAACAAAACACTAATTAGTGTGGTACGTGTTGCAGGGCTGTTATTGCGCCTTGCGTACCGTTTTGAGGATCAGTCTGTCTGCGCCATCCACTGTGAGCCCTTCCACACCCGGCTGAGCTAACCGCTGAAGAGCATTGTAGTACAGAAAGATCCATGGCGCCTCATCGAGTACAATTCTTTCCATATTATTGTACAGAGCATAACGCTCCGACTCGGAAAGATGAGGCGAAAGTGCTGTTTCATAGAGCGAATCGAGGTCCCGCCGCGCGATATGCGTGGTATTGGGGCCTTGGGGTGCTTTATTCGGAGAGTAGAATAAAGCCATGAAATTTTCAGGTCCGGGATAATCGCCAATCCAGCTTGTGCGCCAGAGGGGGAGTTCGGACTTACTTACCATTTGCAGAAGCTGGGGGAAATCTATCGGCTTTATGTCGAGCTGTATTCCCAGTTCTTTCCATTGCTGCTGCACTGCTTCGGCGACTGCTGCCGTTCGTTCATTTTGCCCGAGGCGGAGCACTATGGGCGGCAGATTATGCCCTTCGGGAAAACCGGCCTCCCGCATTAACGCACGCGCTTTCTCTGGATTGTACGAGTAGCCTTCCACATTTGCAGAAAAACCGGGCATACTCGGAGGCAAAACTCCGTGCGAAGCAGCGATCCCACGTCCATTGAGCACGTATCGAACAATCTTTTCTCGGTTGACGCCGTAGTTCAGCGCCTGCCGTAATTTTTTTAGTCGTGCCAGCGGTATGGATTTTGTCGCAGGCTGTGTTGTATCTATGAGGATACCGTAGTAGTCGATAGAATGAGCTGCAGCTTGTAGGAGCGTGTATTGTGCGTAGTCGGAGGTCAATGTTCCTTCGGGCGTTACCACTGTTGTTGCCACCGAAGGGTCGAGGTCGCTTATGAAATCCAAGTTGCCTTGTTTGAATTCAAGGAACTCAGTCCTTTTGTCGCGTGCAAATGCTATCGACACTTGTTCGAGATAGGGCAGCTTGTTGCCAGCGGCGTCGCTTTCAAAGTAGTCGTTATTACGCAAAAGTATAAGGCTTACGTCCTCTTTCCACGAGCTGAAGCAGAAAGGCCCTGTTCCTACCGGATGGCGGAAAAATTCTTTGCCATAGGCTTCTGCTGCTTCCCGTGGCACGATAAATGCATAGGGCATAGTAAGCAGCGAGAGGAATGGCGCAAAGGGGCGTACAAGCGTAAGGCGGACTGTAGAGTCGTCCAGAACTTCAATACCTTGAATGCCGCTCGCCGGGCTGCTGTTCTTAGTCGCTTCAAAATATTCGTCGAATCCGAGCAGTTTACCGCTGAATACCCAGCGCCCACGCGATGCTGTAGCCGCATTGCCGATGCGCTCGAAGGAGTATTTAACGTCGGCTGCGCTTACTGTGCGAGTACCTTTCTGGCCGAAACAGGAATCGCGATGAAAGTACACGTCGCGCCGCAAATGGAATGTCCATTGTGTGCCAGTGCTATCTACTTCCCATGAGCGCGCTATTGCCGGAGCAATGCTGAGCGATGAGTCGAGCTGCACAAGCCCATTGTACAACTGCAAGCCAGCCCAGATGGCAGCACGGTAGCTCATGTGAGCCGGGTCCAATGTGCCGAGGCCGTCGGCCTCATTGTAGTAGAATGTTGTTGAGCGTGCGTCCTGTGGCTTGTCGCTATTGCACGCAACAAGGCAAAAGAGCAAAAAGCAAACTGTCAAAGAACGCAGCATACCTGTCCGAAAAATAATAAAAGCCCCGAACTGGATCTAATTCTGTACACGCCTCTGTACACATAAAGTCGTAATAAGGAGGGACCGACTTTAGCAAGACTGCGAAAGTTCACCCTTTTTTCGTGTAAAATCAATGAATGAATCATGAATAAAAATTCATCAAAAAAAGCAGTGCCAAGGTCTTGACACTATAAATCAGCTAAATTCTTTCAAAAACTACGATATGGTGGAATAGGGGAGGTCTGTGAGTTGTTAATATCTGTTAAAATGCCGTTCATTTTCCTCAAATTTCTGATCTTTTTTTGTCCCAATTGTGTTATTGCGCGTTCGCATATCCGTGAAAAGGCTTTTGCACAGCCGTCGTTGCTCCGGTGTATGCCTCTGCACCGCGCCGCACTCGGCGGCTATGAAGCCGCCTTCCGCCGCGTGCTGCCCATAGTTCTGCGCCCTGCAATAGGCGAGACCGGGCGTACAGCACGAAGCCCCTCGTGCGACCGGTGACAGCGACAAACCGGGCGCCGCAGAGATGCCCGTGCCCAAAATCCCTCAGTGTAAACATCCTCCCCGGTAATTCCCCAAAAGTTCGTATTTTTCAGTTTTTCAGCTACAGAAATTAGGATGTTATGGCTCGATTCCGCCTCGACTGCGAATACGAAGGAACCCGATACAGCGGCTGGCAAGTGCAGAAAAACGCCCGCACTGTGCAGGGCGAAATTATGAATGCCGTTCGGCAGGTGTGTAATACAGGCGACTTCGAGCTCTATGGCTCTGGCCGTACCGATGCAGGCGTCCACGCTTTGCGCCAAACTGCTCACCTCGATGTGCAAACTGTCCTGCCGCCCCATGTGCTGCGAATGAAGATCAACGATGCGCTGCCCGCAGATATCAATGTTTTGCGCGTAGATAAGGCAAACAAACACTTCCACGCGCGCCACGATGTGATTACCCGAAGCTATCTGTACCAGATATCGCAGCGCCGTACTGCGTTCGGCAAGCGCTTTGTGTGGTGGATAAAGGATGAGCTTAATATCGGCAGGATGCAGGAAGCTGCCGAGCATTTTGTGGGTATGAAAGATTTCCGCTCGTTTACTGCCGACGACCCAGAGGAAAAGTCGACAAAAGTGCTGTTAGAAGAGCTGCGCGTAGAGGAGTCGGGAAGCCTGATTCTGCTGCGTATTCGCGGCTCGCACTTTTTGTGGAAAATGGTGCGCCAAATGGTAGGTGTGCTCGCCGAGGTCGGTCGTGGTAATATGGCGCCTGCCGAGGTGCCCGCAATTCTCAAAAAGCCCTCCGATGCTCCGGCTAAGCTCACAGCGCCCCCGTCAGGGCTGTTCCTGGAAGGTGCGTATTATCATGGCGATGTGCTTCCTACAGAACTTGTTCCCGTGATGGCGATTAGCTGAGCGGTGAAAGCCACACACAATAGCCAATAGAGAGAAAACAATGGAACGACAGGCGTGGGGAGGAACGCAGGCGGATGATGTGCTGTACAAACGCGCGGCGCTGCTTGCCGTGCTTACTATTGTGTACAATCTCGCCGAGGGCATGGTGTCGACGGCTTTTGGCGCTGGCGACGATGCCATAGCTCTGTTTGGCTTTGGTGTGGATTCCTTTGTGGAAGTGCTTTCGGGTATCGGTATTCTTCATATGATTCTGCGGGTACGCAAAGGCGGGGCTTCTAACCGCGATGAGTTCGAACGCCGAGCGCTGCATAGTACAGGTGTGGCGTTCTATGCGCTGTCCGCCGGACTTCTGGCTACCGTTGTGCTGGCGGTTGCAACGGGTCGAACACCCGATACAACGATCCCCGGTATTGTGATTGCCTGTGTTTCTCTCGCTACCATGTGGCTGCTGATGCGTGCAAAACTCGCAGTTGGGCGCAGCCTGAACTCGCAGGCAATTCTCGCCGATGCACAATGCACGCGCTCGTGCCTGTATCTCTCTTTCGTGCTGTTAGCTTCGGGCATAGCCTACGAGCTCACGGGATTGGGCTTTATCGACGCCATTGGTGCGGTGGGCGTAGCGTGGTTTGCCTGGCGCGAGGGGCGAGAATCCTTTCAGAAAGCAAAAGGGCTTTCGTGCTGTGCGTGCGGGGAAGCTGGCACATGCGAATAACAGCAGTGCTGTGGCGCTCCTGTCGTTGCCCGTGCTGTAGCCTCTGCACCGCGCTGACGTCCGCGCATCAGTTACCGTAAGAACGGTGCGCGGACGAGCCGATGATAACTTCCATCTGCCGCGTGGTTGTTTGGCCTTCTTCGCAACGGTATTATCGTAAGAACGATACGCGGACGAGGTCGACCGGCGACAGCGGCCAAGCGCCTGGTCGGAGCCGCCCGTGCCACATATCATTTCCATTTAAAATAGAGAAAGCCGAACCTGCCCCTTCCTTGCCAGTCCGACTTTCTCAAAACAGCAAAGCCGCATTTACGCAGCTTGTGCGCTGATATATTGTTCGCACTGCTTCGCGCATTCCGTGCAGATTTCCGCACAATGCTTGCAGTGATCGTGATCGTGTTTCTTGCATTCTTCGGCGCATGCACGGCATATCTCCACACACTCGCGCATCACATGAACAGCGTGCTCGGAGCCGCGCGCTACCAACCGCGAGGTAAGCGCACATATATCGGCGCAGTCGCGGTCGAGCATAATACAGCGCGTCATCATAGCTACATCGTGCTCGCGCAGGCAGAGCGTTGCACAGTATTCACAAGCTGTAATGCACTTTATAAGCGTATGCATCAGATCATTAGTCGTTTCGGATTTCATTAACTCCTCATAGATAAGCTTATGAAAAACTGCAATACGGCTATTAACTACACGTCCGCAGCTAAGTTCCTTGAACGCCAGTAGGGCGAAGCTTGCGGAATAGGCGGGCTCGTCCTCTGCACAGAATTTACTATTTTAGCAGACGTGCTATCCCGCAGCAGTGCAGGGAAGCCGCAGCTTTTCTCCATTCCAGAGTTTTTCTCTCTAATTCAGAGGATGCAATGACAACAGCGGAAATGCATACGTCGAAAGGCGTCATGAAAATCGAGTTCTACGATGGGGACGCACCCAAAACAGTAGAAAACTTTGTTACCCTTGCCAAAAAAGGGTTCTACGATGGGCTTACCTTCCATCGTGTCATTCCAGGTTTTGTTATTCAGGGCGGCTGCCCCAACGGCAGCGGTGCTGGCGGACCGGGCTATACTATCAAATGCGAGACCAGCGGCGGTAATCAGTACCACGACCGGGGTGTGCTGTCGATGGCTCATGCCGGGCGCGATACGGGCGGTTCGCAGTTCTTTATCTGCCATAATCGCCAGAACACAGCTCATCTCGACCGCAACCACACGTGCTTTGGCCGTGTAGTAGATGGACTCGACATCATTGATGATATTCGCCCGGGGGATGTAATCGAAAAAGTTGTCGTGCACGAAGAGAGCGCCGCTGCCGGGGAATAATTACCTGTTAGAAAGAAAAACGGGCGTTCACGCGTGGACGTCCGTTTTGATCGTTTTTTTGCCTGTCGCCATGCCCCGCCAATCCCATTCGTGTACAACACCGGCCAGTGCATAGGGGTGCTTTATAAAAAGTATCGGTCTGTATAATTTTCGATTCGCTTATTTTATGCGTAAATCATTGTATAGTAATGGTTTGCCGGTGAAATTTGGCAATGAAGCGCCCGTAAAAAATAATTGAAAAATCCTGCCAATATTTGTATGTTTGTTGCGTTCCCGGAAAAGTGTATTTCGCAGAGAACAGCATAAAGAGAGCGCTTTCCAGCCCGGTTTGTACGCCGGTTCCTTCCTGAGTTCCATCTGTGTCGTGGTGCAGTAGCTCTGTAGGCAGCAAGAGCTGATGCACTTTGGTGCTATGGCGGAGCGTCTTTTTTTTGCTATGCGTGGTAGGGAACAGGGTACACTACAGATATTTCAGGATGAAAGACATGGCACAGACGATTTATACCGAAGACAGTATCCGCTCGCTGGACTGGCGCGAACACATTCGGATGAGGCCCGGTATGTATATCGGGAAGCTCGGCGATGGTTCTTCGCCCGACGACGGTATTTACATCCTTGTAAAAGAGGTCATCGACAACTCGATTGACGAGTATTTCATGGGGCACGGTAAAAACATCGAGATCACGATTACCGACCACAAGGTGCAAGTGCGCGACTACGGGCGCGGTATTCCACTGGGCAAAGTTATCGACTGTGTGGCAAAGATCAACACCGGGGGGAAGTACGACAGCAAAGCGTTTCAGAAGTCTGTAGGCTTGAATGGCGTGGGCACAAAAGCTGTGAATGCTCTGGCCTCCTATTTCCGTGTGGAGTCGTATCGCGAAGGCAAATGCAAGGCTGCTGAATTTGAAAAAGGCGAATTAGTAAAAGACCAACGCATCAGCGCAACCGACGAGTCGGACGGAACAAAGATGATTTTTGTCCCCGACAACTCTGTGTTCCGCAATTTCCACTTTCGGCCCGAGTTCCTGGAAAAGCAGATGTGGAACTATGTGTATTTGAACGCCGGGCTTACTATTCACTTCAACGGGCAGCGTTTTTACTCGAAAAACGGTTTGCTCGACCTGCTGGCGCACCGCACCGAAGAGGAAGACCTGCGCTACCCGATTATCCACCTCAAGGGCGAAGATATTGAGCTTGCGCTTACCCACGGCAACCAATACGGCGAAGAATACTATTCGTTTGTCAATGGCCAGTACACCACACAAGGCGGTACACACTTGGCAGCACTGCGCGAAGCCATTGTAAAGACTCTGCGCGAATTCTACAAAAAGGAGTTCGACGCCGCTGATATACGCGGTTCGGTGATCGGCGCGCTCAGCCTCCGCGTGCAGGAGCCTGTGTTTGAATCGCAAACAAAAACAAAACTCGGTTCGATTAATCTCGGCCCAGATGGTCCGGCTATTCGAACGTATATCAACGACTTTGTAAAAAAAGAACTCGACAACTACCTGCACAAAAATCAGGCAACTGCCGACGCGCTCCTGAAGCGTATTCTTCAGTCTGAACGCGAGAGGAAGGAAATTGCAGGCGTCAAAAAGCTGGCAAACCAGCGTGCAAAAAAAGCGAGTGTTCACAACAAAAAGCTGCGCGACTGCCGTGTGCACTACAACGACGAAAAGCACGACCGCCGCTATGAAAGCACGCTGTTTATCACCGAGGGCGATTCTGCAAGCGGCTCGATTACCAAAGCGCGCGATGTAGAAACTCAGGCGGTGTTCAGCCTGCGCGGAAAGCCGCTGAATGTGTACAGCCTTACGAAAAAAATAGTGTATGAAAACGAGGAATTTAACCTTCTACAGCACGCGCTGAACATAGAGGATGGGCTCGAAGGTTTGCACTACAACAATGTTGTGGTTGCCACCGACGCCGATGTAGATGGTATGCACATTCGCTTGCTTTTGCTTACGTTCTTTTTGCAATTTTTCCCGGATCTCGTGCGTAACGGACATCTCTATATTTTGGAAACACCGCTGTTCCGCATGCGCAACAAAAAGGAAACGATCTACTGCTACAGCGAAGAAGAAAAACAATCGGCTATAGCACGGCTGGGGCGCAATCCCGAAATTACGCGATTTAAAGGGCTGGGAGAAATATCACCCCACGAGTTCGAAATGTTTATCGGCGAGAATATGCGGCTGGAACCAGTCATTCTGCAAAAAGACGCATCCGTGCAGAAAGTGCTGGACTACTATATGGGCAAGAATACGCCAGAGCGCCAGAAGTTTATTATCGACAATCTGCGTGTGGAGAAGGATATCATAGCGCAGGCGATTGCAGCAGTGCAGGCGCGCGGAGAGAAGGAAACTGCCGCATAAACTGCACACGGTGCCGGGCGAGTGCAGAGGATTTTATATTATCCAACAGGGATTATCATGGCTAACGAGATATTTAATACAAACGGACATCCCAACGGCGCCGACAGCGAGGCTGTGCAGGAGACCCTGCACGGTACAAAGACTGTGGGCAAACTGTACGAGAATTGGTTTCTCGAATACGCTTCTTATGTCATCCTCGAACGCGCAGTTCCCTCGCTGAACGACGGTCTGAAGCCGGTACAGCGTCGTATCCTGCACTCGATGAAAGAGATCGACGACGGTCGTTTCAATAAAGTGGCGAATATCATCGGCCACTCGATGCAGTACCACCCGCACGGCGACGCAGCAATCGGCGAAGCTGTTGTGAACCTCGGCCAGAAAGACCTGCTTATCGAAACGCAAGGTAACTGGGGCGATGTGCGTACAGGTGATAGTGCCGCCGCGCCGCGTTATATCGAAGCCCGTCTCTCCAAGCTCGCACAGGAAGTAGTGTTCAACCCCGACACTACCGAGTGGCAACTTTCCTATGATGGCCGTAAAAAAGAGCCGGTGAACTTGCCGGTGAAGTTTCCGCTGCTGCTCGCGCAGGGTGTAGAAGGCATTGCTGTGGGCCTCGCTACCAAAATTCTGCCGCACAACTTCGTAGAGCTTATCAAGGCTTCTATTGGTATTCTCAAAGGGCGTAGCGCGTCGATTTACCCCGACTTCCCCACAGGCGGGATGATCGATGTTACGAACTACAATAATGGCCTGCGCGGTGGCAAAGTACGTGTGCGTGCACGCATCGAGATCGTTGATAGAAAAAATTTAATCATTCGCGATATTCCGTTTGGTACGACGACTTCCAGCGTGATGGAGTCCATCGTAAAAGCCAATGAAAACAACAAGATCAAGATCAAACGGGTGATCGACAACACGGCTCGCGATGTCGAGATTTTTATTGAATTACCTCCCGGTGTTTCGCCCGATGTCACTGTCGACGCGCTGTACGCCTTTACCGATTGCGAAATATCTATCTCGCCCAATGCCTGTGTAATTGTCGACGACAGGCCGCATTTTCTTAGCGTGAACGATATCCTGAAGCTGTGTACCCAGAACACCGTGCACCTGCTGCGTCGCGAGCTGGAAATACGCATGGCCGAGCTACTGGAAAAATGGCATTTCTCGTCGCTGGAAAGAATATTTATCGAGAATCGTATCTACCGTGATATCGAAGAGTGCGAGACGTGGGAAGCGGTCATCTCGACTATCGACAAAGGCTTGGAGCCGTTTAAAAAGCTGCTGCGTCGCGTTGTCACCGAAGAAGATATTGTGCGCCTTACAGAAATAAAAATTAAGCGCATTTCTAAGTTTGATGCGTTTAAGGCAGATGAAGCAATTCGCGCACTCGAAACCGAAATGGACGAAGTGCAGAATAATCTCGATAACCTGATCGACTATGCTACTATCTATTTTGAAGCGCTGCTGAAAAAGTACAGCAAAGGGCGCGAGCGCAAAACAGAGATTCGCACATTCGATACCATACAGGCCACGCAGGTCGCCGTTGCCAACCAAAAGCTGTATGTAAACCGCAAAGAAGGTTTTGTGGGTTATGGTCTGAAAAAAGATGAGTTCGTGTGCGAATGCTCCGACCTCGACGACGTGATTGTGTTCCTGCGCGATGGCCGCTACCTCGTTACACGTGTGGCGGAAAAATCATTTGCTGGAAAAGATATTATCCATGTCGCTGTGTGGAAAAAAGGCGACGAGCGCATGGTGTACAATGCTGTGTATCTCGATGGCAAGACCGGGACAACCTTTGCTAAACGCTTTGCCGTGACAGGTGTAACGCGCGACCGAGAGTACCATGTCACCCAAGAAACTAAAGGATCACGTGTCCATTATCTGACTGCTAATCCCAATAGCGAATCGGAAATTGTAGCGGTGACACTGCATCCCAACTGCACTGCACGCATTAAGGAATTTGATTTTGATTTCAGCCTGCTCGATATCAAAAACCGCAATTCCGTGGGTAATATTCTCTCTAAATACCCAGTGAGAAAGATTGTGCAGAAAGAGCTCGGCTCTTCTACGCTCGGCGGACGTGACATCTGGTACGATTCGATTACTGGCCGCCTGAATACCGATGAACGCGGCGTATTCTTGGGCGAGTTCGACACCGACGACCGCATCCTTGTTGTCTACAGCGATGGTTCGTATGAGCTTACGTCGTTCGAGCTTACCAATCGCTATGAGCAGGATAAAATTGTGGCAATTGAACAGTTCGACCCGGCTACAGTCATATCCGCTGTGCACTACGACGGCGAGCAGAAAAACTACTTTGTAAAGCGGTTCGCTATCGAATCGCAAGCGCCCGGTAAACGCTATGTGTTTATTAGTGAGTCGCGCGGGTCGAAGCTCGTAGCTGTGTCTACGGTGGAAAAGCCCGCCATCGAAATCAAAGTGCAGAAAGCAAAGTCGAAGGAAAAAGAAGTCGAGCAAGTGCAGCTATATGAGTTTATCGCAGTCAAAGGCTGGAAGGCTTTGGGCAATCGCCTCAGCCCGCACAAAGTGCATTCGGTGAAACTGCTCGAAAGCGCTCCCAAGCCAGTGCGCCGCGATACGGCGGCAAAAAAAGCAAAAAAAGCAAAAGCCGAGCCACCCACGCTTTTTGAATGATATAGCCGGGCTCTGTAGCTGGCTATAAAGAACGAATTGGCGCTTCGGCCTCTGCCCTTGTGCTTTGCCTCTGCACCGCGTTGCACCGCCGCTTCGTGGTGTGCGGCCTTCTATCGCATAGCCTGCACAGTGGCAGCGGCAACCAATCGCTCCAACGGCGTTCCCGCAAAGGCTTCGGTATCCACCTAATGACTCTTCGCAGCAGGTGGCAAAGGAAGTGATGCTCCTACTGTAGCTTTTTTATTTCGGGGATCGGACTTTCATCTTAGAAGGAAGTTTGCTATATTTTTTTTCAGCGACGATAAGCCGCAGTCCTGATCTGATGTTTCACCTTTTTGCGGAGCATGTATGTCCCGAACGAAATTACATTCTAAACGCCCCGGTGCTGTCCGGCTGAACCAGGCTGAGAAAGAGAAGTCGCGCAGGGGAAAGAAGGTGGCAATAGGAGCGTTTATAACGTTACTGATCGTTGTAGTTGGTCTTTTTGTGTATGTACAAGCAACGCATTAACACGTATCTCGGGCGTTGATGTTTGCACTACAACGGAGCTAAAATGCTGAAAAAGGCCACTGGTGTGTACACCCGTGGCCTTATTGTTTCTGGTGTATGTCACCCAGGCTGCTGCTCGCCTTTACCTGTTGCAGTCGTATCATCCTGTCTTTTTTCACTTCTGTGTACGGGATTCCTGAAGCCCGGCGACCATTGTGCTTTATCGCGCGAGAACAGTTCTTCCCAGTTGAGGCGGGCGGTGGCCTGCATCACGATAAACAGCGTTGCCACGCAGGAAATTGCAATGGTCAGACCTGTATATCCCCGGAAGAAGAAGGTGTAGGAAAACAAGATAAGGTAGATAAACTGCGCTCCGCCGATCTCTACCAGAGCGAATCGCGCTCCCACAATAGGGCGCATATAGGACACCACGAGCGCAATAGAAGCAATGGAGGCTATTATAAAGGCAAGATGCACTGATATATGGTCGACAAGATAGGCCAGCAGCAGGTGGAAGCTGAAAAATGCTGCGCTGATAAAAAAGTAGTGCATGGGGTGCAGGCTGATCTTTTTCATGGTGGTGAAAATGAGCAGCATGAAGAAAAACAGAAAGAGCGATACAGGCGCAAAGTACGTGACCATCGACACCCAAGGACCGGGATTGAGCTTTTTCGGCATCGCGATACCTATGCGGATGTCCGATAGAAGGCTGGAGTATTGCCAGTGCATATCCCATCCGTCCGCCGTTCGCTGCTTAGACGTAGGAGAGATGCTTTGTTCCGGGAAGTCGATGTCGTCGAAATTCGTGTGAATTACCAGCGAAAAATTGCGAATCTGGCTGACGTCTTGGCCAAATGTGTACCACCAACTGTCCATGCCATTCGATACAAAAGAGATGGTGATGTCTTCGCTGCTCTGTGCGGGAATCTCAAAGGATTCTTCTATTTCGCCCGAGGTAATAGCGGGAATCTGTACTTCCCGGCTGCCGATAGTCATGTGGAATTTGTCGTACACAGCATTCGAGCCGGGGAAGGCAAATGCAAAGGTAAAGCGCCGGGATTCTGCATCGGCATTGGCAATGCGGTATGTGCCGCGAAATGCAACGCGATAGGTAGAGTACCAGAGCAGACCTTTTTGCCGGTGGTTGAGCATGAGGCGGACGTCGATGTCGCTGGCGTCTACCTGTACAGGGTGGGCGACGGCTGTCTGTTGCAGAGCAGTATCGGGTGCTGCCGCTATGGGCTGGTAGGTGATGTAGGAGATAGAAGGCGCTTTCTGGGAGAGCTTGCTGCCCCACAACTGTCCAACTTCAGTGCGAAGCATCGTGTACGATTCATCGGTGCGACTGCTTACAGTTACGCCGAGGATGAGCCAGGCAATTGCTGTGCAAATAAAAATAAAAGTGATGGCTGCAATACGGCTTATCATGTGTTCTCCGGTTGTAAAGTGACGAACCTGTGATGCGGCTGGATACAGTGTGTTAAGAAGAGTTCCAGCCCACAGCAAGTAGAGTGTCGCGAAGGGGGCGTTTGGTGTCGCTCCAGTAGAAAATTTTCTGGTAAAGAGCAGCGTTCTCTATTTTGCCCGCTTGGGGAACATCGCTCGTAGCAGGCTGGTTTTATGGTATATTCATTGCACATCTCAACCGCACGTGGCGTATTTCCACACCCGGCGATTGTTTCGTAGTTTGTGCTGTTCTATCCTGCTCGGTCTATACTCGGAGGTACTATGAAAGCGAATATTAATGGCATTGGCATACACTATGTGGAGCATGGCCACGGTCTGCCTGTCGTCTTTGTCCACGGATTTCCGTTCAGCCTTCGTATGTGGGAGCCGCAACTGATAGGCTTACCCGACTATATTCGCCGTATTGCCTTGGATATCAGAGGCTTTGGCCAGAGCGATATCGGCGATGGACAGTATATGGTGGAATTTTTTGTGGATGATCTCATCGGCCTGCTCGATCATCTCGGCATTGGCAAAGCCGTGATCTGCGGCCTGTCGATGGGTGGCTATGTCGTGTTGCGAGCCATAGAGCGCCATCCCGAGCGGTTTTTGGGCGCTGTGCTGTGCGATACGAAAAGCACAGCCGATGACAATGTGGCAAAGCAAAGTCGTGTGCAGGCAATAAGGGATGTTCGCGAGCAAGGTGTACCGCACTTCGCAGAAAATTTTGTTAAAAAGGTATTTGCGCCCAGCACAATACATGCTAATCCCTCGATTGTGCAGATGATCCAGGAGAGTATTTCGCTGACATCAGCGCGGGGCGTTGTTGGTGGATTGCTTGCTCTGGCGTCTCGGCGCGATACCACCACTGCGCTTGCTGCCATTCGTGTACCCGTGCTTATTATGGTGGGCGAACACGATGCTATTACTCCGGTGTCGGTTGCGCGCGATATGCAGAACCAGATAAGCAATGTCGTGCTGCATGTTGTTCCCGATGCAGCGCACCTGAGCAACTTGGAAAACCCCACATTTTTCAACGAAAAACTGCTCGATTTTCTCAACTCTATCCGGCAGGAAGCGCTGAATGAAACCGCTCACTAACAGGAGGATTGTTGTTGTTGAATACCGATCCGAATGGAGCGGTATGTTTGCACGGGAGAAGGAGGCTCTGCTCGCAGTGGTTGGCCAGTTTCCGTGTGTGCTCGACATTCAGCACGTGGGAAGTACGTCCGTGCTCGCTCAGCGCTTTGCGAGCAACACAGAAGCGTACTGCTGTGCAAAAACAGATTTTATCACAGGTGCCGCCGTAGAGACGCCTTGCAAGGCGTCTCTACGGCGTCTCTACGGCGAGCACTTCTTTTTCTGCGGAACCATGACAACAGCCGAACTTCTCGCCCAGAGACAACTCGACGCCTACAACGCGTGCGACATTGAGAGCTTTCTGGCGTGTTATGCGCCCGAGGTGGAGATTTTCGACCAGCCGACAGGCCAGCGCACGCTGTATGGCAGGGACGCAATGCGCGAGCGATACGCGGGATTTTTTGCAAATAATCCAGAGCTACATTGTCGCCTGCTGAGCCGCATTGCCGAGGGTGTTTTTGCTATTGACCACGAGCATGTCACCGGGCTGGCCGACGGACGCGAACTGCACGCTATTGCGATATACGAAACAAACGATGAGTACATCACCAAGGTGTGGTTTATACGAGGATAGGGGTGCGGATTGCCTATTGCGAAGAGAGCTGGCTAGCCACGCGGCGGACGTCCTCGCATTTGTCACCGTAGAACGGAGCGAAGACGGCAGCACTTTTCCACACAGAATGGATGCTGATCTGCGAGCAGCAGCGCGCATAGTAGGTTCGTACAAAGGGCTCGGGTAGTCTAAACGTAGTCTAAAATTTGTATTCTACATCCGTTGCTGTAATACGCGCATAGGGAAAAGTGCCGTTGTCGAGTTCCCACACAAATTCTAATTCGGTAGGAACGAGGATGTTATTGAGCTGTTTGTAGTTGCGGCAGTGCATTACAAATTCTTCTTTGTGGAAGCCGCCTCGAAAATCGCGAAACTTATCGGTAGTCGTAATTTTTTCTACTTCGCCTGCTGCATTAAAATGAAAGATAGCCCGTGCTTCCAGCTCATCATCGGTAATCACTGCTTCGGCGCTGTTGGGGCCATGCGCTCTCCACTCCACATGCCTGCCGGGCAGCAGAGCAGTAGGGAACCAGAGTGATTCAGAAAGAAATCGGCAGAGCAGAGTGATATCAGCTTCCGAGCCGCTGTAGTCGGAGAGCGTGAGCCCGCCGTACAGTTTGGTCATACCTTCGCCCGCACCATGCAGATAAATAAGGTGAGCGCGACGCCAGCGGTAGCGGTTATCGTGCAGTACAGCATCCCAAACAAGTGCGGGATGCTCGGTTGTGTATGAGCTATTGGCACTGACTTCAATCCACGCCCCTTGCGGTTTCATCTTATACTCCGCCTCTTGGTGAACCTTTGCAAAGCGGATATACTTCTGCCCATTGTGCAGCACCAAGCGGAAATATCGCTGAACTACTTCAGGCAGGCCTGCGAGCGCAGCTTCATTGTACATAGCGTCTGCGCCATGCCCTGTTTCTTCCAGCGCAGTCTTGATAGCGCTGTTTACACGATGGCGACTCCAGATCGCATTTACTACCCACAGCACGCCAATACCACTGAAAAGCGAGGCGGCTATTACGGCTAATCTCATCATTATATTTCCTTTTCAGAACTGTATAGGCGAAGAATTTAGAGGAAAAACAGGTGAAAGTCAATACACGGCGAAAGTAGACCGCACTTTGCCGGATGTTTTTACGACCTCTGTACGACGCAAATACCAAACTGAACTATGAGGAAGTTGTTTTGGGAAACGCTTTATCGAATACTTCTTTCATAGCTTTGCGCTTGCTGAACTGCTCGCGGAGCTGATCTATGAGCGCGCGGGCTTTTTCCGATCCGCCTGGTATGGAGTGCATCTTTTGCAGGTAGGTGGCAGCCTGCTCGTAGTAGGATCGGCCAGCCTCCTTCATCAGCGCCAGAATTCCCTGTTCATAGCAGGCGAGCAGTTCCTCTGGATGTGAGCTGTACAAATGTTTCGCGTATGTGTCTACAAAGTCGATATTGGTGGCATTGTTCTGTAGAGCTTTCAGCAGGCTGTCGGTATCAGCTTCTGCTGCAAATATTCTGGCGCAGAACCGCTCGGCCTGCCCGTAGTGGCCAAATTGCTTCTTGATCTTGCTGATAAGTTTCTGGCATCCCAAAGGCCATTCTTCTGGGGAATAGCTGGACTTTAGCGTGTAGTAATGCTCCATGCTGCTATGCGTACTCATGAATAATTCTGTAGCCAGTGCGCGTATGTCGTCTGGCTTTTGCTGCAAGACAGCGATTTCTAATAGCAGGTTTTTCCAGGGAGTGAGGATGGTGTGCCAACCTCGTTGTTTTGATTGGTCGATACCTTCCAGGCACAGCGTTTTAGCAAGGTCGTACTGTTGCTGTCCGATGGCCGCTCGTATGACCAACTCTCTGAACTTAGCGATATGCTTGTATTGCTCCATGAGCTCTATTGCTTCAGCAGATCGCTTTTTACTCTGGAGATACTCAATTTTCGCCTCGATAAGCGCCTGGATTTCATAGGCGGATGAGCCTTGGGGAGAGGGCGTTGCAATTGCTTTGTCGATAAGCTGGAATACCTGCCGTTCCTGCTCCTTGTCGCTTATAAGAGCAAAGAGTCTGTCTATTATGTTCTCGTCAAATCCACTGCGGTGGTAGCGAGTCGTCGCGTATTCATCGAGGAAGTAGGAGAACAAATCGTCTTTGAGCAGCGGCGGAGCTTTGGCTATGATAGTGTCGAATATCTCGAATACTTCATACATCATAGTGTGTATTGTGCCATCCGATTCTTCTATGGAGTCCAAGATCGGGGGGATTTTCTCAAGAAGAGCTTTGCTGATAGCCAAGCTCTCGGCTATGTTGTTCTGCTGCAATAGCGCATTGGCTTTTTTTACCAGATCGCGCAGCGGTGCATTGAGTTTTTTTGCTGATTGGTAATTGATGAACTTCGAGCGACCGCGCACAGCGCTTGCGAGATTCTGGATAAGCGAGTGGTATTTCTCGTTGATATCTTCATCGCTCATTTCCGTGAACTCGGCCATAAACGCATGCTCCAAGGTTTTGTCTGCTTTGAACCGCGTTTTGATAAATTGCACAAGGTCGTCCTTCGGCACGCGCTCCAGAAGGATGTCTACTGGTTGCTTGGTGCTCTTTGTTTTGCCTTTCGCCTTGGTCGTGCTTTTTGCTTTGGTTGTGCTT
>DLHF01000085.1:33247-43473 GCA_002483085.1 Ignavibacteria bacterium UBA7675
TTTGGTTGTGCTTTTTGCTTTGGTCGTGTTTTTTCGGCGCATGCTTACCGGCTCCTTTTCGTCGTCGTCGGTTGGTGTGCTGGCAATAGCGTACAGTACCGCAACGACATGCTTGCATACTGGTCCGCCGTCGTAGGGGCAATCGCAGTTGTAGTCGGTGATTTTGTCCTGGAAGCCTATGGTGACATCCACTTCGTACAGATCGGTGCCCTGCACATTGGCTATCCAGTAGCAAGGGGTATCCTCTTCGAGGTTTTCTACGAGTCCATCCTTGAAATAATTCTGGCCGCGCCGTAGTATAGTCGGGTCTATGTGTTTTGGAAAGTCTTGGATAGTCATAGCTACAAAAGCAATTATTTATTGATGATACACAAACACTGGGTTTACAGGGTTTTTCGGAGCTTGTTTTGGCCTGTAGAGCAAGGTTCTCATGACCTGAATGATGTACCCCAAGCGCGACAGTCTCTACTCTGGCGAGCAGCGTTCGGCCAGCGGCCAAGCAGTATTATCGTAAGAACGATGCGCGGACGAGGTCGACCGGCGACAGAGCCGCGCCGTGCGCTGCAACGACACCCGTGCCACAAGCCTCTAAAATAATAAATCAGTAAGCTGAAGCCAAGAATCATGAGCGTGGCAATCAGAAAAACGCGCTGCAACACGGGAAAAGTAGTATCGCAGCGGAAGGGAATTTTTGTATTTTGATATTTTGAAAAGCGAGCCCGGTGGCTACAGGCAACTACAGGCTGGCACTATTGGCCGAACACATTTTTATCTGTGATGTCTATGAGCGCATACGATACACTTCGCGAACTTGTCGCAATTGATTCTCCATCTGGCTTTACCCATTATGCAGCCGACTACATTGTACGCCTGCTGAGAAGTTATGGATGGGAGCCAGAATACACGAACAAAGGTGCTGTGCGCTGTGCCCTTGGCGAGAATCCCACGCTTGCCATTGCTGCGCATACCGACACACTTGGCGCAATTGTCTCTGGCGTAAAAAGCAATGGTACGCTATCGTTCTCGCTGCTCGGCGGGCCGCTTTTACCGAGTTTTGAAGGGGGCTATGTGCGTATTTACACGATGGGCGGACATGTGTACACCGGCACGCTGCTGCTCAATAATCCTTCTACCCATGCAAACAACGAAGCGGGAAAAGCTGAGCGAAAAATAGACAATATGCACATTCGCATCGACGAGGAAGTGACATGCAAAGACGACGTGCGCACGCTTGGCATACGCACCGGCGATATTATCGCTTTTGATCCGCGCTACCAAGAGTTGCCGAGTGGGTTTATCAAATCGCACTTCATGGACAACAAGGCTGGCTGTTATGTACTGTTCGAGCTTGCGCGCCGGATGAAAGAGCAGGGGAAAACCGCGCCTGTTGAGCTGTTCTTTTCTACGTATGAGGAAGTCGGGCATGGCGGCACCTGTGGCTACAGCGCGTCGGTGAAGGATTTATTGGTAATAGACATGGGTGTGCTTGGCGATGCCTGCGAAGGCAAAGAGGTGCTGTGCTCGATCTGTGTAAAAGACTCTTCTGGCCCTTACGATTACCACTTCCGCAAATACCTTGTAGAGCTGGCCGACGAGCGCCGTATTCCATACTCTCTTGATGTGTATCCCTTTTACGGCTCTGATGGCTCGGCAGCGCTGCGCGCCGGGAAGGACTACCGCGTGGCGCTTATCGGGCCGGGTGTAGCGGCGTCGCACGGAGTGGAGCGCACCCACGAAAAAGGCATTGAGGCTACTATCGACTTGTGCTTGGCGTACATCGAGACAATGAGCAGAGCGTAGAACACTGTACAAAGCATGGCAGGCCGGGTGAATATCAGCGCCCGGCCATCTGCTCGTCGACAATAATTGCTTCTTCAATGATCTCGCGAATAGCGTCGCCATCGATTTCCGCCGTTGATAAAAAGGTGATCAGCGCCACTTCTTTACGCTTTCCCATGATCAGTAATCCCTGTTCGTTGGAAAGCAAATGCCCCCTGCAAAGCCCGAGTAGAACGCCCGATGGCGGGCCGTATCGCACCGAAGCAGGCCAGATAAAACACACACGCGAGCGATGGAAATAGTAGGGCACGCCATAAGAAAGCTTTTCCCGGAAGTCGGGAAATGTGTCCAGTACGATGTCGCGCAGGCAGCAGACAAGAGACTGCTCCGCGCCGGGCAGAGACGCAAAAAAGTCGTCGTAGGTTTTCATAGGGAATGTGCTGTTCTACATCCTACACCAGCTTCTAATGCCTGCTTTTTGCTGCCACCACTGGTAAACAGATGTGTTTATGTTGTGATCGACACGGCTGTGAACAGTAGCCGATGGACTATTGATGCACAAAAATAAAAGTTCTGTGGGCATATTCAATAACTATCAGTTGTGGCGGAAGAGCCTTCTGTGCATAGTCTTACAACGGCATGCCAAAGGTACTCAACTTTTGCCCTATCCTTCCGATGATGATTCCGAATGCTTTTTTATCATTGTCGGGAATGTCTATGAACATTAGCAGAATTCTACTACTTATTCTCTCAGCGTCAGTGCTGTGTGCAGCCGACGGTGGCGGCCACAGCGATGGACACGACCACGGTACTACGGCTGGTAAGAGCAGCGATGCGCTCCAGCAGCTCATCGACGGAAATAACCGATATGTTGAGGCGCAGTTCCGCCATCCTCACCAGCTTGCAGAGCGGCGGATGGAAGTGGCCAAGGGGCAGCATCCGTTTGCAATTATCCTTACATGTGCAGATTCTCGCGTGCCGCCGGAAATTGTGTTCGACCAGGGGCTGGGCGATTTGTTTGTATTGCGTGTAGCTGGCAATGTGATCGACGACGCCGTAATTGGCAGTATAGAATATGCAGCAGAGCACCTCGGTACACCGCTGCTTGTGGTGATGGGGCATGAGCGCTGCGGCGCTGTTGATGCCGCTGTAAAGGGCGGTGAAGTTCCAGGGCACATTGGAGCGCTTGTAAAAGCGATAAGCCCGGCAGTCGTAAAAGCAAGAGGAAAAGCAGGCGATTTGCTCGACAACAGCGTGCGAGCCAATGTGGAAATGGTCACTGCAAAGCTGAAAAGCAGCCAGCCGATTCTCGCACATTTGGTAGAGGACAGTAAGCTCGAGGTTATAGGCGCATACTATGATCTCGACGATGGCCATGTACATTTTATGAAATAAATTTTTGTTGAAATAATTCTTTGTACCGTAAGTATGTAGTGACATGAGTTTTGGGTGTTGATAAGAAGGGCGGTTGCTGTAGCCGCCCTTTTGTTTGCTGCCTATAGTGCTCAATGCTTCTGTAGAATATTGGTGGCACGGGCGTGGTTGTCACCAATGTTCAGCCGCTGTCACCGGTCGCACATCTGGCTCGTGGTTATCCGGGTGCTATGTGCATCTTCTCTCATTGCCGTTCTGCTGCCATGCGGGCAATCGCCTCTTGCTGTTGGATCATTCACGAGTGTATAGGAACACCATCTGCTTCAGTTGCTGTCCTCGCAAAAAAAAAACGATAAATTGTGCCACAGAATTGTGCTTGTATTGCCATTTGATAACAGGCGCTTCCAGTGCGGTCTTCCTATTTTGCATCGTATGCAACAACATCCATTGTACCCTTCGTTCCGCGAGGCGTTTTTCTTCTGGTTAAAGCTCGGGTTTATCAGCTTTGGTGGCCCTGCCGGGCAAATTGCCGTGATGCACGAGTTTCTGGTAGAGCGCAAGCGCTGGATTTCTCCGTCGAAATTTCTCCATGCTCTGAACTACTGTATGTTGCTGCCGGGGCCGGAAGCTCAGCAGTTGGCCACTTATATTGGCTGGCTGCTTCACGGTGTGCGCGGCGGGCTCGTAGCTGGTATTTTTTTTATTCTGCCTTCGGTGTTTATTCTGCTCGGGATGAGCATTGCCTATGCCGAATACGGCACTGTGCCGTGGGTAGCAGCGTTGTTCACCGGATTAAAACCGGCGGTAGTAGCCATTGTGCTTCTGGCGCTGTATCGCATTGCGAAAAGATCGTTGTCGGGTGTGCTGTCTGTAGCCATTGCTCTTGCGGGGTTTCTGGCGCTTGTGCTGCATGTGCCGTTCCCGTATGTGATTCTCGGTGCAGTGCTCGCCGGAGCCATAGTGCATGTTGCACGTCCGCACGACCGCAAAGAGGCTGGACTGCAAGAGAGCAGCGAAGAGGCGGGCTACGTAGTCAACAGCACATTGCAGAGCGCACGCACCCAATCAATCTGGAAAAATCTGTTGATAGTGGTGTGCACTGCTGCCGTGCTGTGGTGTATCCCATTTTTTATGCTTCTTCTCGCTGCTCCCAACCGCGACTTTTGGCAAACACTTGTCTGGTTCTTTACGCGAGCGGCATTTATCACTTTTGGCGGCGCCTATGCCGTGCTGCCATATGTAGCACAAGTAAGCGTAGAGCGCTTCGGCTGGCTGTCGCGCTTGCAAATGATCGACGGTTTGGCAATGGGCGAAACCACGCCGGGCCCACTGGTGATGGTGCTGGCTTTTGTGGGATTTATGGGCGGCTACAATCATTTTGGCGGGTCGGTTGGCTATGGCGCGCTTGGCCTGCTGACAACAGTGTACTACACGTTCCTTCCGTGCTTTCTCTTCATCTTTGCCGGTGCTCCTGTTATTGAGCGCACCCACAGCGAAGGCACAGTACAGTCGATACTGCGCTTTGTCACCCCAGCAGTAGTAGGAGTGATGCTCAGCCTTGCTGTGTATTTGGGTACAGCAGTTATTTTCCCGCGCGGTGTTTCCTCGGCAGGCATCAATTGGTTTGCTGTTGTGTGGATTGCTCTGTCGGTGTACACGCTGCATCGCTTCCGCGTCAACATGATTCTATGGATCGCTATAAGCGCAGCGGCTGGCTTGGTGCTTGGCATGGCGGGCCTGTGGTGATGGTATGAAGTAGAGATGTGCGCTCGCACCGCATGGTTCTTTCGCTTTTGTCGCCGGAGTTGTAGGCTCGGAGCTCGGCTGTGCAGAATTGCGCTGCGCCGTCTTTGGCTGGCGATTATCCTGTGGACAATTACCAGCCGGATGTGCGACCGGCGACAGCGACAGAACAGGCGCCGCAGCGATGCCCGTGCCACAAAAACACCTGCTGAAGTTTGCAGGTAATTCTCGCAAAAATTTTCACTGCTTTGGCCTTTATTCGCCTGCCTATGGTGCAACTTCGGTGGAATCTTGTCGTACTGCGCGGTTGATTCCCATTCCCAAAATCTGCAAATTGTTTTTCTTTACGCTCTTCTACGATCAAGGGGAGATGCTCATGCTACGTACATTTTGTTTTATATCTGCAACGTGCGTTGCGCTATCTACTACTATGACAATAAGCTCTTTTGCCGGTAGTCCCGGTACAGCCAAAGCAGGACAGTTTAGCCCTCCTGCTACAAAGAAAATACCAGTAACTGAAACGCTGCACGGGCGCCAGCTTTCGGATGAATACCGCTGGTTGGAAGACAAAAGCAACTCCGAGGTTGTAGCTTGGACAAAAGCTCAGCACGAGGCGGCAGTTAGCTATATTAATGCGAACACGGTGCCCATACCGGGATTAGAAGAAGAATTTCGCACCTATATCGACCGCGATATTATCGGTGCGCCCTTTTTTCACGGGCGCAGGGAGTTCTTTACAGCACGCAAAAAAGGCGAGCCGCAGAGCAAGCTGTACACGCGCATCGACGGCAAGGAAATTCTGATATTCGACCCTGTAGCTATCGATCCTTCGGGCAAGACAGCGATGACAGGACAGGTGTTTACGCAGGATGGCAATAAGGCTGCCATTGGCTACCAAAGCAAGGGCTCGGAGATAAGTAGCTATCGTATTATCGATACCCGAACTGGTAAGCAAATCGGCAGCGACCTCGTCAATATCTGGGGTTTTTCCTGGACAAAAGACGAACAGCATGCCTACATTACGCCGCGTACAAAGGAAATGATTGATAATCAGTTGCCGCTCAAAACCTATGTGCACAAGCTCGGCGACGACCATGCAAAAGATGTGTTTATCACCGGAGCCGACGACGCGAAAAACTCTGCGTGGGTGATGGACACCGAGGACGGCGATGTGACAATCTTTGGCAACGGCGATTTTTACTCCAACACCCTGCGTTTCCGCAAGATCGGTTCCACTGCCGAGCCCGTGACAGTGTACAGCAGCACGGAGTACCGCGCTGATCCGTATGTGCGGGGTAATCGCGCGTACTTCTACACAAACCACGGAGCGCCGAACTTCAAGCTGATGGTAGCCGATGTAGATAAACCGCAGTTTGAACACTGGCGCACGCTTATTCCCGAAAGCGAGACTGTGCTGGAAAACTACGCAATTACCAGCGATTACCTGATTGTGCAGGATAAAAAAGATGTGATGAGCAGGCTGAAGGTGTACGACCTCGACGGCAAGTTTATCAAAAATCTCGAACTGCCGGAATTTGGCAATGTGAGCGGATTGGACTACAACAAAGAGATGAATGTTGTGTTTACGTCGCTTACCACATTTACATCGCCTGCGAAGCTGTACAAGCTCGATGGCAAAACGCTGAAGTGGGAATTCTACTACCAGGACAAACCGCCAATCGACACAAAAAATATCGAAGGGCAAATTGTGTTTTACCCGTCCAAAGACGGTACAAAAATTCCGATGTTTATTATCCACCGCAAGGACATGAAGCTCGACGGAACAAACCCGACGCTGCTGACTGGCTATGGTGGGTTTAACATCGGTATTTCGCCTTCGTATGTGGGGCTTGGCGCTGCGTTTATCAATCGCGGTGGCGTGGTTGCTATTGCGGGTATTCGTGGCGGCGATGAATACGGCGAGAGCTGGCACCAAGACGGCATGCTGAAGAACAAACAGCATACCTTCGACGACTTTATTGCAGCATCAGAGTACCTCGTGCGCGAGAAGTACACAAAGCACGAGAAAATTGCGATTAAGGGTGGCAGTAACGGTGGCTTGCTGATTGGCGCGGTGCTTACACAGCGGCCCGACATTTGTGGCTCGGCAATCTGCGCTGTGCCGCTGTTGGACATGGTGCGCTACCACAAATTTCTGATTGCCCGCTACTGGATACCCGAGTACGGCGACCCGGAAGTGAAAGAAGATTTTGACTATATCATGACGTACTCGCCGTACCAGAATATCCGCAAGGGCGTCAACCTGCCGCCGACATTAGTAATTCCCGGCGAGAACGACACACGTGTGGACCCGCTGCACGCTAAGAAGTTTGTAGCTGCGCTTCAAAACAACGAAGGGCAGAAAGACCCTGTGATGCTGTATGTGCACTACGACGGCGGGCACGGACCGGGCAAACCCATCTCGCTGATTATTGAAGAGAACCTCGTAGAATGGCGCTTTATGATGAACGAACTCGGCATGACACAGAAACCGTAAATTCAGACTGTAAGCAAAAAATGGAAGCAGAGGCTCGCGAAAGCGGGCCTTTTTTTTCTGTGAGAGAAGCGCCACATACTCCCCACATGTCCTGTGCTTAACCGCTGCCTCGCAAGAAATTTCACCTGCTGTACATTTTTTCTTTGGTTCTCAAATTCTCTTTATCGTATATTTGCGATATAAGTTTTTGACATCGCCGATATAGGGCGAATTATTGAAGAATACGACTATGGCATATACAAAAAAACACGAGTTTTCGGCAGCCGACAACGAACTCGCTTTGTTTGCGAAGGCGCTGGCGCATCCGGCACGTGTGGCAATTCTCCGCACGCTGGCCGAAAAAAATACATGTATCTGCGGCGAGATTGTGGAAGTACTGCCGCTGTCGCAGTCCACAGTATCGCAGCATCTAAAAGAGCTGAAGGAAGCCGGATTGGTAAAAGGCGAGATCGACGGGCCGCGCTCCTGCTACTGTATTAACTGGGAAGAACTCGGGCGCTGTATGGCGCTGCTCAACGATATGGCGGGCGAGCTCAACCGGCTCAATACGCAAAATTCATGCTGCTAACAACACGACGCAACGCGCCGATGCAGACGTCGCATGGGCTTATATAGACTAATTTTCTATTCTTAGTTACAATGAGGTTTTTATGCAAACCGCAGAAGATATAAAAGCGTTAGTAAAAGAGACATACGGCGGAATAGCCGAACAATCCAAAGAACAAAACGCGGCGTCGTGCTGCGGCGCTGGCGGCTGCTCTACGGTGGACTACGCAGTGTTTTGCGAAGACTACACGAAGCTCGAAGGCTACAATCCCGATGCCGATCTCGGTTTGGGCTGTGGTGTGCCTACGGAATTTGCACAGATACGCGAAGGCAATACAGTCATTGATCTCGGCTCTGGCGCTGGGAACGATGCCTTTGTTGCTCGCGCAATTGTGGGCGAAAAAGGAAAAGTAATCGGCATCGACATGACCGAGGCCATGATAGCAAAAGCACGTGAGAACAACGAAAAGCTGGGTTTCAATAATGTGGAATTTCGCCAGGGTGATATCGAAGACATGCCTATTGCTTCCAACCGCGCCGATGTGGTGATAAGCAACTGTGTGCTCAATCTCGTGCCCGATAAAGGCAAGGCATTTACCGAAATATTTCGCGTGCTCAAGCCCGGCGGACACTTCTGTGTATCTGATATTGTGCTGAAAGGGGAATTGCCCGAAAACATTCGCACAGCAGCCGAAATGTACGCGGGCTGTGTGGCCGGTGCTATGCAGCAAAGCGACTACCTCGCGCTTATCAGCGAAGCGGGTTTTACCAATGTCACCGTGCCGAAAGAGCGCGCAATCACGCTGCCGGACGATATTTTGGCGAACTATCTCAGCCCCGAAGAAATCACAGCATTTCGCGCATCGGGCATGGCTATTATGAGTATCACTGTGTACGCCGATAAGCCCGCCGATTCGTGCTGCTCCCCCGGGTCGGGCTGCTGCTAATAGTAAAATAATGCACAGAACCGGCAGAGTACTGCCGGTTCTTTTTTATTAGATATATTTTTTTGCGTTATGTCTATAGCCGCAAGACTTTCCTTTCTCGACCGATATCTGACGTTGTGGATTTTCCTCGCTATGGCGTTGGGTGTACTGGCAGGCTATGCTATTCCCGGCTTTGCGGGGTTCTGGAAGGCAACACAAGTGGGGACAACGAATGTACCCATAGCCATTGGCTTAATTCTGATGATGTACCCGCCGCTGGCAAAAGTGCGCTATGAGCAGTTGCCGCAGGTGTTCCGCAATACACGGGTGCTTGCGCTGTCGTTGGTGCAAAACTGGGTGATCGGTCCGGTGCTCATGTTTGGCCTTGCTGTGTTGTTTCTGGCGGGCTACCCGGAATACATGGCAGGGCTGATTCTGATCGGGCTGGCGCGCTGCATTGCTATGGTGATTGTGTGGAACGAACTCGCACAGGGCGATACCGACTACGCCGCCGGGCTTGTTGCTTTCAACTCGGTGTTCCAAGTGCTGTTCTTTTCGGTGTATGCGTATGTGTTCCTTACGGTGCTGCCAACGTGGCTTGGACTGCACAGTTTTGCCGTCGATATCTCGATTGCCGACATAGCGGGCAGTGTGCTGCTGTACCTCGGTGTACCGTTTTTTGCAGGAATGCTCACGCGCTTTGTTCTCGTGCGTGCCAGAGGCCGTGTATGGTACGAAAAAGTATTTGTACCGCGTATCAGCCCGCTCACGCTTGTAGCGCTGCTCGGCACCATCTTTGCCATGTTTTCGCTCAAGGGCGAGTACATCGTGGCTCTTCCTTTGGATGTCTTCCGCATTGCGGTGCCACTGCTCGTGTACTTTGTGCTGATGTTCTTTGTGTCGATGTACCTCGGCAAAAAAGTGGGCGCCGACTACTCCAAAGCCGCAACGCTGTCGTTCACTGCTGCAAGCAATAATTTCGAGCTCGCCATTGCAGTGGCTATTGCGGTGTTTGGTATTAATTCCGGGCAGGCTTTTGCCGCAGTGATTGGGCCGCTGGTAGAAGTGCCTGTGCTGATCGGGTTAGTTGGCGTGTCGCTCGCTATCCGCCGCCGTTGGTTTGGCGAAGATCGGCAGCTCGTGCAGAAACCAGATGTATGCCCGTAAATACAGAACAATGATGTGTGGCACGGGCGTCTCCGCGCAAGCGTTTGGTCGCTGTCACCGGTCGCACTAGCCGCTTTTCGGCTGGCCGGAGGACAGCCGCCATTGCGATGGAGGGCGAATAACCACGAAGCAGTATTGCGCGCGGTGCAAAGACGTACCGTAGAGCCGCCCGGATGGGCGGCTCTGTTCGGAGG
>DLHF01000084.1 GCA_002483085.1 Ignavibacteria bacterium UBA7675
CCGCTGATCTCATTACCAACAATTCTGTTATTGCGATTGGACATTGTATCCAGACCCTCGCGGTTGTTACCAGTCGGATTTACCGGAACAGTGTTGCGGATTATAATACCAGCGCTATAGGTTCTGCCATCTGAGCGAATATCAGATTCATAGGTAAAATTAGTCGACGTAATTTTCTGAAGAGGAAGGCTCGTAGCATAGCTTACCGAGGAGCCCGGGGCATTATCGATAAGACAGTTCTGGATCGTGTAGTTGGAAGCACCGCGACCGATGTACACAACAGCGCGATGACCGTGTGTAGCATTGGTTTGCAAGCGCAGGCGCAGAGCCTTGTACTGGCCACCGTCGAAAGTCATGTAGCCCGGAGCGTTTGCATTTGCTTTAATCAGAAACTTAGCAAACTCGGAGGCAACAGCATTGGGGTTACTGGGCGATGTATTTTGTCCGAACCGGATACCAACACCTGAACCAGATATCAGCGTAATGGTCACGCCGCCGCGCGTACCGAGATGTAGATCATCGGGGCGCCAGGTGACGGTATTTGTGGCACTGATGCCGAGAATATTTGATGTCAGGTCGATAGCGGGAAGATTTGTATTTGAGTTGCCTACTGTATAATCTGCATCGGTCAGCAGGAATGTAACGGGGCCACCAACACCACAGGAATACAGTGCATCAACAGCATCTTGAATAGTCTGGAAATCGCGACCAACACCAACTTCGTAAGAACCGGAAAGAGTTGGAGCAACTGTAAAAAACGTGCTTACGGTATTATTGCTTTGTACCGGATCGGTGTCTGCTGGAAGCTCAATTTTAAATTGCGCTTCGTATTGTCCTGCTTCCGTAACTGCCATCAGTGGATCAAAGAAGATTTCCGTGAGCACATTCACCGGGGCATCCGGTGTGACTAATGTTCTCTGTGCAACAAGTGTGCGTGGCGACAGCTTGTAGATTGACAGCGATATAGGAATATTAGAGGCATCGGCTACGCCGTTGTTGATAAGCTGAACTTTGGGAAGGAACGGGCGGTTACGGCAGAAGGACGTACCATTGGCAGGAGATATAATTCCCAGTGCCGCAATTTCGATCTCGTGTTGGAGCTTAAACGTGTAGGACTTTCCAGGAGCGGGAGTACAATTGTTTATGAGCTGTTCATCCTGCACTGATGTCGAAACACCATTTACCCGTGTTTTGAGCAGACGAGTACAAATCCACACTGTAAACTCGCCGGGCTGTGAAGTCTGGCGGAACACAGGGAAGTCGTAGGAAAGTATATCTCCGGTATTCATATTAAGACCGGTGACAGTATCGATAGCATAATACACGCTTGTACCATTACTATTGCGGACTTCCGCTCTTACCTCGGCTTCGGTAATTGTATTGAGTCCTACATTCTGAAAGCGGGCTGCGATTGGCAGATCAAAATTGAGGGCGTACTGATACATACGCGGAGGAGCACTGCTATAGGGGGAAACAATATCTACAACAGCTATATCATTGGGAAGGGAAATATTAAAGTCTTTCTCCCACTCTTGGACGTAGTTCAGGGATGGGATACTGATAGTAGCTATAACACGGTAGGTTCCTCCGGGTATCGACCGCAGGTCCAGAGCACCGTTGGCGCCAGCCGCATTGTGTACGGGGCCACCCTTGGCGCTGGTGACATTCCAAGTGATGAGGCCAGAACCAGTCGTTATCTCAATCGATTCATCGTTTGGATTGCCGTTGTCGGTAGCAACGTAGATGGGATCCGGTGTACTGCCTGCTGTGATAGGGCCAACAATTTTATAGGTCAGAGAAAAGTTTTGTCCTTCGCTTTTCAGTACCTGTAAGTATGGGCGCAGACCCAGGGGGCCGTTACCATCGTAAAGGGATCCAGCAGCGAGAATACGGCGGGGATCAATGTTGTCAGGAAATGACTGGGTAATAACAGGGAACAGCGAAAACGAATACACGGTGCCGTTGGCAATTTTCGTATAATCAACACTGTTGTTTGACTCAGTCGACGACAGGCCCGCAGTGTTGTTTCCAGCAGGTGTAATACTGATATATTTTGTAGAGCCGTCGGGATTGCCAAGATCGCTCAGCCCAATGGTGCCAGTCAGAACGGCACCATTGGTGACCATTGTACCGTAGTGCAATTCTATAGAATTAGAAGTTTCATACAGGCGCACCTGAAAATTCAGATCGGCGTTAGCGGCACCACAGCACCGCGCCATGTTTTTCCATTGTGCTACAAATACGCGATTGGGCGCATTGCCCAATGTTGCAACGCTCATCGACGACGGGGGAGTGTTAAACAAATCTTCCCAGAAGCCACCCAGAATACCGCGCAGGCCACCTGCAAGATTATTGCCAAGCGAGCTGCTTGTACCACCGAGTTGTATAAAGCCATTGGAGCAGACAGTTACTTGCGTAAAATCCTGCCCGAGATAGCGAAATGTAAATCCGATAGGCCCTACTGCGCTGGCATCATCAGCGCCGGCGAGTATTTGTGTGCCGTTAATTTCTTGGTATGTACCGATTGTTTGCCGGAAGCGGTAGTCGGCAAGCTGTGTCTGTGCCTGCGCCGAATATCCCGCGTACAATAATAGAGCGCACAGAGCCATCATCGACCGCAATAGAAGTCGTCGTTTCATATGATTTTTTATAAAAGAGGTAAAAAATATCTTCCCGTTTCGGCGAACAAATGTAGACGTATCCTGCCAGGTAGTTCGCAATACAACGAGCTGTCCGGATAATACAATTCCCACCGTCCGCAGAATGCGGCCAGAGTATTATTAGCTAGTTACATTTATGAAGTGGGTTTATCAGAATAGATGTGCCGGGGACAGCAGCAACGATTCGGTTCCCAGGTTAGTACAAGACGATGATCCTGTTCCGGTGAGTAAAGGTATATGCATTCTGTTATACGCCTCGGAATACGACAAACTATTCGGATAACATCATGCAATCCCTCCCATCTACAGGCGACGGCCAGAGTTCTACTGATACATGTCGTTGAACAACGAAATTACATGGTAGCTGTGAGAGCAGATATGGGGGACGGTAGAAACCACTTCACTCTCTTCATTAAACGCCATCTTGCGATAATGGTATTTCTCACATGAAAATATACAATATTTGACAACTCTAATCAGCCTGCGCCTATGTTAATTATAGGCAACATTGATTAGCTCGCTTCTATTGAATATAGTATTGTATGGTTAACACTTGACACCATCAAACATACATGATACGCCTCACTGACAATGCTGTGGTCTTTCCAGACATAGCTTGTCCATTGGTTAGAACGAGCTGAAATAACAAGGGACGAATGATAGGATACCACATAGTCGCGAACAGATATAAGAACCTACTGAAGAGCGGAA
Source organism: Ignavibacteria bacterium UBA7675 (assembly GCA_002483085.1). Classification (GTDB taxonomy): domain Bacteria; phylum Bacteroidota; class Ignavibacteria; order Kapaibacteriales; family UB7675; genus UBA7675. Next base: position 3,372 of record DLHF01000084.1, read on the forward strand.
AGTTACATACATATTTTGGGGTGGCGTAATGGCGTAGAATCGGAGGTCGATTTATTGGTCGGAATATGGAGATTGCAGTAATTTTTTTTCATGCTTAATGATGGATTCTGTACGATAGTTATGGATGAATTTTAATTGTATCTCTATCAATTCTCTGTGGCATTCTTACACTATAGGTGTATCTGTATGCTCAAGCAGTCTCTTCGTGAAATCGGGAAATACAGGGAGTTTTTTTGCCTGCCAATTATCAGAGAATTCACGACTGATTGTGAAAAAATGCGCCGAGTAGTTCATCCGTTTTGGGGATGGAAATCTTTGCGTTCGTAGAAAATCTTCTCTCAGATGATGGAGAAAAATGGATGACGTGGTCGTGTGTTTTTCTGCCGAGAATGGTGTATCGCTCGCTTGCCTCGCTGTCGTGCTGCACTTGCGATTCTTCGCTTGCGGTAGAGGTCGAACAGTTACGAGGCGGTGAGTGCAGCGCGGTGCGGAGGCTTGCTGCAAGGGCAGAGGCCGAATGCCATACACTTTTCATCGGAAGGATGTCGCAAGATATTCATAGCTATGGCAGTATGAAATTTTGGAAATAGAGAGGTGCGCTATCGCGATTAGCGATACAATAGTGTCGATGCCAGTGTTGCCACAGCGCGTTCCATTTCGGGCTGCGTTCGGCATTGCCGTTGTGTAGGCGTGCTGCGGGCTATAGGTGGTATCTGCTCACCATGATAGGTAGTAGTATGGTCTATCATAGTGCATAGCTCTCGTATAAAATCGCCATTTCTTTGTGCGGTACAAAAGCTCGTCGGCAATCAAAATTGCTACGGCTGTGGTGCTGATGCCGTATGATTGTGCGATTGCTCTGTTGTGCAATTATGTACCCGGTTTAGATAGATTTTCGTATATTTTGCGGTGCAAAGATGTCGAGCAATAGATGTCTATGAGAAATGCGGGAGAACGAGAATCGTGTGGTGCGGTGGCTACTTCCACATGGCCGTGTTCAGGAAAACACTTTCCTGAAGATAAGAGCAGAAGCCAACGTTACTACAATAGTACCAGTTTATACAATGCAGTACGGCAGACTATGGGAATATATGGCAAGTCTTGGTGGCTATAAGACACCTACAGCAGTAGAAGTAGGCTGGAAAACAGAAGGAACCCTGAAATTTCATAAAGTTTCGGGGTTTCCTTTTTTGCTTCTTCTATGGGTTTTCGGTCTTCGCATGGCAAACTGCACATGCCGTACTCATGAGTGTACTCTTCCACGACAACGCGTATGATTAAAGACACGTTTAGACCTGTACGGCTAAAGCTGCCGGAAATGCAGGAGTATATTCGCCTGTTCAATACTTCGCATACTGATAAGAGCAGGGAAACCAGCGGCACTTACGAGCGTGCCCTACGGGAGTTTATTAATTTTTTTGCTGCCGACCGGAACTTTCTCTTTCGCGTTCGCGATGTAGAGCGCTACAAAGAGCATCTGGTGGAGCGAAAAAAAATGAAGGAAGTCTCGGTAGCCACCTACCTTACAGCGGTGCGGCGGATGTGCCAATACCTTGTAGACACAGGTGTCATAGAAAAAAATCCAGCCAAGCGTGTGCAAGGAGGGCGGCGTCCGACTTCGCACAATCGCACATTCCTGACACTTGAAGAGATCGACAGTTTGCTGGACGCCATCGAAGTGGATACCGAGACCGGGTTGCGTGATCGCGCTATTATTCGCACGATGCTGGGCTGTGCCTGTTCAGAGCTCGAACTAACGCGCGCCAATGTAGGTGATCTTCAGAAAATAGGGCGCAGGTGGATGCTGTACGTGCAGGGCAAGGGCAAAAGTATCAAAGACGAAGCTATTCCCGTTCCCGCCGAAACCGTAAAGGCGCTACAGAGGTATATCAATGCGCGCCGTCGCCCAGTAGACACCGGCGAAGAACTGCCTGCCGACAGCCCGCTGTTCGTAAGCTACAGCAACCGCTCGCGCAATGAGCGTATCACGATTCGCGGAGTACGAGAGGCCATTAGCTTGCGCCTGAAGTCCAGCGGTGTCAAAAAAGGCCGCGACAGGAAGTTGACACCGTTTTCACTTCGCCACACTGCTGGTATTTTGCTGGCGGAATCGGGTGCTACTCCCGAAGAGCTTATGAAGCGCATGCGTATAGAATGGCGCCCTACAGCTATGCTGTACTACCGGCAAAAAGGCCAGCTACGCAGCACAGAAAAAGAGGGCTCAGAACAATTGCTCTCGTTGGTGTAGCGCACAGAGTGGCGCGCTGGCTACAGAGCACGCAGAGAAGACACATACAGGTTGGCTTTTTTGTTTGGGCACAAGAGAATCGGAATGACGACAGTGGAACGAGCCATTTTATCGTACAGCAGGAGTACAGCACAGCATTATGGTAACTATTCTCGCATATCACGATGGAAAAGTTCGGCAGCTTACAATTCAGGAGCTGTTTCGGCTTCGCTGTGAGCCTGCGCCCGCAGACGACGACATGATCGTGTGGGTGGATATGCACAACCCCACCGAGCAGGAAGAAGAAACAATTCTCATTCACTATTACCTGTTCCACCACCTCGCTGTAGAAGATTGCCAGCGCGAGCGCCTCGAACCCGACGAAGGCGACCACTATCCGAAAGTGGAGGACTACAAGGACTATCTTTTTATCATTTTTAATCCAGTTGATCGCCCCGTGGAGAGTATTGCGTCGATCTGGGAAGGCGAAGAAGACGAAGAGGATAAGCTCATTTCCATCCGCTTCCCCACGCGGCAAATCAATACCTTCCTCGGAAAAAACTTTATCGTGACACACCACTACGAGCCGTCGGCTTCTATTGAAGCTACGCAGCGTTTGTGCTTAAGAAGCCCGCATACATTAGAGCGCGGACCCGACTACTTATTCCATGTGATTATCGACCAGATCGTGGACAATTATGTGCCGCTGATGGATTATTTCGACGACCTGATAAGTCGCATGGAAGTGACGATTTTTAAGCAGCAGCATTCGGCTATGCTTTCGCGCTTACTGAGCATGAAAAAGGGTATTCAGCAACTGCGTAAGATTGCCGCATACCAGCGCGAAATTCTCAATCGCTTATCGCGCGGGGAGTTTGTTCTTATTGCCCCGGAAGAGATAGCCTACTATCGCAATGTGTACGACCATTTGGTGCGAATTGTCGATTTGTCGGAAACATACCGCGATCTTATCAACGGCCTGATGGACGCTTATTTGTCGGTGACATCGAACAAGCTCAACGAGATCATGAAAGTGCTTACCATGCTCTCGACGGTTATCATGCCGCTCACTCTGATAACTGGTATCTACGGGATGAACTTTTCCCACATGCCGGAGTTGCACTGGAAATACGGCTACCTGCTTGTGTGGGCAGCCTTTGCAGTGGTGTCCGGTGGTATGATCTATTTCTTTCGCAGGCGAGGCTGGATATAACGCTGGCGCGCTATGGTAGGTGTCGGTTGGCCGCCGGACGGTGCAGCTCTATAAAAGCGGCGAGGGTTGGCCAGCGGTGCAGCGGTATTGCAGCGCGGTGCAGCGACCAAAAGCGAGGGCAGAGGCCGAAGCGCACATAAATTGTACTTGTTGTGCAGTTGCTCGGTGCCGCATCGATACGTTGTTCTGCTGTTCCAGAGATGTTTTTCTGTGAAAGCAGTTTTTCCGCGTAGCGCCGAATGTGTATTTTGGGAGCGTTCAATTGTTATTATTTCACAATAGGTGATGTCGTATGGCTTCGACGTACTCTTTTGATATCGTATCAGAACTCAACTTCCAAGAAGTAGACAACGCAGTGAACCAATCGGCAAAAGAAATTGTGCAGCGCTACGATCTGCGCGATGTCAATGCCTCCATCGAGTACAACAGAACGGAGAAGACGATTCTGATAAAAGCAGATGGCGAGGACTATGTTTCGGCTGTGTATGATGTACTTATCCAGAAGTGCATCAAGCGCGGTATTTCCGTGATGTCTATCGACGGCGGCAAGCCGGAGCACAGCGGCGGCAGAGCGGTGCGCCAGACGATAAAGCTGCGTAGCGGATTGGAGAAAGACGACGCAAAGAAGGTGAGCAATGCGATAAAGGATTCCAAGCTCAAAGTGCAAACCCAGATACAGGGCGATGCGGTGCGTGTTACTGGCAAGAGCAAGGACGACTTACAGGAAGTGATTGCTCTGCTGAAGTCGACAGACCTGCCGTTTCCCGTGCAGTTTATCAATTATCGCTGATCTGCCTGATGAAGCGTGTGGCGATACTCCTTGTACTTCTTGCCTGTACAGCCTTGGCGCACGCACAGACAAGAGTAGGCTATACTGTGGTGCTGCCCGAGGGCAAGCGTGTTCCGCTGCAAGCCTACCGGCTGAATGGACGGGATTACGCGCCGTTTACCGAGCTGCTTCGCTCGTTCTTTCGCGGGGGAAGTTTGGCCGATAATAGGACTATTGAGTGGAAGGAAGAAGAGCTTCGCACTGCACCGGCTTCGTTTTATCTTGTGCGGAGTTCCAACGCGGGTATGCGAATGGCACAGATGCCGTACCCCGTGCTGGAACTCAACGGCGAGTTGTGCCTGCCCCTGCTGCCGCTGTGTAGCGCTGTAGAAGCTCTTGGGCTGTACGAAACTGATGTGCGCGGTACAGTGATTACGCTCCGTCGGTTTTCCCAGCAGGCTACCGCTGTGCTGTTCTCGCCGTCGGTGTATGGCGACGAGAGGAGCGAAAAACACGATGCCGACATTATTACTGGGCTCAGCATCTTTTCCGACGAAGAAGCCGACGAAGATGCTGCGGGGACATCGAAGGCAAAGCTGCCACCCCCTGCCAGGAAAAAGGGTGGTGATTTGTCGCCCGTGGGCGATGCCGCCACTCGCGTAGGCGCTATAGCCGCGCCGCTGCAAGTACCTGATGAGGATCATCGCACACCCGCAAAGAAAAAGCAGAACGCGCAGAAGCAGATACGCAGCACACCACAAGAAGCACCTGTCGATACAACCGATACCCAGCCGGGGCGCTATAATCTGCCGCCCGATCTGTATCGACGCGAGCTTCTCGATGATTCCCCGCAGTCTTGGATGGATATGCCTCTGCCGGAAGCTGGCCCACCTGTTGCGTCGTTGTTCTGGCCCGAACCCGCTGCTGCCGATATTGTGTCGATGGATGTTTCCGTGCGTTCGGGTGTTGTGGATATTCTGGTAGCAGGCAGCGGCTCGGTAGAAAACTATCAGCGCCCGGAGTGCAGCGGAAGGCAACTCGTGCTGCGCTTTCCCGGTGCACACAATGCTATCTCTGCAAAAGCACTACGCAAGCTCGGTACTATATCCCCGGTTGTGTCGGTGCGCTCCGAACAAATCGGCGCTATTCTCGTGTACAAAATTACCTTTGCAGGCAATGTGGAGAAATGCACATCTGCCCGCCGCAGTTCCAGCCGCTTGCTGTTTTCCGTGCACACAGCTACAAGCGAAGCTACACCCCCGCATACTGCATCGAGCGAAGCGCAGAAATGGGCGCTTGATATAATTGTGCTCGACGCCGGGCACGGGGGAAAAGACGTTGGTGCTATCGGAGTGACAGGCTGCTATGAAAAGGATATTACGCTCGCTATTGTAAAAAAACTCGGCGCACTTATTGAGAAAAATTTACCCCAGACAAAGGTGGTGTACACCCGCAAAGACGACCGCTTTGTAGAGCTGTACCGCCGTGGCCAGATTGCCAACGAAGCAGGGGGGAAACTGTTTATCAGTGTCCACTGCAATTCGATGCCGTCTAAACCACATCCCGCTAAAGGATTTGAAACCTATATCCTGCGTCCCGGCAGAAATGAAGACGCCGTGCGCGTAGCCGAACGCGAGAACGACGCCATTCGTTTTGAATCGAACCAAAAGCGCTACAAAGCTCTTACCGATGAGCAGTTCATTGTCGTGAATATGGCGCAGAGTGCGTTTGTAAAATTTAGCGAAATGTTTGCTGCTGCTGTGCAAGATGAAGTAGGCAAAGCAACGTCGCTTGCCAGCCGTGGTGTGAACCAAGCAGGGTTCTATGTGCTCGTAGGTGCTTCTATGCCCAATATCCTTTTTGAAACTGCATTCCTCTCCAACAAAGACGACGAAAAATTTATTAACTCCGAACGCGGACAAAATGCCGTAGCGCGCGGTTTGTTCAACGCTATCCGCATTTACGCTGATAAATACGAACAGATGATAGAAGGACAAAAGTAGGAATGTGGCGCTTCGGCCTTCGCTCCTGCGTTCTGTCTCTGCACCGCGCTGCACAGCCGCCGCGTGGTTGTTCAACCCCAACTGCTATAAAACACCCGCCTACAGTGTTGAAGAAGTGAGAAGAATGATTGCCCAATAACCGAAGCCTTGAGATTGAGATAGTTATCGTTTTTTTACGCTGCGTTCTGAAATTAACACGTTGAAGTAATTGTTTGTAAAGGAAGTATTTATCCCATGTCCGAACCTCTGAAACACATGTACAGCCGTGCGCTGGTGGAGCAACTCGCCGCCGCTTTGCGCGCTTCTTATACACAATTTAACTCGCAGCGCTTTTTCGAGATCGTATTCGACGGCCAGTGGGAATCGCGCGAACTAAAGCAGCGCACGCGGCATATCGCGCAGTCGATGCGTGCTATGTTGCCAGCCGATTACCGTGAAGCTCTTGGCGTACTCACAGAGGTGGCACCGCAGTTCACAGGCTTTACAGCGATTGTCTTTCCCGATTTTGTAGAAGTGTATGGTATCGATGATTACGCAGCGTCGATTCGCGCCTTGGAACTGTTCACGCAGTTCAGCACGGCAGAGTACGCAGTGCGCCCATTTATCAAAAAATATCCCGCGATGATGGCGCAAATGCTCGTGTGGGCACAGCATCCAAACCACCACGTGCGCCGCCTTGCCAGCGAGGGATGCCGCCCAAGACTACCGTGGGGCATGGCGCTGCCGGAATTCAAAAAAGACCCCGCGCCAGTGCTGCCTATTCTGGAACAGCTCAAAGCTGATGAATCCGAATACGTGCGGCGTAGCGTAGCAAACAACCTCAATGATATTGCCAAAGACAATCCAGAAGTGGTGATACGTATAGCCCGGCAGTGGAAAGGCAAGCACTCGGAAACCGATAGGCTCGTGCGCCATGCGTGCCGTACACTGCTGAAGCGTGCGCATCCCGAAGCTCTTCAGCTTTTTGGTTTTGGAGAAGTTCAGGTGGCGGTCGGCGAATTGGAAGTTTCTCCCGAAGTGCAGATCGGCGGTGCTGTGGAATTTGCGTTTGTTCTACGCACTGGTGTGCAGCCTACCGGCTCTCTGCGCGTGGAGTATGCTATCGACTATGTGAAGTCGGGTGGGAAGCTGTCGCGCAAAGTATTTGCGCTGTCGGAGTCCAGCCTGCCGCCAAGCAGCGAGAAGCGATATAGCCGCAAGCACTCTTTCCGAAACATGACGACCCGTACACATTACTCCGGTGTACACAAGATTATCGTGCTCGTCAATGGGCGTGCGATTGCCGACCAGGAGTTTGTTGTTGTATAGCGGTGGTCGTACTGGTGTAGCGGAGTGCTACAGGTCGTTGCTTTTGCGCTGCTGAGCCTTTGCTTCGCGTGTCTGTTTCTTTTGTTCTTTGCCAGTCACCTCTGTGGGAGGAACGCGTTCAATCGGTCCACCGCCTGCAACAATGCGGTCGTTCATAGGCAGTAAAAATATGTTCTCCGGCAGTACGACAGGGCGTTCGTGGTACAGTGTCACGAGGTCGAACCTGCCAATCTCATAGCCACCCGGACGCAGGCGCGTCGTGTCGTCCATGAACACCGGAGGAAGAGCCGAGGCGTATAGTTTGCCCGAATAAAGAAGGTCTAATCTCTTTTTAAGCAGGTTTGTGTATTCCTTCGTGCGGGAGCCCAGCCGGATACCGCGTGCTTGGCTGAATGACGCTGTATCGGCAAAAGCGAGCACACGCGCCGGGTAGTCGCCGTGTACGATCACTGGTGTGCCAGTTCGCACCTGCGTGTACAGATTTTTGATGTCGTCGCGTGCCATGCGTAAGCAGCCGTGCGAAGAGGGGCGAACGCCGAGAGTGCGGTAGTAGCCATTGCCGTCCAACCCGTGGAAACCGATATTGCCGTTGAAGCCAATCCACGAGTGGAGCTTTGCATCGTCGAACTGCCGCGAAACCGCCATAGGAGATTTGCCCTGTACGCTGTAAATACCCGTAGGAGTAGCCATGCCGTCGCTGATAAATCTATTGCCGCTGGATATCGGGTAGGCCAGCGTGTCGCCATTGCGGTAGCGCAGCGTTACTCGCTGCTCTACAAGCGAAACGTCGAGGTAGCGGTCGCCAGTGACGTACACAGTGTCGCACAGCCGGGCGAATAAATGCCATACCGCAGGCACTGCATAGCCTGTTGCCTGCTGTGCAGTAACTTCCTCCCGTGCGCGTGTACTCGAATTAGTCAGAACGACAACAGCGACAACAACAACGATAAACAGAACAGGAGTGACGATATGACCATTGGGTTTGGACATAGGGCTAAAATTACGACGGTCGGATGAATCGTGCAAGAAGTTCGATAATGTAAAGAGAAATGAAGCGCTGTGTTCGTAGTTATCCGGTACTCCTGCTATCGCTTCGGCCTTTGTCCTTGCGTTCCGTCGTTGCACCGCGCTGCACTTGCCGCCGCGTGGTGTGCTACCCCAACCGCGATGTGGCTTCTGCATCCACTCCGGCGTCTTGCCTTTGGCTAACCAAGAGGCGGTATTATCGTAAGAACGATGCGCGGACGAGGTCGACTGGTGACAGCGGCTCGACGTGCGCCGCAACGCTGCCCGTGCCCAAGCGCGATCAGGCTTTCCCATAATGCAACAAAGGCGCCCGTGTGAGCGCCTCTGTTGTGATAATACACAGTCTTTGCCACGTGTACTTATTTACCACCGAAGACAATAACTTTGGTCATGGTTTGCGATCCTTGTGTCACTGTCAGCATATAGTTGCCCGCCGGGTAGCCGGAGAGGTCAAATGTCATGTTGACAACCGCATCGGAGGATGTGCGTTTCTGCACGACTATACCTTTTACATCGGCCAGTTGCAGTTGTACTGTTTGGCGCGCTTCGTTGTTGAGCGACACTTTTACAATGCCGTCGGTAGGATTAGGATAGACATTAAGCGAAGCGTTGTTGCCGGTTTCAACGGTGCTGGAACCTGTTTTCTCCTGCGAAGCGAGCAGGCGTTCGAGGCGTTCCATACGCTGTTCCATTGCGGCATTAATTTTTTGTTGTTCTACAGCCGCTTCTTGCTGTGCTGCTATGGTTTTTTGTTGCGCTTCGATGATGTTTTGCTGTTCCTGCACAGCTTTTACCAGCGGCACTACAAATTCTGCGTAGCGCAGGCCATAGGGCGTTTGGTCGTTGTCTGGCTTGTCTACGCCGCTGAAGTTGAAGTGCATTTCGCTTGCTGCTTTTTCTACTTCCTGCGCGATAAATCCTGTGTAGGTAATTTTCTCTTTTGCATCGCGGGCTGCGGGATAGCAACTGGACATTTTGCTGTCGTCCATACCCGAGAATTTATCGTAGGCTTTCAGATCGTAGTTGTATGTAACGGGGCGAAGTTTTTTGATAAAGTCGATACCGGGGACATCTTCCTTCACATTGTTTTTGAAGCGTGCATCAGAGAGGTTTGTCCAGTTGGCAAATCCGCCGATGCTTCCCATAGCGGCGTTGCCAATAATTGTTCTATTGCTACCGGGCACAAGCACATTACAGCCGAGGGCGATAGTATTTTGCAGGTTGCCAGTCGAAGGGCCCGAGTTGGCGCCAACAGCCGTATGGCACGAACCCGTGGCATTATTGAACAGGGCGAAATATCCCACTCCGGTATTGCTGCTGCCATTCACTGTATTGCCAACAGAGGCGTATCCGAACGCGCTGTTTTGTTCGCCGACTGTGTTGTTCGCTAATGCAAACCCTCCAAAGGCGCTTGTATAGCTTCCGAGGTGTTGTCTGAGTGCGTCCTTGCCAAACGCGTTGTTGTGCTCGCCGTTTACATGCGAGGCGAGCGTATTACATCCAAACCCATTGTTATTATCGCCATTTACATGGCTCAGCAGCGACGACGCGCCAAAGGCGTTATTTGCTTCGCCATTTGTGTTGGCCGTAAGAGCGTAGTGGCCAAACGAACTGTTGGAACTGCCGGACTGATTGCTATACATGGAATGGTAGCCAAAGGCATTATTATACGAGCCGTGGTCATTAGAGAACAAGGCGAACGACCCAACGGCGGTGTTGAGTTCTCCATCTATGTTGTTGCCCAATGATGCATAGCCAAAAGCGCTATTGTAGGCACCTGTTGTATTATTTGTCAATGCAAACCCACCGAAGGCGCTTGTATAGCTTCCGAGGTGATTTCTCAGAGCATCTTTGCCAAAGGCGTTATTGTGTTCGCCGTTGACGTGGCTCGCCAGCGAATTGCATCCAAAGGCGTTGTTGTTATCGCCGTTTACATGGCTCAGCAGCGCGGCTTCACCGAACGCATTGTTTGCCACGCCGTCTGTGTTTGCCATCAGCGTCGCGTTTCCAAAAGCGCTATTTTCAGCACCGTTCACATTTGCTGTAAGAGCATTATTGCCAAATGCACTGTTGTTAAAGCCGTTTACATTCGTTGTAAGAGCATTGGAGCCGAAGGCACTGTTGGCGGAGCCCAGCATATTATTGAACAATGCAAAATATCCGAAGGCGTTGTTGTTATCTCCCATATTGGAAAATAATGCGCGGCATCCATGAGCATTGTTGAAATTTCCTGTAACATTGGAGAACAGAGAGTATTCTCCGAAAGCTGCATTGCCGTTGCCTGTTGCATTGGAAAACAGAGCTCTTTCACCAAACGCCGAATTACAGGATCCGTTACTGTTTTGCAATGCTTCCCAGCCATAGCTGGTCTGCTGTGCCATTACTCCGGTTGTCAGCCCCACAAAGCAACAGGCCTGAAGTATCATCCGCCGAGCCCGGTGCGCTACCGATGTTGTTGAGCGCGAATTAGTAGAATAATTCATAGTATCTCCCGTAGAAAAAATGATAGAAAGTGATTTTACGCTGCAGTTCCGCTGTAAGCAGCGCAATAGCGCAATACCCTCTGTGAATCCTCCCGGGGACGAGAGAGCACTCTGTAGCCATTTGGAGTTATTGCAGATACCATTCTGTACCCACTCGATTAAGTGGTGGCTAAAGTTACTCGTTCTGTTGCTGGAAAACTATACGAACAAGGATGATAAGCCTATGCGAAAATTGCTGAAAATAGTATAGGATAAACACTGATTGCAGATGCAATATATAGGTGATACTATGAGGGAAATCATCGCAGCATGATAGCAGAAAGAGAAGTGACGCTTCGGCCTTTGTCCTTGCGTTCCGTCGTTGCACCGCGCTGCACTTGCCGCCGCGTGGTGTGCTACCCCAACCGCGATGTGGCTTCTGCATCCACTCCGGCGGCTTGCCTTTGGCTAACCAAGAGGCGGTATTATCGTAAGAACGATGCGCGGACGAGGTCGACTGGTGACAGCGGCTCGACGTGCGCCGCCACGCTGCCCGTGCCCAAGCGCGTTCAGGCTTTCCCATAATGCAACAAAGGCGCCCGTGTGAGCGCCTCTGTTGTGATAATACACAGTCTTTGCCAAAGGTGGATTATTTACCACCGAAGACAATAACTTTGGTCATGGTTTGCGATCCTTGTGTCACTGTCAGCATGTAGTTGCCCGCCGGGTATCCGGAGAGATCAAATGTCATGTTGACAACCGCATCGGAGGATGTGCGTTTCTGCACGACTGTACCTTTTACATCGGCCAGTTGCAGTTGTACTGTTTGGCGCGCTTCGTTGTTGAGCGACACTTTTACAATGCCGTCGGTAGGATTAGGATAGACATTAAGCGAAGCGTTGTTGCCGGTTTCAACGGTGTTATTGCCCATTTTTCCCTGCGAAGCGAGCAGGCTTTCAAGGCGTTCCATCCGTTGTTTCAGCGAAGCCATATCGCTTTCTAAGCTCTCGATTTTTCTTTGCTGAACATCTGCGTTTTTATTTTGATCTTCTATTTTTTGCTCTTGTGCTTCGATGATATTCTGCTGTTCCTGCACAGCTTTTACCAGCGGCACTACAAATTCTGCGTAGCGCAGGCCATAGGGCGTTTGGTCGTTGTCTGGCTTGTCTACGCCGCTGAAGTTGAAGTGCATTTCGCTTGCTGCTTTTTCTACTTCCTGCGCGATAAATCCTGTGTAGGTAATTTTCTCTTTTGCGTCGCGGGCTGCGGGGTAGCAGTCGGCAGCA
>DLHF01000083.1 GCA_002483085.1 Ignavibacteria bacterium UBA7675
TCGCAAGCTAAACGACGGGAATCGTATCGCAAGCTAAACGATGGAAATTGCACCGCAAGCTAAACGACGGGAATAATGGCACAAGGCGATCAATTTTCGGGAACCGTCCGCAGATTGCAATAACGGCAATTCAATAAAATACACCCACTTTTCTCGGATAGGCAAGTAATGCGCGCTAACATCTTCGCCCTCGCTTTGGTCTCTGCACCGCGCAGCACTCTCGCCGCGTGTTGTTCAACCTCTCTCGCGGATACTACGCGACAGTTGGCAACGGCTGCCATCATTGCAGCACAACCGTCGTGCGAGAATACGACAACAATTCCAGACCAACGGCGCACAGGGGCAAACTATGGCTCAACACGAATCTGCTGGTCGGAGCCACTGTCTGGATGCAGCCGTAGGAATGCCAGGATAGAGAGCAAAAGCAGACCAGCAATGATAAAACACCACTGCATACCTACATGTGAAGCTACCCAACCACAGATGACCGGCGATAGCAGATTGCCGAGCAGAGTAGCGCTCGAAGCCAATCCCATCAATCCTCCCCTTGTGTCTTCCGGTGCGCGCTTGCTGAGAGCAATGTACAGTGTAGGAATGAGCGCAGCCGTGAAAACACCAATCACCACGCGAAGCGGAAACAGGTACTCATACGAAGGAACAAATGCCTGCAACATAATAGCACCCCCGACAAATGGCAGGGCAAGGGCAAGCGTTTTTCGGTAATCCTGCCGGTCGTTTCTTTTGCCCCACACGGGTGCAAATATTGCCGAGAATAAGCCTGCGCTGCCGAGCATGACGCCCGTGAGTGTCTTCAACAGATTGGCAGGCGTGTTGAGAGATTCGAGAAACAGCACAAAAATAGGACTAGAGAAGACAATACCGGACTGCACAACAACAATGAATAGCAGAATCTGCCGTAGCTCGGGTCGGTCGAGTATGAAGCGGATATTTTCACGCACTTGCCTCGGCTTTGCAACCCTGCCCGACACCTTGTTCTCACGCACGAATAGCACAATGATAATCCCGCTTAGGAAGCACAAAACCGCCACGACGACAAACACACTTCGCAGGCCGAAGAAATCGGCAATGACGCCACCAATAAGTGGGCCTACAACTGTACCGGAGGAAATAGAAGTCTGGAGAAATCCAATGGCAAAACCCGACTGGGAAGCTGGTGTCGACGAAGAAACGAGGGCAAGCGAGGCAGCAACAAAGCCACTAACAGCCCCCTGGAAAACTCGCAGAAAAAAAAGCTGCCAGACGTCTTGGGCAAAAGCCATCAGAAACACAGAGACGGCAAGGCCAAAAACAGCGCGTATGACCATCGGCTTCTTACCGTACTTATCGCCGAGTGCACCCCAGATAGGAGTGGTAATAAACGAGAGGAAAAATGGACCTGCTTGCACCAACCCGGCCCAGCGCTTTGTCTCCGCCAGATCATTGACACCGAGTTCTCTGATAAATAATGGAAGGAAAGGCACACATGCACTCATCCCGATCATGGCAATAAGCTGTGCAGCCCATAAAATATAGAGATTGCGCTTCCAAGAAAAATCGTCCGAAGGAGGTACATGATCCGACTGGTCGGCCTCGTTATCCATTGCGATGGAGCTTTTTAATAGAAAGCAGTTCAAAAAACATGCGTGTGGCATCTGTAAGCGGGTTCACCGTAGTTCGCTCGTCATTGTACCACTCTACAGCAACTTGGTCTATATTCAATTGCAGTATTTTCGCCAAATAGAGCACTTCCACATCAAAGCCAAACCCATCAATCTTTGTTCTACTAAATACAGCTTGTGCTGCCGAGCTGCGAAAGCCCTTAAAACCACACTGGGTATCCCTGATTCCCTGGAACAACAGTGCCTGCACAAAAAAATTAAACAGCTTCCCCATACGCTCGCGATACCAAGGCTGGTGGACTTTGATAAATGTTTCGTCGAGAGCTCGGCTGCCGATACACACATCGGCTCCCTGCTCCAACCGCGCCAACACTTTGGAGGTCTCCCCCACTGGCGTAGAGAAGTCAGCATCGGAGAAGATACGATAGGTTCCACGAGATTCAAGCATACCACGGCGCACGGCAGCTCCTTTGCCCATATTACGCGGCTGTGGCAAGACAATAACAGAAGGGAATGCCTGCGCTACACGCACCGTGTTATCGCGCGAACCATCGTCGACGACAACTATTTCCGTTGTGTAGGGCTGCCCGGAGAAATAATCAACCGCCTTGCGGAGAGACTGCTCAAGACGCGATTCCTCGTTGTACGCAGGAATGATAAAAGAAAGGTATGGAGCCATGAAGTGTCAGTGCAATGAAAGTCGCAAAAAAAAGCAGGCACCCGAATGGAATCCATCCGGGTGCCTGCAAAGATACGAAAAATATGCGAACAGGAAATTACTGCGGAGTCGACGTACCAACACCATCCTGCCGTGCTGTATCCACCATGGGAGCCAAACCTGCTTTTTTGCGAAGTTCATTGACTTTTTCCTGGATAGCGGATACCGATCCAGCAAAGTACATATTGCCCGACGATGAGTAGCTTTTCATCAGCGATTCGGCAACAGCAATTGCACCGGGATAGTCGCCCTTGTCTTCATATTTGGATATCTCCATCTGGTCGATTTGCATCTGAATGCTTGGATCATTGCCACGAGCTGTGCCCAAACGCTGTAGCACGGCTTTCGCCTTGTCGTATTCGCCCAGAATCCGGTAGCCATTAGCAGCCATTAAGAACGGATAGTACGAATACTGATCTTGCTGCATTTTCTCCGGGTTGCTCATAAATTCATTGACAAGACGCTCTGTTTTCTCCACAGTCATACGCGCAAATTCTTTTGCCTGCTTCTCAGCACCAGCCTTGTCGTACAAGTCGCCAAGCTGATACTCAAGCTGATACGGCATCGGGAACTGCTGGGGGGAAATGTAAGCATTCATGGAGTCGAGCACAGCCACCGCTTTCTGCGAATTACCCTTGTTAGTGAGCCAGTTCGCATAGTTCATGTAGATTGAGCGGTAATTGAACATCAGGCGGCGATGTACTTCATCGTAGTACACATGAGGATTGTTGAGATTACGCAGCTTCATGCTGTAGTGCGGCTCTTTATAGAAGGTATCACCGGGAAGGATGTTCAGGATAGTCTTATCCATAATCTCGGGCGACACATCATAGCTATAGTACGAACCGCCGCGATTGCGCGACACTGGAAAAGGGCAGATACGCAGCGCCATGCCTTCCATGCGGAAGTGATCTTCGAGACCACAGTAAGCATCCGGACCAACCGACATAGAATAGTAAATCGGGCGTGTCCAGCGAACTTGCCGAAGAATGTCGAGCACAAGCTGATCTTGCACACGGAATGCGTAGTATTGCTTGCCCTCTCTCGGAGCTCCATATGGCGAGCCAACAAAGGTAAACTGCATTTTGCTATTAGCAAGAGCAGTAGGATCGCTGGTGTACTGCTTCATCACTGCAGGCTCTACCGGAATTGTAATCACACGCGCTTCGCCAAATTCATAGCTCAGTGCATCTGAATCGTAGTCGTTATCCACCTGTAGCTTTTCATCAGGGAAGCTCAGAGGAATCTTTTTCGCACCCCACGGCTCCTGATTTTTCAATTGGTCTACATACCACAGCGTATTACCAAGACTGAGGTTCACAATACGGACATCGCGACGCACGCCCTCTACATCCTGCAAGAACCATACGGGGAATGTGTCGTTGTCGCCATTGGTAAAGACAATTGCGTCTTTTTCTACACTCTGAAGAATGTTGTAAGCATAGTCAAATGGCAGGAAATTGCCCGCACGGTCGTGCATTTTCCATCCGCCCCAAGCCATGTTTAAAGGCACCAAGAACATGCACACCACGACAATAGCTGCCGAGCCTGCGGTCTTCAGTTTATCCTTGTACAGTGCGTCGATAAGCGCATACACGCCCATACCAATCCACAAACAGAAGATCATAAACGAACCGACATAGAAATAGTCGCGCTCGCGGGGCTGGGGCTGCTGTTGATTCTGATAAATAGCCGCCAGCACACCCATTGCCAGAAACATAATAAAGTACACCCACGCCATACGCGAATCGCGGTAGAAGTGGAACATCAGGCCAATCAAACCGATCAGGAGTGGCAAAGCAAAGAACCGAATGGGAAACAAGTGGCCATATCCGGTGTCTGCATTGGCAGCTTTGGCTTCCGCACTTACTGCGAACCACGCCGCATCGTGATCTTGTACATCGCTCTGGCGTCCTACAAAGTTCCAGAAGAAATAGCGCAAGTACATGTGGTCGATCTGGTACTTGAACAAGTAGCTGAGCTCTCCACCAAGGTTAATTTTGCTATTGGCGTAGTCCGGCACATTGAGATCAACACCATCACTGCGGCTCACTCTCTTATATTCTATACCATTCCATTCGCCATATTCGCGGTAGTAGCGGGCAAAGGTCGGGTCTTCGCCTTCAGGTCGGTAGCGGCGCGGCCACATGGGAGCGTCGCCGTATTGCTCGCGACCCAGATACGAAACGAGTTTTTCGAGGTTATTCGGATTGTTCTCGTTCATTGGTGTATAGGCATTAGCGCGCAGAAGGATATGCGTATAGGTGCTGTAGCCGAGGATAATAAGTACAAATGACGCGCATACCAACGCGAGTACCTGGCGATTTTTCTTCATACCAACCCATACGCCATAAGCTGCGGCAAACACGCTTGCAACAGCTATGATAGTAAGGAAAGGGCTGCTGCGCACCCAATACTCTTTAGCTTCATTTTTGAAGGGTAAATTGCCAGCCAGAAGCGCGGGAAACATCTTGACAATACCGGGATAAATGCCAAAGAACAAGACAACCGCAATTATACCAGCAATGATCAAGCCTCTCGTCGTTACCTGATACTTGCGGAAATACACAAGCAGAACGATGGAGAACACAGCGAGAACACTGAGAAGGTGTACACCAGTGGCAAGCCCCATCAGGTAGGCAATAAGCAGCAAATAGCGCTCATGCCCCGGCTCGTCGGCTCGCTCATTCCAGCGCATCATCAGATACACAACTACTGCTACAAACAGCGTGGAAAGCGCGTACACCTCGGATTCTACAGCGTTAAACCAGAATGTGTCGCTAAAGGTTAAGGCCATTGCACCAACGAACGACGAGCCGAAAACGGCCATAGCCTCTTCGAAGGTATCTACATTCTTGCCGCGAAGATTATTGAGAACTTTTACGCCCACGAGGTACAGCAGAAGCACACAAAGGGCACTGGCAAATACCGAGACAAGGTTTACCCGCCAGCCTTCGTCGCCAAACGGTATAAGGCTGTGGAACAGTTTTCCTATCATAAGGAACAGCGGAGCTCCCGGAGGGTGAGGCACTTGCTGCTGTACCGATGCAGCGGTAAACTCACCGCAGTCCCAGAAGGGCACCGACGGCTGCACGGTCATTAAGTAAGTAACCAGGGAAATAAGGAACGCCAATCCGGCAAATGACCGGTGCAAAAGCTTTGTGTTCATTCGTGTACCTGAAAGCTGTGTAACTATATCAGAATATGAATTTCCGAGGTCTTAACAGAAGAACTGGTGTTCTGTCTGGAAAATTCTTACAAAGTTATTCTTTTTGGGCATACAAACCAGAAGAAATTTCGCTGCCAAAGTACGGTCTGCCGCACCGCTTATTGGCGAATATCGGGTAGAGAAACAGAGATAGGTTGTACATCATGATGTTCCTGAACAATGCGATCCGTAGCGGGAACTGCTGTCTGCCATTGTTCGCCACATGCCTGTTCAAGCAGTGCTATCACTTCTGTTGTCAGTGCATCGCACAACCGATACCCGTCCGGAGTCAACGCAAGCCTGTTGTCCTCCACAAGAAGTAAGTGTTCTCCTGCTGTGCGCTCGTACAAAGGCTGTAGCACTGTGTGCAGGTCGATGCCGAAATCGCGTTGGAAAGCTGCCATGTCGATGCCTTGCGAACGCAACTCCAAAAAAGCCCGTTCAAACATCACGGTTATCCCTTCGATACGCTCGCTGTTTACAACAGGAAGCTGCCCTTTGTCCAGCTCGTCCATGTACCGGGAGAGACTGCGCACATTCCAGTAGCGCGTTCCGCCGATATAGCCATGCGCCGAAGGGCCGAAGCTGATGTATTCCCTGCCCTGCCAATACAAGAGATTATGACGGCATTCTCTGCCCATCCGCGCGAAATTCGATACTTCGTACTGCCTGTACCCGTGCGCGGCGAGAAAGTTCATGGTGAATTCATACATTTCTGCATCGAGGTCTTCGTCGGCCTCGTGCACTTCGCCACGGAGCTTCATGGCGTTGAGCGGCGTTCCTTCTTCAAAGATGAGACTGTAGGCGGAAATATGTTCGGTGCCAAGCGCGACTGCTGTTTCTACATTAGTTTTCCAACGGTCGAACGTCTGGTCGGGCAGCGCAAAAATTAGGTCGATGTTAATATTGTCAAACCCAGTGGCACGCGCAAGTTCCACCGCTTCCCGAGCCTGTGCCGGCGAGTGAATGCGCGTCAGAAAGGCGAGGTCATCATCGAAAAAAGACTGGACACCAAAGCTCAGTCGGTTGATTCCCAGCGAACGGTAAGCTGTAAGCGATTCGAGGCTGACAGTACCGGGGTTGCATTCCATTGTCCACTCGCTCCCCTGCTCAAAACGGAAATGCTTGTGCAAAGTAGCAAGGATCATTTCTACATGTTCGGGTTTCATAAGCGAGGGAGTGCCGCCGCCAAAAAACAATGTCGATATGGTGCGGTCTTCGTCCGGCAATACGGCGGCGCGCATGTCGATTTCCCGTACAAGCGAGCGGAGAAACGACTCCATCAGATGAGTAGTCTCTATGGAGTAGAAGTCGCAGTACAGGCACTTTTTTTCGCAAAATGGGATGTGTATATAGAGACCGCGCATGGTATTATCAATAAATCAGGTTTCCAATGCGATTCCAGCGTATGCCGAAGTCGCCGTTGGGCTTTTCGCCGTTGGACCAGTAGACAGTCAGAGCCTCGCCAATAATATTGGATTCCGGCACCAAGCCCCAGAAGCGCGAGTCGTGACTGTTGCTGCGGTTGTCGCCCATCACAAAATAATAATCGTCGTGCACTGTGTAGTTGGCTGCTGGCGTGCCGTTGATATACACGAGCCGGTTGCGCACTTCTACGGCATTGCCTTCGCGCTCGATAAAATTCTTCCACCGCTCGATGTTCGCTATACCGATGTCGAGTACATCCCCCTGATGCGGTACAACAAATGATCGGATATTGGAAGGATTGCCTCTGAACAGTGTGTACATTTGCGATGAACGCCTGCTCTGCCAGTATCCATAACCAGTGCTGGCCGCTTCCTGCGGAAATCCTAACTGTACACCGTTGACATACACTGTGTCGTGGATCAGGTTCAACGTATCGCCCGGGCGTGCTACTACGCGCTTGATATAGCGCTGCGGGTTGGCAGGCTCTACTTCGCCAGCCTCGCCGGGAAAATCAAAAATGATAATGTCGAATAGCTCTACCGAGCGGTACGTAAACCGCGCCTTAAAGGGAAGTTCAATCGACGTGAATGGAAGAGTGCGCGGCAGGCCGAAAGAATAGGCAACCTTATTGACGATAATCTGGTCGCCAGCGAGCAGGGTGCTTTCCATCGAGCGCGAGGGAATATGAAACATCTCGATAAAAAACAGCTTGAGCAGAAAAGCGACAATCAGGGCAAAGAACAGCGCTTCAGCAACATCGCGCGGCGTCATACCTCCAAGGCCATGAGCCGTTCGTGCCGTTGTATCTCCCGAAGCAGAGTTCTGCTTCTTCGCCTGTGTGTTCCGTGCCGTACTGGAGTTACTTGCAGTGTCGGAAGAAATATTCTTCATGCGCCAGGAAATGCCCTGCAATCTCTATTCATAACGATAATCCGTGGCTTGTTGCGAACCGGAAACACCTGCGTGCTCCGTGCCGCCACACGATGTACTACTCATCGTGGTTCATATCTACTATCATTGCGCCTACTGCCGAGCGCAGTATTGCCATCCTCAAGCGCCACAGCAATGCGAGCGCCTCTGAGGTCTACTATTTATGTGCTTCTGTGTTCAGAAATATTATCGCTCAAAAAACAGTCTGCATTGCAAACGAGCTCTGCAAAAGACCAGTCGGCACAGCACCGGCGTCTCTGTTTTACCGCAAGTTCGCTCGCATACAAAACCTCGCCGTAGCGGCTGAAGGCGCAGAAAACATTAATTGATTCGACAGATATTCTGTGTTGTTCTACATGGCTCGGCAGCAGTTTGCTTTATCTTCCCGGCGGCTACCCCTTGGCTAACCACGAACCGGGATTATCGTAAGAACGATGCGCGGACGAGGTCGACCGGAGACAGCGACCGAGCGAGCGTACAAAGACGCCCGTGCCATACCGATCTCAACACTGCGAATCATTCAGGGCAGCGTGCTGTATCAGTTGATAAATGTACCGATTCTTCCCCAGCGGATTGTGCTAAACTTATCTCCAAGAGCTGGGGCATCGGTATCCCACGACCAATACACCATAATAGGCGTTCCCACAACATTTTCCATCGGCACAAACCCCCAGAACCTGCTGTCGAGGCTGCGGTCGCGGTTGTCGCCCATTCCAAAGCAGTAATTCTTCTCAACGGTGTAGGTATTTGTCGTTTTACCGTCGATCAGAATAGCATTGCCGTTCATCGCCACGGTATGCCCTTCGCGTCGGATAAAGGTATCCCACTCTTGGTAATTCTGCTGTGTAAGCTGGACAACATCGCCTTTCGCAGGAATTTTCAGCGGCCCATAATTATCGCGTGTATATCCCTTGCCGCGCGGGAATGTCTGGCTGGCTTCATCATATCTGCTGCCCACTGTCGGATCGTAGACACCATCGGGTGCCAGAGGTTGGGCTTTACCATTGACAAACACCTCGTTGTTGCGAACTTCCAGCACATCACCGCTTACAGCCACACAGCGTTTGAGGTAATACTGAAAGTTCGGGTCTTTCACTTCATCGCGATTACCTGGGAAAATAAACACAATCACATCGCCTTTGCGCGGGTCGCGAATACCGGGAAAGCGGAAAAACGGGAGAGGAATATTGAGGAAAGGAATAAGCTGAGGTGTGGACGGACCATAAATAAACTTGTTGACGAACAGAAAATCGCCGGTCATCACGGTTCTTTCCATCGAGCCTGTAGGCACTACAAACGACGCGATAAGCAGGCCATTGATAATCATCACCATGACAATCGCGCCGAGAATTGTTTTACCCCACGACAGAGCAATATCGCCAAATGTCTCGGGCTTTTTCTTTTGGAGCGGCTTTTTCCCGTCGGTAGTTTTCACCGTGCGGGCGCGCAGTTCATCGAGTGATTTTGCCATGGTTTTGAGATTAAAAAGAGAAAATCAGTGGGAATCAGTTAGCCGACCCCTGACGCTGGCTCGTGTACGCATACCTCTGCGCCGGGTTTCACTGCCGCTATTTGTCTTCGATGCTCAGCACTGCAAGAAATGCTTCCTGCGGTATTTCTACCCTACCGATTTGCTTCATGCGCTTTTTGCCTTCTTTTTGCTTTTCGAGCAGCTTGCGTTTCCGGGAAATATCGCCACCGTAGCATTTAGCAAGTACGTTTTTCCGCATAGCACTGATAGTATCGCGCGCGATAATTTTGGCACCAATAGCAGCCTGGATAGCAATTTCAAACATCTGCCTCGGGATAAGTTCCTTCAGCTTTGCACAGATTTTCTTTCCCCACTCGTGCGCTTTAGCGCGGTGGATAATCGTAGAGAGAGCGTCCACTGGTTCGCCGTTGAGCAGGATATCGAGCTTCACAAGGTCGCTCTCGCGGAAGTCGATAAATTCGTAGTCGAGCGATGCGTAGCCGCGTGTGCTTGATTTCAGCTTGTCGTAAAAGTCAAAGACAACTTCGGCGAGCGGAAGTTCAAATTGCAGGTCTACGCGATCTTCGCTGATATAGGTTGTAGACTTGAACACACCACGGCGCTCCATGCACAGTTTCATAATAGTGCCGATGTACTCGCTTGGCGTGATAATCTGCGCGCGTATAAACGGCTCAGAGATCGAAGCGATGGCACCAGGCTGGGGCATTTCCGACGGATTGGATATCCACATTTCTTCGCCATTGGTGCGAACAATGTGGAACCGCACGTTGGGTACGGTGGTAACAATCGTCTGATTGAACTCGCGCTCCAAACGCTCCTGCACAATTTCCATGTGCAGCAAACCGAGGAAGCCGCATCGGAACCCAAAACCCAGCGCTGTCGACGATTCCGGCTCGAAGCCGATAGCCGAGTCGTTCAGCGAGAGCTTAATAAGCGCTTCGCGCAGGTCTTCAAAGTCGTCGCTGTCCGCCGGATAAATACCGCTGAACACCATAGGCTTCACTTCTTTGAACCCCGCGATGGGCTGGGTGCAGCCATTGCGCTCCCATGTAACGGTATCGCCTACTTTTGTATCCTGCAAATTTTTGATGCTCGCTGTAAAGTAGCCTACATTCCCTGCGGAAAGCTCGCCTGCGCGCACGCGCTGCATACGCAGTGTGCCTACTTCCTCTACCTCGTAGACTTTGTCGGTAGCAAAGAAGCGGATACGCTCTTTTTCGCGCAGAACGCCATCGATAACGCGCACGTACACAATAGCGCCGCGATAGGAGTCGAACATCGAGTCGAAAATCAGGGCGCGGAGCGGAGCTTCGGGCTTGCCTACTGGCGGCGGAATGCGCTGCACAATAGCTTCGAGAATATCTTCGATACCGATACCGGCTTTGGCCGAGGCGAGGATCATATCCTCTTCTTTGCAGCCGATCAGTTCAATCACTTGTTTTTTGACATTTTCGAGCGTAGTTGTAGCGCTCGGCAAGTCAATTTTATTAATGACTGGTATGATTTCCAAACCGGATTCTATAGCGAGGTACAGGTTGCTAATGGTTTGAGCTTCTACACCCTGAGTAGCATCTACCACGAGTAAAGCTCCTTCGCAGGCAGCCAGCGAGCGCGATACTTCATAAGAGAAGTCCACGTGGCCTGGTGTGTCGATCAGGTTGAGTGTATAGTTTTCGCCGCTCAGCGCCTTGTACTTCATCTGGATAGCATGGAGCTTAATCGTAATGCCGCGCTCCTGCTCAAGGGGATTATCGTCGAGCACCTGGTTGGTGGTCATCTCTCTATTGGACAACGTACCTGTTGTTTCCAGAAGCCTGTCTGCGAGAGTTGATTTACCGTGGTCTATATGAGCAATAATGCAAAAATTGCGTATGTTTTTCATCTGAATGAGGTCTCAACGGATAAGAGTTTTTGTGCTGCGTCACCGGCCTTCTCCTTGCGAAGAAGGGAGCACACCACAAGGCGGATGTGCGCGCGGCGACAGCGACAGGAGGCCGCTGCAGCGACGTTTAGCGCCCAAATTGTGTAACACACGAACGAGAACCGACAAAATTATGAAACGGGCGCCTCATTTCCATGAGGAATCAGCTCGCTTTTTTCAGGAAGTCGATAAATTCCTGTTTGTTGCGTGTGAATGCCTTCGACGCGATCAACTCGCCTTTTGGTGTAAGGATCACGTACAGGGGCAGTTCCAGCGAACCAAAACGCTGCTGCTGGAGTTTTTTGTTGGAGATATAAGGCTCTTCGCGGCGGTCGGTGTACAACTGCACTTTTACCATGCCGTTCATCAGCGCCCGCACATCGTCGTGGGGAAAAATGTTTGCTTCCATCCATCGGCAGTTAGTACACGTAAATCCGGTAAAGTCGATAAACACAGGTTTGCCCGTTTCTTGGGCAATGCGCAAGCCTTCTTCATAGCTCATAATCCAGCTTTTGTGATCATCGGCTGCTGTTGTGCTCTCGCCTACCATATTTGTAGTTGGAGCCGTCATTGCCGATGCTGCCGCTGCGCCACCATGAGCAGCTTCGATAATTTGCTGATAGTTCTGCGGCGGCAAAAATGCGTCTATCTCGCCAAGAGGTCTGCCGTACAGACCCGACAACAGGTAGAATGTCATGCCGGCAAAGACAATGGAGAACAGCAGGCGGGGAGCGCCAACCGACTGCACTTTGCTGTCGTGCGGCAGGTGAAATAAACCGAGAATGTACAGCACAATCAGCAAGCCACAGGCAATCCAGAGTCCGAGAAACATCTCGCGTGGGAGAATGCCCCAGCCGAGGACAAGGTCGGCATTGCTGATGAACTTGAGCGCAAAGGCCACTTCAAGAAAGCCCATCACCACTTTTACATTGTTCATCCAGCCGCCAGCTTTGGGAAGCGCAGCCATTGCTGTGGGAAACAAAGCAAGCAGGAAAAACGGTGCAGCGAAAACTGTAGAAAAGCCGAGCATCCCTACCACCGGGTACAGGAATTCGCCCTGCGATACACCGCTGAGCACAAACCCCACGAACGGAACAGTACAGGTAAACGACGTCAGCGTGAAGACCACGCCCATGAGCAATACGCTTGTAATGCCATTGCCCTGATTGGAGCGGGCGTTGAGCTTGTTCAGGATTGACGACGGCACGCGGATTTCGTACACGCCGAACAGGTTCAGAGCCAGCATGAAAAATACTGCTGCTATAGCGATGTTGACAATTGGGCTAGCGGCTATTTCACCAATGCCCGTTCCACCTGCGATAGCTGCTACCACAACACCGAGGCCAACAAAGGTAAAAATGATACCGAGCGAGTACACAAAGGAATCGCGTATGCCATGCCAGCGGTGATTTTGTTTTTCAGCACGCTTGGTAAAAAACGAAACAGTAATGGGAATCATCGGAAATACGCACGGTGTAAGCAGCGCAAGCGCGCCCTGGAGCATAGCAAAGAGGAAAAAACCCCACAAGCCTTTTTCTTTCTCTTTTTCAATCAGCATTTGCGATTCAGTCTGTGCTACGCCCGAAACACCAACAGCGGCTGTGGAAGCAGCGGCTTTGCCGCCTACACTCGAAACATTGTCCTGCATGATTGTGGGGGTACTATTGTCCACAGAAGCAACTGCGGCAGCAGCGGAATCAGTAGAAGCGTCGCCCATCGCCTCATCGTCTTCTATTGCTCCCATGTTTTCAGGGACAATAACGGTAAAGCGGAGAGTATCGGCTTCTGGATTGAGACATCGCGAAGAATCACAGGCCATATAGTATATTTCCATGGCCACTTTATGCTTTCCGGGTTTCGCTGCTTTGGTAACAGACAATGGAACTGTAAAATCGGCGTGGCCTATCACTTTCTCAACTTCAACTTCAAAGTTGGGATCATATTGTTTTTTGATCTTGGAGACCTTTACTTTCCCTTTACTCTTCAGGAAAGTAGGCGAGATAACGCTGAAAGTTGTAGACTGTGGCCCAATACCATCCGGTCCAACCATCGTTGAAGTACCATAGCTCCACCACCCATTTTTTACATTCATTTGTACAACAACGCTTCCCTTTCCATCAGGAGCTATTTCCACTTCCTGACTTTTAAGAGAAACTTTTGCGATTTCTACAAGTCTCTGAGGAAAGCACGTAGCAGTTCCTGCCAGAAATACGAATAGAAGAACGGCGACTCTATGTAACTTGCTGCTCATAGTTTATACCGGAGAGGATGAGACAAAGTACTTGTTTTCAATCATTACAGGAAGTAGCGCACGAACCAATACCGTGCACTGTTCCGGGAACTCAGGTTTCCGCTGTTCCGCACAACGGGAAACAGCAAGAGTAAATTTCTATCTGCAAACAGAGATATTCATAGTAATTTACAATCTATGGCGCTAAAATAAAACGAAAGGATTCATACACACGCCCAACCACCTCTTTTTCGCCTCGCTTCTGCCCTGCAAACTCCCGACGAATGGAACGCCTTGCAAGTGCAAACGCTTGATATTAGAGTCTTATTTTCCTGTACTACACCAAACATATATGCGAGGTACTTTAGAAAGTTGTGGA
>DLHF01000033.1:0-11071 GCA_002483085.1 Ignavibacteria bacterium UBA7675
TCGACGCAGACAGAACGACCGCCCCAAACAGGAGCGCGGAGATATGCCCGAGCCCGAACGGTTCGACGAGCGCAGAGCTGATGAACGCCGTAGACCCGAGCGCGATGAACGCGAACAGGACAATCGCAGGCAAGATGATCGGCGCAGGCAGGGCGACCGCCCCAAACAGGAACGCAGAGATATTCCCGAGCCCGAACGGTTCGACGAGCGCAGAGTTGATGAACGCCGCAGACCCGAGCGCGATGAACGCGAGCAGGATAATCGCAGGCAAGATGATCGGCGCAGGCAGGGCGACCGCCCTAAACAGGAGCGCGGAGATATTCCCGAGCCCGAACGGTTCGACGAGCGCAGAACTGACGACCGACGCAGGCCCGAGCGCGATGAACGCGAGCAGGATAATCGCAGGCAAGATGATCGGCGTAGACAGGACGATCGCCCCAAGCAAGAGCGCAGAGATATTCCCGAGCCCGAGCGGTTCGACGAGCGCAGAACTGATGACCGACGCAGACCCGAACGAGACGACCGACATCAGCCTGATAAAAACGACCGCAGGCAAGAGGATCAGCGCAGGCAGGAGCGCCGAGACATTCCCGAACCCGAACGGTTCGATGAACGGCGTATGCCCGAGCGTGATGGACGGCGACAGCCCGACCGCAACGACCGCAAGCAGGATAACCGCCGCAGACCAGAGCGCCGAGACATTCCCGAACCCGAACGGCTCGATGAACGGCGCAACCAGGGCGATAATACGATGCCTCCATCGGAATACGACGACGCCCATCCTGCAAGGATGGATACACAGGCTGATGGCAGCGACATGTCCTCGCAGGACAGAACCGACGGACCGCGCAACCGGCGCGGACGCAGAGGCGGACGCAACAGAAACCGCAACCGGCGCCAGGATAACCGCGCAAGCGACGTTACCCCATCCGACGAACTAGCGTCTGTAGATCATGATGTGCAGCAGACAGACGCACACATAGAAGAGCCACATGGCGACACAGAACAACGAGACGACCGGCGCAGCGGACGTGGACGAAATCGACGCCGGGATCGACGCCGCAATCGCAATGATCGCAGCAGGCCAGATGGTACCGTCGCAGCAGACAACGATCCGAACGGAGAGCCCATCCATCCTGCTGATAGCGAACCGAGAGATACAATTCAGAATCGTCAGCACACAGAGCAGCGGACTTCGCGACAGGACAACCGCAGGTCCCGCAACGACCGCAGAAACAACGAGAACCGAGAGCGAAAAGCAGATGAAGCAGATCGCCTACCCGCCGACAGAGAGCCAGAGGCTGCCAACGATCTGCGCGATGCACCCGATGAACGTAGAAGCGACAGTCGTGGCGGGCGTGGAAAGGATAACCGACGAGACAGCCGCCGGGAGCAATCAGATAAACATCAGGAACAGGCTGATACTGCTGATAAAATTCAACAGGACAACTCCGATCTTCCGCCCGACGCCCATCGACCAGAAGGGCGGCGCGATGCAGAAGGAGGCAAAAAAGAACGACCGCAGAAATCACAGGATAAAAAACCGGGTCGCCCCAAAGAAGGACGTCCACAGAAATCAGCTCCCCCACTTGTGGAAGCTATTACGCTAAAAGAACTCCCGACAATTGCCCTGATTTCGCGGCCAATACGGACGCGGCCTGTCAAACTCCTGACCTCGCTCGAAAAGCAGCCAGAACTGCGCGAATTCTACAGTAGATTAGAAGATGCGTTGCGCTATCAGCTCGTAGTGCGCGACGAGGAAAAAATTGCTGTCGCTGTAAGCGGAGGTGTAGACTCCACAGTCTTGCTCGACGCCATGGTACAGCTCGCATCCGAGCGCGGCTATGAATTAGTGGTAGCACATTTTAACCACAAATTGCGTCAAGAGGCTTCCGAACGCGATGAACAATTTGTGCGTGCGCTCGCAAAGCGGTACAATCTGCCCTTTTTTAGCGGTGAAGGCAATGTAATGGAATACGCGGCAGACAACCATATGAGCATCGAAGTAGCAGCGCGTGAACTGCGCTACAGATACTTCGAATATGTGATGCGGCAAACAGGCTGCACTACCCTTGCCCTTGCTCATACTGCCGACGACGTCGCCGAAACAGTGCTGCTCAATCTGCTTCGCGGCTCCGGCCTTACAGGGCTTACGGGCATGCCTGCCCGGCGCTCGCTGGGAAGAAAAACATTTATTGTTCGGCCACTGCTCCGCTTTAAAAAGGAAGAGCTAAAGCGCTATGCAATGCTTCGCGAAGTGGAATGGCAGGAAGACGAAACGAACTCGCTGTTGCGGCATACACGCAATAAGGTGCGGCACCACCTGTTGCCATTGCTACGGCAGGAC
This sequence comes from Ignavibacteria bacterium UBA7675, assembly GCA_002483085.1. Classification (GTDB taxonomy): domain Bacteria; phylum Bacteroidota; class Ignavibacteria; order Kapaibacteriales; family UB7675; genus UBA7675. The sequence continues at coordinate 2,348 of DLHF01000033.1, forward strand.
TATGCCCCGTCGATAAGCGACACACTGAATCGCACAGCGCGATTGCTCCAAGGAGCCGACGAACTCGTATCGCAAGTTGTCAATAATGTCATGCCGCAGGTAGTGCTGGAATCGACATCATCGCGAATACTGCTTTCGGCACCTGCTCTGGCATCGCACACAACCTTTCTTCAGGGTGAAATTATCCAGCGGGCAATACGCGAGAATTTCGATATGCCCGCAATTTCGATGGACGCCATCGAGCGCATTCTGAAACTTCTGGCTGCGGAAGCAGGTACGCGGCAGGATATTTCCCGGCACCTTGGCGCAATACGCGACAGAGAAGCCATCGTCATCGCTCTGCGCACCGAACAAAACGATGTAAATACTAAAGTGGGCAAAAACGCCGAACATAACATCGGCGACCGAATATTCTCCATACGCGAAGTGCACAAGCGCGATGCAAAGTTCGGTGACGACCCCTCTGTGGAGTTTATCGATGCTGAATTCTTGCCCTACCAGCTTACACTGCGTACCTGGCGGCAGGGAGACACTTTCCAGCCTCTGGGAATGCGCGGCACAATGAAAGTAAGCGACTTCCTTACGAATCAAAAAGTGCCTGTTCTGGAAAAAAGCTCGGCATTGGTACTCTGCACATCCGAAGAAATCATCTGGATATGCGGTATGCGTATCAACGACAAATACAAGGTGACGCGTTCGACAGAAAAGGTCGTTCGGCTTGAATTTATTAAACGTCCAAAACCATAGGCTGCGGCCACATCCGCGCCCTGTGTAGCCAAAAGAGCCATGCAACAGGACATTGTTCGAATACATGATCGCCCCTTCCGCCTGTTCCTTACGCGAGAAGTAATTCTTCAGCGCATTACAGAACTGGGAGAAAAAATCCACAGCGACTACAATGATAAAAATATTGTGTACGTCATAGTCCTGAAGGGTGCTATGATGTTCGCTATGGATCTTATCCGCTCGGCCTCGGTACCCTGTACAATCGAAGTTGTCAGTGCCTCAAGCTACGGAGAGAAGATGCACTCGTCCGGCGTTGTCTCCCTTGATATTTCCATCTCGCCCGACTCGTTACGCGGCAAACACGTGATCCTCGTCGATGACATCGTGGACACCGGCAAGACGATAGCGAGCCTTCAACGCAAGCTCCGGAGCTTCTCTCCCAAATCAGTACAAATTGCAACGCTGCTGTTCAAGTCCAGCGTGTTTAGCGAAAATATCCCGATAGAGTATATCGGCTTTGATATAGACCCGGAGTTTGTAGTCGGCTACGGCATGGATTATGCAGAAGCTGGCAGGCACCTCCCAGATATTTACGTGCTCCACGAAGACAGTCGGCAGGCAGATGCGTAACGCCATGCAGCCGCTTCGGAACAGAAGAGCCAGAAAAAAGTATGTAGAACAACGCATGTGTGTATCGCTTAACTCTACCAGCTACAACTGCATTCAAAGGAAACTTCATGGATCTCGATGAAAGAAAGAACAACTCCGATTCGAATCAGGCGATGAAAAAGCGTATGCGACAGAACCAGAACGGCAACGGCTTCAAAAACGGTGGCGACGACCCCAATATCAGCAAGGTACTGCGCACTGCGCTTATCTGGCTTGGCATATTCGGCGTGATTATCGTTATGTATGTGCTTGTCAACGCCAACGGCCAGCGCAATGAATGGCCAGTAAGCTACACCCAGTACATGGATTTTGTCCAAAAGGGTAAAGTAGCCGAGGCGAAAATCCTCAAAGAACAACTCAATGATTTCGAGTTTCATGGAAAATTGAAAGCTGAGGAACTTGTCAAGACCGAAGATGGCAAGGAACACAGCGTTCAGCTTTTTGTGACGAAACTCGGATTTGTTGATTCCACAACAGAAAAGATGTGGGAGCAAAACGGTATCCGCTGGAAATACGAAGAGGGCGATACACAGTGGTGGGGCGCCTTTATCTCTATCCTCCCTTGGGTGGCGCTTATCGCTATCTACATCGTGGTGATGCGCCGTATGCAAAACGGCAACTCCAAAGGTATTTTTACCTTTGGCAAAGCGCGCGCCAAACTGATGAATGAGAATTCCAAGAAAGTGACATTTGCCGATGTGGCAGGCGCCGACGAAGCAAAATACGAGCTTCAGGAAATCATTGAGTTTCTCCGCGATCCAAGCAAATTTAACCGCCTCGGTGGTAAAATTCCTCACGGTGTGCTCATGCTCGGCCCCCCCGGAACCGGCAAAACCCTGCTGGCTCGTGCTGTGGCAGGCGAGGCAAATGTGCCCTTCTTCTCTATCTCCGGTGCAGACTTCGTGGAAATGTTCGTGGGCGTAGGTGCCAGCCGTGTGCGCGATCTGTTCGAGCAGGCAAAGAAAAATGCCCCGTGTATTGTGTTTATTGATGAAATCGACGCCGTAGGACGCCATCGTGGTGCTGGCCTCGGCGGTGGACACGATGAACGCGAGCAAACACTCAACCAGCTTCTGGTAGAAATGGACGGATTTGAGCAAAATAGCGGCATTATCGTCATCGCGGCCACTAATCGCCCTGATGTGCTCGACCCCGCCCTGCTGCGCCCCGGTCGCTTCGACCGCCAAGTAGTAGTAGACAGACCAGACGTGAAAGGACGCGAAGGTATTCTGAAAGTACACACGCGCAATATTCCGCTGGCACCAGAAGTAAACCTTCAGACAATCGCACGCGGAACCCCGGGCCTTTCGGGTGCCGACCTCGCCAATCTCGTAAACGAAGCGGCTCTCTACGCCGCCCGCCGTAATAGCGACTCGGTGACAATGTGGGACTTCGAGAATGCGAAGGATAAAATCCTGATGGGCGTGGAGCGCAAAAGCATGGTAATTTCCGACAAGGAAAAAGAGTCGACAGCGTACCACGAAATGGGGCACGCTATCGTAGGCAGGCTGTTGCCGGGCGGTGATCCCGTTCATAAAGTGACAATTATACCGCGCGGACGCGCTCTTGGTGTCACGTCGTACCTGCCCACAGAAGATTCACACACGCTCTCCCGCGAGTATGTGATGACCAAAATCACAACACTGCTCGCAGGCCGTGCAGCCGAGCTTATTGTGTTCAATCAGCTTACTACGGGCGCAGGCAACGACCTCGAACGCGCAACTGGTCTGGCGCGCAGGATGGTATGCGAATGGGGTATGAGCGAGGAACTCGGCCCGGTATATCTCGCCCAAAAAGACGAAGAGATGTTTGTAGCACGCGAGCTCTCGCACCCGCGCAATATCAGCGATGAAACGGCACGGCTGATCGACGCGGAAGTGCGTAAGATTGTAATCAGCGCAATGGACAAGGCCGAACAGCTCCTGCGCGACAACATCGACCTGCTGCACCTTACCTCGAAAGTGTTGCTGGAACGCGAAGTGATCGACGGCGAAGAACTCGACAAGCTCATTCGCGGCGAAGTGCTGCCCCCGATTGACAAAATGCGCAACGACTTTGTAGCGCAGCCGGGTGGTGTCACGCCGTCTATCAACGGCAGAATCGACACGAAATAAGCGCAAAAGCCAATCTCATAGACAACAGCCGGACAGTAATGTTCGGCTGTTGCTTTTTAAAGCTCGGTTGAGAATAGAGCATGGTGGCACGGGCGTCTTCGGGCGCGCGGTGCAGCGCTGTCACCGAAATCGCACCCACGCCTATCCGTTGAACAAACGACACTCGCCTGTGGGAACCACACTGCGGTAAAGGCCGAACTCCACGCGGCGAACTGTGCAGCGCGGTGCAGAGGCAAAGCACACGAGCAGAGGCAGAAGCACTACCAACGGCGTATGCCAATTCTGTCAAAAAAGCCAAAGAATAAAGTAATCTGGAATATTACTCTGCGTCACTGGGGCATTGGTCAGATTGCATTTCCCACAATTTTGTATATTGGAAATCGTCAGGCTTTTTTCATACCATGTCGCTTCCCTTCCCATGAAGCGAGCCCGGTCGTCCTTTGAAGGACGGTACAGCAGCCAGTGAAGATGTCGATAACAAGGTTCTTAGAAGAGTAATTCGGTTGGTGTGCACGATAGGTCGAGAAGAGGGGTGAACTCTGCCAGACTGCCGGTTAATTACGTTTCGGTAATCTTTGAAGTAACAATCATACAATACGACAACCCGGCTTTCAGCACCGGTACTGTGCCTGTATATTTGTGCCAATACCAGCTCCAATCGCTGGGGAACGCTGGTATGATGGTACTTTTCCGGCCTTACAGCGCATATACAGAGCCGGTGGCAGCTTCTTCCTCCCTCTTTATAGTACAGTTTACAGACGCACAGCGCGGATAATCGGGTGGCGACACACACAGCGGTAAGAGGCTCCGCGCTCCCGAGGGACATCAGGCGCAATCCGAAGACATAAATACTGGCACGGATTTTTTATGATGCTTCTTTGCGTATAGGCTTCCTCTGGAACGCCATCATACCCAATATTACATATAGAGTCGGGTACTTATGAATAGACGCTACGTTTTCTTTTCGCTCCTTTCGGCAATCCTGCTGCTTGCCCTTGTGCATCAGCCAGCGATGACAGCCGAAACGAAGGGAACACATCAGGCCCTATCGTCGGGTGCTTCTGTGATTCGCGGAACTCGTTTCATCGAAAACAGAGGCCAGTGGGCCGATTCGGTTCTGTACCTTACGCAGCGCGGTGGCATGGATATGTGGATACTGCCCAACGCTTTTGTATATGATGTCTATAAGCTGCGCCACATGGCCGGGCAGCCCGTAAGCGTTGATAATTTCGACCCTCAGCCAACACAAAGTATGCAGCGCGAGGGGCATGTCTTCCGCATGACATTCCTCAACGCCTCCCCCGCTACAGCGGAGGGCAATGGCCTGCAACCTACATATCACAACTATTTTATAGGCAACGACCCTGCAAAATGGGCCTCGAAAGTACCGCTTTATAGCAGCGTACGGCTCAATACTCTGTACCCCGGCATCGACGCAGTGGTGTACGACGACGATGGTTCGCCGCGCTACGACCTTGTCGTACATCCCGGCGCCAGCGCAAAACAGATCGCCATTGGCATCGAAGGCGCCACCAACTGGCTGATAGACAACAACGGGAACCTGCAAATCAAGACAGCCGTTGGCACAGTGACGCACGGAAAGCTCTTTGCCTATCAAGAAACGAGGGGCAAAAAGCAGCAGGTGGAGTGCCGTTTTGTAATAACGGGCGAAGGCGCCCACAGAACACTTGGCTTTGAGACCGGAGCCTACGACCGCAGCTTGCCGCTGATAATCGATCCACTGATTTACAGCACGTATCTGGGGGGGACAAGCAACACTTATGATGTTGCTCACGGCGTGCAAGTTGATGCCGCTGGTTATGCCTATGTAACGGGATATACGAACGCGCCAACTTTCCCCCCAGAAGTAGGAACTTACAATCCTCCTTTAGGCACAAGAAATAGTACAGATGTATTTCTATCCAAAGTCGATGTAGATGGTTCTTCGCTAATTTATCTAACGTTCATAGGTGGATCGGGAGACGATCAGGGACGGGACATAGCATTAGACCAAGCAACGGGCGATATTTACCTTACCGGCTTTACTAATTCGAATAATTTTTATGTTATTAATGCCTTTCAGCCAACGATAGGTTCGCCCAATGAGTACGATGCCTTTATTACCAAGCTAAATAACGATGGTAATGCAGCTCTTTTTTCAACCTATGTGGGCGGTAATGGTATTGATAAGGCCTATGCAGTTGATTTTGACGGTTCGGGGGTTGCTATTACGGGGTACTCAAGATCGACAAACTATCCTCTTTCTACTCCTGCGTATGATAATGTCGGCGATCCTCTGGCGGCAGACATTATAATTACAAAGTTATCGGCAGCCGGAGCCTTACAATACTCAACGTATTTTGGAATAACAAACAGCCTTGATCTTGGATATGACATCAGTGCCCAAGGCGCAAATCTTAATGTAGTCGGTTACACCAAAGGTGGCTTTCAGGTTCCTGCGGCAACTTATTCGTTAGATCGCTCTTTTAGCACCAATGCAAATATTTCGTTTTCTACTGATGGCTTTGCTCTTCGGCTGAACACTGCGACAAACAGCCTCCCTTACTATACGTACATTGGGGGACTCATGCCCGACTATGCTGTGGGCATTGCAGCAGATAACAATTACTTGTATCTTACGGGCAATACAGCATCAAGTACAAACGATGGCTTTCCTGTCACCCCCAATGCTTATAGCAGTACATTCACGCCTAATAATTTCGACCCACAGGCAGGTGATGCATTCCTCATTAAACTCGATGTTTCACAAGATGGTTCACCCGGTCTCCTCTACTCTACATACATTGGCGGAGACAGTTACGACTTTGGACAGCGCCTCGCAATCAGTGGTTCCAATGTCTATGTAGTTGGCGCCACTATCTCGCAGGATTTCGATGTAAAGCCAAATCCAGGAGCATATTTCACCTCGCTGCAATCTGGATATGACCTCTTCTTTGCGAAATTCGACCTCGCACAGAATAATACGGCATCTCTTGTATACTCCACATATTTTGGCGGAAGCGATAACGATGGAACAGACAATAACTATGATTTTCAGGAATTATCTTCCCCTCTTATCGGTCTTGCCCATCAGGTTATAGCAAATAAGATTACAGTGGCAGGATTTACGGAGACTTCACATCTTGCGGCTCGTCCTTTTCCAATATCGGCTCTGGATCCTTATAAGAGTACGTATGGAGGTAACCGTGACGCCTTTGTTACTCAATTTGAGCTAGATATCGACCGCATCATCGTTACTTCGCCCACGACCGAAACTGCAAAGTGTGCTGGTGATTTCGTTGATGTCAACTGGACGGCTACGGCTGGTATTAAAAGAGTTCTGATCGATCTGTCCAACGCCTCTGGGGTATTTGGGTCAGCACCACCTATTGCCGATATCACACTCTCTCCCCCTTCTCCTTATACATGGCGCTGGAACATTCCGGCAAATCAAGCACCCGGTACGTATAAGATCCAAGTGCGCGATTTCTCCAATGGAACAATTGTTTCCACGACCGCAATTATTACAGTAAAGACGCCTCCGGTTATCACTATACAACCGCAAGATGTGGATGTGTGCATAGGCCAGCCCGTATCCATACCAGGAGCGAGCGCTACGGGCACAGACCTTACATATACATGGTACCAAGTTGGTAATTCAAGTCCCGTCTTTGCAACAACAACACCGGCGCAACCACTGTCCCTCGGCAATGCAACTCTGGCCATGAATGGCACACAATATTATGTAGTGGTGAGCAACGATGTTTGTGCAGCAGCTACAAGCAATACTGTCACAATATCTGTCAAAGAGCCTCCGACAGTGACTGGTCCTTCTGTCTCTGTAGTCGTACTATGCGAGGGCCAAAGTACCACACTGACAATCTCGACAACAGGCACGGATGTAACGGTGGAGTGGGAATACCAGCGCATCGGTTTTGGTACGTGGGATCCGTATCCTAGCGCGCCGAATAGCAATACATTGGCACTTGCGTCAGTATCGAAGAACCTCAATGGCAGCAAATTCAGAGCAAAAGTGTCTAATGGCTGCGGAACAGTGTATTCTTCAATAGTGACACTTACAGTAAACTGGGCACCGAGTATTATTGACCCTCCTGCTCTCTCCAACCCTGTGTGCGAAGGTGAGGAATTAGAGATTGAAGAGCTTACTTATGACGGTTCTCCAACTCCAAATGTACAATGGACTGTATTAGATAAAAGCGGCAACGATGTAACAAGTATTCTTACAGATAATACATCCGATGAAATTGATGGTCCTGCGGTACAGGCAGCATGGGATGGCTATAGATTCTACGCAACGATCTCAAATGCCTGCGGTGTTGTTACAACCAATACACTAATGCTGCAAGTCCTAGCCAAACCTACGATCATACCAAGTACGAATAACTCCTTTGTGCTGTGCGAGGGTGACCGATTTGAGAAAACAGTACTAGCCACTGGTGCTTCGCTTTCGTATCAGTGGTTTAAAGTCGGCTCGGGATCTGTAGCAGGTGCGACAAGCAGCAAGCTCGTCTTTGATCCTGTTGATCCGATCCATGCTGGACGATATTATGTAGAAGTCAGAAATTTGCAGTGTCCTCTGCATTCCCCTGCGACATCGGCGATTGTGACTCTGGTAGTAAAGACAAAACCGCGTATCACTCAAGATCCTCAGCCCGCTTTTGATTTGGTCTGTACAGGGGCAACCTACAGTATTACAGCCGCGGCTACAGGAACCAATGCTACATTTCAGTGGCAAAAATACAACAGCCAGATCGGTGCGTTTGTCGATATCACCGGAGCTACAGTATTAACCTTTAATATTGCTTCTGTCAAGGTATCCGATGCTGGCCGCTATCGCGTTGTGGTTAGTGGTGACTGCTCCCCTTCTGCAACATCGTTGGAAGCAGTGTTAGAAGTAGGTGTGGCACCCGTCGTGCAGACATCGCCCACGCCTCAAACTGTGTGCGAAGGCGAAAGTACGTCGTTCGATGTTGTCGTTGATCCCACAACGAAACCCGACCCAATTATTTACTGGGAAGTGAGCACCGACAATGGCGCTATATGGTCGACGGTGGCAACGCTGACCATGCCGACAACGCAGTATTCGGTGGCGAATATCACAGCAGGCATGAATGGATATCTCTACAGAGCAAAACTCGTCAATACATGCGACAGTGCTCTGTCTACACCTGCTCTGCTGACCGTCAACACGAAA
>DLHF01000033.1:11163-99509 GCA_002483085.1 Ignavibacteria bacterium UBA7675
TGATCCCGCGACCCGACCCGACCCAATTATTTACTGGGAAGTGAGCACCGACAATGGCGCTACTTGGTCGACGGTGGCAACACTGACCATGCCATCAACACAGTATTCGGTGGCGAATATCACAGCGGGCATGAATGGATATCTCTACAGAGCAAAACTCGTCAATACATGCGACAGCGCTCTGTCTACACCCGCTCTGCTGACCGTCAACACGAAACCCGTCGTACAGACATCGCCCACGCCTCAAACTGTGTGCGAAGGCGAAAGTACGTCGTTCGATGTTGTCGTTGATCCCGCGACCCGACCCGACCCCATTATTTACTGGGAAGTGAGCACCGACAATGGCGCTACTTGGTCGACGGTGGCAACACTGACCATGCCATCAACACAGTATTCGGTGGCGAATATCACGGCGGGCATGAATGGATATCTCTACAGAGCAAAACTCGTCAATACATGCGACAGCGCTCTGTCTACACCCGCTCTGCTGACTGTCAACACGAAACCCGTCGTGCAAGCATCGCCTACCCCAAAAACTGTATGCGAAGGCGAAAGTACGTCATTTGATGTGGTGGTCGATCCAACAACGAAACCCGACCCCATTATTTACTGGGAAGTGAGCACCGACAATGGCGCTACTTGGTCGACGGTAGCAACGCTGACCATGCCATCAACACAGTATTCGGTGGCGAATATCACAGCGGGCATGAACGGATATCTCTACAGAGCAAAACTCGTCAATACATGCGACAGTGCTCTGTCTACACCCGCTCTGCTGACCGTCAACACGAAACCCGTCGTGCAGACATCGCCCACGCCTCAAACTGTATGCGAAGGCGAAAGCACATCGTTTGATGTGGTGGTCGATCCAACAACGAAACCCGACCCAATTATTTACTGGGAAGTGAGCACCGACAATGGCGCTACTTGGTCGACGGTAGCAACGCTGACCATGCCGACAACGCAGCATTCGGTGGCGAATATCACAGCAGGCATGAACGGATATCTCTACAGAGCAAAACTTGTCAATACATGCGACAGTGCTCTGTCCACTCCTGCACTCTTGACCGTCAACACGAAACCCATCGTGCAAGTATCGCCTACCCCAAAAACTGTATGCGAAGGCGAAAGCACATCGTTTGATGTGGTGGTCGATCCAACAACGAAACCCGACCCAATTATTTACTGGGAAGTGAGCACCGACAACGGCACGACATGGACGACTGTCGCAACGCTCACGTTCCCCAATACGCAATTGGACATAAGCAATGTAACCGCTGGTATGAATGGTTATCTTTACCGAGCAAAGTTAGTCAACTCGTGCGACAGTGCCCTTTCTAATACTGCATTGCTTACTGTTAATACAAAACCAGTAGTTAAAACATCGCCTGAATCTAAAACTGTATGTGAGGGTCAAAGCACAATTTTCTCAGTTGAAGTTGAACCAACAACAAAGCCTGATCCTGTCATTTACTGGGAAGTCAGTATCAACAGCGGTGGATCATGGTCGACAGTGGCAACGCTCACATTCCCCAACACACAACTCGATGTCAATGATGTGACTGCCGGAATGAACGGGAACCTCTATCGAGCTGTGATTATTAACCCCTGTGGTACAGCAATCTCAACAAGTGCTGTTCTAACAGTGTATACAAAGCCAGTAGTCACAATTACTCCATCCAACAAGATAGTATGCGAAGGCAGCATAGTAACTTTTGAAGCTTTTGCTACTGGCATTCCAACTCCTAATATTGTGTGGGAAGTCAGTACGAATAGCACTGTATATGTACCTATTGCGGAAGGCGGACAATATTCTGGCACAACGACAAACATACTGACAATCAACAATGTTTTATCTGAACAGGACGGTTATTATTTCCGCGCTGTATTCTCTAATCAATGCGGCCAGGGCACTTCTGCCTCGGCGCTCCTTACTGTCAAAACGCTGCCGAGAATTACAGGAAGTCCGACCTCAGCTACGATCTGCGTAGGCGAACCTTATAGCTTTACTGTCGAAGCTACCGGATCGAACCTTCATTATCAATGGCAGAAAAACGGTGTCAATATTCCAGATGCAAGTGGCCTAACATATACAACATATACGATTCCTGCGGTTGAAGAAAGTGATGCGGGTGTCTATACTGTTGTTGTGTCTGGTCCCTGCCCTCAAACAGCACTTACTTCCGCTACTCTGAACGTAAACGCTCCGCCAAAAATCATCGAACAGCCCACATCAGCTACAGTTTGCGAAGGCAACGATATAGAATTCTGGGTGCAGGCTACGGGTGCAAATATTTCGTATCAGTGGTATAAAAACGGCCAAGCTATTACCGGCGCAACTCTCTCGACCCTGTCGCTTACCGATGTCGATGTGAGCGATGAAGGTATGTATTATGTAGAAGTGCACGGTATCTGCCCGGTGACGCCTGCGACGTCTTCTATAGCGCAACTCACCGTTAACACATCTCCCAGGATTACAAACAATCCTCTCTCCCGCTCTATATGCGAGGGTGAAACCGTGATCTTCTCTGTTGCTGTGTCGGGTACAGCCCCGCAGTTCCAATGGCGAAAGGACGGCAAGCCGATTGCAGGAGCTACGGGTGGACAGCTTACGCTCAATAATATTACACAGGTTGATGCGGGCAACTACGATGTTGTAGTGATCGGTACATGTCCACCTCCTGTTACGAGCAGCGTTGCAACTCTTACTGTCAACGCCGCTCCGCAAATTACCCAGCATCCAAAAGATACTATCATTTGCGAAGGCGAAACCCTTGTGCTTACGGTGCAGGCCAATGGCGCAGGCCGTACTTTCCAATGGAGAAAAAATGGTGTGGAAATTCTGGCACCAGAAGGTACATCGCAGAATTATACGCTGCCGGGTATCACCGATGCAGCCAACGGCGTCTATGACGTCATCGTAAGCGGTACATGCCAGCCTCCTGATACAAGCCTACAGGCCAATGTGCGTGTGCAACGCCCGCCGCAGCTTACGAATACGCCATCGTTCCCCACTGTGAGCTGTCTGGGTGGCTCCAGCCGGGATACACTTGTTATCTTTAACCCCGGTGCAGCGCCGATCTCGATGAATGCTGCTGCGGTTAATAACTCTCGCTTTGTTATTGTCGACCCTGTTGGTCCGTTCGATATTCCGGCAGGTGCCTCCAAAAATATTATCGTGGAATTCCGCCCTACCAGAGCAGGAACGGAAATCGCATCTGTCAATCTTACATCGGTGCGCTGTAATTCACAGATATTAGCACAGCTTTCTGCTCGCGCCGATTCTATTCGCATTGTGTCGCTGCCAGAAGTCCGCTTCAAGTCGGCAGCTCAATGCGATGGCCCAGATGTGCAGGATGTACTCGTGGAAAATACGGGCGATGTAGAAGTACGGATAACACCCTCGTTCTCCGATTCCCAGTTTGCTCTCGACAATCCGGCAGATAGTCCAATCATACTTCCCTCTGGCAGCAGCAAGCGCGTGCGTGTGCGCTTTACCAGCAACGGGGTTCCCAATACGTCGATTACAGCTACAATGCGGCTTACCACAGAACAGTGCAGTTTTGAAACAACAACGATTCTCCGCGCTGGAAGTATCCGCGTTGCCTACGAAGCTACTGTTCCGGGCGGCGTTCTGGATTTTGGTACGCTGGCAGGCTGCAAAACGAATTCATCGCTCACTTTTAAGGTGAAAAATACTGGTAATGCCGTTGTGTCGATTACTTCGGCAACAACGACAAACCCGGCTTTTGGCGCAGTTCTGCCCCAGACTCCTTTAGTGCTTGGCGTGGGTAGTACTGCTACTATTACAGTGCAGTTCGGTGCAGGCCCTCCCGGCTCGGTCAGCGGAAAGCTTATTCTGCGCAGCGGCAATCCATGCCCGAAGGATACAACATTCGATCTGGTGGGCAGTCGCGGAGATGTGGCTATTGCTCCCGATGTCCAGACAGTGGCTTATGGCAAGTTGCTGTCGTGCGTGCAAACATCGCGAGATACAGTAATTGTCATTACCAACAATGGTACAGAAGACGCTTCGTTTGGAGCGCCGAATATTCAAGCGCCTTTTGCAATTACAGATGTACAGCCTACTCCCGGCTTCCCGCGCACACTGAAAGCCGGTGCCTCTATTCGCGTGCGTGTTTCGTTCGCACCCGGTGCAGATGGCAGCTATAGCTCCATAGCCCGATTCCCCTATCAGTGGGGCGAGTGCACAGATACGCTGAACATCCCGCTGACTGGCGCTATTAGCACGCCGCAGCTTCAGGCCGATGTAAATATCATCGACTTTGGAGCATTGCTCGGCTGCGAAGGTACGCTCGATACAACGCTGATACTTGTAAATAATGGCAGCGAAGATATGGTGATTAGCGATATTCAAGACCCAGCAGGCTATCGTATCAAAGATCTGCTTTCGTCGTCGCTTCCGCTTACAATACCAGCAAATGGCGGCACGGTGGAAATCCGCATCCGCTTTGCTCCTCCTGCTCCGGGTGTGTATAATCAACTGCTCGTTCTTACAGCCCAGCCATGTGATGTGAAGCTGTCAATTGCCCTGCGCGGCGAAAAACAAGGTGTGAGCTTTAGCGATGTGCCAAGCGATGTTATCGACTTTGGTACCATTGTCAACTGTAATGGCGAGCCTATATCACCAAAATCGTTTACCATTAATAATACGAGCGATGGCGATGTAGAAGGACGTGTCACCTACACAGTAACTGGTCCGTTTACAACCACGCTGCAACAGAATACCGTCCTGAAAAAAGGTAATCCGGTTCCCTTTGATGTGGTATTTACTCCTTCGGGCAATGGCTTGGCAACGGGCGAACTGAAGTTGTTCTACGAGCCATGCGGTATTACACGCACCATTGCTCTGCGCGGTACAATTACGTACCCAGCTCTTGTAAACAGTGGTACGACAGTGTTTGGCGATCAAACAGTAAATACAACCTCCGGACAACGGGTGGTGACATTTACTAATTCCGGTTCTACAACACTGACTATTACCGCTATCGACCAGCCCGCAGCACCCTTCACAGTAGTGTCGGTTACTCCTGCTCTTCCGGCAGTGCTGAAGCCCGGTGAATTACTGACGGTGGTTCTTACATTTACACCGACAGATGATATTGTCTACAATGACATTCTGCAAGTGCACAGCTCGACGCCCTGTACAATTTCCAGCCAGATCGCGATGGAAGGACGTGGTACCAATGCCCCGCAACCAAACATCACGTTCAAAGGGTTGGATTTCGGCCAGGTGTATGTCACTATGTCCAGAGCAATGAAGGTGACAATTACCAACGACGGACAAGACGACGGGCAGATATTCAACATTACTTCCGACGACCCGCAATTCACGGTGGAAACGCTGAACTACCCGATCAGTATTCCAAAGGATAAATCTATTGAGGTGGAAGTAACATTCAGCCCGGCGACTCCCGGTATAAAAACAGCAAAACTGAAAGTACTGAGCGATGGCGGCAGCCCGGAAGATATTATCCGTGGCGAAGGTATCCCCCTGCCCAAAGGCACAACAGTGCTTTCGATGCCCGCTCTTACAGCCGAGGCTGGTACGGAGAACTTCGCTCTGCCGGTGCGCCTTACCAACCAGCAGAATCTCCCAGCTACTGAGTCGATCACTTCGCTGAAGTTTACAGTGAGCTTCAACGGCACGCTCTTCTATCCGGTACGCACATCAAAAGGTACAATTACCAACAACGATTTTGACGAGACAACGCATACCCGCACAATTACAGTAGAACTGCTTGCTGCTGATTTCAACGGCATACCCAGCGCAGGCGATCTGCTTACGGAAATATATGGCAATGTGCTGCTCGGCAATAGCGAAACAACTGCTCTGACATTCTCTAACATTGAGTGGGAAGTAGGACTCGGCAGCGCAACAGCAACACCGGAAAACGGTACGCTGACGCTTACCAATGTATGCCGCGTGGGTGGTGCACGATTGATCAAACTGAACAAGGCGCACAGCATTACCAGCATCACGCCAAACCCCGCTTCCGATGTTGTGGAAATTGTCGCCGAAGTACCAGTGGTAGGCCCGGCAGCACTGGAAATCTATTCGATTACAGGCGAACTTGTGTACGCGCACCACTGGACGGTAAGCCGTACAACGACGGCAGCTTCGACGGCAACAGTACTTATGATTCCGACTACTGAGCTGCCAAGCGGCACTTATCAGGTAATCCTCCGGTCGAAGGAGCGTGTTGATTCGCAACGCCTTGTCATTGTGAAGTAAGGAGCTGACATGAAAGGACATTCCTGTAGGACAATCGCGGCACGAGCCTTCGCGCATTGTACGCTTGCTGTGCTTCTGGCTCTTGGCTGCGCTCAGCCCGATGCACAGGCACAAGTCATTCCTTACGGCGTCAATCCACATACGACTTATTTTGGCGTAGGTGGCTTTGGAAGCTACCAGTCCAATCTGCATTCCGCAGGCTTCCGAGAGCTTCCAGGCTCGCCGAGCTGCTGCCCTAAATACACAGGTGGGTTTGGCAATGGATATAATGTTGGCGGATTTTTTGAAGTCCCCGTGTCGTCTATCATAGCAATTCAGCTCAGGGCGTCCTATGCTTCCTTGAGCGGCACACTCACAGAAAAAGAAGTGCAGCACGTACCCGGCGAAAATGGCTCGGCTCCCGTGGATATGATGATCGAACATCGGTTGTCGTCGCAAGTCAATGTCGCAGGTATCGAACCAACTGCCTCCTTTTTTCTGTTTGATTTCCCGCTGTCGCTCAAGCTCGGCGCAAACATCAGCTATGTGCTCTCGCATACATTTTCACAGGAAGAAGCCCTTGTCTCGCCCGACTACCTTACATTTATTGATGGTTCGGTGGTGCGGAATGTTACGTCGGGTCCCATCCCCAATGCACAGTCGATGTACTTCGGCATTGTAGGAGGGGTTGGCTATGACCTGCCGATTAGCAGCACCATGACCATGACTCCCGAAGTGCTCTATGTGCAGAGTATTACCAATGTGTCCAGCGATGTTGCTTGGAAAATCAATACGCTGCGCATGGGTGTGGCAATTACCTATCCCTTTATTCCTGTGCCGCCACCGCCGCGTCCGGTTCTCATACCCATCGAGCATGTTCCGTCTATTGAGATCAATATTCCCAAACCGCCGCCGCCAGCGTTCAGCGCTACACTTGATGTAGAAGGCGTGTTTAAAGATGGCACTGTACGAAGCGATTTCCAGATTACTGTCGAAGAAACAGAATTCAGCGAAACCCTTCCGCTCCTGCCAAGCGTGTTCTTTGAGTCCGGCAGCTCCGATATTACTCAGTCGCGCTTGGTACTGTTTACGCCTCAGCAAACTGATAAATTCAGCGAACGCAATCTATCTGCTAATATCTTTGAATTTTACGCGCATACGCTGAATATTATCGGCAAACGCCTCAGGGAAAATCCGGTGGCAAATGCCGTCTGCACAGGCATTATTTCTACAACAGGTGTCGATAAAGACAACACCGACCTGGCGCAACAGCGCGCGGAGAATGTGCGGGAATATCTGATTAGCGTGTGGAACATCGACCCCGACCGTATAAAAACAAAAATCAAACGCTCTACCAAGGGCAGCACAACAAGTAACCCTGTAGATGTTCCCGATATCGAGGGTGAAAATCGCCGGGTGGAAATTGCCACCGATGAGTACGAAGTCCAAAAGCCTGTGCTTATCCAGCGCAATTCCTATGCTGTCTCCCCTGCCATTGTGCGCCTGAAGCCTACAATTACAGCGCAAGCTGGCGTAAAAGACTGGCAGCTTTTTGCAGAGCAGGACAAGCGCAGTGTGCGAACCGATAGCGGCACGACCAATCCTGCTGCAATCTCCTGGAATCTCTCCGAACACGATTTCGAGAGAAAAGATGGCGCCGTCGATCTGTTTGTAAAGCTGCACGACAATGTAGACCAAGACCTTACTCTGAATAGCTCGGTTCCGTTCGAGTATTTATCTATTGCCGACAAACGCCTTAAGGAACAAGCAGATAAGCGCATCGAAAAATACTCGCTTATTCTGTTTGAGTTCGATAATGCCTCGCTCGATGCGAAGAACCGCCGTATCCTCGACGAAGTGAAAAGCCGTATTCAGCCCACATCCCATGTTACAATCCTCGGCTTTACCGACAGGACTGGGTCGCAGGAATACAACAGAACTCTGGCTGAAAATCGCTGCCGCGAGGTGTCGCGTTATGTAGCAGAAAAGGTAACTGATGGCAATATTGAAATCCGCGCGGTAGGATCAGATGACTTAGTCTATCCGAATGAACTCCCCGAAGGCCGCAATTATTCCCGCACAGTGCAGATCATTATCGAAACACCTATCGAACAATAATCCGTCGAACATCGGTACGGCAATACGCGATCCCCCCGTAGAGACGCCCCGGCGGGGCGTCTCTACGGGGGGATCGTATATGGCATCGTATGGTATTTTCCCCTGTTTTGCTATTTTTGCATCGTTCAACGATCATTCTCTCACACGGAAGAACCGGCGTGGCAACGGCGGGCTTTCGCTTCCATCGGTACAACATGGCAGATTATACGTGCATCAAAACATCTTCCCCCGCCGACAGGATTGGCGTAGTACAAATAGACCGTCCAGCAGTGCTCAATGCTCTGAGCTTGCAAACCATGAAAGAAATCGCAACAGCGCTCGAAGCGTTCGACAATGATGAGTCGATTCGCTGTATCGTGCTGCACGGCAATCGCAAAGCATTTGCAGCAGGCGCCGACATCACGGAAATGGCCGATGCAACTGCTGTAGAAATGCTCAGCCGCGACCAGTTCACACGCTGGGATCGCATCCGCAAAATTAAAAAACCTCTGATAGCCGCTGTAAGCGGTTTTGCACTCGGCGGCGGCTGCGAACTCGCGATGATCTGCGATATGATCGTAGCTGGCGATACGGCAAAATTTGGGCAACCGGAAATAAAGATTGGCGTGATGCCCGGTGCTGGCGGCACACAACGCCTTACACGCGCCATCGGCAAAGCCCGCGCTATGGAAATGGTGCTCACTGGCTCGATGATCTCCGCCCAGGAAGCCTACGAAGCCGGCCTCGTGAACCGCGTTGTGCCCGAAGCAGTGTACCTCGAAGAAGCAATATCGCTCGCTACTCAAGTGGCGTCTATGCCCCCAGTGTCGGCACGCCTCGCCAAAGAATCCGTGCTTAAATCGTTCGACACAACTATCGAAACTGGCTTGGAGTTCGAGCGCAAAAATTTCTACCTGCTGTTCGCTACCGATGATGCTCGCGAAGGTATGACTGCATTCAAAGAAAAACGCAAACCCACGTGGTCGGGTAAATAATTATCTTTCTTCTCCCCACTCAAGCCCTGTATGCACAAGATAAAAATTCTGCTCCCCATGCTGCTCCTTGCCATCTGCACAATGGCAACTGCCCAGACGACAGGTATCGCCGACTCGGCTAAGCACGCCGATATTGTCAAAATGCTCCGCGCAAGTGGCGGCGCTGAGCTCGGAATACAGATGATGGATAATATTCTGCCCACCTTTGTGCAGGCATTTCCACAAGTGCCCGAGCAGTTGTGGGAAGAAATAAAGCAGGAATTCAGTGCCGATGCCCTTATCGACATGATCGCACCGGTCTACGACAAATACTACTCGCACGAAGAAATACAAGAGCTGATAGCTTTTTATGAAAGCCCTATCGGAAAAAAGCTCGTGGAGCGCACGCCGCTTGTGATGCAGGAAAGCATGGCAGTAGGGCAAAAATGGGGCTATGAAGTAGCTGAAAAAATCATGAAAAAGCTCGAATCAAAAGGCTATAAAAGGATGTAACAACGGCGGGCTTGTAACAGCCATGCAGGGCGAATACAAGCAATAATATGTGGCACGGGCGTCTTTGCGGCGCACGATTAGTCGCTGTCGCCGGTCGCACGAGCCGCCTGCACGTTGGCCAAAGGTTTTGCGCCAATTGCCATGCAATGCACAACGCCGCTTGCAACAATTGCGGTGTATCGCAAAATGCGCGACAACTGGGCGAACAGCCACGCGGCGGTAGTGCTGCGCGGTGCAGCGACCCAAAGCAGGGACAGCGACCGAAGCGACCATCGCGGCTCTGTGATGTCGCAATAGTTGCGGTGTGCAGCCGAGTCGCACGGGTTCCCCTGAAAAGCGTAGAGCAGATCAACATCCGAATCATATTGTTCATACTCTTCTATCAACATGACCTACGAAACAATTCTCTATACTCTCGACAATGGCATCCTGACCATTACGCTGAACCGCCCAGACGTGTACAACGCCTGCAACGAGCAGCTTACAACCGACCTACAGGCCGCATTGCAACAAGCAGCCGAAGACGACAATGTGCGCGTAGTGGTGCTCACAGGTGCAGGCAGAGCATTCTGCTCTGGACAAGACTTAAAAGACGCTCCATCGGGCGGCGGAAAGCGTTCGCTGGCCGACTCGCTACAGCGCCGCTACAACCCGATTATCCGAGCAATGCGCGATCTGCCCAAACCTGTTATCGCCGGTATCAACGGTGCAGCAGCGGGCGCCGGGCTTTCGCTGGCATTAGCGGCAGACATACGCATTATGAGCACGGCAGCCAAACTCGTAGAAGCATTCATGGCCATTGCTCTTGTGCCCGACTCGGGCGCTACATACTTCTACCCGCGTATGCTCGGCTATGCCAAAGCGTTTGAATTCGCTACACTCAACAAACCGCTAAGCGCCGAAGACGCATTGCGCTGGGGATTTGTGAACCAAATCGTCTCCCCCGATGTGCTGCCCACAGCTCTGCGCTCGCTCGCAGAAACCTATGCCAGTGGCCCAACACAGACCTATGGCTTTGTAAAGAAAATGCTTCAGCGCGGCATGACAGCTTCGCTTGATGAAATGTTGGAAATGGAAATCGAATACCAGCAACGCGCTGGCGAATCTGCCGACTATGCAGAAGGTGTGCTCGCATTCAACGAAAAACGCGCTCCAAAATTTACAGGTAAATAAATGCACTCTGTAGAGCTCCCACCCGGATAGCGCTACAGAACCGTAAATACATTATTTTACGAGATGGGAACAAAGAAATCCCTTTTCGTGTTTTCTGTGTGGTACGCGCTGTAGCTCCTACCCGCAGACTATTGATAATCTTACTCGTCGAACATACGAAATAGAAAACAGGACAAATTATGATAGGAATATGCGGCGCAGGGACAATGGGCGCGGGAATTGCCGTGGCGTGTACGGTGGTCGGTCGGTCGGTGATGTTGTACGATGTGCACAGCAGCGTACTTGAGAAGGCACAGACTTATATCGCTAGCCAAATAGCAAAAGCAGTGGAGCGCAATAAAATGACGCAGGAGGAAGCCGACGAGGCGATTGCCCGCATACGCATGACTGCCGAACTATCAGATATGAAAGATTGTAGCATCGTTATAGAAGCAATTATCGAAGATCGGCAGATCAAAGGCGCTCTGTTTGCTGCTCTGGAAGATCTGTTGCCGGAAGACGCTATTATCGCAACCAACACATCGTCGATTGCAGTGACGTCGCTTGCAGCGTCGCTTCGGCACCCGGAACGATTTGCAGGTATGCACTTCTTTAACCCCGCACATATTATGAAGCTCGTGGAAGTGATACGCGGCACAAAAACTTCCGATGATACCGTAGAGCGCATTACGGGCTTGGCCTATGAACTCGGCAAAGCACCCGCAGTAGCAAAAGACGTTCCGGGCTTTATCGTCAACCGCGTGGCACGGAATTTCTACAACGAAGCAATGCGTATCTGCACAGAAGAAGCTGCATCAGTAGAACAAATCGACACAATTCTGAAAGGCGCGGGCTTTAAAATGGGTCCGTTTGAGCTTATGGACTTGATTGGTGTTGATACCAATCTCCAAGTGACGAAATCCATCTGGGAACAGTATTTCCACGAACCCCGCTTTGCCCCCGCGCTCATGCAGGAACAATATGTACAGGCGCGCCTCTGGGGTCGTAAAACGGGCGAAGGTTTCTATAAATACGAAAAGAAACAACAGTAGAACACGCTATTGTTGCACAGGAATATGTATGATTAAAGTCGGGTTTCCGGCTCCGGTGTTTACTCTCAAGAACCAGGACGATAAACCAATTTGCCTGAACGACTATCAAGGCAAGTACGTCCTGCTTATTTTTTATCCGAGAGACAACGGACTAGTCTGTACTCCCCAGCTCTGCAACTACCGCGACAACTGGGAGGCATTCCAGCAGAGGAATATTATGGTGCTCGGGCTGAATCCGTCTTCGGCAATATCGCACCGCAGGTTTACAGGAAAATTCAAATTTCCCTTTCCCCTGCTGGTCGACGAGAACCGCACTGTGGCCGCAATGTACGAAGCCATCAGCATACTCGGCCTTCCTGCACGCGCCTATGTACTTATCAACCCCCAGGGAACTGTAATCTACAGCGACAAAGAACTCACGCTTTTGACGCGGCAATCGACCTATAAGCTCATGTCTATTTTCGACGCATTGCAGGCCGAACGGGAAGCACAACAGCTATGAACCCTTCGGTCTTCATAGCCAGCCGTTATGCGAACCCGCGCAATAGCAAGCGGTTTCTCTCTTTTGTTTCGGTGATTGCTCTTGTCAGCGTGGCATTAGGCAGTACGGCGCTTATTATCTCGCTGGCAGTCCTCGACGGATTCGAGCGGGAACTGCGCGAGAATTCTGTAAAATTTACGTCGCATGTCCAAATCCAGGCTTTCGGACAGCAGCCCCTGGAAAATTATTCTTCAGTGGTGCGCTTTCTGCCGGAGCGCGTGCCCGATATCGCTTCGGTGTCGGCGTTTATAGCACAGGAAGGCATCATTCGGTCGTCGGACTACCTCGATGGCGTTATGGTAAAAGGCATCCAGCCTACGACCGATATTTCGGCGCTACGCAGTAATATTATAAAGGGAACATTCGCGTTCTCAGGCGAAAACACTTACGAAATTGTTATCGGCCAAACACTGGCGCGCAAGCTGAATATAGACGCAGGTGGTTCGATTATTATCTACAGCATTACGGGCGAACCCTCGCTTGTCAATCCTCCGGTTGTAGAAGAATTTCGTGTAGTGGGTATCTACGCCACGGGCATGACTGCCTACGACGATCTATACGTGTACATTCCCTTTGCTACGGCAGCAGAGTTGTTTTCGCTCCCAGAGGGCACGGCTACTGGCTTCGATGTAATGGTAAAAGACATTTCGCGCATCGAAAGCACAGCGGAGAACATTCAGAAAGTGCTGGGCTATCCCTACTATCCGCGCACTGTCTATGAGATGTACGGCGCTATGTTTGCGTGGATTGAACTCCAAAAAAAACCAATCCCTGTTATCTTGGGCCTTATTAGTATTGTGGCAGTGTTCAATATCGTCGCTACGCTGCTGATGCTCGTTGTCGAGAAGATTCACTCCATCGGTGTGCTGCGGTCGCTGGGCATGAGGCGAAGTGGAATACTGCGTATTTTCTTGTCGCAGGGGCTTATCCTCGGCGCCATCGGTACAGTGTCGGGCTGCCTGCTGGGCTTCGCTGTCTGCTGGCTTCAGTCTACTTATAAAATTATTTCTCTCAAAGGCGAGATATACTTTCTCGATGCAGTTCCCATCGAGTTTTCTCTGTGGCACTATGTGCTGGTCATTGGCGTAAGTATGTTTTTCTGCTTTCTTGCTACGCTTATCCCCTCGCTTATCGCCTCGCGAATTCGCCCCCTGCGCGCTCTGCAATTCCGGTAAGATTCTGGGCGCTTCTGTCTCCGATCTTCCGCTGCGTCGCTGCACCGCGCAGCACGCCCGCCTCGTAGCTGGAAGCCCGTCATTCGCGCATTGTTAAGAACGTTGCCAGCGCGTAGGCGGAGAGAGCAACCGGCAACAGCGCCCTCATCCGCGCATCATTTCTATGATCGAATTCCAGAACAACAACGCCCGTGCCGTCACCATCCTTCACGCCATCCCTCGGCAACGCATATTAGCGTATCGGTTTGTCGTTGTCCTCGCTCTTTTGCTCTTGCGGTACAACCACTGTGGGCACCAACGGCGTGCGCGGTTTCTTTTTTGAGTACCGAAATACACCGTATGCTGCAGCTCCGGCTACAATCCAGAACGGCCACACAGTGACAAGCACGATCAACAGCGACGTACATATATGCCAACCATTCGCCGCAGCATCGCCTGCTCGATCCCAGAATGTTTCTTCGTGGGATAGAGTTCCACTGCCGCGCTCATACATATCAATAGTAATCGTAGAATATGCCGCTTGGTCGGTAAGCCGGTCGAGCCTGCTTTGCATCAGCTCAATTTCTTCGCGAATATCAGAGAGATATTTCTGCACATTGAGAATATCCTGTACATTCACCGCTCTTTGCAGAATTTCCCTGTACTGCTGCTCGGCAGCCATTTTGCTTTTTATGTGCTCCTGTATGTCGGCGATTGCGCCAGTCACATCCTCCGAATTCACTTTCTTTTCGTCGAGATGCACAGCCTGCTTCTCTACAGCTTTCAGAAGCCCCCAGAACTGGCTGCGCTCCACACGAATCACAATCCGATTCTCCGTTCTTTCGCTATAGCTCGTTCTGTTGTCCGACCCAACATACGCCTGGTATCTGCCAAGCAGCGCCAGCACCGAATCGTGCGATTTGTCGACGCTTTCCACCCGCATCCGCAGCGTAGCAGTGTAAATCATCTGGCGCTGTATTGCAGCAGCACCCGTGGTCTGTTCGCTTTGTGCGGAAGCTGCGCCATTGCTCTGTGCAGTAGTATTGCCATCTGCACCAGAAGACCCAGACGCATTCCAAGCAACTTTGGCAGTGGCGTTGTCCAGAAGGGGTTGTTCATGGTTATTTTGCTCGCAAGCCGAAAGCAAGAGAGCGACAGCACACAGGAATAGGGCGTACAATCGCATAGAATGTGTAGAGGTGTACATCATGGCAATAGTGCTTTTGTATAGGAATCGAACATGCTTTAAAATGGAAAAGGGAGAGTGTTGCCACTCTCCCAATATACCATTACCAGATGCGAAATGCTATTATCCTTTTGTGCTGTCCGGAGGAGTCGGACGGTCGCCATCGTGCGGGCCATGGCCGTGATCATCGTGCGGGCCATGGCCGTGACCACCACGGGTGGTATCGCGTGCTGGGCGATCATCGCGGGGTTTGAGGTCGCAGGGCAACGTGCCTGTTGCAACCCATTCATCCCAGATAGCTTGTTGTTCTGCGGTAAGCAGCGAGCGGATTTGCTTGTACAGTTCCTGGCGGCATGCCTCCAAAGCCTGGCGTGCCCATTCGCGCACCGGATTGCTTTCGAGTTGTGCCTGGAGGTCGGCTTTGATCTGAGCCAACTGTGCAAGAGCTTCAGCGCGGGTAATTGTGCCAGCTTTCAGTTGATCTCTTACTGCTTTCTGAGCTGTGCGTGCAGCTTCTACCAAAGGCTGTTCCGAAGCGCGCAGCGAATCCATGATCGACTTTGTGCAGTCGCGTTGGCCATTCATTACCGCTGCAATTGCTGCCTTCTGTTCGGCAGTCAGCTCTAAGCAGTGGAAAATCGCAAGACCTCTCATATTTGCATCCGAACCCGGACGGCGATGCTTGAGCTCCGAAGTAATAGTGCCATCTTCTACAATGCTAGCAAGAGCTTCGGGCGCAGCAATGCTAATGTCGTCCTGAACGACTGTTTCGCTGGAAGCAACCGGCAGAGATTCATCTAAGCGGTCGCATGAGTACATACCAAGCCATGTTGCAGCGAGAAAAGCTGCGAGGACGAGATGTCCGGTAAATCTTTTCATAGTACACCTACTTGTACAATTGTGAATGGGTTGTTTTGCTTGATTACCAAGCGTAAATCGGGGCACCACTTCCCGTGGGCACTCCCACCACGGTACATGAGCATTTCGTTCGTTACTTTCGCGGCTTTAGAAATAACAAGGCTGTCGAAAGTTTAAAGAGCATTCCATCTGTTTGCAGTTTGTTACACACCATCTTTTTTCAAGCTACTTTTCTTACGGCATCGGGCTGTAGACAGGTCTGCTCTTCGCGAAGTATTGGGATCATCCCGCGTGCCGCCGTTTTGTTACACAGCGATACAAGAAGAAATTCAGCCAGATGTTTTTTACGTGAATAGCAGTGGCACGGCGCTCGCAATATTTGCGGTTGGGGTCTATCGAGCACGCGGCGGCTGTGCAGCGCGGTGCAGCGACGCTACAGAAGATCGGAGGAAGAAGCGCACATAGTATCCTTCTCTCTGCCGCTCATTTTAAACTCATGGCAACAACGGGTGTACAGAGTAAAAGAACACGGGCAGCGCATTCTCATTTTGGTTATTCGTATATTTGTGCGTATGAATATTCTCGTCTTCAACTGGCAGGACATAACCAATCCCTTCGGGGGCGGCGCGGAAGTGCACCTGCACGAAATTTTTTCCCGTGTGGCAGCGCGCGGCCATTCGGTAACGCTGTACAGTTGTGCCCACGGCCAAGCACCCGCAGAAGAGACTATCGACGGTATTCGCATTATCCGCGAAGGCAATCGCAACTTGTTCAACTTCTATGTGCCCTTGCGCTACGCTACGCGGTTTCGGCACGAATCCTACGACATTATCGTGGACGACATCAACAAAATTCCGTTCTACACTCCATTGTATGTGCGAAAGCCTTTGCTGGCCATCGCCCATCACTTTTTCGGCAAAAGCATTTTCCGCGAAGCCGGAGCGATTGCAGGAAGTTATGTGTATTCATCGGAAAAGGCGGTGGACTGGGTGTATAAAAAAACACCGTTTTCTGTTGTATCGCAGAGCACACTCGACGAATACGTGGAGCGCGGCTTCGACGCACGCAACTTCAGCATCATTCCCAACTGCATCGACCAATCGCGCCTGCCTATGCGCGTGGGAGCAAAATCCGCAGAGCCTACGGTAGCGTATTTTGGCAGACTGAAAAAGTACAAAAGCGTCGACCAACTACTGCGCGCCTTTGCACGCATAGTACCGGATGTGCCCAACGCCCGGCTGCACATTCTCGGCTCGGGCGATTTCCGCCCGGAACTCGAACGCCTTTGCACAGAGCTTGGCATAGCCGACTGCACAACATTTTTCGGCTATGTAACAGAAGAGCAAAAAGTACAGCTTCTCAGCGACGCGCACTGCGTTGTCAATCCCTCGATGAAAGAAGGCTGGGGCATTACCAATATCGAGGCAAATGCCTGCGGCACTCCGGTGATTAGCGCCGATGTTCCCGGCCTGCGCGACTCGGTGCTGAATGGTTCGAGTGGCCTGCTGTATCCCTATGGCGATATCGGCGCGATGGCAGGCGCGATGCGCTCTGTGCTTACCGACAACGCCTTGAGCAAGAAACTCTGCGAAGGCGCCGTGGCATGGGCCAAAACATTCGACTGGAGTACATCTGCCGAACTCATGATAAATCGGTGCAGAGAAGTGATCGCCGCACAGCAGCCGCAAAGCCAGATAAACAGGCGTTTGTAGCCAACCACTGCGATACTACTACCGAAAACCTTTTGAAGCGACCTCTGGCCTCTGCATATTTGCGGTTTACTTTTGACAAGTTTTGCTGATATAGATATGCTTTCCGTTTCTGGTCTCTCTATTCATTTCGGCGGGTTCTACCTGTTCGACAACGTTTCTTTTCTCATTGAGAAAAACGACCACATTGGTTTGGTCGGGAAAAATGGTGCGGGAAAATCAACACTGCTGAAAATCCTCGCAGCCGAGCAGATAGCCGAGCAGGGCACTGTAGCCAAACCCAATAGCTATACTATCGGCTATCTGCCGCAGGATGGCATCACTTCGGGCGGGCGCACAGTCTTCGACGAAGCGGCTACTGCTTTTGGTGAACTCCTCTCGCTCGAAGACCGCATTCACAAATATTCGGCAGAAGTAGCTACGAGAACGGACTACGACTCCGCGAGCTATGCCGAATTGCTCGAAAAGCTCGCCGATGCCAACGACAAATTTGCGCGCATGGGCGGCATGACTATCCACGCCGATATCGAGCGCACACTCAAAGGACTTGGCTTTAGCGCCGACGACCTCCGGCGCATGACCGACGAGTTCAGCGGTGGCTGGCAAATGCGCATAGAGCTCGCAAAAATCCTGCTGCGCCGCCCAGACTGCATTTTGCTCGATGAGCCTACGAACCACCTCGATATTGAATCAATCCAGTGGTTGGAAGAATTCCTGCGCTCTTACGAAGGCTCCGTCGTGCTGGTATCACACGACCGCGCTTTTCTCGATGCTGTCACCAATCGCACTATCGAAATAAGCAATGGAAAGACCTACGACTACAACACATCGTACTCCAACTACGTAGAGCAGCGAGCCGAGCGCCGCGAACTTCAGGCTGCCGCGTTCAGGAACCAACAAAAGCAAATAGCCCAAACCGAGCGCTTTATCGAGCGATTCCGCTACAAAGCTACAAAAGCAACGCAAGTACAGTCGCGCGTGAAACAGCTCGAAAAAGTAGATCGCGTAGAAATCGACGACGAAGATACTTCCTCCATCCGATTCCGCTTTCCCGATGCTCCGCGCTCCGGGCGCGTTGTTGTGGAAGCCGAGCATTTGTCCAAGTCGTTTGGCGCAAAATCAGTCCTTCGCAATATCGGCTTTGCGGTAGAGCGCGGCGAGCGTGTAGCGTTCGTGGGGCGCAATGGCGAAGGTAAATCGACAATGGCAAAAATCATCATCGGACGCGAGCCATACGACGGGAGATTAGAGCTCGGACACAATGTAAAGATTGGCTACTATGCCCAGCACCAAGCCGAACTGCTCGACGGCGATATGACGGTGTTCGAGGTTATCGACAATGCTGCGGCTGGCGATATGCGTACACAAGTACGCAATCTGCTCGGTGCATTCCTCTTTAGCGGCGATAGTGTGAACAAAAAAGTAAAAGTGCTCTCGGGCGGCGAGAAATCGCGCCTGGCGCTGGCCAAACTGCTGCTGGAACCATCGAACTTGCTTATCCTCGACGAGCCGACAAATCACCTGGACATGCGCTCGAAAGATATGCTCAAACAGTCGCTGCTCGACTACGAAGGTGCGCTCATCGTGGTATCGCACGACAGAGATTTTCTCCAAGGCCTTACGCAAAAGGTCGTCGAATTTCGCGGCGGCGGCATCAAGGAATTTGCAGGCGATATCTACGACTTTTTGCGCGCGCAGAAAATGGAGTCGCTGCACGAGCTCGACCTCCCCAAGCCCTCTGCTGCTGCGGTGGCGGCGGAACTCGCCGATAAAAAAACTTCTACGCAAATCGACCGCGAAGAGCGCAAACGCAGGCAGGCCGAGGAACGCCGTATCCAACGCAAAGTAGACGATTGCGAAAAGGAAATTTCTGCACTCGAAGAGCGTGTGGCGGCTTTAGAAAAGCAAATGGCTGCGCCGAGCTTCTACACCGATCCCGACTCGCGCACTGTGGTGTCGCAATACGACGAGGCACGCCAAGCGCTTGAAAAACGCATGGAAGAATGGGCTGTACTCCAAGAGCAGCTCGAAGAAGTAAAAACGGTGTAAGCAAGTAGCTCGCAGTGTAATTTTTTCGCTTCGGCCTCTGCCCTCGCTTCGGTCTCCGCTCCGCGTAGCATCCCCCGCCGCGTGGCTTGGAATACCCCATCCGCAAGCACAGATGTGCAATTCACAGGCGCCACAGAGCATCGCGTGCCACAGCATCCATCCATCGCATTCCCTCCCCCTTTACCAGCTATCTCCATCTATTTCCAGCCCTTATGTTACAATTTATTTATTTGGATTAGGTTCAAATAAGCTGTAATTTTGCCATGCTTACATTGGATGGAACAAGAACATGATGAAAATGCGCCGCTATTCTGTTGCAGCCTGCCTTGCAATTCTTCTGACAACTCCTTTGCTTGCCGACGACGACGCCACTGGTGTAGAACACTGGCTTGAGCGCTTTACGCTTCGGGGCTATGGTATTGCCAACTATTACGCCTACGATTGGGAAACCGATCCTCAACGGCGCAATACCATTGATATCGAGCGATTAGTACTGTATCCGGGCTTTCGCATCAGCGACAACCTGCGCCTCAACAGCGAAATTGAGTTCGAGCACGGCGGCACGGGCGTCACGATGGAATTCGACAGGTTCGAAGAATTCGGCGAATACGAAACCGAAGTAGAAAAAGGCGGCGAAGTATTGGTAGAACAACTGAACATTGAATACCGCCCTTACGAAAACCTTGGCCTGCGCGCTGGCCGCATCAAAGTGCCCATAGGCATTATGCAGAAAGAGGACGAGCCCCACGAATACTTTACGCCTTGGCGTTCGGAAATGGAGGCGACAATCCTGCCCTCGCTCTGGTATGAAAATGGCCTTGAGCTGTTTGGAACCGTTGAAGGCATTGTCACCTACAGCGCCTTAGTTGTGAACGGACTGGACGGCACGGGCTTCAGCTCGGCGCGCTGGATTGCAGGCGGACACCAGAAACGCTTTGAAATGGTGAGTGCCGAAGACCTCGCGTTTGCCGCACGAGTAGACGTCGAGCCAATGGAAGAAACCGTCGTAGGTGCCTCGGCCTATTTTGGTAATACAACAAATAACCGCCCCAAAGCGGATATGACTGCCGACGCCCATGTGTTTATTGCCGAAGGCCATATTATCGCCGAATGGGAACCGCTTGTTGTGCGCGCAATGACACTGTATGGCACATTAGAAAACGCCGATCTCGTGTCGAAAGCCAACCGCAATCTGTCGAACAATCTCAACGTAAAGCGCACACCAGTAGGCAGTGCTGCCTTTGGCTGGTATGCAGAAGCGGGCTTTAATGTGCTGTCGCTGTTCAATGTCCCTACTATTGCCGCCGATGTATTTGCGCGCTATGAAGAATACGACACAATGGCCGAAGTCACTGGCGATATTTTCGACAACCCGCGCTGGGAACGCCACACTCTTACGGTGGGTGCTGTCTACCGTCCCCTCAAAGCTGTATGTGTAAAAGCAGCCTATGCTATGCGCACGCTCGGCAGCACTTCGGTCAACAAAGAAAATACATTCTCTCTGGGATTCGGAGCCGAATTCTAGAGTGCCAGCTTGTCATTCATTGTATCCGGACACGTATATGAATCTTTTCTCTCCTCGATTCCGCTCCCTTTCCCGCAGCGCTCTGTGCTGCGCTCTGGCTATTGCTTTTGTTTCCTGCTCGAAGGATGATGCTACAGGCCCATCGAACAACGAATTCGACGCGGGATCGGTGTTGACCAACGCAGCCGACAATGTCATTACCAAAACATACAGCGATCTCGACCAGCGGGCAGCGGCACTAATGACTGCTATCGAACAATTTAGAACTTCGCCCAGCCAGACAACGCTCAATGCAGCACGTACCGCATGGCGCGAAACACGCCGCCCGTGGGAAATGTCGGAAGGCTTTCTATTCGGCCCTGTCGATACCAAAGGACTCGACCCTGCATTGGACTCTTGGCCTGTCAATACTGTAGACCTCGACGCCGTTCTCGCAGGAAGCCAACAGCTTACTAAAGAATACATCGACGGCCTCGAAGGCACGCTCAAAGGCTTTCACACTATTGAATACCTGCTGTTTGGCACCGACGGCAACAAACAGACGAGCAGCTTTACCCAGCGCGAATTCGATTATTTAGAAGCGCTCGCAGCAAGCCTCCACGGCACAACCACAGAGCTCCATACGTCGTGGGCTGCCGCAGGCGACAACTTCGGCGTTAATCTGCGCAATGCAGGCCAGACGAGCAGTATCTATCCTTCGCAAAAAGCGGCAATTGAAGAACTTGTGCAGGGCATTCTCGCGATTGCCGACGAAGTGGGAAATGGCAAAATCAACGATCCATTTGTGCAACAAGATGTGACATTAGAAGAATCGCGCTTCAGCAATAATTCCAAAGCCGACTTTCAAGATAACATCCGCAGCATTCAGCACATTTACACTGGCGACTACACGCAGAACGGCGCTGGACTCGACGACTATGTAAGCATGAAAAACGCAGCGTTGGACACACGTGTAAAAAGCGAGATCAACGCAGCAATCGCTGCAATTGCGGCTATCCCCGGCACCTTTACGACGGCAATTACTGAGGAACGCGACGCTGTAGAAGCTGCACAGGAAGCCGTCCGCAAGCTGCAACAAACCATTGAAACCGATCTTGTCCCGCTGTTCGATGCAATGTAAATAACTCGCAAGCAACAGGAGTACGTATGAGCCGCTGTTTTTCTTCTTTCCTGATCTGTAGCGCCGTGTGTTGTACACTGCTGTTACAGGCGTGTAGCGACGATAACCAGCCTATTGGCTCCGGCCAGGAACCAGGTGCAGAGGACTACATGCACGCAGGAGGCGCTACCACTGTGCAGCTTGCGTCCAGCCATGCGTACTCGCAGCCAGCCCCGAATCTGTCGGCTCAATCCTTATCCCTGCATCTGGATGGTGATCGCTCTTTTGAACAGACATTTGTAACGGCTCCGGCCAGTGCCAACGCAGGGCTGGGGCCGATGTTCAACAACACATCGTGCATCTCCTGCCACGTGCGAGACGGGCGAGGCCGACCGCCGCTGCCGGGCGAAGAAGCCGCCTCCATGCTCCTGCGTATTAGTGTACAGGGACACAACACCCACGGCGGTCCAGCGGCTGTGCCGGGTTATGGCAACCAGCTCCAGACACGTGCCATCATTGGCACACAGTCCAAAGGTAGATTTATTGTAGAATACAGCGAGCGTATCGAGTACATGAAAGATGGTACTCCTGTGTCGCTGCGCGTGCCTTCCTACATTATTACCAGCACGTACACTGCGCTACCCACCGGGGTGCTCGTATCGCCGCGCATAGCTCCGCCAGTGTTCGGACTCGGACTATTAGAAGCAGTCAGCGAGGCAGACGTACTCCGCTATGCCGACGAGCAAGATGCAAATGGCGATGGTATTTCGGGTCGGGCAAACTATGTATGGGATGTTCTCGCTGGAAAACCGGCACTTGGACGCTTTGGCTGGAAAGCTAACCAGCCCTCGCTGCTACAGCAAGCTGCGGCGGCATACAATGGCGATATGGGCATTACGACCTCTATGTTCCCCAAAGAAAACTGCGAAGGCGTTCCCGGCTGTGGTGAAACTTCATCACCCGATCTGGACGATGAAACTCTGCGCGCAACAGCATTCTACACACAGTCGCTTGCAGTACCTGCGCCCCGCAACACCGACGACAAGCGCGTGCGCCGTGGCCGCGTTGTATTTGCCAATGCAGGCTGTGCTTCCTGCCACAGGCCAACAATGCTCGCAGGCCAAGCCAAAGACGCGCCTGAATTATCAGGACAAAAATTTTCCGCCTTTACCGATATGCTGCTGCACGATATGGGCAGCGAACTGGCCGATAACCGCCCCGACTTCCTTGCAACAGGCCGCGAATGGCGCACTGCTCCATTGTGGGGAATTGGTCTGGTACGCGTCGTAAACGGCTATGAAGTCTATCTACACGACGGGCGCGCGCGCTCACTGATGGAAGCCATTATGTGGCACGGTGGCGAAGCGGAACAATCGCGCGAGCAAGTGCGAACGCTCTCGGCAGAAGATCGCGATGCACTACTCGCATTTCTCGCCTCGCTGTAGCACGACATAGAGCGTCAAGACACCTACATGAAAATACACGGCACTACCTTCGTGCCTCTTTTCTCCGCAACATTACCTGTTTGCTCACCAAAACACTGCACTTTTTGCAAGGTTATATCCTTTGCGTGTTGTACTTTTAGAGCATACTGCATCCTCAAAAAGGACTGCAGGCGCAGTTATCGCTATGCTTGTGGCATAAGAAACAAGGCTGGTACAAATAGTCAGGTCGAAACACAGTCGCCAAAGCGGCTGGTATCAGCATAGAGACCAGGCAGGACTTTTGCTGCAAATGCCATGCGGACACAATGGCTTTGCATGTGGATATTCCGTGATATTCTGCAACAGAAGCAAATCCTATCCCGAAAAGAACTGAAGATATTGCTATGGTTCCTTCGTACACTCTTTCCACCCTTCGCAAGGCATCGGAGATCAGCGGAATCATCATCGTGACAATCGGGACTCTGGCTCTGTGCGGTTGGCTACTGGACATCACGGCATTCAAAAGCATCCTGCCCGACCTGCACGCTATGAATCCCATGAGCGCACTGTGCTTTATTCTCGCAGGCAGCGCCTTGTGGCTGCGGCACCAGCCATCCAGCTTGGCTCCCCTCATCGCAAACGGATTTGCTGCGGCTATTATTATTACAGCAGCCATCAGGCTCATTGACTATACTGGACTGTGGAATTCCGGCATCGACCAGTTGCTATTTGCAAACCAGCAGGCATTACATAGCTCCAGCTACATGACACAGTTCACAGCGGGATATTTCCTATGTGTGAGCATTGGCCTACTGTTGTTCGATGTAGAAACACGCAAAAAACGACGACCAGCTCAAATTATCGGCCTTTTTATCGCTATTACGTCGTTTCTCATTCTTGTAAGCTATGCCTTTACCCTGCTTTCATTCAACACATTAGCCGCCCGGTATATTTCCATGCCGCTGATCGCAGCCATAGCGTTTATGCTATCAGGGCTGGGGCTGCTATGCGCCTACCCTGGCCACGGAATAATGGCGACAGCTACGGCAGAACACTCTGGAAGCTATATGCTTCGCAGGCTGCTACCAGTAGTAATCGGTGTCCCATTCCTGACAGGCTGGCTGCGTGTAGCCGGGCAAAATATGGGCTTGTACAGTATGGAAACAGGCGCGAGCCTGTACACTGTAAGCTCTATTTGCGTGGTGACTGCTATCTTGTGGTACACTGCCAAATCGCTGAACAAAATGGACACCGAGCGCAATACGGCAGAAGAAGCCGTGATCGCCGCTAATCACCGCCTTATGCAGGCTAATACCGATCTCAAAGCGGCAAATGAGCTAAAAACCGACCTACTGAATATCGCTGCACACGATATGAAAAACCCGCTCGGCGCTGTTCGTACAATGGCTGATCTTATGCGTGCCTACCCAGAGGACCGCGAAACAAATCAGGAAATGATAGGTCTTATCCGGGATTCTGCCGACCACATGCTTCATCTTATCGAAGAGCTACTCCGCACCGCAGCGCTCGAAAGCGGAACAATGCAACTCAATAAAGACTATGTGGATATGAGCTCGCTTGTGGCTCTTGTCGTCGATGGCAATGCGACACAAGCTCATCGTAAATCTCAGCAGATCACGGTGCAGATGAAGTCTGGAGGCACCGTAGAAGGCGATTTTGCGCGCCTGCGCGAAGCCATTGATAATATTATTAGCAATGCTGTAAAATACTCGCCCGAGGGCGGAGCTATTCATGTGGCACTTGAGCAACACAATGGAAAAGCGCTTATCACTGTGCGCGATGAAGGCCCCGGGCTAACAGCCGAAGATATGAAAAAGCTCTTTGGTAAATTTCAGCGACTGCACGCCCGCCCCACAGGCAACGAATCATCTACAGGGCTGGGGCTCTCGATTGTAAAGCAATTAATTGAGATGCACGGCGGCAGAGTGTGGGCCGAAAGCGACGGTGAAGATAAAGGATCGGCGTTTTACATCGAGTTACCGCTCGCGGAACGTCCCCAACTAAACGAAGCCTGACGCCAAAACCAGACTTGTATCGGACAGTGTTTTCCATTGGTTTCATCTGCGGCTTGGCACTGTTCTTTAAGAACGCGAAGACAAGCCTACCATACACCGTCACCACCATAAAATCAGAGCGCACTTGTCCGCGAATGCTCACAGGCCAGACTATCGCCCGGCGAGATTACCATGTTCCAAGCAATTGGCGCAGAGCCTGTGGCCAGAGCCGCTGCGGTAATGCGACCGGTGACAGCGGCCACCGGACGCCGCAGAGAAGCCCGTGCCACAGAGCACAATATTAGAAACAGCAATAGCCCCAAGACTGAGTCTTATGAAAAGTCTTGCAAAAAATTTCGTATTTTACATCCTATCCAACATCTTTCCGTCAACCAGCGACATACCATGAATCTCTTCACTTCCCTGTGGCTTTGTGTGCTTACCGCACTATGCCTATTTCTCCCGCAAGCTGCATATAGTGCACAAACAGCCGATCCCGGCCATAAGCTGCTGTGGAAAATCTCCGGCAACGACCTGCCTGCTCCCTCCTACCTGTACGGGACTATGCACGTACAGGACGAACGCGCTTTTCGCTTCAGCGACTCCGTGCTTACAGCCCTTCGCGCATGCGATGCCTTTGCAATGGAAGTGCTACCCGACTCGGCTATCACCTACATGCTCCGGTCGCTGTTTTTAGCCGACTCCACAGACAGCATTGATGTCTTCCGAAAATACATGACCGACGAACAATACGACAAGCTGAATGGAAAACTCCAGGAGAGCTTTGGAGTAAACCCAAGCAATATTAGTAAATCGAAACCTTGGCTGCTGAAATACTACCTGAACAACCGGAACTCTGGTCTGAAGAAGGATCGAGCTACATTTGTCGATGGCTATCTGTACCGTATAGCAAGGCAGTTTCGCAAAGAGATATTCGGACTAGAAGAGATAGAAAAGCAGTTGCGATATATGGCCAGCGAGCCGATAGAAGAGCAAGTGCGTGATATTGAAGATGCCATAGAAAACAGCGAAGAAAAAACCAACGACAATTCGGCTCGCATCTTTTCCGACTCCCTCATCAGCCTGTACTATCAAGGGCGAATCGACGGTTTACTGGCATTGGTAAGTGAAGAGGGCGAATTCAGCACAGGATTCATGCAAGGGCTTATCACGCGAAATCACATGATGGTAGAAACTCTGCTGCCCCGGATACAGCACTCATCGGTATTTGTGGCTGTAGGAGCCGCCCATCTTCCGGGCCCAGAGGGCCTGATCGACCTCTTGCAAAAGCGTGGCTATACGGTTGTACCTGTTACTGCTACATTTACCGGGCTGGCTGGCAGCGTCACGGAGCAGCCCCTGAACGAGCCGTGGCACACGATTACATCCGACGAAGCATATTATACCGTCGAGATGCCAATTGTGCCGATTTCTGTACCGCTACAGGAAAACGGTCTGGACTATACAATGAAGCTAACGACAGACCTCGGCACAGGAACAGCCTACTTTGCAACCCACTTTTCGATATCTATGCAGCTACCAGATACCATGATGGATGCAATGCTCGACAGCACAGCACAAGCAATGGCAATCCGTGGCACAAGGCAGGGCGAAATTGAACGTATCACCGTACAGGGCGTCCGAGGGCTGCAATTTGCCATGCAGATAGACAACGGCTACCTGTATACAGTACAGCTTTTCATGCGGCGCGATATTCTCTATATGTTTATGGTAGGCACCAGCACGCCAGATGTCCGCTCTTACGACATGGATCGTTTCTTTTCTAGCATTATCTTCAAAGACCTCCCAGTGTACACAGCGCTCAGCCGGAATTTGGTCGACACCACAGGAGCGTTTGCGATCTCCTTCCCTTCGGAGCCAAGCCTGATGAAACAAGGGCACAGATCGGAAAGTGAAACGGATGTCACAACATACTTATACAGTAGCCTCGACCCGAAGGACGGCACAACATATTTAGCGGGATATTACCAGTACGCCCCCGGAAAACAAGCACCCCACCAGATAATATTTTTCGCAAATGCACTCCAGAATATGGCAAGCTCAATCGGCGCAGAAATCGTGTCGCATGTAGACACGACATACCAGAACTTTCCCACAACAGAAGGGCTACTCGAATCGCCCAAATACACAGTGCGCCTGCGCTTACTCCTCCGCGAAAACCGTCCGTATATCACGATGGTTATTAGCGAAAAAGGGCAGCTCGACCAGCAAGAAGCCGAACGCTTTCTCAATTCCCTACAGCTTCTTGATTTTCGCCCCACCGCTTGGCAGCCGTATAGTTCGGAAGAACACGGCTTCACCGTGCAGCTACCCGGCGTTCCCAACATCTCGCGCGATACCTCTACTAGCATAGAAATTACATACGCAGCACTCGACACCAATTCGGGAGCAAATTATTCCGTAGTTGTCCATGAATGTTCCGAATACCTCGAAGCCAAGGACGAGGATGATTTTTTCGAAATATACAAAGGTTGGTACACGGGCTACCTGGACAGCGTGCACAGCACACGGCGCTATACGATAGCAGGATACCCCGCCATAGAACTCATCAAAGGAAATTTAAACGAAAGCCGCCTGTACAAAATATGCGGTGTTTTGTGCGGGCGCCGGGTGTACACACTTACTACATATCGCTCAAGCACAGGCTTGGCAACCCCCGAATCAGAGAAGTTTTTCAGTTCGTTCGGGCTACAGCCCGGCATTACAAGGGGCACGATATTCGAGGACAGAACTACTCTGCTTTTTCGCGATATAAGCTCGACCGACAGCACAGTGCACAAGAGCGCGCGCGCTGCCCTCCGCTTGCACGCATTTACAAGCAGCGACCTGCCGCTGCTATACAGAGCACTTGAGCATGCTTACAGCGACGACTCGGAGTACTCGGGAGTACGCTCCCGGCTTATAGATAAAATAGAAGAGATTGCCGATTCGACCACCCCTGTAGCCATCCGCTCGGTATTTCCTCTGATGTCTACAGCACCACAGGTACAACGCGATGCGCTTTCTCTGCTCGCTTCCATCGGCACAGAGCAATCCCTGTCGATATTTACAGAGCTCGTCACCGGCTCGGCGCTCTCCAGCGACGCAGGAATCCCTTTTTATGCAATCTCGGCCACAACAGCAAACTGCCGGGTTATGTTTCCCGGTATCTTGCCGATGATCGACAAGGACGCCAGCAGAAGCTCGCTCTACTATTTTATCTGCGAGGCCCTAGACAGCAGCATTATTACCCGGCGCGATCTGGAATCGGCACATGATATTATTTTTCGTATGTGCGAAAAAGACTACGACCGGCTGAAAGCACCGTGGGAAAAAGGCGAGTACGACTACTACTTTCGGGTAGAATATACGGCGCACTTACTGGGCTATATCGGCAGCGACAGAGCCAAAACATGGCTGCACAGAATGGCCGCCGACACTTCCCTTTCGCTTGTAACAGAAGCTGCATTGGCATTAGCGCGCAACAACGACGACCTGCTTCCGGAGCAATGGGAACGCATCGCAGATAATCCGTTTTATCGCTGCAGCCTGTATCAGGGTCTGGAAAAGATAAGCCGTACAGCACTGTTCCCGCAGAAATACTACAATCAGGAGTCGCTCGCAGAAGCCGATATGGTGGCAGCAATTATCGACTACGACGAGCCAGAACCAGAAAAAATCGAGCTTGTACAGGAGTATGAGATAACCGAAGGCGACAAAGCAGGCCGCTACTTTCTGTTTAAATATCTTCAGACGTCAGCAACTGAAGAAGGCGAAACAACCGAAACATGGTATGTGGGTATCAGCGGCCCCCAGCCATTAGACAGCACCCGAGTTGTAGCCAGAGGTACAGCAACAGCAATACTTTATAACGAACTCGACGCTATGAACATGGATGAACATATCGCCGCTTTTATGAACAACAACTAACCGGCAAGGTTTCTATGACGTCCCCACGTGAGATCCTGAGCCAAGTATTCGGATACGATTCTTTCAGGCCCGGCCAGGAAGACATCGTCAGCTCCGTACTCCACGGCCATGATACGCTTGTCCTTATGCCAACCGGTGGCGGGAAATCGCTGTGCTACCAGATTCCAGCCCTCTGCACAAATGGCCTTACTGTCGTCATCTCCCCGCTTATTGCCCTTATGAAAGACCAGGTCGACGCGCTGCGCCTGAACGGTGTTGCAGCAGCCTACCTGAACTCAACGCTAACTCCGGCAGAGCAAGAAGCCGTTGTGCAGGATACGCGCTCGGGCCAGATCAAGCTGTTGTATATCTCGCCAGAACGTCTATTTGCGAGCAATCGCCAGCTCCTTTTGCTTTTAAAAGAAAGCGGGACTGTATCGCTGTTTGCAATCGACGAGGCACACTGTATTTCGCAGTGGGGGCACGACTTCCGCCCCGACTACCTCATGCTCTCGGCGCTAAAGAAACACTTTCCCGCTGTGCCTGTGATCGCTCTTACAGCTACTGCCGACGAGCAAACCCGCCAAGATATTCTCGAACGCCTATCGCTCAAAAGTCCACGGGTGTTTGTATCGAGCTTCAACCGCCCGAACATCCACTACACGGTAGAGCCGAGGCTGAAAAGCTACGAGAGAATTGTGCAGTATATAGAAACGCACAAAGGCGAGTCCGGTATTATCTATGTAATGTCGAGAAAATCCGCCGACAAGCTGGCGGATTACCTCCGCAGCGATGGATATTCTGCGCTCGCGTACCATGCTGGGTTAGACAGAGAACAGCGCGACGATCACCAAGAGCAGTTTCTACACGATGAAGTGAATATCATGGTGGCGACAATTGCCTTTGGCATGGGCATCGACAAATCGAATGTACGCTTTGTGATACACGCCGATCTTCCCAAAAACATCGAAAGCTATTATCAAGAAACAGGTCGTGCTGGGCGCGACGGCCTGCCGAGCAATGCCTTGCTTCTCTACAGCAAGGGCGATGTACAGCGACTACGGCGTTTTGTGGAGATCGAGAACAATCGGCTGCAAACGGAAATCATGCTCGGGAAGCTGCGCATTATGTCGCTGTATTCCGAAATGCGTACCTGCCGCCGAAAATTTTTGCTCAACTATTTCGGGGAAGGGGCACCCGACGAATGCGGCAACTGCGATGTATGCATGAATAAATACGATCAGTTCGACGGTACAACAATTGCACAAATGCTGCTCGTAACAGTGTACGGATTGCAGCAGCGCTACGGCACCGGCTATGTTATCGACGTGATGAGGGGATCGCGCTCCGAAAAGATCAAAACTTCGCACCGCCAACTGCCCACCTATGGCATGGGGAAAAGCATCCCGGAACACGAGTGGCGCGGCTATATTGCCGACCTTACCATACGCAACTACCTCGTTCAGCGAGGTGGTGCTTATCCCGTATTGGCACTTACACACAAAAGCATCCCAGTCCTGAAAGGCGAAGAATCGGTGTCTCTGTCGCGCGCTCAGGCTGCCGCCCCAGCAGCACCATTACCAGCCTACAATCGCGAGCTTTTTACACGCCTCGCAGCTCTGCGAACCGAGCTCGCTCGCACGGCAGGTGTACCGGCCTATATCGTTTTTTCTGATGCCACACTTACCGAGCTCGCACGGCGACTTCCGCAGACAACTCATGCTTTAGAGGCTATTCCCGGATTAGGTGTGGCGAAAATCGCACGGTACGGAGCGGCAGTCTTGCATATTATTCATGATTTTATACCTGCTACCGAAGAAGAAACCCTGGCCAACAAAGCCCATACGCCGCCGGTTATGGCTTCGATGGCAGAAAAACCGCATCGAAGCGATATTCTCCGGCTGTTCCGCAATGGCCATACAACAGAAGCAATCGCAGTGGAACTCGGCGTGCAGCGTTCTTTAGTGCTCGAACACCTTACCTACTATGTAAGCAAAGGCGATATCGAAGTAGACGACCTGCTGCCAGCCGACAAAGTGCGCCGCATTATCGATGCAATAATCGACCACAGTATTGTCTCGGGTATGTCGCTAAAGCCGGTAAAAGAAGCTCTTGGCGACGAAATCAGTTACGACGAAATTAGGGCTGTTATGGCCTCCATGTATTCATAGCTACTACTTATGGAACGACAAATATTTTCGACGGGCGCTGAATGGGAGCCTCTTGTGGGGTACTCGCGCGCAGTGCGTACCGGCAATATTATTAGCGTGGCAGGTACAACATCTGTGGACAGCGCTGGAGAAGTCCTTCATCCGGGCGATCCTTACCTGCAAGCTCGGCACATACTGCAAACCATCGAGCGCGCTTTGCAGTATTTCGGTGCCGACATGAGCCATGTGACACGCACCCGCATGTTTGTTGTCAATATCGACGACTGGCCGCTCATTGGCAAAGCTCATGGCGAAGTATTTGCGGCTATACGCCCAGCCGCTACAATGGTAGAAGTTCGGCGACTTATTCACCCCAACCTGCTTGTGGAAATTGAAGCCGATGCCGTGCTGCCCTTTTCCCCCTCGCTACCCGGCTAACAAACTGCATAGCTGCCCACCAGCAATTTGCAAGATACGAGGCGGCGGTAACAATGAGCGAAAATACGCGAACGACGGGTTGCACAGCCACGCGGCGGGTGTGCGGCGCGGTGCAAAGGCAGAACGCACGAGCAAAGACCGAAGCGCTCTACTATTCTCGGCTACCAAGCTGTATCTATCTCTCTGCGGCAGAACATCTGGCGTGCAGGCTTCAGTATTTCCCACGCGCTAGCCCCATATTCCCAACCCATCAGCTCCGCGCTTACAGAACTCGCTAATAGTACCAAAATGCCATTTGCAAGAGTGTCTGCATCGCAAGCAGAAAAAAAGTAGTATCTTTGTGCCATCGTTCCCTGTGCTGTGCAGATGGAACAACCAATACTGATTTTACTATAATTGTATGGCATCGACAGTATTTCCTCCTGCTGTGCACTCCCGCCTAGTAGGTTTTTACGAAGGTATGCCTGTCCCTGACCGACTGTACACCGCCCTATCCGAGTATTTCCCTGGCGGTGTCATTGCCCTGCTCGACAGCGCTTTCCGCATCATGATGATTGGTGGCACAGAGCTGGCAGCCTACGATCTGCACCCGAGCCAACTCGTAAACAGCCTGGCAGAGGACATCCTGCCTCCCGAGCTCTACAGCACTGTAATTCCGCACTTTGCAAAGGCACTACACGGAGAAGCTGCGGAATTTGCGGTAAGCGTTTTCCCTAAAAATTACGCGGTGACAGCAACTCCGCTACACGACAGCGACGGCATCGTGCGCTCTATTCTGGTAGTAGCGATGAACCAGCCGGAGACTGTGGAGCAGCAGCCGTTGCAGGAAGTGGAAATGGCGGAAGACAAGCAACAGATGGGCGAAGAAGTATTTCGGCAGCAGGACGAGAAGGCGGCGGAAGACAAACTACAGATGGACGAGGAATCCTTTCAGCTTATCCTGCAGGCCACCAACGACGGCATATGGGACTGGAACCTGACGACCAACGCCCTTTTATTTAGCATTCGATGTGGAGAGATGCTCGGCTATTCTCCCGACGAACTCCCGAACACATTTAGCCAGTGGCTTTCCTTTGTCCATTCCGACGACCGGCAATCTGTGGTGACACTGCTACAGGCCCACTGCGAGAACGGCTCTCCATTCACCGGCATTATCAGAATGCTCCACAAGGACGGGTCGATCCGGTGGATACTAAAGCGTGGTTTTTCGCTAAAAAACGACAGTGGCGTACCTTATCGCATGGTTGGGAGCTGCACCGACATGACAGAAATAAGGCGCCATGAAGAACAGCACATCAGCAACGAGCGCCGATTTCGTTCGCTCATTCAGCATTCTTCCGACCTCACTGTTGTTCTCGACGAATCGGCCACAATAGCGTACCAGAACCCTGCTTTTACGCATATTTTTGGCATGGACGGCATGCCTGCCCAAGATTTTACAGCGCTGCTCCATCCAGACGATCTTTCCGCTTTCCACAAGCATTTTGAAGAAGTATTACAGACACACGGCCATCCACGGGTATTTGAAGGCCGCTACTGCTGTGCCAATGGCAACGAAATACGCCTGGAATCTGTGTGTACCAATCTGCTGCACGACTCCAGTGTACAAGGCATTATTATCAACTCGCGCGATGTTTCGGCACGAAAGCGCGCAGAGCAACAAACGCGAAACTTAAACTCCCTGCTGGTGGGCATCATCGAAAGCACGGGCACCAGCATTTACTCGCTCGACCGCGAACTTCGCTACACGGCGTTCAACAGCAGCCATAAAGCTGCGATGAAACACATCCTGGATGCCGATATCGAGCTGGGCCATGCCTTTACCGAGTACACACCAGCAGCCCAGCCTGTAGACGCCATTACTACAGCATTCCACGAAGCGCTATCCGGCGAGCGGCGTACAGTAAATATTAGCTATGGCAATGAGTCCAACCCAACCTTCAACGAAGTGCTGATCAATCCAATAATCAATGATCGGCACGAAGTAACCGGCATAGCGGTATTTATAAACGACACAACCGATCGCCAGCTTGCCCAGCAGCAGATCCGCCGCGCCAACGAAGAATTAGACACACGAGTGCGCGAGCGCACGACCGATCTCCAGCGGGCAATGGAACAGCTCAACGACGCTCTTTCCCAAGAAAAAGAGCTTAGCGAGCTCAAAACCCGCTTTGTTTCGATGGTGTCCCACGAATTTCGCACACCACTTACAAGCATTTTGTCCAGCGTGGAAATACTCGAACGCTACCGGGACAGGCTCAACACCGAGCAGCAAACGCGCTTCTTCTACATGATTACCGAATCCGTGCGCCGCATGGGCAACCTGCTGAACGACGTAATTCTCTTAGGCAAGGCGGAATCAAACAACATACACTTCAACCCCATACGATTGTTTCCAGACCAGTACTGCCGCGAACTGCTGGAAGAGCTCCAGAACACGCTGCTGAAGAACCGCGTAGTGGACTGCATTGTGGAAGGGGCTATGCGGGAAGTTCTTGTAGATCCGCAACTGCTTCGTTATATTCTCACCAATCTTCTTTCAAATGCTGCGAAATACTCTCCCGAGCAGGAGCCGATTTCCTTGTCAGTGGCGCTCGGCGAACGCTCCATCACATTTCGGGTAGCAGATCGCGGCATTGGAATTGCCCCAGAGGATCTAAGACATATTTATGAACCATT
The DNA here is from genome assembly GCA_002483085.1 of Ignavibacteria bacterium UBA7675. Taxonomy (GTDB): domain Bacteria; phylum Bacteroidota; class Ignavibacteria; order Kapaibacteriales; family UB7675; genus UBA7675. The sequence continues at coordinate 45,923 of DLHF01000033.1, forward strand.
CTTCAGGTCTGAACAGGTAGAAACAATTCCTGGAACAGGGCTGGGGCTCTCTATCGTAAAGCAAGGCGTAGCACGTCACGGAGGCACAGTAGAGGTGGAGACCAACGACAAAGACGGAACGACCTTTACCGTCAGGCTCCCCGTATGAGCGTAGTAGGTTTCACCTAACAAGACAAGCCTTTTTTTGGCCTCCTGTTTTCCTGATTCTGGCCGATGTTCCTGTATGGAACAAATGATTAGGGGACCATCAGGGAATTCGATATGTCAAAGCAGAAAGCGTTTTCCCGGCGCGAAGTCATCGCTGTAGCATGTGCTATAGGTTTGGCTTATGCTATTGTAGCATGCCTATGGATAGCTTTCTCCGATTTGCTCCTCGTGTGGATGTTCCCTAATGCGAATATGAAAACAATGGTTTTTCTTCAAACCTTAAAGGGTTGGGGATTTGTCATTGTTACAGGTATGCTTTTCACCTTCATCCTCTATCGCAAGCTCATGGAAATTGGACGAACACAACAAAGCCTACAAGAGCACATGGAAAGCTATCGGATGTTGTTTGCATACAACCCAGAGCCTATGTGGATATACGACCCCGTCACCCTGCATTTTGTAGAAGTAAATGAAGCTGCAATCCGTACCTATGGCTACACACGCACGGAATTGCTCTCTATGCACGTCGCGGACATCTGCTTGCCGGAAGACGTGCAAAGCGCCCCCCTTTCATCCAAAACAATTGCCGATCCTCGGATAGAAAGAATTGAGCGCCATCTCTGGAAAGATAGGTCTGTGCGAAATGTATCCACCATATCAACCAATATCCTGTTTCTTGGGCAAAAGCTCTGCCTCACGCTGGCAAACGACGTTACCGAAAAATACCTCGCGGAAGAAGAGCTGCGTAGAAGCGAGTGTAAATTTCGCGATGTTCTCAACAACTCGATTGATGTTATCTACGAGCTGGATTCCGAAACGGGAAAGTACAATTACGTCAGTCCATCGGCAGTAAAGCTACTACTGGTCTCGCCCGACGAACTCATGCAGTACGGCACACAGCGGCTGTTCGACCGCATACGCGACGACGACCGGCAGCTTGCAGAGCAACACATCCAGAAACTGATGGATCCTGCTTACGAGGAACAAACAGCGCTATCGGTGGAATACAGACTCGAATCCCCCGGCGAAGAATGCTGGGTACGCGAAACATCCACTGTTGTAAGTGATAGATCTGGCAATACCAAAGTAATTGTGGGAAGTATACGCGATGTTACAGCGCAAAAACGGAATGAAAAGGCCATCAGCGAACTGAACGAAGAACTCGAACTTCGGGTGCAGGAACGCACGAACCAGCTCAAAGCAATGAATGGCGAGCTGGAAGCAATGAACAGTGAACTCGAAGCATTTTCGTACTCAGTTTCCCACGACTTACAAGCTCCATTGCGTAGTATTGGCGGATTTAGCAAAATTCTCGTAGAGGACTATAAAGACAGGCTCGACGAGCGCGGCACCGATTACTTAGAGCGTATCCAATCCGGGGGACGACGCATGGGCCTGCTGATCAATGCTCTGCTCGATCTTTCGCATGTTACCCGTTCGGCACTGCACCGAACCAACATCGACATTAGCAGCATGGCAACAGCAATTATCGAAGATTTGCGTGCGCTACAACCACAGCGCAGAGTACAGTTTCACACTCAGCCGGGCATATTAATATCAGCAGATGCGGGCATGATACGGATTGTTATGGAGAACCTTATCAACAATGCTTGGAAATTTACAGCTCCGCGCGAAGAAACAAGGATAGAGCTTTTTTCATTAACCGAAGACAATCGCACAGTGTACGGTATTCGCGACAATGGTGTCGGATTTGACATGGATTATGCAGGTAAATTGTTTACCCCTTTTCAGCGCCTGCATGCGGCTAATGACTTTGAGGGAACCGGAATTGGTCTTGCAACCGTTCGGCGTATTATCAACCGGCATGGGGGCAAAATATGGGCTGTCAGTGCCGTGGATCTCGGTGCAACTTTTTACTTTACCCTTTCTGTGTAGGTATCTATATGAAGCAACGCACACTTCTTCTTGTAGAAAATCATCCGGTCGATAAAGCATTTGCGAAACAGGCTATGAGCCGGAGTCCCCCCGACGGCAGGGTACCAGTGGTACAAAATAAAGCCGACGTTATTGATCTTTTGTCGGAAATGAAACCGGATGGAGCTCGCGATAGAAGCGCCCTTCTTACAAATGTGTTTCCGGACATCGACCCGCCCAAGATGCATAGGACAGGAGTGCCCCGCAGGCCACAGACTGCGAAGCACAGATACGGTATGCCTACTGAACGCTCATCGTACACAGAAGGCTGTATTATTACGGACTATCGACCCGGTGCTACCATCTTTAACACCGAATTGATAGACCACAGGGACTTTATTAAAACCATGATATATCTGGGAAGTTACCGGCTTATTCTAAACGAACCTTTGCCGGAGATAGGGAGAAATTGAATGAAGAAAACACTTCGGCTTCTGATCGTAGAGGATTCGCTCGACGATACGCTGCTGATTTGCGACCAGATACAACGCGCAGACTACGATGTACGCTATACCCGCGTAGAAACCGAACGGGAACTAATCACGCAGCTTACTGACTGCATATGGGATGTTATTCTTTCCGACAACACACTCCCATCATTCAATGCTTTTGCTGCACTGGATGTCCTAAAAGAAACCGGATTAGATATACCGTTCATTATAGTATCGGGCAGCATCGGCGAGGAAATAGCAGTACGAGCGATGAAAGCAGGAGCGCACGACTATATTATGAAGAATAATCTGCCTCGGCTTGTTCCAGCTATCGAGCGTGAAATACGCGACGCAGGTATCAGAAGCGACCGCAGGCAAACAATAGAAGCGCTCCGCAAAAGCGAAGAACAGTATCGCCGTATTGTCAATACTTCGCAAGAGGGCATCTTAATTCTCGATAATATGGCAAATATCACATTTGCTAACCAGCGTGTACAGGCAATGCTGCAATACAACGAAAGCGAGCTGATCGGACGCTCTATCTACGCTTTTGTTGAACGCTCCTCGCGCGAGGAAGCGACGGCATACTTTGCACGTACTATACGCGGCGATCACGTCAACTTCGACATGCAGTTTGTACGGCACGACGGATCAGCTCTCTGGACACTCCTCTCCGCTTCCTCGCTTGCCGGCGAAAACGGTGGTGCACTTTGCATGATTACCGACATTACCGAGCGTAAAATGGCCGAACAAGCTTTAGCAGCAGCCTACGACGATCTCGAAGAGCGCATTCAGGACCGCACAGCCGATCTCCAGTATGCGCTCGAACAACTGCACAGTGCTTTGGAACGGGAAAAGGAGCTCAATGAACTCAAAACACGCTTTGTCTCGATGGTGTCCCATGAATTCCGCACTCCGCTTACAAGTATTCTCTCCAGCACTGAAATTATGAGCCGCTATCGCGACCGGCTCGAACCCGAGCGGCAGGAACGCCTCCTGCATGTTATCGGGGAATCGGTTCAGCACATGATCGATCTGTTAGAAGATATTCTCGTGTTTGGGAGAGCCGAAGCCAGCAAGCTACAGTTCGAGCCTGTGCCTATCGACCCCGGCATGCTCTGCCGGGAAATTGTAGAGGAAGTGTCGTCTGGCACCAACGAAGGTCATACAATCCGGTTCAGCTCCCAACCGCCGCCCGGCCAAGTGTTTATCGATGTTAAACTCATGCGCCAAATCCTTACTAACCTGCTTACAAATGCTGTCAAGTATTCTCCCGATGGCAGCGCTATCGATTGCTCGCTGCGCTTCAAAGAACGAGAATTGATCGTTTCTGTAAGCGATAAGGGCATCGGCATGTCGCGCGAGGATATGGATCATCTGTACGAGCCGTTTTACCGCGCCCGCTCGGTCGATACTATACCGGGCACGGGGTTAGGGCTCGCCATCGTAAAGCAGAGCGTAGATAGGCACGGTGGCACGATTGATGTAGAGAGCGAACTCGGCAAGGGCACAACTTTTACCGTCGTGCTGCCTACGCGAAAGAAATAAAATACAAGCATCTGTAGTTCGTGTTCAGGCTTCCGGTGTTCAACTCTTATTCGTATATGTATGGCTATTCATCGCGTTTGTGTGTACTGTGCATCGAGCGACAAGTGCAGCCCAGTGTATTTAGAAGCAGCAGAGCAGCTCGGCAGGCTCTTGGCTCGCGCTGGAAAAACAGTAGTCTATGGCGGCGGGATGGCCGGGCTAATGGGGCGATTAGCCCAAGGAGCACTGGCGGAAAACGGTAATGTAGTGGGTATTATTCCCCGGTTTATGCAAACATTAGAATGGGGCCACGGAGGTATTACCGAGCTGCACGAAGTAGACAACATGCACCAACGCAAGCTGCGAATGATGCAGGAGTCCGAAGGCATTGTAGCGCTGCCCGGCGGTACAGGTACTCTCGAAGAACTATTAGAAGCAATTACCTGGAAACGCCTCGGATTAGTGACATCGCCCATAGTGATAGTGAACCAAAGCGGCTATTACGATCCACTGGTCGATATGCTCGACCGCACTATCGACGAGCACTTCATGCGGCGGGAACACCGCGCAATGTGGAGCTTTGTAAGCACAGTAGAAGAAGTCATCGACGCATTGGATAATGCCCCACCTTGGAGCGAAGAAGCGCGGGCATTCGCCGTAGTATAAGTACACAGCAAGCTGCAACTCTCCAACGACTCTACAAACAGGCTATTACAGAGCTATGAACGACCCAAAAGAGAAAAATTCGGGCTATTTTTCATGCAACAGCGAAATTTTCTTTGCAATCACAGCGCACGAGACTTATATTTGTAGTCTCTTTTGGGCAGGTAGCTCAGTTGGTAGAGCAAAGGACTGAAAATCCTTGTGTCGGGGGTTCAATTCCCTCCCTGCCCACACCTAAAAGACAACAGCCCTTGTAAATCAACAGTTTACAGGGGTTGTTTCGTTTTTACATACATATTACATACACTTTTGGAGTTTTCGCTCACTCCTCATCATTGTAATTGAATTCTACCTTACTTTGGAGCATAATCTCTTCCATCACTTCTGACAATCGCCCAGAGTCTACAATATCATTGAAATAGTTTATAAGATCAACCACATTAATAACTTCCTCAACAGCCTCCATATAAGCATCGACCACAGCTTCAATCTTATATTTCGCCTCCGCTTGCGCTCGTATTATTGCAAGAATTTGATCTTCGCTCTCTGTGGATTTTACAACAAAGGTTATAGGAAATCTTTGCACCTTGTCGATATCTAAGAAAAACTTACTGACATCAACAGTCTCGGTAACTTGAAAAAAGCGGCCAAGAGGCTGCATTACAAAATCAATTCCACCATCATTGGCATTTGTACGACCTGTCTTATAAAGAATGAGAGTTTCTTCGGCTACAGAATCTCTTGATGCTCCTATCCAAATAGTTTCCTTTCCGTACTTTGCTTTAAGATTTGACAAATTCAATTGCTTGGTTTGGACCTTTAATACCAAGCTCAATAAATTGTTGGCAGCTATTAAGAAAGCTTGTAAAAGCGGCCTGTTTGGCAGACACATAGGAATCAATGATCTCAATAATTGTAGGAGCAATATTATACAGATGGTCTGTGCCATCTGTATGCCGTATTTGTATCAGCAATAAGTCTTCCTGAATCCAATATCTTTGCTTTTCCACATCTCGAACTATCGGCGGTTTACCGACAGTAGGATAGAATTTTCTAAATTCATCATTAAGCCGGGAATTCAAAGCATGGTTCTGGAGCTTTGCGCCAAAGGGAAGTTCACGCTGCCGTTTGAACAGCTCTGAAAATCTCGCACCTTCATACTTAGCATAGGGAACCCCTGCCTCACCATTGTAGAACCCCTTTTCAATATAATCTTCTACTACAACGTATAGAGCAAAATGATTAGCAAACGCACCACGAGCCTTTGACCCACGATTCGCAGCTTTTGTCTTACTATTTAGATACCCAAGAAGTGGGCTTGAGACAAAAACATCTTCGGCATACTCCCCATAGTGTCGCATTAGAATATTGAGAATAACAGTAGAGAACTCATGATAAGCAATTTCATACTTAGGCACTGAACAACCTCCCCTGTTGATTTTTTCGGCTCTCTTCACGCATCCCATTTTTATTATTGCGAATGTAAGTCTTATCCAGAGGTAATAGCTCTTCACCTTTAAACTGCTTAGTAATCCCTAATCTTCGCAAACCAACCTTCACATACTCTAATTGCATCTCGATACCAATTGAAAAACGTCCTAATTTTTTAGCTACTGCACAAGTTGTAAAAGTTCCTGCAAATGGGTCAAGCACCTGATCACCTTTATTGGTGCTGGCTCTAATAATGCGCTCTAATAGAGCTTCCGGCTTCTGTGTAGGATGATTCTCATATTCAGACATCCTATAGCGCACACGAGGGAAGTACCACACATTACCGGGTACTTTGGTGCTCTTGTAAGGCGTGGGCTCTTTCTTTCGATAATCAATAAGTTTACGTTTCGCTCCAGTTTTAGCTTCAACTTCAATATCTGAAGCATTAAATACGTAGTCTCGTGGATTCTTTACACAGAATAGAATTGGCTCATAGAGAGAACCAAACAGCTTTTTTGCCTGTACACCTGAACTGTCATAATGCCACATAACACGAGACATAATTGTCAATCGCTCTCGTAACCAAAGATCAATATAAGGCATGGCCTGCGTACTAGTCATAACATATAGGCTACCAGTAGGTTTAAGTTTTTGAATACAGAGTCCCAGCCACTGATAACACCATTCTGCATATTTAATGTCCGATGGCCAAGCATCTTTGAACTCTCCAAATTTCTTTCCAATATTATAAGGAGGATCTGCAAAAATTAAATCAACAGATTCATTGTCAATAGCTCTTAGTACCTCCAAACAGTCACCTTGATAGATGGTCGCACTGTTCGACGTGTATTTCTCAAAACTTTCCATAAACTCATAGCCTCGTTTCTTTAAAGAAATAGAGTGTGGTAGTGAATTATATATTTCCCTTCTTCTATCACTCTTATTGTCCTCTAATAACAATTCCCACCTCCCTCCGTCAGCACCTTTTCAGTAGTCAGCGACCTTACCTCTTCCGTACTCTATTGCGAAGGTTGTGGGCTGCGTTTTCACTATCGCCGAATACAGCTTTGGCTATGCCAGTAATATTGAGATAGAAGGAAGTCAGTTATGCAAAGTACGGAATCTATGCCAGCAGCCCAAAGCATTAGTATGATGCTAATACTAATAGAAGTCTACAGTTGTATCGTTGTTTAGGGCGCAATAGGCTCTGTGGGTGGGATGGTAATGGTATGTATGGTCATGGCCTTACATCTGTGGCAAAAAAAAAGAAAAAAGCCGCCCACCGCTCTCCCGGCAGACGGCCTTTACCTTATGATGCGTTATGGTACACGCACATATTTGCTTTCGTCTGAGCCGCTGGCAACGTGATATTGCTGCTTGATCGTGTAAATACTCCGCGACGGGCCGTCTGTTATGTGAAAGCGGAAATCCCCGTCGAATGTGTACTCACTTCTCCGTGGCCCAGAGGTAATATGGTACTTTACCACCGGCTCTACGCCTATGGGCGGCCCCAGAGGATCGTCCGACGCTACAGGTATCCAGTCTATGATCGATGTCGTATCACGCACATATTTGCTTTCGTCTGAACCACTGGCGATGTGGTATTGCTGCTTAATCGTGTAAATACTCCGCGACGGGCCGTCTGTTATGTGAAAACGGAAATCCCCGTCCTGAGCATACTGGCTCCTCTTCTCCCCACCCGATATATGATACCAAGCAATCGGTACCACAGCCGAATCTTCTGGAAGCTCTGCGGCCTCGATCTCCCCGTATTTGCTTCCTCCTAACACCGGCGCATCTGCCGGATGTTGCAGCAAATCGCGCCCTGCATCTGTGGGAAGAGAACCGTCGCCACACGCGCTTATCCCAAACGCAGCCGCAGCGGCTAACAGCAATAATTGTCTGTTCATAAAAAAGCTCCTAATAAATGAGTATAATACACTACGCCTACAGTATGCCTGCAACCCCTTGGCAGTATCCCTACACTCGCACAGACAGCAATCAATGGAGGACGACATTGACTATATCAATACAATGTGTCGTCGCCGTGAATACCAGTGAATTACCCTGCATAATGGGCATTAATAATAAGGTGTTCTGTTGTAGTATGCCTTCCAATGCCGAAATGAGCGCGCGATCATCTTCGCTCCCAGAGTTCCGTCTCCGCACCGCGTAGCACTACTGCTCCGTGGCTTTTCGGCCTTCGTCGCTTTGCCTCTACATAACTATCAGCTCAATCCCTGCCGCCGACCAGCCCCACAAAGGCATAACTTTTGCTATATTTATTTACTTATCCGCTTTGCTGCTCTTGCAGAGATACGAGTTTTCCCCAGAAAGCGACAACATACAACAGTTTGCGGTTATTTGGTATCGGCTCGCGGCTGATATTTGTATAGGAAGAACACTGAAATTGGCATAAGAAGAAGGACTATTCACAGCAGAAGAAACAGCGGCGAGAGTGCATCAGCCTTTACCAACCGCCCCCCGGCTACGGCACAGCTCAGCAATACGCTCTTTTGCGCTGCTCCATTCACTGCTGATAATGCTGTAGCAAACTGAATGCCGGTGGGAACCATTGTCGCGTATCATGTCATTGCGAAATAGACCCTCGTACTGCCCGCCGATGTTTTCGATGGCCTTTCGCGAGCGCGTATTGTTCTCGTCGGTGCGAAACTGCACACGCACGCTGTGCAGGTGCTCGAAGCAGAAAGTGAGAAGAAGAAGTTTACACTCTGGATTCACAGCACCCGCCCAGTAGTCGGGATGCAGCCATGTCCACCCGATTTCGAGCTTTTTATGCCGGGGCTGTATGTCCATGAGCCTTGTACTGCCGATAATCCGGCGGTCGCATTTGTGGTATATGACAAAAGGATACTGCGCCCCCCTTTCCCGCTCGGTTATTGCCTCGCTACATACTTCGGCAAAGCGAGCCGTATCGCTGCCGTCGAGGATATAAAACTCCCATATGCGCCTGTCCTTTGCCACCTGCCCAAGCTCGGGAAAGTGTTCGCTGCAAAGCGGTAGTAGCTCAATAGTATCCCCTACCAACGATAGAGAATCTGGTATCCAGTTGTTCATAGAATGTCACTCATGGAAAAACACATCAGTTATCAAAAGTCAGTTGCAAAATTTCCAACACTTCCGCACAATATATCGTCAAAGATTTGTATCTTTCGCAGTACCTTTGAGCACAGCGCCAGACATGCGAGGCACAGAAGGTACCGAGCCTTCATCCAGTACCAGAGCGGTAACAACAACACAATGCGGGATATTTTGTTGTACCAAGTAAAAATACATTCTATCAACAGTCGAAACCAATGGCGGAAATGCGCTGTTAAAGCATCGGTATAATCAGCCGATACACGGTATTAGCCTATTGTAGCAATAATACCAGGAAGAATTCTGGCGTAGCGGAACAGAAATAAAACCATGAATAACACGGGAAAAGATTCTGTAGCGCTTCTTCATACCGCAGCAACATTGCCGTTTGTATTAGCTATCGCTGTGAAACTATGGACAACCTATCTACAATGAACGACAGTACTCTTGCAGCTACGGAGGAGCGAGTACACGAGCTCAACACTCAGGCCTGGGAGCTGCGCAAGAGTAATACGCAGCGCGCCCGCCAGTTGGCCGAGGAGAGTCTTGCACTGAGCAAAACGCTCATCGAGACAAATGGTGAATCGCCTGTATACAAGCAGGAGCTTGCTACAGCACTGCTCATCCTGTCGATCTGCGAATTCCTGCTTTCCGGCTGGGCTCCAGCACTGCGCTGGGCAGAAGAGGCATTACAGTATTTTGAAGAAATAGGCAACGATCAGTACAAAATATACTGTTTGGAATGTATTGTACGCGCTCACGGCACACGCGGCAACTACGTAACAGCATTGGAATTAGCTTACGAATGTCTGGATCTGGCTACCAGAATCGGCGATATCGAAGCTCGTGGAAGGGCGATGAATATACTCGGGGTGCTGTACTGGCATACCGGCGACCACAATCGGGCGCTTGGATGGTATCAGCAAAGCCTCGACCTGCTCCGGGAATCGGGCAACCGACACGAAATGAGCGAAGTGCTGAACAATCTCGGCCTTGTCTATACCTCTCTTGGCGATGAGAACAAGGCGTTTGAATACTGCCTTTCGGGTCTGCTTACCAAGAAGGAACTCGAAGATAAGCTGGGAGAAAGTCATGCTCTGCTGAATATCGGCAACCTCTATATGGGCCGCAAAGAGCCCGACAGAGCCCTGGCCCACTATCTGGAGTGTCTGTATATCCAAGAGGAGCTCGGCGATAAAGACGGAAGAGCACATACACTTACCAACCTCAGCCAGGTTCACTTGGACCTCGGCGACTACGGTAAAGCACTCGAATACGCCAGTATGTGCATAGACCTCGCCCACGAGACCGGGAACCGCCGGGTGGAGTCATATGCCCTTGCAACATTTGCAATACTGTACGAAAAACAAGGCCAGAATGAGCAGGCTATAGACGCTCATATGCAAAGCCTAGCAATACGGCGTGGGATGGGATACCGCCAGGGCGAAATCACTTCCCTTCTGGCATTAGGTACGCTCTATACCAAGTTGAACAATATCGAAAAAGCTGCGCTCTATCTCATGGAAGCGCTCTCCATTGCCGAAGACCTGGAAACGAAAAACCGCATGTACGAAGCACATGAGCGGCTCGCCGAAATGTATGAGCAAAGCGGCAATAGCAGGCATGCTCTCAGACACCACAAATTGTTTGCAGCTCTGCAAGCAGAAGTGTTTACGGAGCAGTCGTCTACACAGCTAAGAAACCTACAGGTGCTGTACGAGATGGAGCAGGCTACTAAAGAAGCGGAAATCTATAGATTAGAGAATATCGAGCTCGCTGCTGCAAACCGCGAGATTAGCCAGCAGAAAAGAGAGCTTGAGAGACAGGCACAAAACATCGAAAATTTTAATAGAGAGCTCCAAAGAAAAAATACAGCATTAGAGCGAATGAGCCATGAGAAGGATGAATTTTTCAATATTGCTGTGCATGGGCTCAATACGCCGATTTCGATTATTATGCTCGCAGTCTCAATGATCCGAAACAGCCGCGACCATCTTTCAGCAGAAGAAATAGAGACAAATCTCGGCTATATCGAGTCGACGCTGTGGCGCATGGAAGATACAGTGCGGAAACTGCTGCGGAGCAATGCTATCGAGTCGACGCCGCTGGCTCCGCACTTCAAACCAGTGGATATACAGCTTGTGGCAGAGCAAGTGGCCGAAGAATATCAAAGCAGAACAGAGCTAAAAAAGCTACATCTGGTTGTTGAGGCTCCATCGAGTGATGTCATAGCTTTGGCCGATCCCATAATGATCCGGGAGATCATCGATCACCTTATCTCTAATGCAGTAAAATTTTCTCCGCATGGCGCAAATGTGTACATCCATATTAGCGAACATATGGAAGAACAATCTCGCCACCAGCTACGTGGCAGAACGGTGAGGATTACCGTCCGCGACGAAGGACCGGGTATCAGCAAACAAGATATGGCTCGGCTGTTCGGTAGATTTGAACGCTTATCGGCTCAGCCAACCGGCGACGAGCATTCGCTTGGCCTCGGCCTGTCGATTGTAAAAAGACTCGCGGAAAGTATGCAGGGCTCTGTCTGGTACGAATATGCAGAGCCTGGCGCTACGTTTGTTGTCGAGCTCCCGGCAGCAGAGTAAAAGTCTCGCATTATTATTGCCTTATCACAACCGACCGGGTAAGCACCTGTTCCCCAAAATGAATCTGTACCGTGTACATCCCTGTAGTAAAGCCAGTACAGGGTATCGCTACAGTGCCACCACGCGTAGAGGTGCGGTACACTTCCCTTCCCAACACATCGTACAACCCAATAACAGCAGAATCCGGCACCGCGATCTGGAGTATATCGGTAGCAGGATTGGGCGCGATGGCAACAGATAAGGCCGTTGTTTCAGCAACATCAGTCTGAACACTTGCCAAGCCAAAAAATTTCAGAATCGAGAGCGATGTTGGATAGACACCATTAGACCACGAGTGCTCCATGCCCTGAATCCGAATAATCGAAACCTCGTAGGGCTCCTCACAAAAAACAAGATTGTCCACATTTTCCATCACAGGTACAACCTTGCTATAGGTATGCACATTGCATACACGCGAGAACAGAAACAGCGGATATTCCCCGTAATCGTTTGGCGTGTTGTCCTCGTCGATATACGACACAATGTTGTCGGCTGTACCATGAGTGTGCATCACCGGCAGATTGGGAATGTTACCAGTAGCAGCAAGCTGTGCTACATACGCTTCATTCCCCCACATATGAGCCGATACCGGAGCAATGGCCTGCACCGTCCCGGGCGACATCACCGCAAGGCCATAGCTCATAAAACCTCCGCTCGAAAATCCTGTAGCATACACGTGCGATTTGTCTATGGCATACTCGTCGAACACGTAGTCGATAATATCATGGGTAAAAAGCACGTCGTCGGGCGCATCGTCGGCTCCTACACCGCCATGCCCCGGCTGGTCGTCCACATAGGCATTCCACTGCACTACATTGTTGATACGCACAGCCTGCGGATAGACCACGACAAAATTGTACTCATCGGCAAGATCGCTGAATCCCGTAGTGTTTCTGATAAATTCAGAAGCCCCGCCTGCACCGTGGTAGCACAACAGCAGTGGCAATCCAGTTTCGGGCATAGCGGCGGGAAGATGGAGCAGAAATGTGCGCTCTACACCGCCACTTACCAGCGTTACAGTCCGCTCCTGCTGGGCGAACATTTGCGTGCTGATAGCGGCTACGAGTGCAAAAGAAAAAAGCAATTTCATATCCTCTCCAGTTTATAGTATCGCTGAAATTATAAACGCATTATTATGGAATATCTCTATGGCACGGGCGTCGCTGGCCGGAGACGCCCATCCGGGCGTCTCTACGGGGCGTCGCTGTCACCGGTCGCACACCCGCTTCGTGGTGCCCGGCCTGTAGCCGCCTCGCCTGTTCTCGCTTATCAGAATATTCGCTTTTCTATGGCTTCTACTGCCGCCCTGATGCCAAGAGGAAATGGCACTTTCTGTCCATGGGTAAAGTCATACACCACAACTACGTCCTGCGCTTCGGCGGCGAGATCGCCATTGCCATCAACAATACTGTGCTGAAGGCCAAAGCTGCTATTCTTAATAAACTCCATACGCGTCTGCACCCGGATCGCACCGGGATAATGCAGAGGTTTGCGGAACTGGCAGGCAGTCGAAGCCAGAATAGGACCAATATTGGTTTGAGCAAAAAGCTGTGTCAGCCCAATCGTTTCCCAATACCGCACACGGGCAGCCTGAATGTACTTGAAAAACATCACATTGTTCACGTGACCAAACAGATCGAGCTCGCTCCAGTCGATCCGAATCTCTACAGTTACCGGATAATCGGCCATAAGACTCGCGGAATAGACAGATAAGTTTAAACAGATGAGTTTAGTACAGAATAATTCTCGGATACATTTGCCGAAAGCGTACAAAAGTACAGCTTTGCCGAACAACTACCAGTAGAAGCTATGGGCGTACCTCCACACAACAAAAAACCCGGCTCGTAGAAGAACCGGGTTTGTGCGTATATCCCAAACTAATCAGCTATCAGCGCACGACAAGCAGAGGCATGGTAAGCACACCGCTATCAGAGGAAAGACGCAGATAGTAAGTGCCTACAGCCAGTGTACTGGTATCATAGCGAGCGGAGTATTCGCGCGGCTGGCGATACCCTTCATCAACAACGCCCACCTTCTGCCCCATCGCATCGTAAATTTCCAAGCGAACTACAGCGGCATCGTGCACCTGGTAGGTGACTGAAATTTCTCCCGACGCCGGATTGGGGCGGCTTGCAAGCGAGCCAAAGGAAGCGGAAACCGATTGCCCATTCCGCTGTTCTTCCACCGATGTAGGCAAAGCTGCGGGCTGGCCGGGAGCGTGGAAGGCGGCAAGGCGTATGTAGGTTGATGTCGTCGAGCTTTCTTCAGCTACACCGTTGGTATAGGTGACAATCTCCAGATCGGCAGCAGCCAACACAGTTCGTGCAAGCTGGCTGGAAGCTTCCTGTATCTGGCTGGCAATCTGCGGCTGATCATCGGGCGGGTCGGCAATGTACACACTCCAATCAGATATGTTGTTAAGCAGAGTATTGGCATCCCAGTTCTCCAACGGATAGTGGTTGGGCACGGGTTGTGATTGCTGCGGATGCCAAGGCACAACATCCATTGAGCAGACCACAATATGCCCAGTGCTGTTCACACCTATCATACAGCTCATGTCGAAAAGATCGCCAGTTGCGGCACTCCACTGTGTGCTGCAAATGTCCTCAAGATTCGCAGCATTACCGTTCAGGTCCGTCACCTTCATATACACTTTGCGAATCAACAGAGCCAGATGGTGTGAGTCGAATACCCAGTTGGCATATACCGGGGAGTCAAACTTTTTCTGATAGAAAGCAGCTCCGATTGCAAGCTCAGCCACGCGAGTACCCTGTGTAGGCGGAGTCTGCGTAGAAGCATAGTTGTCATAGCGGTTGCCATGCCACACACCAAATGGACCGTAATTGCAGTTGGTATAACAGTTAAAGCAGGTAATGCTTTGGTTTTCTTCCAGATCGTTGAGGTCATCCTCGTGGCCAGTGTACACGGCACCTGCTGGCGCAAGATTTCCAACTCCAGACCACGAAGGTTTCATCGTATGAGTAAGGCTCGTAGCGGCTTTCCAACACATGGCATGCAGCCCCCAGTGAGGAGAAGCAGCATTAGAAGTGCGGCAGGGTGTGTCGAACCACGGCGACATCTCTGTAGTGTAGTTGCAATCGGCAGTTGTCATATTACCATTTTCCACACCAACCTGAATAGAACCACCAGCGCACGCTGCGCGGAGCGGCATGCCAATTGCCGGACCTTCAAAAGCAATGCGGTTGGAGACAGTCGTAGCATCAGAGTTCAACACTGCGAGGTAGTACTCCTGCACCTTATCGCTGGCGGCAACCACGGGAAATCGCGTAGAAAAGCTCAGCCCGCTTTTGTTCACCTCTGCAAGACCGCCATCGGTAGCCCCAACGACAATCACATCACAACCGCAAATAATAACATGATGTGCCACATCGCGCCCGGAAGCGCTCATGATTGTGCCACTTTGCACAGCCGTAGCGTCGGAGTTCAAGCGCAGAATGTAGGCGTCGGCCATTCCTTCGCGCTGCCCCTCCGCAGGGAACGATGAAGATTTTGTAGAACCAGCTACATACAAGCGCCCTCCACAGGGGACAGCCGACGCATCGGCAAGAGCTACACTATAGCCCACATCATCGTTCTCGCCTGCTACGATTGTGGTAGAGACAACTTCTGTTCCCGCTTCGTTCAGACGGGTAATAATAATATCGGCACCCGAGTTGCTAGCGCCATCAGTCATGGTATTAAATGCCGTGCTAACTGCTACAATACCATTGCCCTCGTCCGCAACAGCCTCATAGTCGTGGTAATACGGGCCAAAGGTCATCTTCACTGTAATAGTCACAGTTTCAGTTTCAGACACTATTCCGCTCAGGTCCAGCACCGGCTCGTTGTTGTCGAGCGCAAAAGGCACATAGACAATTTCGCCGCCGCCAACGGCAACACGTGCAGCATGAAGCTGAACAACGCGACCCGATGTTAGAGTGATGGAGATATCACCAGTGCTCTCATCCAGCGATGTGCCGTCGATATCGCTAAAGCTCAGCCGGATTGCCGCTGTGGTAGAGCCAGCCTCTACTTCATACGTACCAATAAGCTGGCGCCCACTTACCTCAAATCGCGCCGATACGCCTTCGTACATACTGCTTGCCGATACGTAGCCATAGTTGTCAATATTTGTCGGCAGCGTACTGCCGCTTCCACCCAAATAATGCGTGTGGCTTGCCAGTGTATTGCCCGCAGAAAAAGCAGCAGCATTCGCATCTACATGCGAGATTGTCGTAAAGCTGTTAGCTCCACCGTTGTAACCGCGCAAAGCCAAGCCAATTTCGCCATTGTTGTAAAAGTACACCGTATTGCCGGTGGGGCCAGGTGCAACAAAGTTCACCGACGACGACAGTTGGCCATCATTGTCGATAATAGGTACGGTAAAACCGCCGCCGAGATTAACCACTTTGTCCGAGCCGAAGTCGATGGCGTAGCTGTTCGTGGTAGCGCTGAGCATACAGGCGCTCAACGCGGCAACCATGGCAAACTTCGATAAAACATGCCGGGTACGCGAAAGGCGATACGTCCTTGTTGGTGCATTCTTGTCCATACGTTCTCCGTAAAGTGCGGGCAATATCCATCCACCCTCGTTCCTGAAGGCAGGATGAAGACATGACATTGCCAGAGATTAAAAAATATTAATACTACCGCATACGAAGCAGGAAGGGTGTACCCCGCAAAACCTTCTCTTATCCATATACATACACACCGCGAAACTATAACTTCAAACAGGAAAGGTCAATCAGTGTTTGTCTGATATTGGCATCATCCATTCACTGATATGAGCAGAAAAAAACCGTAAAATTGCGTAAAAGTGACAAAAAACAGTACCGGTACATCGGTGGCACGGGCGTCTCTTAGCCGCCCGCCGCGTCGCTGTCACCGGTCGCACATCCGGTTCGTGGTGTCCGGCTGGCAGCCGCCGAGCGGATAGAGTGCACCACAGCTCAACTTTGTAGAACACGCCTGCACACCTGCGAGCATTGCTCGAATTGGTTGGTTCTGTATCTGAAACTTCTGCGGTTGCGGCAGCACACCACGCGGCAGATGTGCTGCGCGGTGCGGAGACGAAGCACGAGGCCGGAGACAAAGGCGCTCTATCGCAGGAATACAACAAGCAGATACCACAATAGCTCTGCTACTACACGCCTTTCCGCTTGTTATACTTTGTGAATTTGTGGTGTGTCTGCCCAAAACCATTTGCCGTGTAGAAGCGGTGTGTAGCTGTACGCCGGGTGCTCGATGTGACTTCTATCAATTCGTAGGGTGTCTGTGCCAGCTCGCTGTCCAGTGCATCGAGCAGCATCCTGCCAATGCCTTTGCTTCTGTGGCTGCTATGCACAACCATTTCCTGGATTTCGTACACCATTCCCATGTGGTGCAGCAATATCTGGCCATGACAGCTCAAAAAACCAACAACATCATCGCCGTGTGTAACCACCAGATAGATATTCCGCTCAGAGCTTAAATTTGCTTCGTAATACTGCCTAAACAACTCGCTGTTGATATCTGTTTCTACAAGATCGCGCACCAGACATCGAGCCGACTCTGCATCGCCTGCAACAGCCCGTCGAACAATGTATTCCATAGACAAAAGAGTACAGGTAGAAGAATAGAGAGGAGAAATTTATCGAACAACGGTAAACGGTACAGCCTCTGCGCCATCAGCGCCGAGCAACTGGCAGTAGTACACTCCTGCTGGCAGCACCGGAAGTGGGAACACGCGCCTACCAGCCTCTATCGCTACATTGTAGGATGCACAACAACGCCCGGCAACATCGCTCACCGTCACAACAACCTGCTGCGCCACTGGCGAGAAGATTTCAATACTTCCCTGCTCTGTGACTGGCATGGGATACACCTTCACTTCGAGTCCAGAGATTGCGGTTTCGCGCACATCTGTCGGTGTGTCGAACACCACATCGGCATACACAGGCAGATGATCGGAAGCACAGCGCAAAGCGGCGGCGAGTT
Source organism: Ignavibacteria bacterium UBA7675 (assembly GCA_002483085.1). Classification (GTDB taxonomy): domain Bacteria; phylum Bacteroidota; class Ignavibacteria; order Kapaibacteriales; family UB7675; genus UBA7675. The sequence goes on from DLHF01000033.1 coordinate 63,777, forward strand.
CGGCGGTCACAGCCGTATTCACAGGATCATTGATTGACTTATTCAGGCGCGGCTGACCGTCGTTGCCATACACCTTATAGCTTCCATCCACATAGCGAGCAAGCATTGGATAAGAGAGCAGCAGCAGATCGAATCTATCGTCGAGTCCACCGCCCACACCACCACCACAAGCGCCATCAGCCGTTGTGCGAGTGGACTGTGTGTACAGCGCCGCAGAGGCTTCTTCATTGCGTACCCAGCCTCCCATCGGATCGTGCAGAAACGATGTATCAAACAGAAGCAAGCGGATATACCCCATTTCTTCGGTTGAATAAAAGTTAAAATTTCCACAGGCTACGATGTTGGTCTTGGATTCCTGTACCAGCCCCAGGATGCGATTCCGCAGCACATCCGATTCAGCGTCGCGCGCGGCGGCATCGGCATTGCTATCGCCAGAGGTAAGATGAGCAGAAAACACCGTGATCGTATCACCGGTAGCCTTCAGGAACAGACTATACTCCGATATATTCCGCAGCGCGGTAGGATGGTGCACAGCATCGAGAAAGGCGAACTTATCAAACTTAAAATACACCATATTATCAGTATCCGGCCCATCGGTAAACGTGCTGAGCGACCACGCCTGCGGGTCGAGCGCATCAGTAAAGAATTTAAAGGCGGCCTCTTGGCTCACTACATCCTGCACCACGAGTATATCCGGCTTTATTTGCTCTATAATAGCCTTGAACTGTGCAGTTCGCCCGTCCTCATTTTCCATCGAATAATTGAGCAGATGATATGTACAGATACGAATTGTCTCCCCGGCATAAGCGTGGGTAGCGCAGCACACAATCGCCAAACAAAGAAGCAAAAAGAATTTCATATCAAACTCCTGAATTGGCACAACAACAAGTGGGGTGAATATACGGAAAAACACAACTGCTATTCTATTCTTATTCTCCGGCTTAAATACAAATACAGCCATTCTTCGCATCGCTGAAGAAGGATGAGCGGTACACTTTACTGTTTTTATTGAGATTCTGTTTTTTACCATTTGCAAACGTCATTGCCATAGTTTTTCGCCAAATGGTCGTCGCTGTAATTGGGTTGTTTAGTTTTCAGATTCAGAAAAGGTCGTAAAAGTTTTACCATCATAACGGCTTAGTCCAAACCATTTCGTACCAAACCACAAGTTACCTTCCTTGTCTTCTATTATGCTTACTACGGCATTGTTTACCAGTCCGTCCTTTTTGGTAAAATTTCTAATGGTGTTGCCATCATAACACCATACGCCATCTTTTTCTGTCGTAAACCAGAGATTGCCTTTTTTATCTTCCAGAATAGCGTAGGCTCCTCTACTTGAAAAACCTTCTTTTGACCCAAAACTTGTAAATATTTTGCCATCGTAACGGCATACTCCGTGGTCTCTTGTGGCAAACCAAAGAGTTCCTGCCTTATCCTCTGCTATCGAAAAAATCATATCATCGGTGATATGGTCTTGCGGTGCAGAATACGTCAGTGTATTTTCTGGATTGTGGATGTTTCTTTTGTCTTGGTTGGTTTCATAATACTCATCAGGAGGAACATAGTTTTTAAAATCTTTTCCGTTGTATCTCCACACACCGCCACCATTCCAAGAGCTAAACCATACATTGCCGTTTTTATCCTGTAGAATGTCGAAAATGAGTTGAGCACCGTTTCCAGGATTAAATTTGTGGTCGTTATTGCTCAGGAAATTATCCAGTGTTTTTCCATTGTAGCGATAGATTCCGTTTCTCCACGTCCCGAACCATAAATTACCGTCTTTATCTTCTAGCATACAAGTGATGATCAGTGTCTCGGGCACAGGATATGTCGTGAACTTTTTGCCGTCATACTTGCATATTCCTTTATTAGTTCCGAGCAAGATATTCCCTGATTTATCCTGAATAATTGCACTCACATTGTTACTACACAATCCATCGTTAGTGGTAAAATTAGTAAATGATTTTCCATCATAGCGGTAAGCACCTTCGCCGTTTATGCTAAACCATACATTGCCGTCGTTGTCGAGCAGCTCACACCTCACAGTTCCACTTTGCGTTCCTTGTGTTCGCACTATTGTAGGATGTTGCTCAATGTTCCTTTCTGAGTTTATGTTGTTTTTGGTCTGGCTTTCTGGGGTCTGTCCATTACAGGAAGCTCCAAGGAACACCACCAACAACAAGCTATTTTTTATTTGTAAAAAGCAATTCCTCATTGTCTGTTTATCCCAATTAAATATGATTGAATTCCTTGTGCCCCTCTCTTCTGCCCTAATGCACGTGAATTCATCCAGCAAGCTGCTAAATTCCTGATTATTTTCGATTATTTTTTATACGCCTCGGTGGTAACATTCTATACCATCGAGAGCCTTCGGAGAGCTCCGTTATTGATTGCCGTTCCTGTAACGCTTCATATTGCTATTTTCGCCTTGAATTCTGCACCATGCTGTCGGCGTACTAATTTCATTTGAGCCTTCCTTTTTGTTGAATTCTTACGAACTTAACATCAGGTTCTAATTTCCGGGAGTATTATATCCATCCTTCAGCGTTCGTCGCCAGTGCGATCTGTTGGGTGTGCATCGCAGCGGCGTGTACTACAAGCGATAGCCGACTATGGCACACCTGAAATTGTCAATAGCGACCAAGGCAGTCAGTTCACCTGTGCCTTGTGGGTGGACTATCTGAAGAGCAAGGGAATCCGCATCAGCATGGATGGCAAGGGTAGAGCTATCGACAATGTCTGCATCGAACGGCTGTGGCGCAGTGTCAAATACGAGTATGTCTATTTGAGTCCTGCTTCGGAGGCTAAACAGTTGTTTGAAGGGTTGGCACGATACTTTCAGTATTACAATCATCGACGACCGCATCAGGGTATTGGTCGCATCAGGTCGGCGGAGTTATACAGGCTCCAAGAGAACCACAGATCGGTAGTGTAACAAGCAAACTAAACCTATCTTCACGGCATTCTGGTCTTAATATATGGGAGTATTTCACAATTCTTACTGCGATGTCCAGTCCTGAATCTCAAGGTTCTGTACACGACTAAATTCTCGTACATTATTAGTAACAAGTACTGCTCGGCGACTAACCGCTATTGCGGCTATCATAAGATCGTTTGGACCTATCCTTGTCCCCTGCCTCTCCAGCGAGCTTCGAATCTGACCATATGTATCTGCTGCTGTATCGTCAAAATAAAAACTTCTAAAGGGCTGGAAAAACTTCTGTAAGTTCTCCATGTTCTGCTCGACCCTCGTACTTTTTAGCGCCCCAAATAGCAACTCTGCTTTCACCACGGAACATAATGCTATTTGTTCAGGGCTATGATTCTCTATATTTTCTCTGATTGGATTAGATGAACCATTGAGAAAAAAGATACAGGTGTTAGTATCAAGCAGGAACATTATAATAGCTCCGCTCTGGTTTCATAATCGCCTTCATCATAACGAGAGATAGGTGCATCTGACATACACCCGAACATATCGTTTACAAATGAAGGCCATTGGTTTGTCATTGTCAGCGATTTAACCATGTCTTGCGAGATAAAATCAATTAGCTTGCTAGAAGCAGAACAGTACAGAGATGTTTGCGAGCGAATAAAGACTGTGAGATCAGCCACTTGTTCTGACGTTACAGGTATTCGTTGAGCATAAATATCTACTGCGATAAGACTACCAAGTTCTAATGCCAGAGAAGCCTCCATCGCACTAATCAGAACATCACTACGGTAAGGAGTTTCAGTAAGTTTAATTATTTCCCGCAACTGACTGTATTTTAGCAAAAAGATTTCATCAGGAACGTAAAGCATTTCCTCCGCAACTGATGTAGTCTCAATAAACTGAGCTACAACCCGCCCACTCGCCTCCATAGCAATTTGAATACTATCAAAAAGCTCTACAGCCGCCGAATCAGTCTTTAATGTATCAAGCCACTGAATAACATCCGCCATTTCACTGCTCATATCCATTCCCCGAGTCGCCGCCCAACGCAAAATATTCAGTCGCAATGTCCAAAGGGTATCCATTAAAGAGGGAAAGAATTCTCTGGTAGACTCGCCTTCCTGCATTCTTTTATAAGCATGATCAAGCAGAGCCTGCAGATTGATTCTTAACCTATCATCCTGAAGGTAAAGAACCGCCCACGCGAAAAGAACTTCCTGATGGAATGATCTTATTAATCTCATACCCTACCTTTCAGTGAAAAAAGAGAACCTACAATACGTCCAGTGTTTTCACAATAATAGTGAACGGAACTGGTACTGGATTCAAGTAAGCTAACTCTGAAATTTCAAACAAACATTGCAAATAATCAAGACTCTATTGATATCATTTGAGTGTAGAGCCTTCAAAATTTCGGTTGTTTAGTTTCCGGAAAACGCAAAAGCCCCTCAATCTCGCGATTAAGGGGCTTTTCTCGGAGCCAACCATCAGATTCGAACTGACGACCTGCTCATTACGAATGAGCTGCTCTACCAGCTGAGCTAGGTTGGCCTGCAAAAGAGAATACGAAATTAGTATTCCTTTGCTCAAAAGGCAAGCAAAAATTGCTTCAGCAACAAAATTTCAGCCTGTTAGTCGGCTAATCCATAAACATCTTTTACTTTACTGCCAATGTACGATAAGAAGGCTTCCTCAGTCAGACCACGACCAGTAATACGCGTTATGATCTGCTCGGAGGTCTGTGTTCTGCCGTACTGGTGGATATTCGTGCGCAGCCATTCCAAAATTGGCGCGAACTCGCCTGTAGCTATGTGCGAGCGCACAGCAGGCATGTCTTGCTGAAGCTGCATCCAGAGCATCGCTGCATACAGTTTGCCAAGCGTGTACGATGGGAAATAACCATAGCCGCCAAACGACCAGTGCACATCTTGCAAGCATCCCTCAGCGTCGTCCTTGGGTACAATGCCAAGCGATTCGCGCATTTTCTCATTCCAAATCTCTGGAATGTCCGCAACGCGGATGCGCTCGTTGATAAGCCCGTCCTCAATCTCAAAACGAAGAATAATGTGCAGGTTGTAGGTCATCTCGTCGGCTTCGATACGGATAAACGACGGCCCGACAACGTTGATAGCACGGTAAAAATCGCGCGCTGTGATGTCGCCAAGCTGCTCGGGAAATACCGATTTTAACTGCGGCAGCGCCCATTGCCAGAATTCCTCTGTGCGAGCAATGACGTTCTCCCAAAACAGCGACTGCGACTCGTGGATGCCCATCGACGTGCCTTCGGCAGCAAAAGTGCGGAAGTATTTCATGTCAATGCCCTGCTCGTACATACCGTGCCCCGCTTCGTGGATAAGACCAAACAGGCAGGAACGCAGGTCGTTCTCGTGTATGCGTGTAGTAAGGCGAACATCCGTTGGGGCAAAATTTGTGCAGAACGGATGTGCAGAGAGATCGACGCGTCCTCGCTCGAAATCAAATCCGAGTTTGCTGATAATGCTTTTGCCGAATTCTAATTGCCGCTCGCGCTCGTAGCTGCGGCGCAGAATATTGTCGTTCACACTTTCACTCACGGGTTTTACACGGTCGAGCAGTTCTACAGTACCTGCGCGTAAGCGCTCAAACACCGGGCGAATAATGCTCGCCTTCATGCCGGGCTCGAACAGGTCGAGAAGTGCATCATAGCGATTTTCCTCGTAACCATACAGATCGGCAGCTTTGATCTTGAGCCCAATGAGCTTTTCGAGATGGGGCGCAAACACAGAAAAATTCTTCTCTGATCTCGCTTTTTTCCACGCTTCTTGCGCCAGCGATTGCGCGCGTGAAGTGTCGCGTACCAGCGAATCCGGCAGCTTTACCGCGCGGTCGTGATCGCGGAGAAACAGCGTAATCATAGTGCGGTCGTCTTCGCTGAGCGTATTATATTCATTGCGTAAAGCATCGGCAACACGCCGGGCTTCTGTGCTCGTAAGCACTTCGTGCGATAATGTATCTATGGTAGCAATATGCTCAGCACGAGCCTCAGCTCCACCATTGGGCATGTACACTTCCTGATCCCACCCGAGAACGGCAGAAACAGCATTCAGATCTTTGACCTTGCGCATGATGTCCTGCGCCTGTTCTAATGTTTGCATGAGTGTGTAGGTTGTCTGTAAAGTTTCATAAAAAGCCGCAACTGCTGTTGCAGTGTACAGAGTGAGTAGCCGGGTATCCAGCTCCTCCTACTCTTCGTCCCCTGCATACAGGGCGTCGATAAGTCCGGCGTATTTTCGCTCGACGATATGACGTTTCACTTTGAGCGTCGGTGTCATGTCGCCGTTCTCTACGGAGAATGGCTCGGAGAGAAGCGCAAACTTACGCACTTTTTCGTACTTCGAAAAATCGCTTTGCAGTCTGTTGATGTCCCGCTGTATTTCCCGGTGGACTTCGCTGTTTGCAGCGAGATCGCTGTTGCTGCTGTACAATAGCCCCTTCTCGTCGGCATAGACACGCACGGCGTCGAAGTCGGGTACAAGGAGGGCTGTGCAGTACTCGCGCCTATCGCCGATCAATACCATTTGGTCTATATAACGGCTCTGCGATAAAGCGTTCTCAATGGGCTGCGGAGCTATATTTTTTCCACCACTGCTCACTAATATATCTTTTTTCCTGTCGGTGATCTTCAGGTGCCCGCTTTTGGTAAGTATACCGATATCGCCTGTGTGCAGCCATCCTTCGCCGTCAATCACTTCGCGCGTAGCGCTATCGCTGTTCAGGTATCCCTTCATCACATTGTCCCCCCGAACTAGAATCTCACCGTCGTCGGCAATACGCACCTGCACATTGAACAGCGGCCTTCCCACCGTTCCAAGTTGGATATCTTCCACGCGGTTTACGGCGATACAGGGCGACGCTTCGGTCAGCCCATATCCCTCGATAATTTTCAGCCCTGCCGAAAGAAAAAATTCTCCTACCTCTAGTGGCAATGCGGCACCGCCAGATACAAACAAACGCAGCCTGCCACCCATGCGCTCGCGTATTTTTCCAAATACGAGCTTGTCGGCTAGTGTATTCTTGAGCTTCAGGCTTGTTGGGACATGCCCCGCCTGCGCGGTTTTGTAGTATTCTTTGCCAATGTCGAATGCCCAGCGGAATATCTTTTGCTTGGATGGCGTTTCTTTTTCTACTTCTGCAAGGACGCGGTTTCGGATGCGCTCGAACAGGCGCGGTACACTTGTCATTACTGTTGGGTGCACTTCTTTGAGATTCTCCACCACCGTTTCTATCGATTCTGCAAAGGCAATAGTGGCTCCGCAGGCAAATACGGTGTAGTAGCCCGCTGCACGCTCATAGGAATGGCAAAGCGGTAGATAGGATAAAATCACGTCCTTGGGAGTAATTTTGATGGCCTCAGAAGCACCCTGGACATTAGCAACGAGATTGGCGTGCGTCAGCATCACCCCCTTTGGCTCGCCCGTTGTCCCGCTTGTATAAATAATTGTAAGAAGGTCGCTTGGCTGCACGTCCTCGCATTGCCGCGCAAACCACATTCGCCGCTGGTCGGCACTCATGTGTTCCCGCCCTTCCTCGGCTACAACAGAAAAGCGGCGTACCATGGAGTCGTCGGTATCAACGTCGTCATTCATGATAATAATATGCTTGAGCGCGGGAAGGCTATCGCGAACTTTCAAAATTTTCGTAAACTGAAACCGATTCGAGACAATAATTACCCGCGCATTGCAGTGGTGAAAAATAAATTCTTCCTGCTTGGCGGTCAGCGTGGGGAAAACAGGGACGTCTACAGCGCCCAAGCCTGCAATTGCCATGTCTGCCACGACCCATTCGAGCCTGTTTTCAGAAACAATGCCTATCACATCGCCCTTTACAACTCCCATCTTGTAGAGCCCTGCAGCGAAGGCTTCTACTTTTTCTAATAAGTCTGTATAACTAATAGCTTCATAGCTCCCCCGCACTTTCCGCATAAATACCGGACGGCGATCTCTGGCATACGTTTTCACAACGCCTTGAAACAATTCTGGTATCGTCAAAAAAGCCATAGCAGTAGTATGAAGGTGGATAATCGCAAACCGGAATTTATGTGCATGATCGTGCAAAGTCAATTGAATTTTCGCTTGGAGGTCAAGTAGCAGGATACGCGCAGCACCGGATTTGTATAATCTACTCCTCCGTTGTCCATTCGGGAATCTATCAAATAAAGATGTTTTTATGGCTTTCTGTCTTCGACCCGGTGCTTTGTCTCCGCACCGCGCTGCAATACCGCTGCAACGTTGTCCAACCTTCTCCGCATAGTTGCAGGGCAATTGCCAGCCGCCCGAGGAAACGGTTTGCCAGCAGTTTCACCATGCGGTTTCTGTGGATGGCTTCCCCCCCCCCTCGCGATACAGATCGCAAGCCACGCGGCGGCTATGCTGCGCGGTGCGGAGACAAAGCACCGGGCCGAAGACGGAAGCACCCATCGCAAAAGCAAGCTCAACGCTACGTCGGACGATCTCCATAGCAACACGAGTTCTCTGAAAAGCACCCCGTTGGCAATATCGCAATAACCTATCGCAATAACACAGGGAATAGACACACCCAAGCGGGCAATCTTCGCAATGCCGCTCACTCTCTGACAAGCACCCCGTTGGCAATATCGAGAAATGCAATAACGGCGATTAAGAATAAATTCATAAAAAAAGGCAGACTGGGGTCCGCCTTTGCAAGTAGCGTGGAAGTTAGAAAATCAAACGGGGGAATCCCGTCTTCAGTTCAGCCGCGCCCGTAGTCGCTCATGAGCGATCTCAGACACAGCAAATTTCGGGTCGACTTCAAATGCCTTTTTATACTGCTTTACAGCCTCAAACCATTTGCCCTGCCGCTCGTACACACGCCCCAGATTATATAAGGCAAAATGCGGTGTTGCATAGCCTTCGATATCTAAAGCCTTATAGAGCCAGCGTTCAGCTTCGTGGTACTCGCCTATCTCGATCAAGTACACTCCAATATCGTTGTATGGATTGCCATAAGCCGGATCGATTTCAATAGCCTGTATGCATTCCTCTATCGCTTTGTCGTACTTCCCTTCGTGGCTATAAGCCCAGCCGCGAAAAGTAAATGCTTCTGCTGTGGGGTGGTATCCGATGGAAAGCGTGTACAGCTCAATGGCTTTATCTATCTGCCCTGTCATGTGCGATTGATACGCCTGCCGTAAATACTCACCAGCCTTTTCGATCTTTGATTGACTGTCCTGAATCATACAAACCTCCTAACTATATTCTTACCAGTAGGTAACGAATAACCACTTTCGGAAGTGTATCACGTAGGCGATTTACTCTGTAGAGCTTTGCGTACAAAGCCACCTGCTTTCTGCAAACATGCGGTTGCTTCGTGGTATGCCATATCGCCCAGCAGCATGACAATTGCAGTCTTTACATGCTCCCCAGCAGAAACCAGCACCGCCGATGCAGTGTCGTAATCCGTACCCGTTGTTTCCATCACTACGCGGCGCGCTCGCTCGCGCAACTTCTCGTTGGTCATCTGCAAATCCACCATGACATTGCCATAGGTTTTGCCCAGACGTATCATCGACGCAGTAGTGAGCATATTGAGTACGAGTTTTTGAGCCGTACCAGATTTCATCCGCGTGGAGCCCGTAACAACTTCTGGCCCCACATTCGGACAGATAAATACGTCCGCAGCAATGCCAAGCCTCTGCAATTGCTCACGCGAATTAGTGGTAACAAGTACCGTGCCTGCCCCCCGTGTTTTTGCTTCGCGCAGAGCGCCCACTACATAGGGCGTTCGCCCAGAAGCTGCAATACCACAGACAACGTCATTCGGCCCAACCTCAAGCTCGCGGACATCGTCTGCTCCGCTCTCCGGACGATCTTCTGCCCCCTCCTGCGAACGAAAAACGGCATCGGAACCACCGGCGATGATTCCCAGCACCATACCGTGCGGCGTACCAAAGGTAGGCGGACACTCTGAGGCATCGAGAATACCAAGGCGACCACTCGTTCCGGCTCCAGCATAGATCAGGCGTCCTCCTGCCGTAAAAGCCGCCACAATCATGTCCACAGCTTTGGCGATAAATGGCAGCTCTTCGCGCACAGCAGGCGCCACTCGGCTATCCTCGCTGCTGATGATAGATAGAATCTCTTGTGTATCCGCCGTGTCGATAGCTGATGAAGCGGGATTATTCTGCTCAGTAGGAAGCGCTGTAATTTCGCGAAATAGTGGGTTCATAGCAGTTGGCCGAAGGTTGTAAAACAACTGTCGCCAGCTCCGTCCTGCGGAACCGGCGACATATCTGTAGACATCGGTTTATTTCATGCTGTCGTTGCGCTGCAAAGCCTCGAAGTACCGGCGGATAATCGCCTCGTAGTCCTTTGTATATCCCTGCTGAATAGAGCGCAAAAGCTCCTGTAATGCCTTGTTGCGGCCTTCCTGTGTATCAAGATTGAGCTCAGCCGGGCTATTCCGTGTTACATTGCCGCCGCTGTTGGATTCCCGCTGTTTCTCAAAATCGCGTTCACGTGTAGAGCGTGTAGCGTCCAGCAAGCGCGAGAGAATGCGTTCCTGCCGCTGTATCGTCTCCGAATTGAGCTTACCAGTACGCATATCGCTTACAATTTCCTGCATTTCCTGAGCAAGTTTATCGAGGTCGCCAAGAGCTTTTTTCTCACCGCCCGACTCTTTTTGCTCTTTGGCAAGCTGTTCGAGCGATTTCTGAAGTTTTGCCTGCTGCCCAGCAAGGCGACCAAGCTCCTCGCCCTGGCCTTGACCGTTTTTCCCGCTTTTGCCGCCTTGCCCCTGCCCCTCTTCGCCTTGGCCCTGAAGCTGTTTCATACCCTGATTGAGCATCTGCTGCTCCATAGCCATTTGTTGCAGACGCTGCATAAAGCCCTGCCCCTGGCCTTTTCCTTTGCCCTGACCTTGCCCCTGGCCCTCGCCTTGCCCCTGGCCTTCGCCCTGCATACGCGATATCGCCTGCTGCATTTGCATGATGGACTGATTCATCGAGCCCATCGCTTCACCCTGCGATTTAGAAGCCCCCTGGCCATTGCGGTTAGAAAGCTGCTCCTGCGCCTGTTGCATTTCCTTCATCGCATTGCCGATTTCTTTCCCCATTTCTGGAGTAACGGAAAACGACTTTTCAGAGAGCTGCATCATATTGTTAGCAATGTTGTTCAGGTCTTGCAGTGCTTGCGACTGTTTCTGAGCCTGCTCGCGGAATTGTGCAGAGTTGTAGTCCATCGACTTCGCTTCTTCCTTCATCTGCTCTTGGCGCTTGGAAAGGTCGATCATATCTTGCACCGACTGGCGCATCTGGCGCATTGCTTCCTGCGAGTTCTGTTGCTGCATTTGCTGCTTCATCTGCTGCATTTTTTTGGCAAAGTTCTGAAGGTTCTTTTGTGCCTTCTGCTGGTTCTGGCGCGCCTGTTCCTTATTTCCCTGCTGCATCTGCTGCGAAGCATCCTGCATAGCATCCTGGGTTTCTTCTTTATTAAGCTCTTCCATCGCCTTCTGCATTTCGTCCATAGGCATATTGTCGCCTACTTCCTTCATGAGCTGTTCTAGGTCTTTCATTTCCTTGCTGATCTTGTCGAGTTCTTCCTGGAGCTCCTTTTGCTTCTGGGCGAGTTCGCTCATCTTCTGTTTGTCGCTCGGGTTGGTATTCTCCATCTGCTTTTGCAGGTCGCGCTGCTGTTGTTCCAATTCCTGCGCTCGTTTAGCCAATTCATCGGTCTTCTGCTCGGCCTGCGTGCGCTTCAGTATTTTCATCGTGCGCTCCACGCTCTGGCGGAACTGCTCCTCGTTGAACTGGAAGTTTTTCATCGCCTGATCCATCTGCTGGGGCGACATTTGGTCTACCGCTTTCTGCATCTGCTGCTGTAACTGCCGCAATTCCGGCGAGTCGACCTTTTTCATGAGCTCCTGGAGCTCTTGGTACTTTTGCAGTGTCTCGGGCGTGATAGCCTGGTTCTGCTGTAATTGCTCTGTCATCTCGGACAGCTTCTGGCGCACTTCCTCTACGCGCTGCCGAAACTCCTCTTGCTTCTTTAGAATCTCTTCTATCTTTTTCTGCTCTTTCCAGTCCAGCTTATCCTTCTGCTGGTCTTTGCGTAATTCGCGCGCTACTTCGTCCACATCTTTTCTTACCTGTTCCGCTTCTTTCAGAATTTTCTCTAATTCTTTTTGTGCGAGCTCCTGTGTTTTGTCGGCTTCTTTAAATACTTCATCCAGCGAAGGCAGGCGCACTGTGAGAAGGCCAGTGCGAGCAGTTTTTGGACCGCTGACAATGTCGTTGTCGGCAATCTCTACATAGAACTCATACTTGTCCTCGGGCGATATACCTACTTTGTTGAGATCCCACACATAGGGAATTTCAGCAGCAAGGCTGGTGGAAGGCGCTATAATCGACACTGTGCGGTACTGCTCTTCGGGCTTGCCATAGCGCGACTCCACAAGGCGGTATTTCAAGCGCAGCGAGGAAAAGCCGTAGTCGTCGGTTATCACAACGCGCACAGGCAAAATAGCATTCTCGTTTACTTCTACATCAGCCGTAGGCTCGATAAGAGCAATCGTGGGATAACCGTCCGAAAGCGAAGTCACCGCATAGTGGATAGGCTCCTCGTTCTTCTGCCCGCTTTTGTCGGTAATACGCACAAAATACTCGCCATTGAAGGTGACGCCGAATCGCCCTTCGGCGCGGCGGTCGGCTACCGACATGGGCACGACGACAGTGTCTACCGCACTGGTGGGATGTGCTTGTGCATGGCCTTGCGTCGTATCAGCCGAGGCAAGCGACACACCATTTTTTTTGAGTAGAACTATTTCCGCCGTGCGAAGATCTTTGCTGGCAATAATTTGCAGGCTTACCACCGAGCCGCGCAGGGCTACAATGTCGGCGGAGTTTTCATCAATATTCCGCGAGGCGAGGCGCGTGTAAGAAGGCGATGTCACACTGCCCGACAGCGAGCGAATGTCCGGTCTGTCTAGCACACTAATAGAGCCGCGCGGCGAAGAAATTACAGCAGTGTACCACGGCACTTCGGCGTAGAATTCCACGCTGCGCTTGATAGCGGGTATCTCGAAGCGGAAATTGCCTGCGGAATCGGGCCGCACGGTATAGGTATCAAACTCTTCCTGCTGCTCTTCGCGTATCCGCAAGTTGACGTAGTCGTAGGGGAATGCACCATGTACTTTTATCACAACCGCAGTGTTGGCACCGCGCAGTACATCTGCTTTTTTGGGCTCAATCTCCAACGAGAACGAAGCGGGGGGTACAAAAGCTTCGCTAAAGTGCCGCAGGCGGTACAGAGCGGGATTCATACTGCTGGAAAAGCCGCCAAAGCCAATCGCGGCCATCAGAGCAGCGAGAAGAAAGGCTATCAGGCTGCGCTTTTGTTCTTCGCGGTTGATGATGACAGAAAAATCGAGCGCGCGAGCCCGCGAGCCAATGCTACTGAATGTAGCAAGAGCAAGTTCCGGCGACATTCCAGCAGGCTGCTCCGTAAGTCGGTACAATTGCAGTGCATTGGTCAGCCTGTCGTCCACGTCGGGGTACTTTCGCCCTACGCGCAAAGCAATTTCATCCTCGGTCATTCGCCCGCGCATGCCCAGCACGCGCAACAGCGGCGGCACGGCAAACCACCCAAATGCACCGAGCGAGCCGAGCAGCCATGTAAAGAAGAGTCCTGTGCGGATGGCCGTACCTGCATAAGCAATAGCCTCCACAACAGTGACAATCGTCAGTAGCGATAGTGAGATAGCCACTGCCCACAGCAGCCCGGCAGACAACGAAAGAAGAACCTCTCGACGCCTCACCGCTCGCAATTTGTGGACGAGTTCCTGATAGAGTGCTTGATACGTTCCCATAGGGTCTATAAAAAATGAATCTGTCTGATGGATAAGAGAATTGTCTGCTCCATAGCGCTGTAGACACGTGCGGTCTGCAACGCTTCGGCCTCTGTCCGTGCTGTGGTCTCTGCACCGCGCTGCACCGCCGACGCGTGGAGTTCATCCCGTCATTCGCGCATCAGGACGCTAAGAACAGTGCGCGGACGAGCTTGTAATCACCGCACGAGCAAAGACGCCCGTGCCCATATCCCACAGCTTTCAGATCAATGTGTAAGAGCCCAAACAATAATATTCGTACCAAATCTGAGCGATTCTTCGCGCTTAGCTGGAGGATCGTTGTGCACTTCCGGATCGGCCCAAGCATCGCTGGGATTTGTCTCGTATGTATAATACACACACAGCCTGCCATTGTGAAACAGGCCAAAGCCCTGCGGAGCCTTTTTGTCGTGTTCGTGTGTCTTGGGAACACTATTAAACTGAAAATGCGCCGAGTAAATGCCGTGCGAAAACGGCAATTCGGCGAAGTCCTGCTGGGGAAATACTTTTTTCATCTCCTGGCGAATGGATTTATCCATGCCATAGTCGTCGTCGATGTAAAGAAACCCGCCGTTCTCTAAATACGCACGCAGCCTTTTTACCTCGGCATCGGTGAAATTGATATTGCCGTGACCGGTGAGAAAAAGCAGCGGATAGCTGAACACATTATCGGACGAAAGATCGACGTATTCGTACACAGGGTCGACATTGATATTTGTGTTTTGGCGCACAAATTTTAGAAGATTGACTTCTGCCGACGGGTCATTGTACCAATCGCCACCACCTGTGTATTTTAGGCGTGCGAGCTTTACAGCGCTGGCCGGTTTCTGGGCAATAGATTCGCGCACGCTGGCCACGAGCACAAGCGCGGCCAGAAGAGGGACAATATATTTCATAGTATTCCGGTGTAATCTCAAAAGCAACCGAGCCTGCCAGAAGCGCGAGAAGTTCCGGCTTCAACAGTCGATTACCCTGTAAACGTACAAATCAGCACTTTCTTTTCCTGCTCTTCAAACCAGACAATACCTCGCATTACAATCTGGTGTACCTCTACCTTTAGTCCGGGAAATTTTTTCACAGCTTCTTCGATCTCGGCATCCAGGTTCCCACCCTTCAGGCACAGAATTTGCCCACCCGGCTTCAGAAGCGGCTCCACCCACGAAATAAGCTGCACTAATGGCGCTACAGCACGGGCAGTTATCACATCGAACACCCTGCGATAACGCGCTTCGTCGGCAAGAGTTTCAGCACGCGCCTGCACAGCATCGAGTTTACGCAGTCCGGTATGCTTGGCGAGCATCCCCGTCGTCTTGATTTTTTTGCCAATCGAGTCTACCAGCAGCATCGACGTTTCCGGCAGAGCAATCTTCAGAGGGATACCGGGGAACCCTCCGCCAGTACCAACGTCCATACAGCGCGCGCGTGGCGGTATCGCCGCATATTTCAGAATTGCAAGCGAGTGTAGAATGTGCCGTTCGTAAATATTGTCGAGGTCTTGGCGGGAAACCAAGTTGATTCGCTTGTTCCAGATTACCAACTCATCGTGAAACCGTTCAAATTGGCGCATCTGTTCTCTATCGAACACGAGGCCGTTGGTGGCACATGCCGTCCAGAATCCTATTGCATCCATTACAGTATCCATCGCAGTCTCCGTAAAGCGGTTTCCTCCCGCTCCGGTCGGAATACCATACACTACCATTCAATTCGCTATATTTGCAAAGTTACAGAGATTTTTCATTCTGCTACAGAGTAAAGACGCGCCACGACCTGGCAACTCATCTGTAGAGGCATTTTGCAGCTTTCCGGTTACAGCTATGATACACGATCTTCTGCTTTCTCCGTATTCTTCCTACATGCCCTTCTTTTCGGTCATCATGTGCACTTACAACCGCGCCGACAGCATCGGAGCAGCTATAGAATCGCTGCTTGCACAAAGCGAGCGCGACTGGGAATGCCTTATTGTAGACGACGGCAGCAGCGACTCCACAGCAGAAATTATCCGAGCATACTGCAACCGGTCGCCACGCATACGCTCGATGTACCACAGCAACCGGGGTCAAGCGCTTTCGCGCAATGCGGGCATTTTGGCATCGGGCGGTCTGTTTGTAACATTTCTGGACTCCGACGACACTTACGCCACCGAGCACCTAAGCATTCGCAAGCAGATATTATGCGAAAATCCAGACGTAGAATTTTTATACGGCGGTGTGGAAGTGATCGGCAATCCATATGTACCTGACATAGAAAATCCCGGAGAGCTCATCCATATCAGCGACTGTGTAGTAGCAGGAACAATGGTAATACGGCGCAGCGTAGCACTTGCAATCGGCGGTTTTCCCGATGTTGCCTTTGGCGATGATACAGCATTGTACGCACGCGCCTACGAAGCCGATGTTTCCATCGCAAAGATAGACGAACCGACATATCGCTACAACCGCACGCGCAGCGATTCACTGTGCAATATCATGGCTTCGGGCGGCGAGGAAGCGGTGAGAGAATACAGAACCGCAGGAAAAACGTACAGAACAGAATAACCGCTACTGCAACTGACGCATTCATAGTAGGCTCTCCAACGCGGGCAAAGCAGCGCTATTCTTCGATAACTACAGCAGTGCCCGAAGCGCTTACCATCAGCATGTTCCCGCTGCCGGGCGAAATAGTTTCGTAGTCTAAATCAACAGCTACAACGGCATTGCCCCCGAGCGAGCGGGCTTGCTCCATCATTTCGTACAAAGCGATGTGGCGGGCCCGGCTAAGTTCCTCTTCATATGCTGCCGAACGCCCACCCACAATATCGCGAATGCCTGCAAACAGATCCTTAAAGATATTGGCGCCCAGAATCGCTTCGCCTGTCACTAAACCGAGGTAGCGTACAATTCTTTTTCCTTCGATTGAAGGGGTCGTTACAATAAGCATGTTCCGTGCCTTGCTTTATATCTCTGTAGCCCGAACGTACTGAGCCTTTTTGTCTTTTACCATGCTGTAAATCTGCTGGATCAGATCATCAGCTTCAGCATTGTCTGCATCGTCGGATGCTTCGTATGCCTCTTCACTGGGGTAAATATACACTTCTTGGAACTGGTTGTGTCCCTTTTCCAATTCAAAAACGCTGTAGCTGATGCCGTCGGTATTGAGAATGTCCTTCAGTTTAGACACGAGTTCGAGATACTTCGCGCGATTGCCTTCGGGAATTTCGTACGATACTGTAAAAAGTACTCGCGACATAGCGTGCTCCTGTTGAGTAAAAACCGATTTCCTCGCAATTTACAAGGGAATCGGGTTTTAGAAAATAGAAAAAAAAGAAAAACTTGTGCCGTAACCGGCAATACTTTGCTTAAGGTCGGCTCTATAACAGTGTCAATACGCGAGAAGATTCCTCAATTCAAAAAGAATTTTTGTCCTGTCGGGCAGCACTTCTTTCTCCATAGTCGGTGCAAACGGCGTCGGACTATCGAACGAGGCTACGCGGCGCACAGGCGCATCGAGGTATTCAAATGCTCTGTCGGCAATGCGCGCAGCGATTTCACCGCCAAACCCACCGGTAAGTGTGGCTTCGTGGGCAATCAGCACGCGATTAGTTTTCCGCACTGAGGCGAGCACAGTTTCTTCGTCGAATGGTATAAGAGTGCGAATATCTACTACTTCTACCGATACCCCCTCTTTTTCCAGATCCTCTGCTGCTGCAAGCGATTCGTGCACCATACTGCCATAGGTAATCACCGAGGCGTCGCGGCCTTCGCGCACAATACGCGCTTTGCCAAGCGGTACAATGTACTCGCCTTCGGGCACTTCTTCGCGGATTTTGCGGTACAGCCCTTTGTGCTCATAGTACACCACTGGGTTGTTGTCGCGGATGGAGGAGATCAGCAAACCCTTTGCATCTGCCGGAAAAGCTGGATAAACCACCTTGAGGCCAGGCGTATGAGCAAACCACGCTTCGGAGTTGCGCGAGTGGAACGGACCTCCGCCCACGCCGCCGCCTGCGGGCCCGCGCACAACCATCGGCACGCCCATTCCCCAGCGATACGCCGTTGTCGACGCAACATTGACGAGTTGGTTGAAGCCGTTAGTGACAAAGTCCATAAACTGCATTTCGGCGACAGGACGCATGCCATTGAGCGCTGCACCAATTGCGGCGCCGAGAATAGCTGTTTCGGAAATTGGTGTGTTCAGCACGCGGCTGCGCCCAAATTCTTCCAAGAATCCTTTGGTAATTTTGAATGCGCCGCCGTATTCGGCAATATCTTCGCCGAGCATAAACACCGACTCGTCGCGCTTCATCTCATAGCGGAGTGCGTCGGAAATGGCTTCGAGAAACGTTAAAACAGGCATAATATAGAGGAAGTCTCTTCTGAGTCCTGGAAATTACCGGCAACGGGGTCTGCGACCTTGCTGCGGCAGATTTTTTAGTATGATCAGTCAACAAATACGTGCTTTTTTCCTTCTTCAGCAGGCGGGTACGGCAGCGCCATTGCGTCGTCGATTGCCTTGTTCATCTCTTCGGAAAGCTGTTTGCGAAGATCGGCGATCTCCTGTTCAGTCATTACTCCGCGCTGAAGCAACGACTCCTGGTACAAAGCGATAGGATCGCGCTTTTCCCACTCATCGACCAGTCCTTTCGGCACATAGCGCGCGTCGTCGTGCTCGGCATGGCCGCGCATGCGCATAGTAACAGCTTCGATAATCGACGGGCCTTCGCCTGCTCGGGCGCGCTCCACTGCTCGGCGGCATGTTTCGTAGACAAGTTCCACGTCGGTGCCGTCTATGGTTTCGCCAAAACAGCCATAGCCTATAGCGCGGTCGGAAAGCCGTGTGCAGGCGAACTCCTCGCTGTTGGGAGTAGAATAGGCGTACTGGTTGTTCTCTACAATCAACACAAGCGGCAGTTTTTGCACTGCTGCAAAGTTCATGGCTTCGTGAAAATCACCCACCTGCGAGCCACCATCACCAATATACGTCATAGCTACAGTGTCTTCACCGCGCATTTTCGACGACAGCACATAGCCCGCTGCCACGGGAATCATTGCGCCGAGGTGCGATACATTACCATAGATTTTTTTCGACGCGTCTGCATAGTGCCCTGTCCCGTCGGTACCACGCATCATACTACCCACGCGAGCCGTGTGGTTCAGCATGAGCGCTTCGAGCGACTGCCCGCGCACAAAATGCCCGCCGATATCGCGGTGCATTGGGAACAGTGCATCGCTCATGCGCATTGCATACGCCGAGCCAACGGCTGTTGCTTCATTGCCAATCTGCGAATACACGCCACCAAATGCCCTACCCTGGCGGTAGAGGCGCAGCATGGCCATATCGAATTCGCGCGCCTGCAGCATGTGCAGGAATAGTTTTTTTCTGTCGTCATCCCCAAGTGCAGACATCGGCTGTACTGCCGGAATATCGGATGAAGCCTTCTTGCCGCTGCCATGGCGCAACGGTTTGCCTTTTGCAGATGTTGTACGGGTTTTCACGAGAGATCCTATCTTTGTGAAATTGTTGCCGGGAAAATTCAAAATTATGAAAAAAGCAGACCGAGCGGCAGACTTTTATCTTCCGGGTGAAAAATTCTTGTCTTGCAGCCCGCTACCACCTCGCGTTTCGAGAAAAAAACGCAGTACAAGAGCTTTTCCAGCCAATCTTGGCACTTCAGTCTTTGCTCCGGCGCTTGGCCTCTGCACCGCGCAGCAGTTATCATAGGAATGATGCGCTACGCGTCGCCGCGTGGTGTTCGACCTCTATCGCAGTGAAAGATCACAGTACAGAGGCAGAGGTTGGGAAATCGCAGATGGGCGAAGGCTCTCGGAAACTGGAATAGCGATACCGGCAGGATACCACGAGCCGGACTTGCGACCGGCGACAGCGACAACCGGGCGCCGCAGCGACGCCCGTGCCACAGATATCATCGCTTCAAACTTTTCAGGCTATGTTACTCTGTTACTCTGCCTTTTTAATCCAGACCGGGGTGTTGTTGTACAAATCATTATCAAAGGTCAGCCGTTGTTCATTGGTGCCATCGGCATTGATCACCATGACATCCCATCCCTTGCCAAACTTCCTGTTGAATGCAATTTTTTTGCCATCGGGCGACCATGCCGGTGAGATATTGTCCTGCATACCGGAGTCGGTGATCTGCTTTTTATCAGTTCCATCGATGTTCATGGTATAAATCTGGAAGAAGTTCATAAAGGCGATCTTGCGACCATCGGGTGAAATACTGGGAGCCAGGTAAATCATCGAAGTATCTTTTTTCAGGTTTCGCAGATTTTCGCCATCCCGATCCATTATAAAGATATTGCGTTTCCCCTCTACCATCGACGTAAAGACGATCTTTCCATCCGGTGTCCAGACTGGCTCATTGTCGTAGGTGTTGTTATACGTCAGCCTGTGGTGAGTACCGGCGTCCACGTCTACTACATAAATTTCATCATTGCCATCGCGACGCGATTCGTAGACAACATATTTTCCGTCAGGAGAGATTCTGGGATACGTCACGTTATAAGTAAACGAAACAAGTTCCACATCATCGGAACCATCTGCCTTCATACGGCGAAAGCTGCTCCCCACTCCATAAGCAAGGTTGTAGAAAATATGTTCACCCTCGACAGACACCGACGGGCTTGTAGCTGCATAGTTTCTCACAGGCACCAACCGCCGAATATTACTGCCGTCCTCATCCACTTTATAGAGTGCCGCAGGTTGTTCGCTATTCGAGGAAAAGACAATCTCATAAGCCTGATTGGGAACAGACGGCCCCGAAGGCTGAGGCTCTTTGTTCCCGCTACAGGCGGCAATCAGGACTGCAAGAACAGGTAGAAAAAGTCGGCGGCAGCAATGTCTGGTATTGATCATAAACGCTCCATAAAGGTTGAGTAGGAAAATTCCACGCATCTGTGGCATCAGTCCGGTTTGTATTTGTGGATAACAAGCACATACTGCGTGGGGTAATACGTGTAATATCTGCGGGATTCATTTTTGCAAGCGGCGAACAACAGGCCAATGGCAACAAGGATGAAAAACAATCTTCCGGGTGTGACATGGCTATGGTTCATATCTCGCCTGTGGGAAGGTGAACTGTATTTTTCAATCACACCATTCCGAAGAGCGCAACAGCGGAATGCGGGCACGGTTATGAGTGATTATTCGCTAAAGAGGCCTATGGAGGCGCCGAGTGGGGCGCCTCCATAGGAATACAATGCTGCGTTGTCCAGCTTACCGATAGAACATCGGATATTTTTTCGGATTGGCCTCGTGCATGATATCGTACACAGCGGTAAAGACATGATCGGCTTCCGGCTTGGACCAGTAGTTGCCATCAGTTCCATACGCTGGGCGATGGGGCTGAGCAGCAAGCGTGCGCGGCTCCGAGTCGAGCCATTTGTAGCCATGTTGCTTTTCGAGCACTTCCTGCATCATATAGGACACCGTGCCGCCGGGCACATCTTCGTCGAAAAACAGCACACGATTGGTCTTTTTAAGCGACTCCACGATCTTGCCGTGGATATCGAATGGCAGCAGCGATTGCACGTCGATGATTTCCACATCCACGCCAGTTTGTTCGAGCATGGTTGCCGCTTCTATTGCAACGCGACAGCTCGCACCGTAGGTGACTACAGTAACATCGCGTCCTTCGCGGATTACTTCCGGCACACCAAGCGGCAGCGTAAAATCGGCGACATTGGACGGCATTTGCTCGCGCAGGCGGTAGCCGTTGAGCACTTCTACGACAATAGCGGGCTCGTCGGAGCGCAGCAGCGTATTATAAAATCCGGCAGCGCGTGTCATATCGCGCGGGACAAGCACGTGCATACCACGCACGAGATTGATAATTCCCGCCATTGGCGAGCCTGAGTGCCATACGCCCTCCAAACGGTGGCCGCGCGTGCGAACAATCACCGGCGCTTTTTGCCCGCCGCGTGTACGCCAGCGAAGCGTAGCGAGGTCGTCGGACATAATCTGGAGCGCATAGAGAATATAGTCGAGATACTGGATTTCAGCAATTGGCCGCAGGCCGCGCATAGCAAGGCCAATAGCCTGCCCGATAATTGTACACTCACGAATACCAGTATCGGACACGCGGAGTTCGCCATATTTCTCCTGAAGACCGGCACAGCCTTGGTTGACATCACCCAAATGCCCTACATCTTCACCAAAGATCAGCACACGCGGATCGCGCCGAAGTGCCGCGTCGAAGCAAGCATTAATCACCTGATAACCGGTGACAGCTTGCGAATCATGGTATTCAGCAGGAATTTCTGGTATGGCCAGTGCACTTTCTGCTCCTTCTGTATGAAGGTTGTCGCTGTAGCGTTCGCGCTGCACTTGATCTAAAGCATCGCGCATACGGATGAGCTCTGCACGCGCGGGATTATCTTCGCGGTGCACAGCGAGCAACGCTTTGTGAATGGCTGCCATGGTGTCCTTGCGGAATGGCTCGCGTATCGACATCAGTTCCTGGCGTATGCGCTGTAGTTCTGCGGCATTCTGCGAGCCAGCAGCCATAGTATCGATAATCCCTGCGGCTTCTGCAATTTCGCTGCGTATCGGTGCGATATAGGCATCCCATGCCTGCTGTTTCAGATCGGCAACAAGATTTTTATCTTCTTCGTCCCATGCTTCGAACTGCTCTGGCGTAGCGATATCCTCGGCGATCATCCACTCGCGCATCTTGATCAAACAGTCGAAATCGCGTTCCCACTGCAGGCGTTCGGGCGATTTATAGCGCTCGTGGCTACCCGATGTAGAATGTCCCTGCGGCTGTGTAACTTCCGCAACGTGCACAATAGCAGGCCGGTGTGTCTCGCGGGCGATGCGTGATGCTTTGGCATATGTTTCTACCAATGCAGGATAATCCCAGCCGCGCACAGTGTAGAACTGGAATCCTTCGTCGGAACCTTCTCTGGCTTTAAAGCCGCTGAGCAAATCCGAGAGGTCTTCCTTCGCAATCTGGTATTTATTGGGCACAGAAATACCATAACCATCGTCCCAGATAGACATCACCACAGGCGAGCGCAGAACACCGATAGCATTCAGCGATTCCCAGAACATACCCTCGGCGGTGCTCGCATTGCCAATTGTTCCCCAAGCGACTTCATTGCCATTATTTGAAAATGTTGTCATGTCGTGTAGTTCGGGCAGCTCGCGATACAGGCGCGAAGCATAGCCAAGCCCTACAAGGCGGGGCATTTGCGACCCGGTGGGCGAGCTATCAGCGGAGGTAATCGGCATCGAGAGCAGGTCTTTCCAGCTTCCATCGGGATGAAGCAAGCGCGTAGCAAAGTGGCCATTCATTTGGCGTCCCACCGAGGCCGGTTCGGCTTCTACATCGGTATGAGCGTAGAGCTGGGCAAAAAATTCGCGGATAGTCATGATATTGAGCGCAAACATCAGCGTTTGGTCGCGATAGTACCCCGAGCGCCAATCGCCATTCTGGAAAGAATGAGCAAGAGCGATCTGAGCTACTTCCTTGCCGTCGCCAAAGATACCGAACTTGGCCTTGCCGGTCAGCACTTCGCGTCTGCCGAGAAGGCTTGCGTGCCTGCTCTGGTTGGCAATGCGGTAATCGCTGATGATCTGCTCTTTCGTAACGTATGCATACACACTGTGCCGGGCAGTGCCATTGCTCGTACCATTGAGGTCTGCGGCAGCGCCTTTACGTGTACTTTTTGTTTTCGCCGGAGCTTTTGCCGATGTTTTCGCTGATTTCATGTATGACCCTGTAAAATGGAGTTTCCCGATAAGGAACGCACAGCAGCGGCAGCGATGACCACCCTGCTCTTTGCTGTTGTCTTTCGTTGATACTGATACATGCATTGTGTATCTTTGCCGCGCACGAGCATCAGCGTCTGGTCTGGCCCGCCTTACACATCTGCATGGACTCGCGCATTACCGCTTCAGGGAAGGACGGAGCGCGGCGCAAGAACAGCAATTTAGCCTTTTTAAAGTTTTTTTACAACGCACGCGGTACTCTATTACCGCACAGTGCCTCTGTCCCTGTTTAACATGCCCTGGTCTTCAGTCATTGGTCAATACCGAGTAAAGAATATTCTCCAGCGCGCAATCGCCGAGGGGCGTATTGCCCACGCCTACTGCTTCTGGGGTCCGGAAGGTATCGGCAAGGACGCGCTGGCGCTTGAATTTGCCAAAACACTGAACTGCGACACACCAGTTCACCGCGACGGCATTATCGAAGCGTGCGATACCTGCAAAAGCTGCAATCAGGCGTCTGTGCTCCAGCATCCCAACATCCAGCTCGTGTTTTCACTGCCCGCTGCAAAGTCCGACGACGGGAAATCCGGCTCGTCTATTTTGAAGCTCACCGACGACCAGATACGAATTATCCAAGATCAGCTCAAAGCCAAAGCGGAGAACCCATACTACAACATCTCCATTCCCAACGCTACGCAGATACGCATAGCGGCGGTGCGCGACGTCAAAAAGAACATTTCTATGAGCGCTACCCAGCGCGGGCGCAGATTTGTGATTATCTCCGAAGCTGATGCGATGAATCCCGAGGCGGCAAACGCCTTTTTGAAAACATTAGAAGAACCAAACGCCAATATCACCATTATCCTTACAACATCGCGGCGCGACCAGCTTATCTCTACGATTCTCTCGCGATGCCAGCAAATCCGCTGCGACACGCTCCCCGATCAGGACATCGCCGACGCTTTGGCTGCGCGATTGGGCGTAGCTACAGAAGAAGCCACGCTTATCGCACGGCTGGCTGATGGAAGCTACTCCAAAGCCTGCGAGCTGCTCAACGACGACCTAACGGAGCTGCGAGCTGAGATCGTAAGCCTGCTGCGAGCCATACTCAAACAGCGAAACTACATTTTACAGCTTTCGCACCAGATCGAGCTTATGACAGGAGATAAAAACAGAAATCGCATCGAAAAAATGTTAATTTTGCTCCTGCTCTGGCTGCGCGACGCTTATGCGCTATCCGTTTCGCAAAACATCGATGTCATAATCAACATCGATCAGGTAACGGACTTGCAAAATTTCGTAAAGAATTTTGCTCATACGCCGCTCGACAGAGCAGCTACAGCTATTGAACGCTCTATTGAACTCGTCCGGCGCAATGTGGATATAGGCTTACTGCTCACAACTCTCGCTCTCGACCTTCGCTCGCTTTTAGTACAGCGTCGATAGAGCTGTGAGTGGCAATATTCGGGTGCCGGTCGTTCCCTCGTTGACAACTCCGTCGCTGCCTCGTGCAGCGAATTAAGACGTCAGTACATTCAGGAAATGCTTATGGGTAATGTTGTTACCTTGTCTCACATACAGATAGACCATCAGGACGAGCTTGCTTCGGCAGCAGAAACATCCGTAGCTGGCAGCTTACGCAACCGCAAATCGCACTGTACTGCTTGTGGTTCCAAAGACGGGAAGCCCACAGGCAAAGGCAAAAAAGAAGGTGCGTGCAAGTCCTGTGGTTCCGGCACAAAAGAAAACGCCGACACAGCAGATGAACTGAGCTATGGCATCGAAAAGCTGAAGGAACCGGACTTCGATGTAGTGCTCGAAGTGGAATTCAAGGGAAGAAAGCGCCAGATTTATCTCAATGAAAAACGCTTGCCCATTGCACTTGGAGATTTGATTATCGTCGAAGCAGAGCGCGGCTCCGATGCTGGCCGTGTGTGCTCAGTGGGGCGCAATGCCCGCCGCCGTATTGATGTGGCCTACGAGGGCCGCGACCCCATGCTGAGAGTGCTGCGAAAAGCTACGCAGGACGACGAACGCCGCCAGGAGGACAATCGCAAAGCCGAACAGGAAGCGCTTTCGGTGTGCCGCGAACGCGTGAAGTCTTTCAATTTAGATATGAAAGTGATCGACTGCGAATGGCAGTTTGACCACAATCGCCTTACATTCTACTTTACAGCACCGCAGCAGGTGGATTTCCGCGAGCTCATCAAAGATTTAGCTTCTATCTTTAGCGTGCGCATCGAGCTACGGCAAATCAGCCCGCGCGAGGAAGCACGCCGCGTTGGTGGCGTTGGTATCTGTGGAATGGAGCTGTGCTGCACAACCCATCTGAGCAAGTTTGAATATATTACTATCGAACATGCAAAGGTTCAGGGCCTTGCAAACAATCCCAATAAGCTCAGTGGCCAGTGTGGGCGCCTGAAGTGCTGCTTGCTGTACGAGATAGACAACTACGTAAGCGCACTGAAAAATTACCCTCCGCTCGATTCCTTGCTGCACACAAAAGACGGCACGGGAAAGATGTTCAAAATTGATATCTTCCGCGACGAAGTGCATATTTTCTACGAAAAGAACTCTACCTATGGAGTAATGTCGCTCGAAGACCTGAATGCACTGCGGCATGCGGGTAAGATAGCCCCGCCCCGCGAACCGCGTGAACGGCGATATGAACGAGAACGGGCAGAAGTGGTAGAATAGACAACATCGGTGATCATCAATCGATTGCTGCCGCAGAGATGTGCTCCAACGGCTGTCTCTGCGGCATCGAAAATCTACACATCCAACGGCATTGGTACCTTCATTTATTGTATTTGCCCGATACCCAGAGGAAGGACGTGTCAAGACACGGTTAGCTCCTCTGCTGGGTACACAAGGCAGCACACAGCTTTATCAGGCAATGATGCTCGACACGATAGAGCGACTTGCACGGCGAGGGCACCCCGTCACTGTGTATGTATCACCTCCCGAGAGCGTCGAAGCATTCCGCACTCTTCTTTCCCTGCCCCTTCTTTCCTTTGTCCCCCAGCAAGGTGATACTCTTGGCGACAGAATGCTCAACGCATTTCTCGACGCTCACAGCCAGTCGCTCCTCCCGGCAATTATGACCGGCACCGACAGCCCAACACTTCCCGACACTGTTCTCGACACCGCTGTACAGGCTTTAGCATCTGGCACACGCGCAGTGCTCGGCCCGGCGTGCGACGGGGGCTTTTACCTTATAGGGCTTGCGGATGTCCACCCCGAATATTTTTTCGGTAGCGACTACAGCAACACGACAGTGTTTACGCGAACTTGGCAAGCCATCCGGCAGCGTAGTCCCTCTTCGGTAGCGCTTCCTGAATGGTACGATATCGACGACAGCGACGGAATGAGACGACTTATAGCAGAACCTGAGTTACAGCGGATTGCCCCGCGAACTGCGGAGGTGATAAAAGAACTTATACAAAGCAGTATTCTGGCGAACAACGGATACAGTACTACCTAACCGACGAGCACCATTCTACTTTGTGCAACGTGAGACTGGCTTTTCCACACAGGGCACAGAACAGAAACGTCAAATGCGGATAACCAACGGAATAGAACGCCTGCATCAAAGGCGCAAAGGGATGCACTGCACGCAACGGTCATGCGACCGGCGACAGCGACAACAACTTGAGCAGCGAACCAGTGCTACGAGGGAGCTACCATCGTCTGGATAAATTCTTCGGCCTTCCTGAACTCCTGTTCGAGCTCAAAAGTGAACACTTCAACATCGAGTTCGCGCAGAGACGGTCGGGCTACACACAACATATTCCACACTTTTTCGCGTTCCAGCTCCAGCTCGCGAATACCCTCGTGGATACCGGCGCCCCAGATTTCGCTCAGCATATCGGCAATACGAACAATTGCCAAGAGCTCGGATGGCTTTTCGGCCTGGCTCACATCGGTATGATAGGTGATCACATCGCGCAGATCGGCGGGTAGCTGCCACTGCCGCGCCAGTATTTCGCCTGCCTGATTGTGATCAGCACCAAAAATCCGGCGTTCGGCCTCCACATCAGAGATATGCTCGCGCTCTACCAGCTCGACCACCTGAATAAAATCAACCGAGAAATACTGGATCATGGCCATCTTGCCGATATCGTGGAGCAAGCCACCTACAAATTCGCGGTCATTCAGATTCACCTTTAGGTTAGCTGCAAGTGTACGCGCCACAATACCAGTGGCACAGGAATGGCGCCAGTACTCGTGCATAAAGGCGCTTTGCTGCACCGAGGCATTAAACAACTGCGAAAAGAGAGCAACGCTGACAGCAATATTAGAAATACGGTTAAGACCGAGATTGATAATAGCCTGCTGGATCGACGTAATTTCCGAGCGCACGCCATACATAGAAGAATTCGCAACCTTGATAATCTTCATTGTTGTCGGGGCATCGGTTTCGATAAGCCGCGCTATCTCCTGAGCCGATGCTCCGGGGTCGTCAATCATTTCCAGAATACGGAAGGCAACAGTGGGAAGCGTTGCCATTTCGCGGATTTGGGGGAGTTTTTCAAGAAAATTCATGGTATATCCACAATAGAGTTAATCGCGGGACGTCTCCAAGTTACGAATTGCAGTAAGGATAATCAACGGTAAGATGTACTGCAATAAAAATAGACGGGGATGTAACGGATTCGACGGGATGAAGTCATGCGGATAGCAGCATGTCGTGCTCAATCGGTGGTGCACGTTAATACAACCGGTAACACTACAAGTGGCAACACTTCATATCGTATGGCTGCCTAATTTAAGCTTCGCTTATTAGGGTTAAACAGCTTCATCCGCCGGTGGCACGCCTGTCTGCTGCCGTTCCGGGTGTAGATTCTGACGGGCCGGTGTACAATCGTTCGATAGGGTTGTATGCCTGACTTTCTGTCGATAGCCAACGCAGTTCCTGTCGTTTGGACAAAGCGAAGGCCAATTTTGTAAAGCGACTAAACATGTAGCGGCTACCGGATACGCGTTTCGGACGCGGGTTCAACTCCCGCCATCTCCACAGGATTAGAAAAAAGCCCCTGTACAGCAATGTGCAGGGGCTTTCTGCTTGTAAGAGCTGTCTGGAATACCATTCCCGGAATTACAAGAAATAGTCTTCGTGATCAGGTGCCATACCGCGCTCTGCCCATTCCTGTATATCGCCAAAAAGAACACTGGCAGGCCAGTTCGGATGATACTCGGCCTGTCCCCGCCACGTGAGATGGACAACTGCACATCCCCAACCGCCTTCATCTCTGTAAGCAAACAGGACATCATCTCTGTCCACTCTTCTGGCTATGACCCGGACCTCCTTCTGCCAGAGAGAATGCCCTTCAATGACTTCCAGCCTGAGCTCGTGTTCAAAAAAAGCAGCCTTCGCTTCCGGCAGAGGCTCCCAAGGTTCCAGCCACTTGATGTTTTTATCAGAAAGGTCTATTGTATCAGCCATGCAGGAGTACCGATGTAGAGTCCAGACAAAAAATTCTGTGGCACGGGCGTCGTTGAATCGAGCCGCCCGTACCGGGCGGCTCTGCCGTATGGTCGCTGTCACCGGTCGCACAAGACGCCTCGGAAGGCGTCTTTACCGACTTGTGGTTGTCCGACCACCAGCCGCCTGCCAGCGCAACAAAGGGCCGCAAACCACGCGGCGGGCGGGCGTACAACGCACTTCATTACGCCTGCGGGATTGCTCACTTTCCCAACACTTCCCTGCGGTGCGCCAGTCCCCAGAAATGCAGTTCATCAAGCACTTTTTCAAGCGACAAACCATGGGGCGTAATAGAGTACTCGACCGTCGGCGGAAAGGTATCATACACATCTCTGCGAATGAGCTTATTTGCTTCCAGATTTTTCAGTTCTTTGGACAGTGTTTTGTCGGTGATTCCACTGACTTCCCTTGCAAGCTGTCTGAACCGTTTCGGTCTTTCGGACAACGCAAACAGAAGCAGCAATTTCCACCTGCCTTCAACCGCTTCAAGAGCATCCTTTATTGAAAGCATTGTTTTCGGACACCCACCTTTGGACAGCATGTCTTTTCTGTTCTATGGTTTCACATTACTTCCTCATTGGATAGTGCTATCCAACAAGGAAGTACTATCATTTGAATAGTAAAGATAGATAATTTTGCATTAACAGAAGAGGACAAGTTATGATACGTGAACAGAGAACCAAAAGGAAATAAGGCATGGCAAACGAGCAAAAAACATCAAAGACAATGAACATTCTCCTGTGGATAGCACAAGTACTGCTGTCTACTACTTTTATGTGGTCAGCTACAATGAAACTGTTTCAACCTGCCGACCAATTAGCTGAAATGTGGGCGTGGGCAGCAGGCAACACAGGATTGGTCCAACTGACAGGTGTTTTGGATTTACTGGCAGGTATCGGATTGATCGCACCTGCTCTACTTCGCATTCAACCCGTACTTACAGTGTATGCAGCTTACGGTACTCTTGCTCTGATGACAGCCGCGAGTATTTTCCACATTGCAAGAGGTGAAGCCTCGCAAATTGGCATCAATATTTTTTTTGCCGTCGTGGCAGCGTTCATTGCGTGGGGCAGACAAAGAAAGCACTGATAACGCGGTAGCCCCATATAGTGATTGCGGGTACACTCGCTTTGTCCGCGCATTATTTCTGCAAAGCCCTACTGCCTACTGGTTTTCAACTATAGGCTGCAATGTTGCTATGTTTTTTTCTGCTATATTATCCTGATGAAAAAATTCCTGCGTCTATCTGTAGCCCTGTTGTCGGGTGTGGGTATTGGGATATCCACTGTCTTTGCGTGGCAGCTTACACAACAGCATATTACAGTGTTCGATACTCCAAAGATATTGTCGAACCATGAAGAAACAATAGAAGTATCGTATATCCGCTGGGCATGTGACTGCGCCAACTGGCTACCTGATGCGGCTCATACCTCTGCACCGGACTATGAACTACAGCCGGAGGATTGTATTTTTATCGAGCCTGCTTCTTCTGATATAATCATTCCGGAAAGCTTTTTCGAGAACAGCACCAACACGCTCCGCATCACCGGCAAGTACTATCAAGATCGGGGAATAGCCCGCAGGTACGACATGAAAACTCCTGACAAACCAGAGCGGGCACGGGTGTTCAGATATTATGCGTATAAAATCATCAGCAACCGTTAGCGTAGCTTCAGACCTTAAGACGATACTGGGACAATCCGCACGCACTTGTGCAACTCACCTACTGGGAATCGATGATGCCGACTCGTAATTCAGATAATTCTTAAATCATATTGGTATTATTCATCAAGAAGTTGGGTTACGGAGTCTGTAACTACAATTTCTACGGTTGTAGGTTCGGAATCTACACTTCTGCTAATCAAAAAATCGGATCGTTATCTTGGCAGACGCAGGAATCTCATAGCTTTTTATAGACGTAGAGAACGATTCTTCATCCCCACTCGTGTTCTGGTGCCACCAGTATGTTTTTGAGTAGGATAGCTGCTCGACAGCAGACCGAACATCATCACCCGTCAGTTCGTACTGATGGGAAGCGCTGGCAGGAGAATGCTGATTGCTTATCATAAGGCTCTTGCGCTCAGTCTGCGCTGTGCTGCTATTGCCACCTTTAAAGCTGGGGGTGTCATTATTGTCGATGTATAGAAAAATGAGGGCGGAGTCATCGGAATCAATCACGAGTTTTATCATCTTGGAAGTGCGTTTCTCAATCGGTTCAAATACTGAATAAAGACATTTGTACTCGCTGCCGGTGAATCCCTGCTGAAGATTCTCATACGGCGGCAAAAAGTTGCGTGTATCAAGAGCCAGTGAAAAATCCATCCAGTATGTTGTATCTATCACAGTCTCGTGCACAACTGTGCCAGTATCAGCATGCGTATAGTGCCTGTATATCTTATGTTCATCCACCTGCACACGCACGCCAGCGATCTCGACAACACAGTTTTTGTATGTCAGTAATCGCGTTACAATTTCTATCTGTCGCGATGTCACAGCAGTTTTTCCGCGCGCCTGAAGTGTCACCGGACCAGAGGTTGCGCCTGCTGGTACACGCACTGTAAGAACATATCCATCGCCCCCATCGGCAGTCAGCGCCACGAGCTCCGCAATTGCAGCACCAAACTTTACCGTGACCTTGGTAGCATCGTCTGCTATTCCTCTGCTCTCAAGCTGTATAGTATCTCCTACTGCTACTTTTGCCGGGGTGAGCGGAGCAAAACTCACTGCTATAGTGGCTTCCAGAACAGTCAGATTTTCCGGACTTTCGCCCATTCTCCCACCAACAGCCACACGAATTTTTCCCGTTTCCACCTCCATCGGCATCACTACTACCAAGGCTGTCGACGACGCAGCCACAACTGTACCTTGCTTCCCACCTGTGAATGTCACGACATTGGCCGATGTAATCGGGCTAAAATGTTCGCCTGTAATCACAATCTCATCACCCGGATAGGCAGAATCGGGCTGAATGGCAAAAATAACAGGGTCGCTTTCGGCTACCGGTAGGGGTGCAACAGGATCATCTTTACAGGAAGTAAGAACAATAAGCATCAAAAAGAGCGGAAGAACTTTGCTCATAAAAGCACCATGGCTGGTAACAGAACTATGATTTTTCAGCATAAAACACCCGTAAATAAAAATGTGGTTGTAGTTTTGTGGATATTCGAGTTAGGTAAACAAGGGCTTTATCGTACAATCATCGAAGATGTATAGCTATCAATTGAAGAGCTCGCAATATACGCGATAGTTTCTGGACACAGCTTTTGGGACAATAGTTACTTCTTTTTTTGTACAGATTCAATAATTGTTCGTATTTCCGTAGAATCTTCGGGAGTACACATCATTTTAGAAATATGCACAGCCACAAAAAGGTCGGTGTATAGCATACCATAAGCATACATGTTTTTTTGCTCTACTGGCATACCACCAATTTTGGCTATATGGGCTTGCCTGTATAGAAAGTCTCCCTGTGAATCTCCCCATTGCTCCTTCATGGCTTCATCCGAAGCCATTTTATTATTCAAAGAGAAATATGTGAAGGGATAGATCGGGCTCACTTCTGGAACATCGGGCATTCCACTCCGCATTTTGGCCAGTCCTTTTAAGTCCTGCTCGCTGAGTTTGAAAAAGAGCACAGAGAAAGCGATACCATTATTAGTAGTAGCGAGGTAGTAATAATCCCGCCCGCGCCACTCTTCCTGTATTTCGCCAAGGTCATCGGCAGCAGCAACGATTGCAACATCGCTATCGGGATAGCGAAACTCCATTGATTTTTTCTCGAAAGACGCCGAAGCCGTTGTAAAAACAGTGGCGCAACACAGCAAGAGTGAATAAAAAGCGTGCATAGTTTATGGATGTTGGCAGTTACACAGTAAAATTTCCACAAAAAAACTTTATATAAAGGTAAGAATGAACATTTGATTAGAGGAAAGTGTCTTGCAAGGTGTCACATATAGCAGAAAAGTGCGGGAGTAAAGTATGACCCATCAGTACTGGATCAACATTTGGTGTTCTGGGTAGAGTCAATCATGCTTGGAGGGTGGCAATAGAATGGGTAGAGCA
Source organism: Ignavibacteria bacterium UBA7675 (assembly GCA_002483085.1). Taxonomy (GTDB): domain Bacteria; phylum Bacteroidota; class Ignavibacteria; order Kapaibacteriales; family UB7675; genus UBA7675. The sequence continues at coordinate 96,842 of DLHF01000033.1, forward strand.
CGCGAGGAGGTGCGCCCTTTAAAGCTCTTTAAAACGCCGAAGCCTCAGGCTTGCACCTGAGGCTTCGGAAAAAAAATCGGCAGCTACCTACTCTCCCACACAGTTACCCATGCAGTACCATCGGCGGAGCGAGGCTTAACTACTCTGTTCGGAATGGGAAGAGGTGTATCACCCGTCCTATTGCCACCGTAAACTTTCTGTTACTACTCTATTATACAAGTAGAGAAGAGGAGCAATCGCACGAGTGTACGCATTGCATCAACAAGTCATACCGACGCGCCGTTGTCTGAAGGAGTACGGCGTGACACATCGGATAAAAGATCATGATAAGCCTCTCGGACTATTAGTACTTCTCCGCTGCATGTATTACTACACTTCCACGTAAAGCCTATCAACCAAGTCATCTCCTTGGGTCCTTAGAGCATTTCTGCTGGGATACCTCATCTTGGGGCAGGTTTCGTGCTTCAGATGCATTCAGCACTTATCCTTTCCGGACATGGCTACTCTGCAATGCTACTGGCGTAACAACAGATTCACCGTCGGTCCGGTCATTCCGGTCCTCTCGTACTAAGAACGAGACCCCTCAAGTATCCTCCGCCCGCATAGGATAGGGACCGAACTGTCTCACGACGTTCTGAACCCAGCTCACGTACCGCTTTAATCGGCGAACAGCCGAACCCTTGGGACCTTCTCCAGCCCCAGGATGCGATGAGCCGACATCGAGGTGCCAAACCTTCCCGTCGATGTGGACTCTTGGGGAAGATCAGCCTGTTATCCCCGGCGTACCTTTTATCCTTTGAGCGACGGCCCTTCCATTCAGTGCCGCCGGATCACTAAGTCCTGCTTTCGCACCTGCTCGACTTGTCTGTCTCGCAGTCAAGCTCCCTTCTGCCTTTACACTCGAGGCACGATTACCAACCGTGCTGAGGGAACCTTTGAGAGCCTCCGTTACTTTTTAGGAGGCGACCGCCCCAGTCAAACTACCCGCCTACCACTGTCCCTATGGTTACACACCACCAGGTTAGAATCCAGCTAAAACAAGGGTGGTATTTCACCAGTGGCTCCCCAGAACCCGAAGATCCCGGTTCATAGCCTCCCACCTATCCTACGCATGTTTTAGCCGAACCCAATGATAAGTTATAGTAAAGGTGCACGGGGTCTTTCCGTCCATATGCGGGTATCCGGCGTCTTCACCGGAACCACAATTTCACCGAGCCCGTGGTTGAGACAGTGTCCAAATCGTTACACCATTCGTGCAGGTCGGAACTTACCCGACAAGGAATTTCGCTACCTTAGGACCGTTATAGTTACGGCCGCCGTTTACCGGGGCTTCGATTCAAAGCTTCACCCTTGCGGATTGACCTCTCCTCTTAACCTTCCGGCACCGGGCAGGTGTCACTCCCTATACTTCCTCTTTCGAGTTTGCAGAGAGATGTGTTTTTGTTAAACAGTCGCTTGGACCTTTTCACTGCGGCCGCATTGCTGCGGCACCCCTTCTCCCGAAGTTACGGGGTTAATTTGCCGAGTTCCTTAACCACGGCTCACACGCGCGCCTGAGTATATTCTACCCGTCTACCTGTGTCGGTTTGCGGTACGGTCGCCTTGACAATACACAGAGCTTTTCTCGGCAGCGTAGTTGACCTCACCGGAATAGCCATTAAGCCGGTGAAGCTACCTTTCTGCGTCCCTCTGTTTAACATCTTTGGCGGTGCAGGAATATTGCAAATTGCCTGCTTCCCATCAGTTACGCTTCTCAGCCTCACCTTAGGGGCCGACTAACCCTGAGTCGACGAACGTAGCTCAGGAAACCTTAGACTTTCGGCGAACAAGATTCTCACTTGTTTTCTCGTTACTTATGCCAACATTTGCTCTTCTATACGCTCCAGCACGGGTCGCCCCAGCACCTTCAACGCATATAGAATGCTCCCCTACCACTCCATTACTGAAGTCCATGACTTCGGCGGCATGCTTTAGTCCCGATTATTATCGGCGCCGAGTCGCTTGACCAGTGAGCTATTACGCACTCTTTAAATGAATGGCTGCTTCTAAGCCAACATCCTGGTTGTCACAGCAACTCAACTTCCTTTCTCTGTTAGCATACACTTGGGGGCCTTAATCGATGGTCTGGGTTGTTTCCCTCTCGGCAATGAAGCTTATCCCTCACTGCCTCACTCCTGCGCATCATCTGTCCGGTATTTGTAATTTATCAGGGTTTGGTACCGTTGTGACGGCCCTAGCCCTATCAGGGTCCTACCTCCGGCAGACTAACACAAGGCTGTTCCTAAAAACATTTCGGGGAGTACGAGCTATCTCCGAGTTTGATTGGCCTTTCACCCCTATCCACAGCTCATCCGAGCAGTTTTCAACCCGCACCGGTTCGGACCTCCACGCGGTGTTACCCGCGCTTCATCCTGGCCATGGATAGATCACACGGTTTCGCGTCTACCGCCACATACTATACGCCCTATTCAGACTCGCTTTCGCTGCGGGTGCGGTTCTCAAAACCTTACCCTTGCATGTGACGAGTAACTCGTTGGCTCATTAAGCAAAAGGCACGCGGTCACTCCTCATCAGCCGTAGCCAATGACTCGCTCCCACCGTTTGTAAGCATACGGTTTCAGGTACTATTTCACTCCCTTCTGAAGGGTGCTTTTCACCTTTCCCTCAC
>DLHF01000033.1:99524-100569 GCA_002483085.1 Ignavibacteria bacterium UBA7675
CCTCACGGTACTTGTTCACTATCGGTCACAGATGAGTATTTAGCCTTACCGGATGGTTCCGGCAGATTCCCGCAGAATTTCACCTGCTCCGCGGTACTCAGGATCCCTCTTGCTCTCTTTGTGATTTCGTTTACAGGGCTCTCACCTTCTCTGGCCGGCCTTTCCATGCCGTTCTACTATCACGCGAAGTAGCGTTCTGAGGTCCTACAACCCCGACTCCTAAAGAAGTCGGTTTAGGCTCTTTCCGTTTCGCTCGCCACTACTCAGGAAATCACGTTTGTTTTCTTCTCCTCCCGGTACTTAGATGTTTCAGTTCCCAGGGTTTGCTCCCTTTGCAGGGTACTGCGACATGACTCGCAGTGGGTTGCCCCATTCGGACATCTCCGGATCAAAGCTCGTTTCCAGCTCCCCGAAGCTTTTCGCAGGTTACCACGTCCTTCTTCGCCTATCTGTGCCAAGGCATCCACCGTATGCCCTTTATATCTTACCATGTTATCTTTTATCCCATGGTCGCCGTCGTACTTTACTGTCAGACTGATAAATAAGTATGAATACTTTCTCTATCGGCTCGCGTCGGTATGACTCGATGATACAGTGCGTTTACTCATCGCATGCACTTTCGTACACACAACAAGCTACACACCGCATACACCATTTTATATATCATATTGGATGACATACTTGTGTGATTGCTTCCTCTCCAAAATCTTGCCGTGGTTAACTCGTAGTATTCACCACTTCTGATTTTGCATCTCTACTTTCAAAGAACAGAATTTTTCTTGTTTCAATTGCATCAGAGCAACTCATCGTCGCTCCAACACTCAACAGTGGACCCAAACGGGATCGAACCGATGACCTCCTGCTTGCAAGGCAGGCGCTCTCCCAGCTGAGCTATGGGCCCGGACTTGTCCGGCCAACGCCGATCTTCTTGTTCGGCACCGCCTGACTTCTTAGGTGTGGGCCCGAGTGGACTTGAACCACCGGCCTCACGCTTATCAGGCGTGTGCTCTAACCAGCTGAGCTACAGGCCCCTGTCTAGAATACA
>DLHF01000073.1:0-112706 GCA_002483085.1 Ignavibacteria bacterium UBA7675
TGGTTCTCCCCCGATGGAAACTATATTCTCTACTCCAAGGGAGGAAGCATGAAATTGCGCCGAACTGGCGACAGCACCCTTGTCCACCAATGGAGTCATGCCTTCGGGGCATGTGTTGCTACGCCCGATGCAAGCCTCTGCATTGCCAATATCGGGCCAATCGGACTTGGGGTCTTTGATACACTCCATGAGCAGCCCATTGATACTCTTCGATCTGGGTATGGCGACCATAATCCTGGTTTCGCTGCTGTACGTATCACGGCAGGTGGAAAGTACCTTGTAACATCCGGTGAGCAAAAAATAAAGATATGGGACATGGACTCTCGTTCAGTACTACGGGAGTACCCTGGGGCAGAGGGAATATCCATTTCACCAGATTCTGCATTTATTGTTACGGCTGGGGCTGGAGCTGGTGTTGTCCGCCTCTACCGCTTCAACACGACCACCACAGATGTACAACAGCAGCAGCAGGAAGCTTCTGCGCTACGAGTGCTGCCAAACCCTACAGAAACCAACCCGATGATGCTCTTTTCCCTCCATTCAACACAACGTGTTGAGATCGACCTGATCGACGCAACTGGACAGGTCGTGTACGCTCTACCGGAGCAGATACTTCAGGCAGGCGAGCACACGATACCGCTTGCGGTGGAACAACTGCCGTCCGGCATCTACTTTTGTCGGCTCCGAAACGGCAAGACAGTGCAAACTGCACAGTTCCTGATAGCGCGATAATGACACACTGACCCTATTACTTACTCATCGCATTTTTCCACCTCTTATCAAGGAGCATTTCCATGCGCCCCATAACTTTTATTGTCCTTTTTTTTCTATTCTTTTGTTGCTCTTTACACGCACAACAGAGAGAACCTTCCTCATTCGATTTTTCCACCTCTGCATCAGTAATTTCCACAAATGCCGGAGTAAACATCATAGCTCGCGGTTGGAACTGGGGATCCGTTCACCGTGAAGTAAGTGAGGCCATGAAGGTCGAATTTGAACACGGCGGGAATATTACTGACAACAAACCCACAGGAATGAACCTCATTGTTCCCCCCGCAGGACTCGGCGGGAATAAGGACGACAATGTCGTTATACAGGGACTGGCTATGCACTACAACCCCGCAGCAACAACCGAAGAAGTTGCGGCCACGAATGCGACAGGCCGATATACTCTGCCCCTGTCCGGCGATAATACGGGCGCGGCTTTCGGCTTTCTCTACCGCGCTCGCGGCACCATAGCTACTATCGACGGCAGTCCGCGATTCCGCCTCCTGACTACCGATGTATCAACAACAACAGGGACTCTGGTGCTCGACAAACCCTGGCCGAACGATGAATTGCGACGGTTTGACAGGCTCAACCCTCGATCAACAACAGCATCATTACTTCCAGAAAAAAGCGGCGACAGATGGTATCTCAGCATTAATCTACGTCCTCTCAATCCTGCCGACGGCGTTGGTGACGACGAGGTCATCCTGAAAATACGAATTCCCGCTCTTGTCGATCTGTATTCAACAACAGCGATGGCACAGCACGTGATTGTCTTTGAGCCGAGCAATAACCCTGCGATTGCAACCTTGGCAAATGTCCATACAGTACTATACGACAACCGCAGCAGCACGCCATCTTCAGCCAACTTTCGCGGAAGAGCCTACTACTGGACTCCACCTGGCGGAGAGAGCACAACATTCTTTATCACAAGAAAGATGCTTTCTCGTTCCTCCCACCCCGATTCGCTGGATATGACTGTGTCGGCTTTTTTTACTCTAAATAGACTAAATATTTTTGCTTCTAATCCTTATGATCTCGGCCAAACCTCAAAAAACTCCAACGACTACAATGCTATTATGCAGACTGGCATAGAGGTAGAGTACTGCGGAAAGTCCCCGATAGCGATCTCGTGGATACGCTTTGAAACAGAATACGGGCAGGAATACTTCCGGGGTAAATACGACGCTGAAATTCGGAATAACCTCCAGACACTTCTCAATGACTTTAAGAACCCATTAAAGAACCCATCGGGGTGCAAGCTCTTCCGTTTTTATGGGCTGGACGAAGCGCCACCCATGCAATTTTGGGCTATGCGTTATTTCAACCGCGTTACTGGAGGGCTGGCACTCACCGAACTCGGCACTGACTACGCACCGCATTATCGACATATTGTACAACCGGCAGAGTACTGGACGGGTGGTGCCATAGCAGGCGATGCTCAGTCCTCTGCTCCCTATATTGCCTATGGCGCAAGTGATTATGACGATGCCCCCTCAACACTCAAACCGCGCAGGCTTCTCATGCTCGGATTCGGCTCTGGTTATATTGGTGACAAACGAAGTAATAAGATTACATACAGACACTACGACATGCGGGTGAAAGGTGACAATATCCATCTTGACGGAAGCTCCTTCCCAACCTATATAGAAACAATGGCAGATTCCAAAGGCAGCGCCTCAAAGATGACAGGAACCAGTATGGCTGCGTATATCTGGAGCTTGGAACGCAACTATCCGCATAATCTCATCTTTTCACCGACACCCTGGTGGTCGCAAATATGGCAGTACAGCAACTGGGCGCTCAGCAGTTACTCTGTGACGAGTGGGACTGTTGACCAAACAGCCATGCTCAATGGAACCAGGCCTCAGACTGGGGAAGAGCTACGCGCTACGATGTGGTTGCCGATCTTGCTTGGAGCAAAGGGAGTCATGTACTACCAAGAGTTAACATCAAAAATTGGAATATCTACCCAAGCTCAGTACGACCAAACGGCTTTTATTGGTCTGACAAGTGGCAATAACAGTGTTGCCGGCGTCACTGGTGCTTCTATTGTCACATCCAATACACTGCTTGGCGGTGATTTTATCGAATGTTCGACTACTGCCATACCCGGCGTTGATGGGTGGGTTGACTGGAGCGATGTGCGAGACCTATCAGAAATTGATCGATGGATACCACACATTTCCACACGTGCTACAGCACTCGGCGTACCTGCAAAACGACTTTATCTCGGGCGGGAGAGCGGCAGAAAAGTCGTGTATGAATTCAACAGATGGCTTGATGATACAGAGACAGAATTGACCACCCTTCGGCTGAAGGGTTGGCTCTGCAAACATTTCAGAACAACCGTAACAACGGCCAGCTTGGCTGATCTGACAGCGTTCAGCGAGCGGGTCTTACTCACAAGTACAGCAACCCAAACGCGCCAGATCGGGCGAATTGATGGGTATGAAGCACCGGACTCAAGCATAGTTCATATTACCTATCTTGAACCACAAACCAACCCCGACAATAGATTTTACATCGGCATACTCAATGGTAAGCTCGACCCCGTGGTGGTTGTCCCTACTACTGCAACTTTTACTATTAATGGCGTTACTGTTACAGGAACTTCCTATGGACATCCCACTGCGGCTACCCTGACAACCATTGCCGCAGGAAAAGAATTCCGCTTCTTTAGCACCGCTGAGTTCGATGCGCTCTCGACTACAGCAACACCAGTGCCCGCAGGAAAACTCGGAATGTACTCCCAACTCGGCGCACGCGAAATTGCTATTCGGTTCAACTATAAAACAACCGACGAGGAATACCAGCTCCTGCGCGTTCAGCAAGTAGGAGGAGGGCTCGATACGGTCGTCGGCGAGGATTCTCGCCTGCCAGTGCTCTACAAGCCAGGGGAAGGAAAAATGTTTCGGGTGACTCCGCTGCCAGTCAATACAAAACCGACAGGCGAGCTCGCTTACTCAAATCAGAGAAAAATAGTCGTCTTCCCAAAACAAGGCTCGGCCAATCAATTCTACTATCACATGGTCTACGAGCGAACAAAACTCGGGCGCACGTCGGTCTACTATCGGCGTAGTAAAGTTGTCACCAGTGCTACTATCAGCGAAAATATCAACTGGGAGTCTGAAACAGTCTTGCGCGGTACAACCGCTACGGGATCCGACTGTATGCACCCCGCTCTTGTGGTTCGCAATAATAGCGCCGGAGTTCCTACTGTGTACGCGGTCTATGGATGTACAGGAGCAACAACTCCAGCCGGAAGTATTGCCATCGTAGAAAATATGTTTCCTGCTGAAGCAGCCATTATGACTAGCACAACGGGGACTGTCATAGGAACGATCTCCGGGGTGACATCTCTTACCGACTGGGGAACGCCTGCCATTTCTGCCATAGCATCGGGAAATTTCTACTGCTGGCCAACCACGTCCCCGGGAATTGTTGTAGGCTACCGAGCTACGACCGCAACAACGCAGTCTCTTACATCGCTTGGAAGTGTACGCTGGGCGGCCACCAGCAACACGTGCCAGCATCCTTCGATGAACACCTATTCCCGCGTCGCTTCCGGCGAAAAAGAGTCCGCTTTAGTTTGGCAGGAAGATGGACAGGTGTACTATGCTTTGCCCTATCTCGATGGGTCCTCAAGCATTCGGTTTCGAGACTTAGCTTTTATTACCACCATCAGCCCTCAGCTCAATGCCAGCAGAAACGCCATGAGGCTCAGCGACAATGCCTGTACGTCGTTCAATAGATTCCCCGTTGTCTACAGGGCAATCGAAACCGGGAACGCAAACAACGACGGGAAATCCAGAACCATAGATCGTGTCTTCTGGGAAACCTACAGCAATAATTTCTCTCCGAGGTACCGATTGGGGCATGCTCGTGTGGATTTCATTGTTCAGTTTGGGAGTTCTCCTGTTTCTGGGGGAACAGTTTCTCGTTCCCACAGCATTCTCGCTTATAATAAGCGCGTAGGACAGCCCGACCTCGCTCAGGGAGTGATCAACTATGCGGTTACACCGGGAATTGGATCGCTCAATAAAAGTGATAGCGCCTATGTGCTCAATTGTGTCACCTCGCCTGCTGCACCCGACCATCAAGCCAATATCTAGCATATACCTCTCAACTACTGGAGCAACCTACAGCCTGGTGTTGCCCGGGTGCAAAAACAGGGAGTGCTCACATTTAAGGGACAATACCCACATCTGGCCGCTATGCCTGTGCTCCAATCCTATCACGCTTGGAAAGACAACCGCAGAATTTTTCAACAAACACCGCTTCCATCCATTGCTACAAGCGCCCAAGAATATTATAAAACTGCAATGGATGCCGGATCGTATCTCACCACGCATCTGTTCACCAAAGAGTGCTCACAGTACCAGCTCCTCTATATCTATGTCGAACGTGCTGCTATGGAGCCATCGACTCTATTATTGCAATCGTCTGGAATAATTCAAGTGCAAAACGACGTTGCTCCATCTCGGCTTGTCTCCTACCCCGACACGCTCAAAAGCGACTGGTTTGTGGTCGACAACAACGCAAACATTACTCTTGCTGCCTTGGGAAATGACACATCCTTTACCAAACTCGATATTGTGAAGCGAAGCGATGGGTCGAGGCAACAGATACCACTGAGAATAACCACGGATTCGCTCGCCGCTGAAATACTCTACACGCTTACCAGCGGCGGAGGAAATGAATACAGATTGGAGTTCTACAAAACCGACTCCCTTGCCGTCTTTGCCGAACAGCTCATCCTTGGAGAGATTCCGATAGAGGACACCTCTGGAGTTCATAAAGCTGGGACAAGAAAGGTGATCGACCTCGCTCCGCCGACCGATAGCAGCCCTCTCCACATTGCCGTCTACCCCAACCCAGCCGATGAGACAATCTTTATCAATGTTTCTGTCGGCCACGGAGCAACTCCGCGAACAGAACATCAGGCCGAAACCCTGACTGTTTCAGTCCTGAATGTCCTCGGAGAAGTGCTCTACCGCGTGCAAACACCCGGTGGAACTGCTGTACAGATGGACACCTCTACCTTACCGGTCGGAGTTTATTCGGTGAGAGTTGAAGCACCCGGAGCAGCGTTCTCCCAAACCTACAGCACAACATCCTTTGTCATTACCCGATAGGCAACTGGAAAACCAGCAAGCAGGTACGCAAAGAGCCGCCAGATGGGGCGGGTGTGGGGGCGGTGTAGGGGCGGTGCTTGAACCGCCCCTACACCGCCCCTACACCCGCTATATATGATACAACAACCGCTCGTAGGTGTCGAGCATGATGCTTACGCTTTCGCGCCAGGAGAACTTGCTTTCTACGAACTTTCGGGCGCTGCGACCAGCTTCACGCGCCAGCTCGGGCTGCGACGAAAGCCCGGCAATGTGCCGCGCAAATTGTTCCGGCGTATCTGCCAGAAACATTCCTTCGCGTTCGGTGGCTCCAATGCCTTCAGCCGCAATTGATGTAGCAACTACCGGCAGTTCCATCGCCATTGCTTCGAGAATTTTTATACGCATTCCCCCGCCCACAAACAGCGGCGCTACGTAGATACCCGCTCCGCTGAAGTACGGAACAACGCTTTCTACAAAGCCCTTTACATCCACATCCCTGCGGTTGAGCGAGGTAAGGCGCTCGGGCGCATTTTTCCCCAAGAGCGACAAATGCACGGCGGGTTGCTCGCGCTGCACAAGCGGCAGCACCTTGTCGATAAGCCACACGACGCCGTCTACATTGTGCACCCAATCGTAGGTAGTAGCAAGAATAAGCTCGTGCGAGTCGCGTGGCCTGCCGTCCGGCTTCCACTCCTCGATATTTACTCCCGCTGTGGCTGTTACATATTTCCCTTTTGGCGCCATAGTGCGCGCGCGTTCGGCATCGGTATCGGCTATAGGAAAACACGTCCAGAACTTCGGGTACATTTCTGTTTCGTAGCGCCGCAGTTTTGCAGCCTGCAATTGCAGATACCACCGCGCTGGCGACCACACAGCAAAGCGCTCGGCATAGCGCTGCCAGATAAGCCACTCTACATTGTGAAGCCGCAAGCCCGACGGCATGCCTGTGCGCTGTGCGGCGTGCAAAGCCAGCGGGATCATCGAGGAATGATCGGCGTGAATACAGTCGAAGGAGTATTTTTCACAAAGTGCTTCGAGCGCAGCAAACGCGGGTGGGCGCACAAATTTGTGTACGTACAGCGGCAGCGGCGACAACAGCGAGCGCAGAATATTTACCGGCGAGTTGGTAATGTCTTGCTTGATCACCGTAACAGATGCAGCCCATCGCTTTGCTTCTGCCAAGCGCGGCTCGCCGACCTCTGCAGACGAAAAAGCCAGCAGATGCACTTCGTGTCCCATCTCCGCAGCATGCCGCGTAATATTGCCAATGCTTATTTTTCCGCCGTCGGTCATCGGAAACGGAAACTGAGGAGCAAGTTGCAAAATAGTCACGACAACCTCCCGCGCCGCAGACTGCGCCCCACTGCCGTAACGAGATAGCGCACAATGGGCATCACAACCCCTTTGCCAAGCGTTACATCGCGTAGTTTTTCCGAAGGAATGACGCGGCGCTCTTTTCGCCATGCCCGGCACATTTCCATTGCCATGCCGAATTGTATTTCGAGCACGGCAGCGGGTTCATTCAGGTGGCGCAAGCTGATAAGCGAATACACAACCCAGTACACAACCGAACGACCCAAAGCGCGAAAGAGCGGAAAATACCGCCATGTGTAGCGCATGATATTTTTTGCTGCGAGAATACGCCGCTCTACCTGCACCCGCTCGCGCGGCGATCCAAAATGCAGCGTGCGGATGTCGGGAAAATATCGCACGCTGAACCCCGCTGCAATGGCGCGCGTGCACAAGTCCATTTCCTCGTAGATAAAGGTGTCCCAGAATCCGCCTATGGTGTCGAGCACCTCGCGGCGGACAGCGGCGCCAGTGCCGTGAAAATTATTCGTTACAAATCCATCGGCGGGCACAGCCGTTTTGTCGACATCAAACGGATGCCAGTGGTACACCCTGCCTCCGTCGTTCATTTCGATGTCTTCAGTACCGAGAATGTGCACATGCGGAAAGCGTGTAAAGATTTCTACAACACGTTCAAATGCCGTCGTGTCTTCGGGATAGGAATCGTTGTTGGAGAGCCACACGATATCGCCCCGCGAGCGCTCAAAGCCGATGTTAATGGCATGCGTGCCCATGTTGTATGGCAACCATTCGTAGAACACATCGGGAAATTCGCTCGCCATCATCTCCCGCGTGCCATCGCGCGAACCATTGTCGATAATCACGAGCTCTACGCGAAGATGTGTCTGCCGCTGGTAGGCCAGCAGAGTTTCGCGCAATTCATCTTTCCTGTTAATCGTTGCAATGACGACACTGATGAGCATGGGTTATACAACACTGAAGGTTCAACACTGTAAATAGACTGCTACGACATGTGCTCGTCGTGCAGGCGCACTGGTGCCATTCCAAGCGCACGGCCAGCTATATCGCGAAGAGGCGTTCGCACAAGATACACTTCTGCAAAAGGCAGCCCGCTCTCGCGCCGAGCGGCATTGGCAACTATAAAAACAAGACCTATCCATTGCCAGAACGCCGAACCGACAAAGCCATTGCCAGTAAAGTTCAGGAACAAAAACAGTCCAAACAGATATGGCAGCACACCGAGCAGGCGCGAAAGTTCTTCGGAGAAAAGGTGTCGCCGCCGATACCAATACAGAGTCATCGCGAACATCGAGCCGAGAAAAAATATCAATGTCAGAAATCCGATTGTTCCTGTTTCGGCAAGCACAGTGGAATAGGTAGAAATCGAAAACCACACGTCGGCACGCCGAGCAGGTAGCGAGGACGCAAAGCGCCCCAGCCCTACGCCATTCACCGGGTAATATTCCCACACATCAGCACTTAAAGCGATAGACTCCGACCGGCTTACAAACGATTCGCCAGAAGTATGCTCGCCATACGGGTTGCTGCCGTATTCAATGATACCGATAATGCGCTTTCCAAATAGCTCTAATATACTGACCTTGGTAATCGGTGCTACAAGCACGTCGATCACCGACAGGCACAGCACCACAACAACGGCTCCATAAATAATTTTCCCTACGCGCTTTCCGCGTTCTAACAAAAACACCATCCCGCACATGATTACCACTCCGAGCACTCCGGTAAGCGAGAACGTAAGGAACAGTGCGCCGATATACAAGAGAAAGAACAGCCAGTTGGCTGCTGCCGAAGGAACAAACATCCGGCTATTCTGCAAATACGGTATGCCGAGAAACACCATAAAGTACGTTGTAAACGCTGCAAGTACCGATGGCTCGCTGAAAATAGATGTAGCTCGGTAAAAGTTCTGAAAGTTCAAAGCGAGCTGCTGGGTTGCGGCATCCCCTTCTACAGATTTGCGGAGCGAAAGCGAGACGTTGTTCAGCTCTACCCATGCAAAGGGAAGATCGAGCGCCCGCGCTACAACTTGGTATATACCATACGCTGTTACCAATCCCCCTATAATGACAAAGGCACGCATCACTGCCGATACAGCCGCAGGCTTTTCTTGCCGCCCGGCTGCAATCACTGCAAATAACCACGCATAAAAAAAATGCGCCGATGTCTTTGCAAATTGCGTCATACCATCCCCTTCTATTACCGGCGTTATACCGGAAAGCAGAATGGCCGGAAGCAATCCGAGCAGTCCCATTAATGGCAGGTTGGCAGTGTATCGCAATGGCTCGCCGTCCCAGATCATGCGCTTTGCAACAATCAGATAAAACAGGCACAGCAAGGCGTCGTTGAGACCGAAGCCGTATGTCGACAACGAAAACAACTGGAAGCCCCCGAGGAGCATGGAAAGAAACAACGATACGTAGAGTACGGTCATGGTATTTGACAAATGCGGAAGCCGAACGAAGGCCACAAGATACAAGTTTTTCTCCTGTCGTCCGAACTTTTCTTCTGCTCGCGAGCTCTCCTAATCTGTGGCAGTATCTCTGTTCTTATACAGGATCAGAGGCTCGTCCGCACAAAGAACTCCAATGTCGTTTCCTTGCCCTTGGCCACAGGAATATGGAACAGCACTGTGGAAGCATTTTTCTTCTCGTAGTCGTGCGTCTTGTCTATGATTTCCCAGTTCACACCTAAATAACGCTCCACGTCCACAACAATATCTTCGCTCTTGCGGTTCTTCAGCACAATCCTGTAGGTCGCCTCGGTGATGTAGTCACCAATGCGTTTGGAACTCATGATCTGGTCTTCTACGACAATGTCGAAGGCATCACCGATGCGCAGCGATACCTTTTCCTCGCGCGGCGTGTGGTCAATTTTATCCTCGCCGATAAACTCGATGCTCTCGCCATCGGCTTTGTACAAGCGCACTTTGCCTGCGGGCATTGGCTTGCCGAGTTGGTTGCCGTCTTTGTTCTCGAACTCTACCATCACGTTTACTTTTGCATCGCCGTAGCTACCGCTGCGATACACGTACTTCTTGTTTACAGCCACATTCGCCGCCTCGAACAGCGATATTTGCTTGGTCTCGTTGTTGGCAATTGTCGTCGGACGCTGAAGATTGTACATGTGGTACTCAAAAAAGCTCTTTTCCTGGAGTTGAAGAACAGTGAACGCCGCAGCGTTGCCGTATTCAGCGGATGGTCCGCCAGTGAGCACCGGCAAGTTCGGGATCATATTCACATCACCTGCTACCAGCTTAAGTGTTGCGTTTTCATACGTTGCGCCCGAATTGTTCTCCACGCTCACCCACGAGTTCAAGTCCATCTTCGTGTCCGCAGAGTTCAGCACTGCTACGTACTCCGCGTGCCAGTTCATGCCCTGAGTTTGGTACGATACTTCTACGTCCTGATTCCCACTCTTCGGAGCGTTCACCGTCCACACAAGCGTCGGGCGCGTCATTAAGCCTTGTGGAAGCGATTCCACGCTCAAACGGTACTTGTCGATGTTCGGAAGCATCAGCAAACCGCCTTCGCTCCGCTGCAACACAATCTGATTACCAGTCACCGACAACAGTTTTCCCGTCAAACGCTCGTTGTTCTCGCCCGTCAGTGTAATCTCGCGGTCGATGTACTTTTGCAGAATCTTGTCCAAGCTCACCAGATCGTACTGGTAGTTCTGCTCCAGCACCGAGCCATTCAGCTTGATATGCACGCTCGTCGGGTCGATGAGCTGCGCCACATCCACAATCTTAATCTCCGACGTTCCCGACGCTACATTCACCGTCCGTTTGTCTTTGACCACACCCAGATTGTTGTTGTACACCGTTACCGCCACCGATTTCTTTTGGCTTTCTTGTGCGTGAACGCCTTGTGTGGCGATAGTAGCTGCTGCCAGCAAGAGAGCAAGTGTTTTCATAGTATAAAAAAAAGAAAAAATGACGTATGAACAGCGGTAGGGGCAGCGCTTGAGCTGCCCCTACCGCCCCATGCCCACAATTAATAGCTCGTCCGCACAGTAAACTCCAATGTCGTTTCCTTGCCCTTGGCCACAGGAATACGGAACAGCGCTGTCTGTGCGTTTTTCTTCTCGTAGTTGTGTGTCTTGTTCAGGATTTCCCAGTTCAGACCTAAGTTGCGCTCCACTTCCACAACAACATCCTCGCTCTTGCGGTTCTTCAGCGTGATCTTGTACGTCGCGTCGTTCACGCGTTCGCTGATGCGCTTGGAGTCCGTCATCTGGTCTTCCACGACAATGTCGAAGGCATCGCCTATGCGCAGCGACACTGTTTCCTCGCGCGGCGTGTGGTCGATCATATCCTCGCCGATAAACTCGATGCTCTCGCCATCGGCTTTGTACAAGCGCACTTTACCTGCGGGCATTGGCTTGCCGAGTTGGTTGCCGTCTTTGTTCTCGAACTCTACCACAACACTCACTTTTGGCTTACCGTCACCACCGCCATTGCGATACATAGGATAATATCCGCCGCCGCTTCTGTACATGTATTTTTTCGTCACAGCTACATTCGACGCCTCGAACAGCGATATTTGCTTGGTCTCGTTGTTGGCAATAGTCGTCGGGCGCTGAAGGTTGTATATGTGGTACTCGAAAAAGCTCTTTTCCTGAAACTGGTCGGGAGCCGAACTGGCAAATTCCATTTCCATGCCC
Organism: Ignavibacteria bacterium UBA7675; assembly: GCA_002483085.1. Lineage (GTDB taxonomy): Bacteria > Bacteroidota > Ignavibacteria > Kapaibacteriales > UB7675 > UBA7675. The sequence continues at coordinate 11,880 of DLHF01000073.1, forward strand.
TTGCGCCGGTAGTCCTGCATCGGAGCGGGTTGCTGGATAATATTCACATCACCTGCTACCAGCTTAAGCGTTGCGTTCTCATACGTTGCGCCCGAATTGTTCTCCACGCTCACCCACGAGTTCAAGTCCATCTTCGTGTCCGCAGAGTTCAGAACCGCTACGTACTCCGCGTGCCAGTTCATGCCCTGAGTTTGGTACGATACTTCCACGTCCTGATTCCCACTCTTCGGCGCGTTCACCGTCCACACAAGCGTCGGGCGCGTCATTAAGCCTTGCGGCAGCGATTCCACGCTCAAACGATACTTGTCGATGTTCGGAAGCATCAGCAAACCGCCTTCGCTCCGCTGTAGCACGATCTGATTGCCCGTTACAGACAACAGTTTTCCCGTCAAACGCTCGTTGTTCTCGCCCGTCAGTGTAATCTCGCGGTCGATGTACTTTTGCAGAATCTTATCCAGACTCACTAAATCGTACTGGTAGTTCTGCTCCAGCACCGAACCGTTCAGCTTAATATGCACGCTCGTCGGGTCGATGAGCTGCGCCACATCCACAATCTTAATCTCCGACGTACCCGACGCTACATTCACCGTCCGTTTGTCTTTGACCACACCCAGATTGTTGTTGTACACCGTTACCGCCACCGAGTTCTTTGCATCCTGCGCATGTGCTGTCACCGATGTTGCCACGGCTATCGCACTCAGTGCAACAATCACCTTCTTCATAACACCCTCAGATAATTAATAATTCGGGATAGAATTTCTATCTAACAAAGCAATAACGCGCAAAATACGACTATAGCTCCATATCTGTTTCGTGCGCACTCTTGCAGTAGGAGCACTATAGCAGCAAAATGTTACAATAGCACTACCTGACATTCCGCAGTTGCCACATCGAACAGTGCGCCACACAGACACTTTTTTGGCCTTCTGTCTTCGTCCTGCCGTTCTGTCTCTGCACCGCGCAGACGTCCGCGCATCATTCCGATGATAACTTCCATCTGCTTCGTGGCTGCCCGCCCGTCGTCCGCGTATTGTTTCTACGACAACACAGCAGCCATCAAGGGCAGACACATAACAGAAAAACCAACAGGAACAATGTATAATTTTCTTGACATCAGCACACAGTTCGCTCAAATTTCGGAAAATATCTTAAATTGGCACAAGTTTGTACGGCAGGATCACACCGATTTCCTTGTCATTCTATTTCATTAACAAACAGCGCCAAGCGCTTTTCTGTACCCGGCGCGGTGTATCTGCATCGGGTGGGTACACAACAAGGTCACGCATGAACCTCGGTTGCTTTTTCCAGTGGGCTCTACCTGTGCGGCGTCTTGCATCGGCAGCCTGTACAATAGCTTTGGTATCACTGTCGGTTCCGGCAGCAGCGCAAACAACGCCGCCAGCCCCCGGCCAGGAGCTTTTTGCTTTGCACGCACGCGGTGGCTTGCTGAAAAGCTGGTACACCGCCGATTTTCGGAGCTTTCAGGGCGCCATCGACTGCGGTGTTTTTACAGAAGGCGACGGGCAGGGACTCTCCTTCTCGCTTACTGGCGAGTACCCGCTGGCCAACCGGCTCTATCTCGGGCTTGGCGTGGGCTATGCACAGCGCGGCGGGAGCCTTGTCAACCCTGGCAGCTTTCCCGCACGCGACACTTCTACAGGCGAAGTGGTGACAGTTCGCACAGAGAATACTATCGAAACAACTCTGAACTATCTGGAACTCCAACCTGAAATACGCTATACACTCGTACCGGACTTCCTGCGAGGCCCGCTCCGCGCTGTAGCTGCCGTGCGGCTCGCATTCCCGATGACTTCCACCTTTGAGCAAACGGAATCCATCGTAGCGCCCGACAACGCAGCATTTACAGCAAGTGGCAGCCGCACACGCGAGCGCAAGATCGCCGCCGGAGAAATCTTCAGCAGGACTTCGACGGGCATAGGCGCAACCGCAGGCATAGAGAACATGCTTACCATAGGTCAATCTCTCTACTTTACGCAGCAGGTGCTATTCGACTATAATTTCAGCGATCTCACAACTGATGCTTCATGGAAAACATACGGTATGAGATTCGAGGCTGGCATACGCTATGCCTTTATAAGCACGCCTCCGGCACCGCCCCAACCGCCGCCGGTACGCGATACCGTGATTATAGAGAAGCCGATTATTGAGCCCCCAGCACCGCCGCCGCCAGTAGCTGTAGTACGCATCGACAATGTGATGAACGAAAGCACACAGTTAGAAATCGGCAACGAACTCGTGGCAACGCAGCCGCTTGTCAATGCCGTGTTTTTTGAGAAAACATCGGCGGCCATTCCCGACCGCTATGTGCGTACCGTAGGCCGCAGCAAACCAGACGACGCAGTAGCAGCGCATCGCTATATTCTTACAGACATCGCCGAGCTCGTCCGCAAAAACCCCGAGGCACGCATTACGCTCCAGGGAGCAACATCGGGCACAAGCGATGAACCGGCAGGGCGCGATCTGGCCGAAGCCCGTGCAGCAGCAGTACGAGAAGCTCTTATCGGGCTCGGTGTCCCAGAAAACGTGATTACCGTAAAAAGTTCGCTGTTGCCGTCCAATCCGTCTAACCAGGATTTTGAAGAAGGGCGCCAGGAAAACCGCCGTGTAGACATTGCCGTGCGCAATGCTCCGCTCCAAGAATACATAGCAAAACGCCGCTATGCTGAATTGCATTCGGTAGTGACAGGCAGCGTAACGCTCGCCAATCTGCCGTATGAAGGCGATGGATTCCTCAGGCTGAATATTGCAGATACGGTTGTGCGTGTTAGCGAATCGGGCGACTTCGCCATTCCGTTTACCCGCAGGTTAGACGCCTCACAATCGGGCGATCTGAAAGTCGTCGCTACGCTGAAACTTCCCGACCATGCGCTGCAAAGTACCGATGAAGTGCTGCTTTCGCTGGCTTCGGTACCTACTCGGGAAGTAGACCTCCAGCTCGATTCCTTCGAGCCCATCTTGCGCTTCGATTACGACAAAAGCTCGCTGAGCGATGCCAATAAGGATCTCCTGCGGCAAATGGCAGCCGTTCTCCCAGCAGGTACGACGATTGCCATTCTGGGAAGCGCCGATGCTCTCGGAGCAGAAAAGCGCAACGCAGAGCTTTCACGGGATCGCGCGCTCAATGTCGAAAAATTTATACGCTCGATATCAGGCGATAGGTTTACGATTACATCAAGCGGAGCCGAAGCGAGGTTTCCGGATGCTACCCCGGAAGGCCGCTTCCTGAACCGCTCCATCCGCGTGCGCGCTGCGAAGTAACGTTTTATCGTTCTTCTGCGTTCGCTGCTCGCGGTCTTTTCTCTTTCCAGGGGGGTCTATGAATAGCTCTATACGGTTCCTGCTGTCGCTGCTTATCATTGCGGCAGTAGGCACAATATGTGTGCAGGCGCAAATTTCTATTAAGGAAGTCAATCTCGACGGTTCCGATATTCCCGGTGCACCCGAGCTCGATAATGCCTCCAATAGGCTGAACTTCGATACGGTGTGTATGCCCGGGCAGCTTGTGAAGCGTATCAGTATTCGCAATACCGGTAGTTCGCCTACCAGTGCTACGCCTACGCTCGCCTCGCTGTTAGAGCTTGTGTCGAAAGCTCCTACATGGGCGCTCCTGCGCGATGATGGTACATCGTTTACAAATCCCCTGTTTCAGATTCCCCCGCTGCTTACAAATATTCCCGCCGGAGATCACCGCGATTTCCGCATTCGCTTTGCCCCTACTGCTGCAAGCCCGAATACAAATGATCAAATAGCTATCGAGCTTTCGACCTCGCCGGTGCATACGCTTGGCGGTTTTGGTGCAGCAGTTGTACCTCAAATACTCGCAGTGTCGCCCACAACTCCGCTCTCGTTTCCCACAACAACAGTGGGGCAGCAATCAGCTTCGCAATCTGTCATGCTGCGCTCGCTCGGCCAGTGCGGTATTCTGATAAGCGATGTCGTCGTCCGCAATGCCGATGGTACGCCCAATCCCAACTATGTCGTTACAAGCAAACCTTCTGCGGGAACAATAGTATCCGCTGGAATATTCTCCGTGCAGGTTGCGTTTAAGCCAGTAGTGCCATGCGCTCCGGAAGGACGCCTTGTCGTGCTCAATGGAAACGGGCAACCCACAGGACCAGGTCTGGTGCTGCGCGGTTTGTCTACAGGCTCGAATGTGACGTTCAAGCCCTGGGATGAAATCAAATTGAGGGGCTACGTATTGTCCTATATCGTGTCGTGGTATATTCCCTTTCCCACTCCCGGTTCCTTTGAAATTATCAACAAGCCGGAGCCAGGCGGCGACCCGTCGTGTATTGCCCCAACCACAATCAAAAGAATTGAAATCACTAAAAACACCACGGAGTTCAGCCTTGTGTCGAACCCCGCAACGCCATTTGTTATTCCGGCCAGCGGCTCGCAAATAATCAATGTCAATTTTACCCCTGTCACCACTCTTACCCTGTCGGTGCGCACCGGAGAAGTAGCTGTCACCTACGACAAAAACGGCGTCGATGCCACAGTGTTTATCGACCTCACAGCCAATATCAACGAAGGTAAGATAGAGTTTCAGCAGAATTCGGTCTCTTTTCGGACTGTCGACTTTGGCAAAATCCGACTTGGCACGGCATCCGCTGTGCAAACAGTAAAGATTGTTAATACAGGCACATTGAAAATCGACATCGGTAAATCTTCTGTCAATAGCGACTCGGTAGTGTACGCCCTGCCATTTATTATCCCGCCGGGCGGCCAAGTGCCAAAGGCAACACGATTAGACGAAATAACAGGGATAAATAACACGACATCGTTCAAGATGCAATTTGCTCCACAAGCCGCGCACTTCGGTCCGCAAAAAGGCTACTACCTCGTAGAAGGCTTGCAAGGAGGCCGATTCAAACGCACGCCTTACGATACGCTCTATGCCATAGGCACAGGCGTAACACCCAACTTCCAGCGCAAATTAGACACCGTAGTAGTAGGCTCGACGGCTATTAACCTGACAGCGACAACAACAATCAAAGACTTCTGGAGCAACAAGCCGGGGCGCGGTATTCAGCTCGCCAATCTCGGCAATGTCGATATTGAGTCGATTACGATTACACCGATCCAACCAGCAACAGCCGCTGCGGAATTTACCCTAACTCGTACCCAGCCGTTTGCGCTTTCGGAAAACGGCACTTACGACGAAACATTTACTTTTACTCCCACGAGTGGCTCTCCATTAGTGCACCTTGCACTTGTACGAGTAGTGTACGACTCCGTGGGCAACGACAACAAAGAACTAACCTTTGTTATCAAAGGCAATGTCCTTGCGCCTGAGGTTTCTGCATTCGAACAAACCATCGACTTCGGCGAAGTCGTAGTTGGTTTTACAGGTACTCCCGTCACACCTGCCGCTCTGCTTACCAATACAGGAACAGCCGAGCTTGTTGTCTTTAGCCCTGTACTGTCGGACCCCAACACTCCCAAAGTATTTACTCTGAATGCGTCGGAATTTCCAGCAAAAGTACCTATCAACAGTCCGATGCCTCCTTCTGGCCTGGTATTTGCCCCCGACGCAGAGAAAGAATACACAGCAACGCTCACGATAAAGACAAATACAGGCGGAAGTAATGCTACCCTTATCTTCACGCTCAAAGGCAAGGGCATTTTGCCGGGCATACAGTCCAAAGCCACCGAAATAGACTTCGGCAGTGTGCGTATAGGAAGAACAGCTATCGACTCCATGTACCTGCGAAATACAGCCCCGAACACAACTCTGAGCGTTACAGGCTTTACGCTGTCGAATAGTACCGAGTTTACCGCAAGTGCCGACCGCACTCCTCCCTTCGATCTCACGAGCACGTTCCAAGCAGTGCCAGTGAGCTTTACCCCGCAAAAACCAGCAGGACCACGGCTTGCCTCAGTAGAAATCGCAAATACGTCGCAGCGCCAGCCTTCTCTTGTGCTCAAAGGCGAAGCAGCGCTCGGTCGTATGCAGGCATTTACAACCGGGGTAGCAACACCGGTCGATACAGTGCAGTTTGGCAATGTGTTTATTCAGCAGCAGCAGTCCACAGAGCTCAGCCTGCGCAATACCGGAACATTTGCTTATTATCTTACCCGGATGGAACTCATCGGCTCCGATGCCGACCAGTTTTCCCTCTCGGTAAGTGCGCCCGGCGTGCTGCTCAATACATCCTTTCCCGCCGATTTTTCCGTAGACATAGCAGCCGAAGCAGCACAGGCTGTTTCATTTTTCCCTACAGTAGCTGGCGAGAAAAATGCTCTGCTGCGCGTTGTCGGGCTCGATCCTGTCTCCGGGCTGGCTGAGGACACAACATTTGTCGTCCTGCACGGCAATGCAACCGATCTTGAACTAGCGGGAGACAAAGGCGAAGGTGAGATTATTTTCGGTGATGTTCTTGTAGGAACTACGGCGATAAAAGGCGGTGTCGACGACAGATTTGTACGCATCACCAATCCCTCCCAAAACGCTGTAGAAATTTTGTCGACAACGATAGAAGGCTCTATACAATTCGCAATGTCGAACAGAGCAATCAGCATTGCACCTCATTCCTCCGATACCGTGCGGGTGTATTTCAGCCCGGCAAGTGCCACAGCACTACCGACAACAGCATCGGTCGTTGTAGTATATGCCAGTGGTCTGAGGCGTACAATGTCGGTGTCCGGGCGCGGTGTCGCTCCGGCTGCTCGATTGGACGGCGTTGTGTACACAAGCGATCCACAAAAGAAAACGCTCGCGATGAGTACCGATGTAGGGTTTTCCACAACAGCAGCCGTCGTACTTACCAATGAGGGCAGCTATCCGCTTCTGATCTCGGACCTCCGCTGGGAGCAAGATGTCTCCCCCTGGCTCTCGGTTGATGCTCTGCCATTTACAGCGTTTTCTCTTCAGCCCGGCAGCAGCCGCACAATGGTGTTTACATTCTCGCCAGTAGCACAGGACATTCGCACAGCGCGCTTGCTGTTTACAACGAATCATGTGGCAATGGATGCAGCAGCCGACTCAAGCGCATTTGCTCTTGAAATCACCGCCGAAGGCATATACTCCGCACCGCCGGTGATTGTAGAAGCACTGCTGCCCGTAAAAAACGGTAAACCAGGCGACCGCGTCGATGTGCCTCTATCGGTACAATCCACAGCAATGGTAACTGCAGGCATTACACGCATGGAAGCCGTGCTGCGCTACGACCCAACGCTGCTCGTTCCGCGCTCTGTAGCAGCCGGTGATGCTGCTCCCAGCTTTGCAGCGTCGATAAGCGAGGCTCTTCCCGGCAGAGCAGTTGTTACGCTCGACGGCGGCAGCAGCACACTCGCAAACGGCACAGCTTTTATAGTGTCGTTCGATATCCTGCTCGGCAGCGCCGTCTCTTCCCCTCTGATTCTCGACACAGAGAATACCGTTGTGACTTCGGCTGTTCCTGTCGTGCTCACCTCTACAGGCGGTATGGTAGTGCTATCGGAGTTTTGCTCTGCGGATCAGCGTGTGATTGGCTTGGGTGATAGCCCAGTATTGGCATTAGTAGCGCGCCCCGAGAGCGGCACCATGAGCTTTGCAGTACGCATTCCCACCGACGACCCGGCAACATTAGAGATTTACGACAGCTATGGCCGCACAGTGGCAGCGCCATTTTCAGGAAGCCTGCCTGCTGGGCTCACAACCGTAGCAGTCGATTCGCGCTCGCTGTCCAATGGCCTGTATTTTGCAGTACTGCGTTCCAGCACGATTGTCCGCACCCTGCGCTTTACCATTGTGCGGTAACTACTACTGCACAACTGTATATCGAAAGCAGTTGCGCTTCGGCCTCTGCCCTTGTGCATATTCTCCGCACCGCGCAGCACATCCGCCGCGTAACTTTGCAGCCTTCCATCGCTGGTTGATTGCTATGTACAGCCTCATTGTCGATGGCATTGTCGTTGCGTCGAAGCAAATGACGGTGATACGCTAACCAATCCGGCGAAACAGTCAAAAAAAAAAGCTTCCTGTTTACCACAGGAGGCTTTTTAGTTTTTACAAATATTCCTCTGTATTACCTACCAGTCCTTCTTTGCGATACGAAGCGCTTCAGGCACTCGCCCCTCCAGCACTTTGTCGTTGCCTTTGCCGAGCGGGTCGATAATATCCCGGCCAAACAGCACTAATTGCGGTACATTGAGAAACAGTACGACAGTAGTCGCCGATCCCTTAGGAACACCGAGAGGAGAATCGAGCTGCCGGATAACAGAGGCCACAGTATCGGCTACGAAACGGAACGGGCTCCACTCGCCCTGCTTCAGCCTTGTACCTTCAAGAATAAACGAAGGCCGCTCAGCAACCGTAAACTCCGCATAACGGGCATCAGAGGCGTATTGTATGGCTTCGGCATCGGTAAGCCGCGTGAGTTCCAGCGATACTCCATCGTAATTGCCCAAAGGAAACACCGACGAATACTCTTCGCCACCGGGTAGAGTGAGCACTACTGGCGGTCCGATAAGCAATTCGTACCCATCATCGCCTGCTTGCTCGCGGTGCAACCGCACCCGACGCACTAATATTTTTGCCGAACTCACCAACAGCGAATCCACACGTGTTGTATCGGTAGAAACGCCAATAGAGCCAACAATCCGCTGCACAAAGTCGGCCTGCAAGTGCACAACTGGGTCGTCGATGGGATAAGGAGTGTCTTTGCACGCTTGCAGCAGCGACAAAGCAGCAACAAGGCATAGAGCGAAAAAGAATTTCATACAGCCTACTACAAAAGAAAAACAGCCCGGGATTACAACCCCGGGCACAATGTATATACAATATCAGATAGCCTGCCTGCTATTGCGGCGGCAGCGCACTGCTTGTAGACGCTTCGGCAAGGCGCATCACCTGTCCGTCGAGGATGAGCATACCGCCGGGGCTATCTTTTACCATCCGCACTTTCTGAAGCACTTTATCGGCAGAAATTTCTTCTTCTATCTGCTCGTTCACGAACCAGTGGATAAATACTTCGGTCGAGTAGTCCTTTGTATCACGCGCCATGTGCATGATATTGTGGATTGCTTCTGTCACCTGGCGCTCGTGGTTGTAGGAATCCTCTACAGCATCCGCAGGAGATTCCCAGCTTTGCTTCGGCGCTTCGATAGACGCGAGCTCTACGCGTGCATTGCGGTCGATAACGTAATTATAAATTTTCATGGCGTGTACCATCTCCTCCTGAGCCTTCACGCGCGACCACGCTGCAAAGCCTTCGAGGTTTAGACTGTCGAAGTACGAAGACATAGACAGATAAAGGTAAGCCGAGTAAAATTCCTGATTTAGCTGCTTGTTGAGAAGTTCGAGTATCTGCGGTTTCAGCATACGTCCTCCGGGCATAGTCCTGCGTTAAGAATTAGTTACAACATCCATAAGGCGAAATATAAGGCTTCAGGGGCTAAATCTAAAGGATTTCCTCCCAAATACGCATTGACAACTCCGGTTCTCTCTGTATAGTTGCCTTGCAAGAACCTACAACAGCACAGATTGTTTGCTGCTTTGCGCTGGCCGTGTATATTTGCAGCGGGAAGTGTGCTCTCCAATATATATTCGGTGCACTTTATATTCTGTATCCCCTTGCAGATAAGATTATGAAGACAATCTCTACGGTATTGTTTCTTGTTGTTCTCTCTTTTGCAACTGCCTACGCACAGCCAGTAGTGGTGAGCGAGTACTTTAGCACTGCCAGCACAACAGGTGTCGGCGAGTGGACAGAAATTGTGGTGCTCGACGATAACGTAGACCTTCGCAATTATACACTGATCGACAACAACTCGGCGCAGACACAAGCACAGGGAGGAGTGCGATTCCGCAATGTCTCCTTCTGGCAGCATATGCGTAAGGGAACAATTATCGTGGTGCGCCACCGCGACGAAGCGATGGGTGAAGATACGGACGCATGGGATGGCTACTTAGAGATAGAAACCTCCAACGCCATGTACTTCGAGCATGTGCAACTCGCCAACCTGAGCCTGCCGTGGGAAAGCGTTGCTCTCAACATCGCTTCGGGTGGAGATATTCTGGAACTGATCGACCCTTCCGGCAATCATGTCCACTCACTTAGCCATAAGCTCAGCACAGGAACCTACTACAATTCGATGAGCGTTCCCAAACCCAACTACGGAGGTTCGCTTACTGATAATAGCTCGGTGGCAATTGTTCCGGGCGCTGATATCAGTGCATACTCCGACAACAACGCAGCAACAGAACAAACATCTCCAACAAAAGGTCTTCCCAATGCTTCGCAAAATTCTACACTGTGGCGCTCGCTGCGGGAGCCTGCCCAGCTTTCCAATACCTCCGTTACTGTTACGCCCAATGCCGCGTTTACCATAATCAATCTGAGCTGGACGGCTGTAGACGACAGCTATGCTTTTGATGATGTGACAGGGTATATTATTCTGCGAAGTCTGACTAATACATTTACTACTCCGAACGACGGCGTAACATACAACCCGGGAGCTATATTTGGCTCGGCAATCGTCGTCGACAATGTACTTGGTTCTGGTAACACGACATTCAGCGACGATGTATCAGCGTTGGGCATTCCCTGCAACCAGAAGGTGTATTACCGCATTTACCCGTTCCGCTATGGCACGGATGTCAATGGCAGCGGCTACAACCCAGCTCGCGGGCGGGCATACAACACCGCAAATTTTGCTTCTGGCAATGTAGAAAAAGTATTTATCGGCCAAGCGACTGTGACTGTCAATGGCCAAACGACATTTTGCGAAGGCGAAAACACGCAGCTCAAAGCCACTCCTGCCGGTGCATCGTACCAGTGGTTTCGCAATGGCAATCCGGTAGGCGGAGCAACAGCAGATACATACGAAGCAACTGCCGCTGGTGGCTATACCGTGCAGATTACCGCAGCTAATGGCTGCAACAGTACATCGATTACCGTGGCGACAATTACAGTCAATCCCAAGCCGGTCACAGCCATTGCATCAGTAGCTGCCCAATGCCTGCGAAACAATTCATTTTCGTTCTCGCAAACAGGCGTGGCTGGCGCAACCTACCTTTGGGAATTTGGCAGCGATGCTTCGCCGACAACTTCTGTACAAAAAGACCCAATTGGCATTTCTTTTAGCACTCCCGGCACAAAAACCGTGAGGCTGACCGCAACCAAAGACGGCTGTACATATACGACAACACAAACAGTAAAGGTCAATCCGAGTCCTTCGCTTACTATTTCTCCCGTTGTCCCGATATGCGAAGGCGACTCTACTCGCCTTGTGGCAACTGCCGCTGCGGGTGTCACTTACATGTGGTCGGGCAATGGATTGAGCGACTACACGATTGCCAATCCGTGGGCAAAGCCGACACAGACAACGCTGTACACTCTTGTCATTACCGATCCGGTGTCGGGCTGCACAGCACAGCAGCAAATTACTGTTCTGGTGTTTCCACGACCTCACGTCCGCATTCAGGCCAATGGCCCTGTTACACTCTGTACAGGCGCTACCGTTACGCTGTCGGACGACGGCACAAGCGAGGGCGGACAATTTACCTGGCTCCCCGACTACCAGACAGGGCCAGTGCTCACAGTAACTCACGACAAACCCGGTGTATATATCTACCGCGTGGTACTCGTAGGCGGCAATGGATGCAGCGATACATCGAATGCTATAGCCATCAGCATACTACCCAAGCCCGATGCCTTTATCAATACACCCCAGGGCACAACAGTCTGCCGTGGCAAAACAGTAAGGCTATCGGCCAACGACCTACCGGGTGCAACATATAAATGGGGTGGTGGGCAAGATACGCGCGAAATAGAAGTAGGCCCGGGCACATACCGGGTAAGTGTAAAGCTTGGCGATGGATGCGAAGCCATATCAGCACCGGTGACAGTTACAGAGCTAGCTCCTTCCTTCTCGCTGTCCACACGCACCGTAACGTTCGGCGAACTCGGCAAATGCGAATCCAACACAGAAACAACGATTGTGCTCACGAATACCGGCAAGGAAGACCTTTCTTTTATGTCGACAGCGTCGCCGCATTTTGTGGCACCTGGCAGTTTCATCATTCCGCGCAATGGCTCGAAAACACTTACGCTCCGCTTCGCTCCCACCGATGGAGCTGGCACGTACCAAGGAAGAATTTACCTGACAGCGTCGCCGTGCGGAGTGATCGACAGCATCGATGTCGAAGGAACAAAGGTAGGAGCCAGCGATGCAAAGCTCGATATTTCGTCGGTTGCTTATCCTACACGCCTTTTCTGTTCTACAGAAACGCAGGACACATCCGTGACTTTTACGAATGTCGGCACCGAAGAGCTGCGTATTACATCCGTTTCAGTGGCAGCTCCCTTTGCCATAGTATCGCACACGCCAGCAGATTTCCCGCTTCTTCTACAGCCGGGCACAACCCGGCAATTCACGTTCCGGTTTGCCCCGTCGGTAATTGGCGCAGCACAGCGCGATGCCGTTCTGCGCTATGAAACTGGTACGTGCAAAGACTCTCTCCTTGTGTCGCTTTCGGGTCTGTATGAGCAACCAGCACTTGCAAGTGCTCAGTCGCTGCTGCAATTCGCCCCACTTCCGGGATGCGAAGACCATCGCGACTCTACTGTCGTTATTACCAACACAGGCTCTGTGGCCATTACCGTCGATGCATCCTTCGACCCGCCCGGCGAGTTTTCTGTGCAAAAGCACTCTTCGCAGGTGCTCGCTCCCGGCGAAAGCGATACTATTCTCGTGCGGTTCCAGCCCTCTGGTTCCGGGCTTCGGCAAGCCAACATGCAAGTGCGGGAATTGCTGTGCAATACAGTACAAGAAATTGCAATGCAAGGTGTTAAGCAGGGTATCAGCTTTGCAGTAACAAGCGATATTTCTTTTGCTCCTCTCGTTACGCCGTGCGCGGTAGGCTCTACAACAGCAGTGCTTACTATTAGCAATACAAGCGAAGAGCAAGCAAATGGTTCGGTAGTGTCGGCTGTGCTCAAAAATGCCTCTTCTGGATTCCAAGTGTCGATTCCGTCCGGAACAGCGCTTCCCAACGGCGAAACACAATCCTTTGCCGTGTCCTTTACTCCATCGTCTGATGGCGTTTTTGCTGATACGCTGTTGCTACACTTAGAGCCGTGCGATATTATCAAAATGATTCCTTTGTCGGGTGTGCGCGGCAGAGCGCAACTCAATAAAACAGGTACGGAAATCGCACTGGCTCCGCAGCCCGTTGGCAACGCGATTAATGCGTCGATGATTTTCCGCAATACGGGCACGGTGCCCGTGTCGGTAACGTCTATTGAGGGTATCACGGCTCCCTTCGCTCTTCTCGATGTCCGGCCAGTTCTCCCGGCACTTGTGCAGCCCGACAGCACACTAACCATCGAAGTAAAATACACAGCGGACAACAGCATCGCCGATACGATTCACGTATATGCGGTGTATTCAACACCAGGTTGTATTCTGCTCTCCGACAGTACAAGGGTAATCGGCAATGGTATTTCTTCGTCTGTTCCCCTTCCTGTGGATATTATCGCGTCGCTGCCCGTGCTGACCGGAAGCCCAGGCGATGAAATTATCTTCCCCCTTATCCTGAACTCTGCGGGGCTCGACACAGCACAGGTATCAGGCGTTCGCGCGTATTTGTCCTTTGATGGTACAATGCTACTGCCTCTGTCTGTTGCCGCAGGGCCAATTGCTCCCGGCTTTAGCACAACAATGGAGGAACCCCAGCCCGGCCACCTGCGCGTAAGCCTTCGCAGTACATCGACGGTGCTGGTCGGCCCCGGTACGGCAGCAGGATTGCACTTCCGCGTGCTGCTCGGCAGCGCACTTACGACGCCTATTACTATCGACAGTTTAGAATTTGACACGCCGATGGAAATTCGCTACAGCAAAAGCAGCGGTACGTTTATTCTTACCGACTCTTGTACGATCCAGACACGCCTGCTCAATGTGGGAGGAGCCACAGCTCTCGCGGTAGTCTCCTCGGACGAGGGCAGCACAATCGCAGAATTTTCAACGGCTTACGATGGCCCGGTCGTGCTGGCACTGTACGATGCTCTCGGCAGGCAGACAACTATACCGCTGAGCGGCGAAGTGCGCGCAGGCGTGTACCGCATTGCCATACCGACTACGGCACTGCCCGAAGGCATGTATTTCCTTGTCCTCCAAGCTGCTGGCATCACCAAAACGACGGGAATGCCGGTGGTGCGATAGGGCTGGCACGAATACAACGATCTGGGCTGGCAGGCGATAAGCTCCAGCCAACCACGAAGCGGCATATGCGACCGGTGACAGCGACGCCCGGTAGAGCCGTCCCGTTAGGGCGGCTCGACGCAACGACGCCCGTGCCACAGAGCTTCATAGGCTAAAAAGCAGCGTACCGCAGAAGCACAAAAAAGCCCCGTACAAAGGTACGAGGCCGAGGGAATTCTACGTGTAAATGACTGCTCACTACTGCCTGCCATGCTGCTGAGGCGAAGGCGTTTCCGAGCTATTGGGGTTAGTATTTGTAACATTAGCAACGCGTTTGTCGCGGCGCTGCTTGGCGAGCTGGCGCAAATCGATCACATTATCGGCTTCATCCACGATTTCCACGCCGAGAATAGTTTCCACGACATCTTCCATCGTAATAAGCCCTTCCACCCCACCGTATTCATCAACCACTACAAATAGGTGCTGCCGCCGTTCCAGGAAATTCTCAAGAGCGCGGTCGAGCTGCACATTATCCGGAATAAAATACACTTCACGAACAATATCGCGCAGCTTTACATCTGACCTTTCATCCACAAGCGCGCGCAGCAGATCGCGTGTAGTTACATAGCCCATCACTGAATCCAGCGAGTCATCCTCATACACCGGAAAGCGCGAATACTGTGTGAGTTCCGGCTGCTTCACTGTTTCGCCAACAGTCATATCGGCGGGGCAGGCAAACACAACGATACGCGGAGTCATCACATCGGACACCTGCACATCGCTATAGCGCATAATACTTTTCAGAATGCGATACTCATCAGTATCGAGCGAGCCTTCCTCGTGTGCTGTTTCAAGGATTTCGTCGATCTCCTCGCGCGACGACTCTTCATCTCGGCCTTCGTCGGGAATATACTTACCGTACAAGTACTGCACAAAAGCAGCCACGGGCCTCAGCACAAAGGTAAGTGCATTCACAGAGAACGCAGTAAATCCCACCACCTGATTGGCATAGCGCATACCGACAATGCGCGGCATAATGCGGCCTGAGAACAGGAAGACGCTGAAGTAGACACAGGTAGCAGCAACCACATACCAGAGATTATCGAAGTACAGGAACAGCGAGACTCCCACGGCAATACTGCCTATCACCTGGGAAAATGTCTGAGCAATCACCAGCGATGTTGTAGAGAAGTCGAGTGTATGCCGCCAGTTGTGAATACGACGCGCCGAGCTGTCGCCCCGCTCCATCATCAGTGTAAGCTGGGCATGCGAAACAGAATTCAGCGCTGCGGTAAGAAATGTAAAAAAGGCGCAGGCGAGAATAGTAGCAAAAGCAAGGAGAAGAATGATTTCCATGAAATAGAACCCGTCTTGTTCAACCGATACTGGCAGTGGATAGATTATTTACTACCACGGAATTCGGTATCGACAATCTTGATCCGCCCCGGATACGTAAACTCACCATAATTGCGAAAGTTGACTTTCGGCTGAGCATCTAGCATTACTTTAGAAGTGCTGCCCTGTACCCCACCGAGCGCCATAGCGAGATTCACCAAGCCATCGTAGCCGCGCTCACCAAAAAAGCGGTACAGGTCTACCTGCATACGCAGCGGAATCGTGGTCGACTGCCCGCTTGCAGGCACAGACACCGGCGAGGCAATATCGCCGCTTATCGTTTCTTTGGAATCCAAGTACAGCTTCCAGTCCATTCCCACAAGAGTAGCAGCAGCAGTAGGCTTGCCATTAGAGCCATCATTGGGATTGCGAGCATCGACATTCAGCGTGAACTCAGCGGGAATTTGCTTCGATGTAAAGGCTCTAGTAAGTGCAATACCTTCGGTAATGCTGAGGTCGGAAAGCGACCGTTTGGAGGCAATATCGACCCCGGCGATGCGAAAACCGGTGACATTGGCGAGCTTAAACTCAAGCCGCTGGAAATTAGCGAGCGCGTTAGTAATATCGCGTACAGCAGAGCACCCCGGCAACAACAGCAGGACAGCGAACACACCGCACAAGAGCTTCATACGAACAGATCCAATCATATAATTACCTTATGGAAGAAAGACACATCCCTGAAAGTACAGCAGCGAATCTACGAATGTTCCGTGGAAATGTATACAAACGAAAAAACGCTTTGAGAACAAAATCCCAAAGCGCTTTCTGAATTGTTCGGTTTTATGACTGTATTGACAGTTCGGACAGCAGACTATCTATATCGCTCGGTTCCCCGTTTTTCAGCCGCCTGCACGCTTCTGTAAGCGCAACAACACGCCTGCGCTCTATGCTGACAGACGTAAGCAGCTTTACTTTGGCAATAAGCAGTTTGTCTTCGATAGGCTTACTCAAGAAATCGTCTGCACCCGCTTCAATTGCTTTAACCTGATTAGCAACGTCATTCAGAGCAGTAACAATCACCACTGGGATCATAGAAAACCGTGAATCAGCCTTTAGCCGTTTTACGGTTTCATAACCATCTAAGCGAGGCATCATGACATCGAGCACAATCGCATCAGGTATTTGTTCTTCCACTTTTTCGAGGCACTCGATACCATCGTATGCTTCTTTGACAGTAAACCCTGCAGCGGTGAGATAACGATTGAGAAGCTTGGTTGTAATTTTATTGTCATCGACAACGAGAACTAAGGGATTCATACTCAACTCAATGCAGTTGTACAAGAAGAAAATTATATTACAACACGACTCTGCCAGGCTTTCGCCGTTCGATTACCAGTACTCAGGCCGGTTCTTAATATACACATTTTTTCAAACGCCGTTGAAATAAATTTAGGAGGCTCTTTTCGCCGATATCAGCCTTCCCGCCTGAATACCACAGATGGAAAATAGTGCTGAAAGGGCGGAGCTGCTACCAGCTCACCGAGCACAGAAAGGATGGTATCGCAGCCAAACTTATTGGCAAAATACACCCATCCTGCTGTGCGCTCCTGGAGCGAATGATCGGGGAACAGGGCCGCGTGAGCCTGGCGCAGTTTGCCAATCGCACCTTCCTCCTGCCTCTTCTGCGCGCGCGTTGCACGGGCTGAAAGCTGTTCAATCTGCTGCAGAGCGGTTGTCATGGCCTTGCCAGTTGTGGGTACCAATGTAGCATCCACAGCACCAATTTTTTCTTCTAATCCCTGGAATATTTCGCGGACACGAGCTTCGGCCTCGGCAAAGGCAGTTGCGAGCTCAGGGCTTGCAATCGACGCAACAAATTCCCTCTCTACCTGCTCAATTGGCCTAAAGAACACGCTGGGAGCAAGCTGACGCTCTTCGAGGAATGTACTAAATTTCCGCTCTACTAATGTGGCTGAGTGCCTTGGAAGAAAGGCCGGCATTGTAGTATCGAACATCGCGTACAGTTCTTTAAGTTCTGCGGCATATCCCATTTCCCCGGGCCCTGCGATATAAGCAATAGTAGGCAGGATGATATCCTGTACAATCGGTCGTGTAAGCACCGTAGGCGAAAACCGCTGAGGCTCTTGGTCGATAATATCAAGGAGCTGCTGATGTGTATAGGTGTGATCTCCTGCGAGAAAGCTATCGCCGACTGTGTCAATACGATGCCTTTTCCCGTT
The DNA here is from genome assembly GCA_002483085.1 of Ignavibacteria bacterium UBA7675. GTDB lineage: Bacteria > Bacteroidota > Ignavibacteria > Kapaibacteriales > UB7675 > UBA7675. The sequence goes on from DLHF01000073.1 coordinate 29,603, forward strand.
GGTAATCATCATGCTATTGACGTCTACAGGCTCTGCCTGAATATGATAGTGCTGCTCTTTCAACTGCACGACTCCTTCTTTTACTGCCTTTGCCGACACATCTGGAGCCTCGATGACACGGCGTAGCACGGGCGCCATCAGCCCCTTCTGCTGGAGTGCATAGGCGGAAACAAACAGAATACCCGTCGGCGCAAGGATATGATTGAGCGTACTCACAAACGAGGTAGTAATCCGCTCCCCCGTGGCATAAGCAGAACGAAGCATAGCCATCAGGCTCTCCGTGAAGTCCGTCGGCTGGAGAGCTGAAGCCAGCTCATCTAAAACAGTATCTGTCTGGCTCCAGCGGCGGGCACCTATGGGGGCACGAGCGTCTTCAGAAGGTTCGCTGACAGCTATACGACATAGCCCTCCCTCGCGGTCCGGTACGGCAATCTGGGCAATTTCAATAAAATCGTGGTCGTTGTCTTCTACCCAAAACACCGGAACACAGCGAATATCGGGATATTGCTTCTGTATTTCTGCGGCTGCGGCTACGGCGCTCATAGCTTTGAGCAGTGTATAGAGCGGGCCGCCGAACAGCCCGGCCTGCTGCCCGGTTACGACTACGGCTGTGTGGTCGTCTGCCAGAGCAGCCAGATTGCGGCTCTGAAGATCGCGGAGCTCTATGCCCGGCATTGTATCGCGTACAACATCGGCTATAGCTGTGCGGTTGTAGCTGATAGCCAAGCGTTTGCGGATCATCTCGGGTTGAACAGAGGAAACAGAAACGTTCCCGGGAAACCGCGACATCAGGAATTCGTTGCCATGTACAGCGTCGACAAACAGGCGCGAAAATCCCGGCAGTACCGAGAAATCTACGGCCTGCACCGGCGGTGTATCTATTGCAGCAGAAGGAGTTATAGTCATTGTATATTGATAAGATCAAAAAGTTCCGCTTCAGAAAGAACCGACACGCCAAGCTCGCGGGCTTTTTCTAATTTACTGCCCGCTTCCTCTCCGGCGAGAACATAACTCGTTTTTTTGCTCACTGAGCCCGATACTTTGCCGCCGTGCGACTCAATAAGTGCGCGGGCTTCGTCGCGTGTCATCGTAGGAAGTGTGCCAGTAAGCACAAATGTTTTACCCGCGAATGTATCCGAGGCGGGGGCAGCAGCCATACTATCGGACACCATACGCACGCCTGCATATTGGAGACGGTCGAGCATGGCAATTGAATTTTGATCCTGCATGAACTGCAACATCGAGTCGGCCATGCGCTCGCCTATACCATTAATAGCCGTAAGTCGCTCTGCTGTCGCCTCCTTTAGCTGGCCTATATCGCTAAAATGCGCTGCGAGCAGCTTTGCAGTTTCTTCACCTACAAAGCGAATACCAATAGCATACAGCACGCGCGCAAAAGGCCGTTCTTTGCTTTTTTCGATAGCAGAGAGCAGATTGTCGGCCTTCTTCTCCCCCCAACGCTCCAAACCAACCAGCCCTTCGCGATGTGCATGCAGATCGTAGATATCGGGAATCGACGTCAGCAGGCGCGCCTCCACAAGCTGGTCTACCACCTTGTCGCCAAGCCCTTCTATGTCCATAGCGTGGCGCGATGCGTAATGCGTAAGCCGCCGCCGCACCTGCCATGGGCAGGCGGGATATTCGCAGTAGTAGTTCGCCTCATCTTCGTAGCGGTGCAAAGGCTGCTGCTCCGGGCACGGGCAAATATGTGGGAATTCAAACGAAATGCTTTCATCAGAGCGCTGCGAAAGCACAACTTCCACCACTTTAGGGATAACTTCGCCGCCTTTTTCAATCAGCACGGCATCGCCAACGCGAATATCCTTTTCTGTGATAAAATCAGCATTGTGCAGGGTGGCGCGGCTTACTGTGGAGCCCGACACAAACACAGGTTCGAGGTCCGCCACCGGCGTCACCACACCTGTACGCCCTACCTGGTAAAAAATATCGCGCAGCACAGTCTGTACTTTTTGCGCTTCATACTTATAAGCCATTGCCCAACGCGGGAATCTAGAGACACTGCCAAGCGCATTCTGCTGAGCCACAGAATCGACTTTGACCACAATGCCATCAATCATAAATGGCAGGGTCGTGCGCTTTTGCTCCCACTCTTCTATAAAGGTAAAGACATCTTCTACTGTATTGCACAAGGAGGACACGCCAGTAGGAAAGCCAAGCGTGCGTAAAAGATCAAGTCCCGCGCTGTGGGTACCGGTGGCAGCACCATCAACGGCCAGATAGTAGCACAGTATTTGCAGCGGGCGAGCAGCCACTTCGCGGGGATCCTGGAGCTTAAGCGTACCAGCCGTAAGGTTTCGCGGATTGGCAAATCGCTTTTCGCCTTCGGCCTCGCGCTCTTCGTTGAGCGCTACGAAATCGTCGTTGAGCATGTAGACTTCGCCCCGCACTTCAAAATTCATCAGGCCATCACTATCCAGAGCACCTCGGCGTGCTATAAGTGGAATCGAGGCAATCGTGCGAAGATTCTGCGTAATATCATCACCAACCACACCATTACCCCGCGTTGCTCCAAGCGCAAACACACCGTCGCGATATTGCAAGCTCACGGCCACGCCGTCGTATTTTAGTTCGGCCACATAGCGGTAGTTCGTCGTGTCGAGCACTTCCCGCACGCGGCGGTCAAAGTCCAGCACTTCCTCGCGGCTATAAGTATTTGCAAGCGAAAGCATGGGCCTGTCGTGGACAACCTGGGCAAATTCTTTCAGCGGCTCGCCCGATACACGCTGCGTAGGAGAGTCCGAAGATATATACTGGGGGTACTCGCGTTCGAGCTCGCTAAGCTCCTGCAACAGTAAGTCGTACTGCCTGTCGGAGATCACAGGTTGTGCCTCTACATAGTAGTGATAGTCGTGTGTACGTATCTGGCTGCGCAGCTCGCCAATGCGGTGCAGTATGGCTTCGCCGTCGTCTTCGCTGCTATACAGGGGTAATTGTGACATGGAATAAGAAAAACAATAGAAATCGGGAACGGTCTACTCAATTTTCCCATCGGCAAAATTACACAAAATTCGTATGATGCAATCTATTACCCATCGAAAACATTAGATGGGTGGATAAATAGTAGGATATGGCGCTATCTGGCAGGTATAAAAACAACAAACCCGAAGGCGTCCCCTCCTTCGGGTTTGCAACGTACACACAGAGTAACCATTACTACGGAGTTATATTGCTGTATGCACAATTTCTTCTTTTGTCGCAAAGCGTGTTAAGCGCTTCTGATGACAATAACACAGGTAATGTCAATCGGTCTCAGTAAAAGGTCATTTTTTTTGATTTTTTCTTCGGTCGCTGTCCACATATATTTGTTGTCTATTCATCTGAAATTTTCCATAATATATACGCTGAAATTGTTTATTATTCCGTCTGTGTTGCTGCCATGATGATAACGCAGACGTCTCCGGCCTTGCGCTGGGTCGCTGCACCGCGCTGCACAGCCGCCGCGTAACCGTTCGCCCCCTTTCGCAACGGGGTATTGTAAGAACGCAATACGCAGACGGGACAGCCGGTGCCCGAGAGATGCCCGTACCACGCTGCCTGATCAGAAGCACATGCAGCAGCAAACTATTCGCTGTATATCTCTTTACACCTATCGGGAAAACATATGAGTCCGAATTACTTGGATATGTGTACTGAAATTTTTTGCACCCTTTTCCCACTTGCTGTGTTATTAAGGCTAGTCGGAAAAAAGGTGCCTTGTCCGCTTTGCCAACCTACATGAAACGTCCCTACTCTATATATTCCGACAGAGAGTTGTTTCTTTACCTGAAAGGTTCAAAGGAGGAATCCGAAGCAGCATTTACGGAATTGTACAACCGTTATGCTTCGCGTATACACGCTTATTGCTACAGGGTGGTGGGGAATACAGAACAGGCTGAGGATATTTTCCAAGAAACGTTTTTGCGATTCTACCGAAGTGCACAGAATGAACGGAACATGACAAATGTACCGGGCTATTTGCTTACGATAGCCAGAAATTTGTGCCTAAATCACAAACGCGACCGGCGCCAGACAGTATCGATAGACACACTGCAATTCAGTGCTGAAGAAGAGCATGCTCAGGACAAGACAGAATTACTCGAACTGATTACCATGGCTCTGGAGTTGCTCGAATTCGAATACCGAGAAGCATTTGTACTCAGGGAATACAACGGTCTTTCTTATGCACAAATTGCCGAAGTGGTAAAAACGACAGTACCGACGATCAAAACCCGGGTGTTCCGGGCAAAGCAAAAGATCAAAGCTATTCTGACTCCCTACCTCAAGGATTTGTCAGAATAAAACGTCGAAAAATTTCTCTACTATACAGCTTACGCTATGGATTACTCTACTCTGCTTCTCGAATTTATGGATGGTACGTTGGAGGGAACCAATGAGTTGGCTCTTTTTAATGCCCTGTCTTCAAACGAGGAACTGCGGGCCGAGTTCAAACATTTGCTCGCTATTTCCTCCTCCGTGCGGAACGATATTACACCGTTTCTTCCGCCAATCAGCTCGACACAGCATATTTTTACGCAGCTAGGCTTTACTCCCCCTCTGCCGGTGCTAGAGGCCGCAGTAGGAACTGCAGCCGGAGTAATGGCAGCTTCTGCTGGCAAGTCTGTGCTGTCGAATATATCTCGCTTCTTTCCGGCTATGGCTTCGGCAGTCCTCGCTTCGCTTACAACTGCCGCTATATTTATATCGCTCGGCGGGCAACAGCAGGAGCCCCTGCCTCCTGGCTCAATAGCACATGCGCCGCGCACACCTTCGCTCGACCGCATTGTGGCTCATAATCTCGGTGCCGGTAATGCACAGTTGCCGCAAGCTGCTGCCCAGCAAACACCCGTGCACGAAGTAGTCCGCTATGTGTACATTCCACAGCCTGTAGCACAGCAAAGCCAAAGCGAAGAAACTGCTGTACCGGTGGCAACAACCGAACCAGAACACACCGAGTACCAAACGCCTGAAGCAATCAGGCATGCGATGGCGCTGTCGGCTCAGCTTGGCTCATCAGAACTGCCTAAGCCAGATGCACGGCTTACGAGTACAAAGCCAGTGGCCATCCTGTCGGCAGGCAACTGGTGGGAATCCTCTCCCGCCGCCCTTACTGTAGAGCTGCGCGATAATGTATCTCTGTCGTTCCCAAGTGCTACTGTCGAGCCTACAACAACTTCGTGGTGGAACAACAAATCGCTAAGCCTCCTTTATGCGTTGAGCGACCGCCAGTCCGTTGGTGTTGAGCTCGGTCAAGAAGCATTTTTCCAGCGATTTGAAGCCCGCAACGCAGCGGGACGACGCTATCAGTACGAGCAATCGCCAGTCCTGCAATGGGCAGGTGTTGCATACCGTTTCTCAATTTCCGAAATTGGTGCATTCAACCCGTTTGGCCAAGTGGTACTCGGCGGTACAAGAGTAGGCTATCTCGGCAAGACAATGGTCGGGGTCAATTACACGCCCACTCCGTCGCTGCGGCTAACCGCCGGTATTGAAGGCAGCCTGCTGTACTATCCAGTGCAAGGCTCCTTGTACCGTTCTGGAAAGCTCGGCTTCTCCTACGGGATTGGTTTTACCTTCTGAGGCTGAGGCATGTATGCCCGCGTTCTATCGATCTTTCTCTCTATTGCTGCTGTCGGCGATCCTCGCTCTGTGTTCCTGCGATTCGTCGCTTGATGTAGATGCAAAGAACCGCAAGGAAATTCCGCTCGACCCTGCGGATACATCGGCTCGTATTTTCCCTGACTCTATAGAGTTTGAGCTTTATCTCAAAAATGGTTGGGACGACAGCAGAATACGCCTTTACCCCGATACGGGTTCAGTGCATATTTCTCTTGATACAATAGGCCCTATTCCCATACTCTGGGCTAATATAGAGTATTCACTTCATGATACAATTACCAGTAAGAATAGCACGACGCGGATTCTGCTTCGCAATGTGAGGCTGCGTGCGGATTCTGTTGCGGTCGACCGTATGTACCAAATGAGTGGCAGCCCGGATAATGGCAATGGAACAAGTGTGGGTATTGTGCGCTATGATGGCAGCTTCCCGTTGGATACTCTTACTATTGTTCCCCCATCTCAACCAGAGCAAGTACAGAGCTACGCTACACTCTCTCTGGCTCCGACCGACTCGGGCGTATCTGGAGTTAAAAAAATCACAGGGGTGTACACGTTCTCTGCCATACTCTATGATGTAGCTTCCCAGCAAATTATTTCTCTCCCGCTGGAAGGTCTAATCAGTATTTACTGCCATTAATCCCCTTGTACTCTTGTGCTGCGTCAGCAAATGCCAGCAGGGTGCGTTTGCGGGCTTGTAAGTGGTCGACCACTGGTGTTGCATAGCGGCCTGTGTACAGTTCTGGAATCCATTTGCGACAGTATTCGTCGTGCGGATCGAATTTTTTACGCTGATTCTCCGGATTAAATATCCGAAAATAAGGAGCGGCATCGCACCCCGTACCAGCAGCCCACTGCCAGTTGCCATTGTTCGCAGCCAGATCATAGTCGAGAAGCTTTTCGGCAAAATACGCCTCGCCCCACCGCCAGTCTATCAGCAAATCTTTTACTAAGAAGCTCGCAACTGCCATGCGCACGCGGTTGTGCATAAACCCCGTTGCATTGAGCTGGCGCATTCCCGCATCTACAAGTGGGAATCCTGTCTTTCCTTCGCACCACAGCCGGAACTCAGTATCGTTGTTGCGCCATCGTATTCCGTTGAACTCCCGCCGATAGCACGAGTCTACAACATCAGGGCGGTGATACAGCACCATTATAAAAAATTCCCGCCAGATCAATTCGCTCAGCCAGACCTCGCTGTACTCACGCCCAAGACGTACCATATTCCGCACGCTTACAGTGCCAAAGCGCAAATGCACTCCTGTGTGCGTCGTGGCGTCAAGCGCAGGAACATCGCGGTTGGCAGCATAGGCTCGGAGCGTGTGCTCATCGGTACACGGCGGTGAGAATTCGGTAGCCGACGACGTCGTGAAGCCTACGTATTCTATGGGCAGCAACGTTGTTTTTCCACGCGCTATATTTCCGAGATAATTCTCCGAAGGAAAGGACTCTACGTCTGCCGTGGCTTCGAGCCATTTCGCCTTGTATGCAGTAAAGACCTGAAATGGCGTGCCCTGCCCCGTTAGTATTTCGTTTTTTGCATGTATTACCTGATCCTTGAATAGGCACAGTTGGCTGCCATGTTCCTGTAGCAGAGCGCCGACTTCGCCGTCGCGTTTGCGGGCATAGGGTTCGTAGTCTTCATTGGCAATGACAGCCTCAATTTTATAGCGATCAAGCATTCGTCGAAATACATCAATTGGACGCCCGCTGAGCACTAGCAAACCGCTGCCGCACATCTCTAATCGCTTGTGCAGATCATCCATCGCTTTGTGTATAAACTCTATTCGCCTGTCGGCACGGCTGTGAAGTTGGCCGAGTATATCGGTGTCAAATATGAAAAGTGGGATAACTGGGCTTGTAGACCGTAGCGCGTGATACAATCCCGCATTATCGTGCAGACGCAAATCGCGCCGAAACCAAAAGATGCTGGCAGAGCCATGGACATCAAACTGGGCAAGATGGTTTTCGGGAAATAACATAGCATTTTCTATGTGTGGAACAATCTACAATCTCGCTGGGTAAAACCGCCAGATGCCAGCGTAAATAGACGGCTAAACACAAGAAAAAACAAAAGAGTTTCGCAAGGCATAAGTAAAATTTGTAATCATATAGTTTATTTAACCATCTCTGTTATTGGAGTTTTTTATGCTCTGGACAATATTTATCATTCTGCTGATTCTGTGGCTGCTCGGTCTGGTTACCTCCTACACATTAGGCGGATTTATTCATATCCTTCTGGTAGTTGCACTTGTGGTCATTATCATCCAGATCATCCAGGGGCGCAGAGTTGTCTAACCCGCCTGTAGATGATTGCCTCTCGGCAATCGCAACCGGCTCATGAACGCTCGCAGCTATACGTTTATCAACAACTACAATATTTCTGCCAAGGGAATAGGTACTATGCAAGTAATAGCTCTTCACAAGCTCCTGATCGAAGAACTTCGAGATGTATATAGTGCGGAAAAACAGCTTGCGAAAGCTTTGCCCAAAGTAGCCAAAAAGACATCGTCGCCCCGGCTGCAAAAAGCATTCGCGAAATACATTGCAGAAATAGAAAAGCATGTTGAACGATTAGAACAAGTCTTTGAGCTTTTCGGCGAGAAGGTTCGTGCTAAAAAGTGCATGGCTGTCAAAGGGCTTCTTGACGGCGCGCGCAACTTGATGCAGGAAGATAGAGAACCCGATGTGCGCGATGCCGGGTTATTATTGGCCGCTCAGAAAATTGGGCACTACAAAATGGCTATCTACGGAGCAGCGCGTACCTATTCTACTCTGCTCGGCAACTCAAAGGCTACAAAACTGCTGCAAAAGACTCTCGGCGAGGAAGAAAAGGCGGACCAAGCTCTTACGCAACTTGCGGAAAGGGTGAACGTGGAAACTGCTAATAACAACAGCGACCTCGGCGACCTCGGAGCTACAAACAGGCGCAGTGTATCTTCTGATGAAATAGCACCGAGAGCACAAAAAACGGCAGTAGGCGGGAAACAACAAGGACGTGTTGCTTCCAATGCCAAAACGGCAGGTAAACACTCGATGGCCAAGAGCAAATCGCGCTATAAACCTGCCTCAACCCGAACAACAGACAATGAGAACTATGAATCGATGATGGCTGAAGGCACAGCGACAGGGACGTCGCGCGATACCACTGGTCATGACGCTCAACATGCGCTACTCACTGATGCTTTTCCCCGTAATGGTGATGCAGGCGGTGACACGGATGTGGAGCGCCAAAGCTAACAAATCTTGATCATCATCATCGTTGATGGCATTAGCTCGCGATCTGGTTCGACAGTGTAAAAAATACCATTGGACAATTCCTTAACGGGCAACCGTTTAGGTCATGGGGCACGAAGGCGACGCATTGCGTCGCCTTCGATTTTTTTCATCGTTTTCCCCTCTTCCCACAACACCCGATAGTATTTTTACTCCCAACTACTCTCTGTGACTTCGCAGAGTACGGAATTAAAAATATTAAACTTAATCTCTTTGGGTTTCATCGGCAGCGGTGGCAGAAGAATATCTTCTTCCGGTTTAGACACCATAATACGAAGCCGCACAAACTGATCTCCTCCGAAATCTATCGACAATGGAATAGGCATCTGGAACCCATCGGGCACATTCTCCTGCTTTACACGCATAGTCACCTGATATTTGCCATCGGCTGTTTTTTCAGTCTTGTAGGCATAGGTGTACTTTGGCACAGCAGTAGAGTACACCCACTGATTGAAAAACCAGTCCATATCCATCCCTATATGCTTTTCCACGATACCGTGAAAGTCATCGGTAGTAGCTCGTTGGCCCTGATACGTCGTGTAGAAGTCCTTCATCATCGCAAAAAAGCGGTCTTCCTTCAGCGAGCGAATATCAATAAAAATATTGCGAAGCATGTGCAGCACCCACGCCCCTTTTTCATAGATAATCAGGCTGTAGTCGCCACTAGTACTGCTCGTATTAGTGCGATATCCCAGAGAAACCGGCCCTGCTTGCACGCCCGTGCCAAAGATCGTCTTGCGGTTGTCCTGGATGCGGTCGCTCCACTTTTCGAGCTGTTTAAAGAACAGATCGTTGTCCTTGCGAATAAGCTGCATGTACATAAGGCCGGAGTAATGTGCAAATGCTTCGCTCAGCCACTGATCGTGGTAAGTGTTGATATCCACACCAATTCCCCACCATTGGTGAGCTACTTCATGAGCGCGAAACATTTCGTCAACACCATACTGATCGGTCTCTTCAAATGTCGATGCCGATAAATGAATAAGCCCGGGAAACGCTTCGCCGTGCTCAAGGGGAATCGGGGTTGCGTAAAAACGGTCGATAGGTAGTTTGCCATACAGCTCTTGAAAAAAGGCTAAGCTGTTGACAATATCGTTTTTTACATCTTCTTTCATCGACTTTGTCGTGCCATCGCTCATCAGCAGCACCACGGGGGGAATCCTGTCGTCGCTGGCTTCCTTTTTGGTGAATTTACCAACATTGAACGAGCAGTTGCGAATGGGCAGCTTTGTCACCCAACGCGACGTTTTCACGCCGTCGTCTTCGTCCTCGGAAACATTGTTGCCAACGCCTGCCAGTTCGTAGCGTTCCGGGAAATGGTAGGTGACATCAAAAAGTGCTTTTTTTCGATAGCCATATCTTGGATACCAACCAGTAGAGCTCCACAGCACTAGCCAGTCGCCATAGCGGTTCATAACTCCGCCCTTGTAGTCCAGCTTGAGCGTGTACTTCTCCCCTTTTTTCATAGGCTGATCAAGGTGTATCCACAGAGTAGAATTATCCTTTCCTTTAAAATACTCTGCCATGGACGTGCTGCCCCACACTGCCGACTTGATATCCAGCTCGTGGTACAGGGAGAAAGGTATCCACTGCACCCCATCGGCCAGCCCTGTAAACTGCAACTCCGCCTTTGCAACCATATCCATCGCGGTAGACAGGGAAACATCAATTGTGTACTTATCCACTGCAATTACCGACTTATCCTCCGCCGGATCGATGCCGTGAAGATGCTCGGCTATCGTATGAAATTGGCAGATAACATCGTGTGCATAGGTGCCTATGCGTGTTTTCTTAGCGAGCCGCAACAGCGACACTTCTTCTTCCTCATAAGGATTCACTGAAAAGAACAGCGGGCCATCTTTGCATTCGATATGCGCGTAGAACATACCATTTGTGGCATTTTCGAGAAACGACTGGATAATCTGCGGCTGGACATAGTGCTGATCTGCGGAGTGAATATAGCCAACAGCAGCAGCGAGCACATTCTCCATCGGGCGCAAGGCATCGGCAGCTCCTCCTTTTGTGAGAAAAGGCCGAAGTTCCTCTATTGTGGAATCGGCGATAAACATTACTGTGGAAGAAATGTTTACAGAGAGTGCGCGAGTCTTGTAGAAGCGCTCAAGCTGCTCCTGTTCTACTGTGGTTGGCGGCGCGAAATCAAACCCGCCATTGCCGTAAAACACAACGGCGCGCACGGAACCCGCAATGGGTCGTGTCAACGCAATAGTACCGTTTTCAAACGTAAATTCGCCTGCTTCACGCTGAATCATAGCATTTGTAACAGTGTACACTTCTGCTGGATCGATGCTCATTTGCGTGATAGCAGTGTACATATCCATATACGGCTGCGCAGCTCGGGCATGCAGCACCGGGGCAATCGCCAACAGAAGCACAACGAGAATAGAAAGAACGGGACGGGGACGAGAACACATCATAAATACCTCAAACAGTGATGAGATGGAAGATAAACATAAGACGCCGGTGTTACTTCGAGAGTCGTTCCGGCTGCTTCAGCCATTTTTCAAAAAATTGTAATTTGTGTGCGCTGTACACCTGCCCACCATAAGCAGCAAGCGTGTTGTGTCCGGCACCGGGCACACTTACCCACTCTTTAAAGGGCGAGGCCAGCGCGCGAAATATCCTTCGACCATGCGAAATAGCAATGCGTTCGTCGGCTTCACCATGAGCGAGCAGTACAGGACAGCTAATGTGCGACGCAGACTTTGCAGGCTGCACCGAAGCGGCATCAAAGTGAGCCAGGATACAGGCCTGTGCCAGAGCTTCGCGGGCAACAAAATGAAACGGAATGGACAGCATGTTCTTCTGGTACTCATAGACAACCTCATCGAGCGAGGCAAATGTACTTTCTACGACTCCGCACACAATACGCCGATCATACGCCATTGCCTGCAAAGCGATAGCACCACCAAGCGAGCTGCCGAGTATGCCAATTGGCCCTTGCACACCAACATGCTGCTCAATGGCATTAATGACACGCGCCACATCGACCTTTTCGTAAAAGCCATAGGTGCAATACCGCCCGGTGCTCCGGCCATGAGCACGGAGGTCGAACAGCACCGCATTATATCCGGCGTGTACGAGTTCGGCGGCTCCAGAGAGCATATGCTCTTTCACTCCACCAATGCCATGCAGCAAGAGAATTGTGCCCTTGGACTGTCCTTCCGCAGGCAAAAACCATGTATCGAGCACAACTTGCTCGCCAGCATCGACGCCAAAGTGTATAGCGAACAGCCCTATCGATTCGGGGGTACACTGGTACAGCGGGTCGTCGGGTTGCGGTCGGGAGGGCAAAATAATAGCGTAAGGTGCGATATGGTACAAGCCATACCAGCAGGCTCCTGTGAACACGACTGTACACGCAAAAGCTGCTATGAGTAGTATGCGATATAAGCGTTTCATAATTCGCGGAGATGGGTGGACACCACGTGGCATCTGATGCGACCGGTGACAGCGACCAAACGTGCGCCGCAACGACGCCCGTGCCACTGGCCTTCAGCCCTGAGCTCTATCCCTGTTCGTCCAAACACCTGACAACGAGCATGGTAATATCGTCGGACTGCTCGGCGCCGTAAGCATGTGTCTGCACATCGAGAAGAATATTAGAAAGTAGGATCGAGGCTGGCTGGTCGCGATGTGTAGCCAGAGCTTGCTCCAACCGTGCATCGGTAAATTCGTTTCGGTCTTTGTCGAGTGCTTCGGAAACACCATCAGTAAACATCAGCAGGACATCGCCGCATTCAATAGCTACGCTGGCTTCCTGGTACGGGATCATGCTTTCCATGATGCCGAGGATAATTCCCCCTTCGGTCAGCAGTTCAGGGGTACCATCGCGGCGCAATAAAATAGGCGGATTGTGTCCGGCATTGGTATAGATAAGCTGCTGTGTGGGTACGTGCAGTCTGCCGCAGAAAAACGTTACGAACTTGTCTAACGACGTATTGGCGTACAGCAAGTCGTTGATGCGGGCTGTCATTTCCGGCAATGTAAGGCGAAGAGGCGCCAATGCGCGCAGTGCAGCTTGAGTATTGGCCATAAGCAGGGCTGCGGGAGCTCCCTTGCCTGATACATCGGCAATCACTAATAAGAGTTCGTCTTCCGACAAAGGGATAACATCGTAGTAGTCGCCTCCGATGTGCTTGGAGGGGATATTCATTGCGCCGATATCGAATGTGGGATATGCGGGCAGAGTTTTCGGCAAAAGATTTTGCTGAATAGTAAAAGCGAGATTCAGCTCTTCTTCCAGGCTTTTGCGCGCGAGCTCTTCTTTGAACAGGCGGGCGTTTTCGAGTGCAGCCAGGACAATACTGGCAAGTGCTTCGAGAAAATTTTCGTCCTCTTCGGTAAGCGGCTGGCGGTTGAGCTTGCCACCTACGAGCAAATACCCGCGAATATCGTTGTGCGAACGCATGGGCACGATAAGCTGCACCTCGGCTTCCACAGCAAAGGAGGCAATGGCTTCGGACATATCGCTGCGGGTGGTAATCTCTGTAAGCGTAGAAATTGCTTGGAGGTCGGCAGCCTGCGGCTCGATTTTCAGGCGATTGAGAGCAATAGTAAAGACACCATCCGAGGCTTTCGACAGCAGCGAAAAGCGGCTGATCGTAAGCTGCCCCATAAGGCGATAGGTAAGCAATTTGAGAATACGCTCTACATCTAAGAGCGTAGTAAATTCCTTACTGATCTCGAACAATGTAGTAAGAAGCTGATTTTTGCGCTCTACATAGCGCTTGGATTCGACCAACGAGCGCACATTGTCGGCGTTTTCGAGGGCATTGGCGGCAATTGTCCCTACAAGCGATGCGTACTGGGCTTCTTCTGGCGTATAGGCAGTGCCTGCGAGGTTTTTGCCGAGCAGCAGCACTCCAAGCGGTCGCCCGGAATACGTAAGCGGTAGGCACAGCTCGTAGTCGGTGCCTTCCAGTGCAGCAACACCGCCCTTTCCTTCTGCCAGACCATCGAACTCTTCTTTACTCAGGTGCACGCTGCTGGTAAGCCCATTGCGCCCTTTGCTAACAACGGGTTTCCACCTGTCGGCTCCATCCGGCACAAGTGCACATGCCTGATTGGTGCGCAGTTTGCCCATCAGGCTGAGAAGCGAAGCGTTGAGGATATAGCCCACGTCGTCCGAAGAATTGAGCGTAGCGCTGAGATCGAACAGGGACTGTAGGTTGATGAGCGTTGTCGTTGCCTGTGCCATACAGGTGAGCCATCATAAACAAACAACAGATGGAGGAAGCCGTACCTCATCTTTTCGCCAAACATACAATAATACAGTCGAAGTTTCAACAAAAAATGGGTCGGGTAAATACGCACATGGCGAATATAAGCCAACTATCACACATGCCCTCGCCTCCTCTTCTTGGTTCAGCCCCTCCAATTCCGGCACATTTATTGTTCACCATACCGCGAGTAGTGTAATGAAAAGCAAAAAAACAACAGCTACGCCTAAAGCTGTAGCCCTGATGTACGATGCCGGACGCGATAGCGCGCCGCGTGTTGCAGCAAAAGGCAGCGGTGAGTTGGCGAAAAAAATACTTGAGCTGGCACGCCAGCACAATATCCCCGTGCGGAGCGATCCCGATCTTATCGAGTTGCTCTCTAGGGTAGATGTGCTCGACGAAATACCAGCCGACCTTTATACGGCAGTGGCACAGATTCTTGCTTTTCTCTACGACGTCAACAAACGCAAGCTGTCTACTGAATCTCCTGAACGGAGCGACAATGCTGAAAGAAATCTATACGGCCTCGCTGGGGATGATCCCCCAGCAGATGAAATTAGAGGTGACAGCCAATAATATCGCCAATGCGAATACGCCCGGCTTTAAACGCGAAGGTGTGTTCGAGCGCTCGCTTATTGAAGCACGTGGTAATCTGCTGAATGTCCAAGGTAGTCCCGAAGAAGAGGACTTGCCGATGGGTCGGTACTACGACTTCTCGCAGGGCTCTTTTGAAAAGACTGATAATCCGTTCGATGCGGTGATTAACAGCGAAGGCTTTTTCCTCCTGCGCGACAACGAAGGCAAGGAATCGCTTACACGCGCCGGACACTTTACGCTGTCCTCCGATGGCTATCTGGTAACGCCCGATGGCAAACAGGTGATTGGCAGCGAAGGCCCTCTGCAACTGCGCGATGGCACGGAAAATACCGACGAACCGCATCAAAACCACTTCGAACTGCGAATTCGCGAAACAGGCGAGGTGTTTGTGAACGAACGCGAAGTCGGCAAAATGATGGTAGTGACTGTCGATGAACCGCAAGCCCTCGAACGCTCATCGGCTACGCAGTTCCAGCTCAAAGACGATGATGTCTACACTCCCCTCGCCGATGAAAAACTCAACATCCGGCAAGGCTATGTAGAGAGTTCCAATGTGAATATTATTAGCGAAATGGTGAATATGATCCAGTTGCAGCGCTCCTTTGAGCTCGGGCAACGCGTGATTACCACCAATGATAATACGATTGATCGCAGTTTGGAAGTCGGGCGCTTTACCTAAAAGCAGGCGCACGCAACACAAAAAAGCTGATATGGGTGGCATTCGGTCTTCGATCTTGCTGTTGTCTCCGCACCGCGCGGCAACGCCGCTGCGTGGTTGTGCTCCCCATACCGCATGAATATGGCGACAGCATATAACCGGCGGCTGGCTTATGAACAACACGACACGGCTCGTGCGACCGGCGACAGCGACCGGGCTTGCGGACAACACGCCCGTGCCACGCAGTCTTCGCAATTAACAGAGCACTGCTTTGGCAAAACAGTACACGCGATAGGAATACTTTATGGATAAAACACTGATGACCGCTGCCACTGGCCTTTCGGCACAGCAGCGATATGTGGAGATTATCTCCAACAACCTTGCAAACGTGAACACGACGGGGTTTAAGAAAATCAGACCTGAGTTCCAGGATTTGATGTACGAAACTCTTCGCCCTGCAGGTAACACGCAGCGCAGCGGCGCCGAAGCGACCAACGAGGTACAGATCGGTGGCGGTACCGAGCTTGTGTCCACAACAAAACAATTCTCGCAGGGCGATATTCAGCCTACGAACAACCCGCTCGACATGGCAGTAAACGGCGAGGGATTTTTTATCATCCGCCGCCCCGACAACACATTTGCCTATACACGCGATGGTTCGTTCCAAGTAGATAGCACGGGGCAAATCGTAACATCGCAGGGCTATGTGCTCGAACCGGGCATTACCGTGCCCGACGACGCCGTGGAAGTAAAAATTTCGCGCGATGGCATTGTGGGCATTCGCACGGCGGCAGATGCAGAAGAACAGCAAATCGGCCAGATCGAGCTCGCGCGCTTTATCAACCCAGCAGGGCTGCGTGCGCTTGGCGACAACCTGCTTGAAGAAACAAGCGCCTCCGGGCAAGCTGCTTTCGAGCAGCCGGGCTCGAACAACACGGGCGATGTCATACAAGCCAGCCTCGAAAATTCTAATGTCGACCTCGTGGAAGAAATGGTGAATATGATTATAGCACAGCGCGCCTACGAGCTCAACTCGAAATCGGTGCGTACAGCGGAAGATATTCTTACAACGGCGACCAATCTCAAGCGCGGATAATGAACAGGCTGAAGCTCTGCATAACGGCACGTACTTTAAGTACATCCATGCAATTTATTGCAGTGTATGCTGTTGCGCTCTTCTTTTTATGTGCTACAGCCCTGGCGCAATCGACGTTTTCCTCCGAACGGCTCGTCGACGCTGCAAGCGCGCATATGCAGAAAAAAGCAGGCACAACCGAGGTCGAACTCAAGGGTTCCATCGCCGACCAGACCTTTACCCAAACTGGCGTGCAAGCACGCATTAAGGAAAACTCTCTGTCGAACGGCGAAACCCAGAATGTTGTGGTAGAATTTACCTACAACGACAAAGTAATACGGCAGCTTTCCATTCCCTTTCGCGTTGCGCGCACTCTTACCGTGCCTGTAGCCGCGACTGCCCTGCCTGCTGGCACGATTATCGCGCAGGAGCACATCGCTCTCGAAGAACGCCCAATGGCGAGTATTCGGATGCGAAACTTCCTGCCAGCCGACAGTATTATTGGTAAAAAGCTGACTGAAAATATTTCTGCCTCCGAAGCACTGACAACCGACAAACTGACACAGGCCGATGGTATTCGGCGCGGGCAGACAGTAACATTAGTAGCGCGCAGCGGGCCTATTGTCATAACTGCACAGGCACGAGCGCTTGGCGATGCACTTCCGGGCGAAATAGTCACGGTAGTACGCAATGGATCGACGGCTTCGATACGCGCAACTGCACTTGGCGACGGCATAGTAGAAGTAACTCCCTGACACATGTATGCCTGCCAATGCAGGCTTTGCAATCTTCGGCAAACACTATGAAATCATATTTTTTTGCAGTGCCTCTTTGTGCAGCATTGGCATTCAGCGCACAGACTGCACACGCCCAGTTTCAAGAGAATGTGCGCCGTTCCCTGTTTTCCGACCAAAAGGCTTTCGACGTCGGCGACGCGGTGACCATCCTTATTGTAGAAAGCACCGAAGCCGATAACCAGGCAACGACGAGCGACTCCCGCTCCACGAGCCTCGGCGCCGGAGTAGACATCAACACCGGAGGGACGCCAGTGGACCCATCTGTGTCGATTAGCTCCAACAACGAGTTTCGCGGCAAAGGCCAGACAACACGCCAAGAACGCCTGCGAACAAAGCTCAGTGCGCGCGTCGTAGCGATGGAAAAAAACGGCAACATGCGCATTGAAGGACGGCGAACGACCCAGATCAATGGCGAATCGCAAACAATAACCATTACCGGCGTCGTGCGCCCTGCCGACATACAGTCCGACAACAGTGTACTCTCCTACCATATATCAGAGATGACATTAGTGTATGAGGGCGAAGGAACGATAACAACAGCACAAGAGCCGGGATTGATAACAAAATTTCTCCGCATGCTCTTCTAATGGACGACAGCAATCAACCTGTGATGGCGTACATACTGGCAGGACAAAATACAATGGCACGAATATGGCTGGCAGACAATACTCGCAAACCGTGGTTGTAAACAACCGCCATAGTGTACAATAATCTATGAAACGACTCTGTATTCTGACTGCATTTTTTGTTGCCGCCGTGCTTTTCCCGGCACAGGCCGCACGCATCAAGGACATTGCGACAATAGAGGGCGTAAGCGGCATGCAGGTAATTGGTTACGGGCTTGTAACGGGACTGAACCAGAACGGCGATTCTCCGCGCTCGACCTTTACAGTACAATCGGTAACTAGCATGCTGAAGCGCTTTGGCATTACCGTACCGCAATACAACTTACGCACGCGCAATGTGGCGGCTGTGATGGTAACATCCACGATTCCCACATTTATGAAAAAAGGCACGAAATTCGATGTCCAGGTGTCCTCGCTCGGCGACGCTAAATCGCTTCAAGGCGGCATTTTGCTGATGACCCCTCTCTCTTCGGGCGAAGGCACAGTGTACGGCATAGCGCAGGGCGGTCTTACCGTGGGCGGGTACGACTTTGAAGCGAGCGGCTCCAGGGTTGGCAAGAATTTTGTAGCATCTGCACGCGTGCCTAATGGCGGTATTGTCGACAAAGATATTCCCGGCACGGTCGTACAGAACGGGCAGATACGCATCTTGCTACGCGACCCGGACTTTACAACAGCGACCCGCATAGCGGCGGCGATCAACCGCATTGGCGCGCTGAACAACGGCGCACAAGTCGTAGACGCAGCTACAGTGCAGGTACAGTTACCAGACCCGAACCAGGCTATGCAGATTATAGCACAAATAGAAGTTCTCCAGGTTACTTCCGACCCAACGGCGCGCGTAGTGATCAACGAACGGACGGGTACGATTGTCATTGGTGCAGCAGTAGAACTCCTACCCGCAGTGGTATCACACGGCGGCCTGGAAATACAGGTGCAAACAACGACAACTGCACCGCAACAAGCTCCCTTCACTATTGCCGCGCCGCGCCCGGTACAGAACTCTACTCTGTCGGCACAAGAACGCGAGAACCCGGCAGTGGTGCTCAATGGCGCATCAACGGTGCAGGACATGGCAAGTGCACTCAACGCGCTCAACGTGACGCCGCGCGACCTCATCGCAATTTTCCAAGCGCTGAAGGAAGCTGGTGCACTCCAAGCAGAGCTTATTATACAATAGCGCCGCTGCACGGCGGCAAAGGCCGAAGAACACGCCCGGGATGTGCGACCGGTGACAAGAAGAACGCAATAACAAAGACGCCCGAACCCCAAATGCCCAACAACGCAACAGCAGTATGAGCGACTTTTCATCTCCTGTCAATATCGACCAAGTGAGCAGCACAGAGCTCCACTTTCAGCGGTTGCAAAAGCTCCAGGAGCGCATTGCCGGTCCGTCGCCTGTGCTTAGCGACGAGCAGCGCACCGAGTTTGCAAAAGCAGCCAAGGGCTTTGAGTCGATGTTTGTCAACATGATGATGAAGCAAATGCGGGAGTCGATGTTAGAAAAAGACAAAGATGACGAAGAGGGCGACCTGAGCTTTGGTGCCGACACGCTACAGGGCTACACCGATCTTCAATTTGCCGACCACGTTTCCTCTTCTGGCGGTATTGGCATTGCACAACAGGTGTACCAATACCTTACTCATGGCGAGAAGCTCCCTGTTACGACACAGTACCCGGGCGGCATTCTCCCCTCCTCGGAAAGCGCGCAGAAACCCATACCGCAGACGAGTGCAGCAGCGCCTGCCAACAATGCGCGGGGCAACTTTCTCGACCGTGTAGCTGACCGCTTGCAGCCATACGACGAAATCATCGCACGTGCATCCGAGCGCTATAATGTGCCGGTGCCGCTTATCAAAGGCATTATTACGGCGGAATCGGCTGGCAATCCACGAGCGCACTCAGGTGCAGGAGCCAAGGGCCTGATGCAGCTTATGGACGCAACAGCAAAAGACCTCGGCGTGCGCGATTCCTACGACCCAGAGCAAAATATCATGGGCGGGACTAAATACATCAGTTCCATGCTCAACATGTTCGACAACGACCAGCGCACGGCTCTGGCTGCCTACAATGCAGGCCCGGGCAATGTGCAGAAGCACAATGGCATTCCCCCATTCCGCGAGACCCAAGCGTATGTGCGTAATGTATTGCGCTATACCGCCCAATACGAAGAAACAGCTACATAAGCCACCCCAAAAAGGAAGCTTTGCAGCCGTGCGGCCTACACAGAAGAAACAATACGACAGATTTGATCATATTTTTTGCTTTATTTTTTCATGGTGCGTCCGATTATCAAAAGAGTTATGGAAAACCGCATTAAACTTCAGGATGAATTTCTTTCTTCTCTCACGCGCGAAGTACTGATATTAAAAGAACTTGTACAGAGCGCCGACGAGCAAAAGAACGCGCTGACACACTTCGACACACAAAAGCTCGAAGTGGAAGTGCAGCGGCAAACGGGTCTTTCGGAACGGCTCCGCCAAATGGAGCGCCAGCGCATTTCTTCGCTCAGCGCCACGCTCGGCATCTCCTTTGCCGAAGCAGCCTCGGTGACAATGACCGAGCTCATGAGCCTGGTAAACGAAGAACAGCGCGAAGTGCTCAAAGCCATGCAAACGGAGTTTCGCCGCTATACCGCAAGCCTTCAGCAGTTGAATAGCCTCAACCGCCTGCTGACAGATCGTTCGAAAAAGTTCATCCAGGAGACGGTGCACATTTTGACCAATGGCGGGATGCCATTGTATAATGTGAAAATCTAATCCGTTTTCTCTCATGTAACCAAGGACGGTTCGCATGTCAGGGTTCAATGCTCTCGAAATCGGAAAGCGGTCGCTTCTTGCCCATCGCTTCGGGCTGGACGTTACCTCAAACAACATTGCCAATGTCAATACGCCCGGCTATTCGCGCCGGTCGGCGGTTCTCAAGGAGACAACTCCGGGGCTGACCGACATCGGGCTGATGGGTACCGGCGTGTATGTGGATCGCGTAGACCGCATGCACGAAGCGTTTTTCGACAGGGAAATTCGCAACAACCTCTCGCGCCAGTCTGGCTACAACACCGATACACAAACCATTGATAGAATAGAAGCCTCGTTCAACGAATCCTCCGACTACGGGCTCGACCAGTCCATTCGCTCCTTTTTCCAGTCATTCGAAGATCTCGCTCTGCGCCCTGAAAGCGTCGACAAGCGCAATATTGTGCTCAACTCCGCGCAAACGATGATAGAGCAATTCCGGGCCACGGCACAGAGCCTGGCCACGCAGCGCGACGACACTAAGGGCCGTATCACCACGGGAGTGACCACGGTAAACGCCCTGTTAGGCAATATCGCAGAAATCAACAAAAACATTATCATTGGCAAAGCTCAGTCCGCCGATGATATCGCAACGCTGCTCGACCAACGCGACGTAGCGATTGAAGAACTGTCGAAATTTGCGAATGTGCAGGTGACAATCGACGACGACGGGCTTGCGAATGTAGCCATCGGCGGCAATACTCTTGTCACGGGCACAATAGCCGGAAAGCTTGAGGCTCGCGAAACAATCGACCCTATCAGCAGCGAGCGCACGCTGAATCTCGTGCAGGTAAATGACAAGGGTGCTGCGGTTGTAACGCTCAATCCTACGTCTGGCGAAATGGCCAGTTTGCTGAAACACTACAACGTAACGCTGGACGGCAACGACTCAAGCGGTGGTTTCTCCGTTGTTGGCGAACTCAATTCCCTTGCAGATGCCATTGTAGACCATGTAAATACTATCAGCAATACAGGGTATGGCCTGAACGACTCCGGCCCTGCCCCACCCGGACGCAACTTCTTTACCCCGGCCACTGCTGCCGTTCCCGTAACAGCTATGACTATCTCGCTGGACGCAGCCATAGTAGACAACCCCGCCGACATTCCTACTGCCGACACAGCAGGCGCACCGGGCAACAACGTCGTGGCGCGACAAATCGCCGCTATCATGAACGACAATACATTTCTCAACAACGCGACCCCGGCGGAATTTTACTCATCCATCCTTACCCGTGTTGGCTCGATGGGCTCAGAAGCACGAAACGGCGCGACAACAACGGAGCTTATAGGCACACAGCTCGACGCCCAGCGCGAGTCGATCAATGGCGTAAGCCTAGATGAAGAAGCAGTAAACCTGATCAAATATCAAAAGGGATTCGAGGCGGCGGCGCGTATCATCAATACCACCAACGACATGCTCGGACTTATTATCAACATGGGGCGATAGGAGACTGACATGAGAATTACGCTAAATTCCTCGATGAACTCGTACCAGACAAATCTGAACTCGATCCGCTCGCGCTATGCCAAAGAACAGCAGCGCCTGACGACGCAAAAAAATATTCAGACGCCTTCCGATAGCCCGCACGACTTTTCGGAAATCAAGCGCCTGTCCAACACGATATCTCAGAACGAACGATATCGCAAAAACATCGAAGACGGTAGAACTGATGTGGATATCTACGAGGGAACGCTTCAGAACTTTACCGATACGCTGGTGCGCGCAAAGGACATTGTCAACGACGCTGTCAATCCTGCAAATTTCGACAAGGCATCAGTGCTCGGCAATAATCTCCGCAATGTGCTCGACGACCTCGTGAAAATTGCCAACTACGAATATGATGGGCGTTTTGCCTTCGCCGGTACACTGACTACGCGCAGTTCTATTACCCCCGTGGCACCTGCTACCAGTAATCTTCCCTTTGAGATTGTCAAGGACCCCGGACTTGCCTCAACTTCCAACCCCGAAGGGCTAAACGTCGTATTCAAGGGCAACAACGAGGACCGCCTTGTAGCAACCAGCAGCAATTCGACCGAGCGCATCAGCGTGCGCGCGAAGGATACATTTGGCACGGGCGGCACTTCTACGCTTCAGAATATTGTCGATATTTATAACTTGCTCGCGTACAAGCAAGATGGAACAGCGCGCACACCTTCGGACGGGCTTGCAACCGACGAAGCGCGTTCACTTCAGGACAAACTGAAGCAGCTCGCCGATTCCGTCGACGTCGTGAACTCCGAAGTAGGTCGATTAGGTGGTGTGGCAAATCGCATGGATGCACTCAACGACCAGATCACCTACGAGAATACGCGCCTGCGCGAACTCCGGTCGGGTCGCGAAGATGCTGATATTCCGGAAACAATTCTTAAACTCCGACGCGAGGAGACCGCCCTACAGGCCACACTTCAGATCGGTCCTGATATTATCCAGCGTTCTCTTCTGGACTTTCTTAAATAAACGCAAAGAACATCCGATATAGTCCGGACAGCTTGGATAAATGCAAACAGCTCCCTAACTTGCCTGTATGAGAAACAGTACACTGATTGGCCTTGCGCTTGGATGTGTCGCGATCTTCGGGGCTTTTCTGCTCGAAGGCGGCAGTCTTTCATCGCTCTTTCTTCCTCCAGCTCTGCTCATCGTTATCGGTGGCACCTTTGCAGCGGCACTCATTGGTTCGTCGCTCACGCATATAGCTCGCCTTCCGCGATTTATAGCACTGGCTCTTTTTCCTCCGAACTACGACCCCGTGCAAACTATCGAGATGATTGTGGGCTTTTCGGTAACGGCTCGCCGCGAAGGTCTGCTGTCGCTGGAGCGACGCCTTGCCAACCTCGAACATCCCTATCTTCGCAAGCTGTTTCAATATGCTGTGGACGGCGTCGACCCCCAATCTCTGCGCCAAATTGCAGAAAACGAGCTTTATTTTATTGGCGAGCGACATCAGTCCAACATCCAGTTATTTGTAAAAATGGGCGGATACTCTCCTACAATGGGCATTATCGGCACAGTGATGGGGCTTATAGCAACACTTGGTGCAGTTGGCGGCGACCCAAGCGACCTCATACGCCACATCGCTTCGGCATTTATCGCGACGCTGTGGGGTATTTTTATGGCAAATATTGTCTGGTTGCCGCTCGGCGATAAACTGCGCACGCTGCACGAACAAGAAATGCAAATACTGCACATGATGGTAGAAGGCGTCGTGGCAGTGCAGCTCGGTGAAATTCCTTCGGTCATTCGCGCTCATCTTATCAGCGTACTGCCAATCGAAGAGCAGCAGCGCTATCTCACCCCTTCCCAGTCCGCTGCTCCCGTTGCGTCCAAGAAAGACGCTGTTGTAACGGAGTAAATGGGCGTCATTTTGTCGATTGTCCACTATAGTAGTACTTTTGTGCAATCGCCTTTTCCACTCTGTGAGGTGATCCATGTGGTGGTTTTATGCTCTCTTATCCGCTCTCTTTGCGTCCTTCACGGCCATTACAGCCAAGATTGGAGTGAAAGATATAGACACCAATCTGGCAACAGCACTAAGAACAGCCGTTATTCTTGTTATCGCTTGGGGTATTGTGGCTGTGCAGGGGCACCTGAAAGACATCGGTTCTATTTCCACAAGAAATCTCGTTTTTCTCGGCATTTCCGGAGTCTGCACGGGACTATCATGGCTTTGTTACTTCAAAGCTCTGCAACTAGGCAAAGTATCGCAGGTTGCGCCGGTCGACAAAGCCAGCCTTGCCCTTACACTTCTGTTGTCGGTTGTTATCCTTGGGGAGCCAATGACGCTAAAAGAGATCATCGCAGGTGGCTTTATTCTAACAGGCACATTGCTGTTTATTCTATAAGTGGTCGAACATTTGAGAATAGAAGGCATCATACACCTGCATCAGCGCGAGAATATGCGATGAGAGCCGAACAATCAATCACGCAGCGGGCGTCCTGGCATCGTTCTTACGATAACGGTAACGCGGTGCGGAGACCAGAGCAAGGACAGAGGCCGAAGCGCGTATCACCCCACTTCAAACGCCAATACAGCTACATCACGATAGCTATCACATCAGGCACCGCACCATATACAACCGCTGATTGATACGCCCCAACATTTCGTAGGCGCGATTGCGGCGATTATAGCGCACTGGCGACATTTCATCCACAATCATTCCCGACGAAACGTAGTCCGACGTATATTTCCGCACAGCGAGCGACGCCGAGCTTACGTATGCAAACGTAGTAGTAGCGGGGTCGATAGCAAAAGGGCGGCTGAGGTCATACGCTGTTTTCAGCGGATACTGTCGCCCGTCGATTGACATCGAACACTCAATTTCGCAGGTCATGTACACTAAGTAGTCGCCACTCCACGAGAACAGCGGTGGCGAACTGGTAAAGGTCGTTGCATACCGAGTGCCATTGTACACCACATACGGTTTTGCCTGATCGACAGCATTATAGGCGTACATCGCCAGCGTAGGATGCAGCGTTAGGTTCATAATTTTGTCGTAGGTCTCGCCAATGCGCGGCTCGTAGTAGTCATCAGAAATAAGCACCACCACCGAATTTGTCTGATAAGAACCGACAAACGCAGCAATAGTACCTGCCAGATTAATTTTCGCCTCGGAAAATCCGCTGAAGCCGCCTGTAATTTCCTCTTCGTTTTTGTACAGCCTCCACTGCCTTCCTAAGCGTGCTCCATAGAGAAAAGCGCCATCGTACCAGAAACCGACTGGAGCAATTTCGTCGAACACAAGGCTTTCCCGACCTTCCACGCTTACGACTTCCCCGCCGCTGCGTTCGCCTACATAAGCGCGTCTGCGCCCATTATTGCTCATAAGATACTCTCCCTTTTTTTTCAGAAGCGGGAGAGGTGTTCCCACGGGTTTCAGATGTACTTTCCCAGTGCCTTCGTTCGTTTCGACTTCAAAGCTGACAATCCAAGCTTCATCACCCCGGTAGCCCACAAACGAAAGGATGCGGGAATCGAGCGAAAAGCGGGGTTCTTCCGCCGTATTATACTGCAACGGTATTTCCTCACCATCGACAAGGATATGCCACTGGCTATCGCGAATACCTAAGGCTGCCCACAACTCTCCATCGGGCGAGAACACCGGGGCAAGCAGCTTTTCATACACTCCACTTTGCCTTCCATTTACCACGAGCCGGAAACGCTCTGTAAACGGCTGGGTAATAGCCCACCAGTTCGAGGTCGTGTCCATCCCGTAGGTGACTAATGTTTCGCTGCCACCGAGCAGTTCAGTATCGGTAAATTTCTGTGCCTGAGCCCCGGTAGTGCACATCACAGCCAACAACAGCAATATCGAAAAGAAGTACATGCAGGTCCTCCTGGTAATTTCGCATTCCATTCTGGTCTGGCCGAAAAACGAAAAAGCTCATATATCGGGTACAATATATGAGCTTATCTTTTACAGCTAAGAGCAGCTATCCGGGCAACCGGATATACCGATTAGTTCATCGAAGCGATGGTCTGGGTTACTTTCGAAGCGGCATCTTCCAGAGTAGAAGCCACAGCAAATTGCAGACCCGACGCCTCAAGGATAGCGCGAGCTTCTACAGCATTTGTACCTTCGAGGCGAACAATCACTGGTACAGTAACGTGTACTTTTTCCATAGCCTGAAGAATACCATTCGCCACGCGGTCGCAGCGCACGATACCGCCAAAGATATTGATAAGCACAGCTTTTACATGCTCATCGCTCAGCATAATGCGGAAAGCATTCGCGATGCGCTCCACATTAGCTCCTCCCCCTACGTCCAGAAAGTTGGCTGGCTGCCCACCGGCGAGCTTAATCATATCCATCGTAGCCATAGCCAGACCAGCACCATTCACCATACAGCCCACATTACCATCGAGCTTAATATAATTGAGATCGTACTTAGAAGCCTCGATCTCTAACGGGTCTTCCTCATTGAGATCGCGCAGTTCGGCGAACTCTCTATGGCGGTACAAAGCATTGCTGTCAAAGCCCATTTTACAGTCCAGAGCCAGAAAAGTGTTGCTGGTCGTAAGGACGAGCGGATTCACTTCAAGCATTGCACAATCCAGAGCGCGATAAGCTTTGTACAGCTTCTGGATAAACACAACGAAGCTCTTAAACGCATCACCGGAGAGGCCGAGCTTAAAAGCGAGGCTACGCGCTTGGAACGGCTGGAATCCAGTTGTAGGATTCACAATTTCCTTCAGGATTTTTTCCGGTGTGTGCTCGGCAACTTCTTCGATGTCCATACCACCTTCGGTAGACACCATAAGCAGATCGCACGAGGTTTGGCGGTCGAGCAGAATACTTACATAGTATTCTTTAGCAATACCCACACCCTCTTCTACGAGCATGCGGCTTACTACTTTACCCTCGGCACCGGTTTGTATAGTAACGAGTTTGTTGCCCATTGTACGCAGAGCAACTTGGTAGGCTTTATCAGCGATATTGCCTTCGCGGATCACATTTACACCGCGCACCACCTTGCCTTCGAACTGCACGGGCTCGTGAGTGTCGATATCGACTACTTCGCCTTTGCCGCGTCCGCCTGCATGGATTTGTGATTTCAGTACGATAGTACCTACTCCCTGGCTGGCAAATTCTTCATACACTGTTTTCCCGGCTTCTTCGGGAGAGTGGACAACAAAGCCGCGGGGTACCGGCACATCAAAACGGCGCAGCAGTTCCTTCGCCTGATACTCGTGAATATTCATTCAGCACCTTCAGTAATGTATAGAGGAGACTCTTGCTCAGCGTTTATTCGGCATACGACACCGAACAGCATGCAAAAATATTAAAATTCACAGCAGCCACCAAATTCCGTCTGTTTATTATAGCACAACAGTGCTATCAAAACACAGCGGGATGCTCCTTTCGGAACACCCCGCGATAAGAATTTTTCCACGAATTCGCGACAGAAGAGAAGCCCAGTATTAGGGGCGCTGGGGTTTCTTAGCCGTTGTGTTCGTAGGGCTTTCGGTTTTCACCGGCTCGTTGGTCGTCGGTGCAGCCGTGCTTGTATTGTCTTCGCGCTGCGGCTTTTTCGTACCCGTATTTCCGTCAGGACTGGTATGCATTTCCTTATTTGTCGACTGGGTTTTGGTACCTTTGCGACCGCTTGCTGCTTTTCCAGAGTCCGGATCCATTACTTTGACTTCTGTACCTGTGCCTGCCGTATCAATCACAAGTGTGTCTACATTAGCCGGAGGCATGAGGGTATCAACAACTGCTGGCTCCTGTTCGGGCACTTCTTCTTTTTTTTCGCAACTTGTGAAAGAAATAGTACCGACTACAAGAAATGCTGTCAGTGGCATGATAAGGCGTTTCATACTCGTATCCTTGCTGGATATGGAAAATGTTATTTAATGAGCTTATTACACGCAGATTTTCGGCAATTTACAACAGCATGTTCCTGAAAATCAAGCAGTTGCACACAGATGACAAGTTTTTAACTAACAGTTCATTCAAAGGTTGCATCGCTTTTGCCTAGCTCCCTTCTGCTGCACCGCCGATAACACGCCGATGTAATGAAAATGTTACGTCCGTATTATGCTGTGTTGATGCAGTCCCGCCGCCGAATTTCCTTTTCATATCAGCGGGAAAATTTGCAGATTGGCAGCTAATTACGGTCGTAGTGTTTCCCCGAACAACAGAGCATGAAATACGCGAAATTCTATCTGCCCCTCCTCATTCTTCTTCTTGCCCGGTTCTCGTTGCAGCCCCTGTTTGTCGACAGAAGCCTCGGGTCGAAAGCCAATCCGATTCGCATCGCGCTCACGCCATCTGTTGATGCACAAAAGGTTACAACCAACGGCGATCTCCTTCGCAGATTCCTAGAACAGCATACTGGCTACTCGTTTTCTATTGTTGTGCCTGCCAGCTATATCGCTGTAGTAGAAGCTTTAGGAAGTGGTTCGGCAGATATCGCCGCAATTAATACATTTGGCTATCTTCTGGCAAATGGAAAATACGGGGCGGAAGCAGCCCTGCGCATTGTGCGGCGAGGTGGAGAAACCGAGTATCGGGGGCAGTTCATCACTCATGTGGATAGCGGTATCGACTCGCTGTACCAGATTACCGGACGCCGCTTTGCCTATACCGATCCATCGTCGACCTCGGGCTTTATTCTGCCAAAGGCAATGCTCAAGAAAATGAATATTACACCCGCCGAAGAAGTGTTCGCCATAAAGCATGATAATGTCGTTACGATGATCTATCAAAAACAAGTAGACGCAGGCGCAACCTATTATTCCCCTCCCGACAAAGAAACCGGGGAGTTTCTTGATGCACGTGCTCGCGTGGTAAAACAATTCCCAGATGTGTTCAAAAAAATTAAAATTATAGGCTTTACCCAAAGCATTCCCAACGACCCGATTGTGATTCGCAAAGGCTTCCCTGCCGATATGAAACAGCATATTATCGACGCTTTGCTCGCTTTCCAGTCGACGCCCGAAGGAAAAAAGGCACTGTTTGAGATCTACAGTGTAGACGGTTTTACGGCAGCAAAGGACAGCGATTACGACGCTTTGCGCGCTATTATCAGAGAACAGAATGTGGACATCGAGAACCTGATGAAAAAATAGGCCAAGGCCGGAGACATTGACATGAGCCAGAACATCCTGCAACTGCGCGACCTCGAAAAAATTTATCCCAATGGCACACACGCCTTGAAAAAGCTCACGCTCGACATTCGCGAGGGCGAGTTTCTCGTTGTAATTGGCTTGAGCGGTTCCGGTAAATCCACACTTCTGCGCTGCCTGAACAGGCTCATCGAGCCGTCGGGTGGCTCCATCCTCTTCGCCGGTCGCGATGTCACCTTCCTCAAAGGCAGCGAGCTGCGGGAATACCGCAGGCAAATCGGCATGATTTTCCAGCAGTTTAATCTCATTCGCCGCCGGTCGGTGTTGTACAATGTTCTTTCCGGTGCGCTCGGCACTATGCCAGTGTGGCAGTCTATACTCGGGCGCTTTCCCGAAGAATTACAGCAAGAAGCCATGCGCAGTCTTGAGATTGTGGGATTAAAAGACAAGCCGCTCATTCGAGCCGATGCTCTGAGCGGAGGGCAGCAACAGCGCGTAGCCATTGCCCGGTCGCTGATGCAAAAGCCGCGCATACTGCTCGCCGACGAGCCAGTGGCAAGCCTGGATCCCGCCACCTCGCATTCGGTGATGCAGTATTTAGAACGAATCAACAAAGAATTCGGAACGACAATTATCTGCAACCTGCACTTCCTCAGCCTTGTGCGGCGCTACGCCACCCGCGTAGTAGCGCTCAAAGGCGGTGAATTGGTGTTTGAGGGCAATCCACACGACATCGACGAAGCATGGTTCAAGCGCATCTACGGCGAGGATGCAATAGAAGTGCAGATAGACTGATAAGGCGCCAATAGGAATCGACAAAAGGATATGTAGCGGCCCAAGACGAATTAGCTTTTTCAATCCAAAGACTGAGACTGCGAGGCACACAGCGAGGAATTCGGGTACTCTCTGCTCTTCCGCCTCCAATCTCCCAAACAGAGACCATTTATTTTATGGCTTCAACTTCTCCTCGCTCTGTATTCCAGGCTTTTGTACTGGATGTATTCTTTGGGGTGTACCTCGCGATTACTCTGCACCGGATTATCTGGCATCGCGTGCTGCTCAACAGCGAACCGAACGAGCTTACAATGCCGCTCGCTATTGTGTACGGCTCTATAGGCGTAGTACTCGCGATACTACTCCACGCTATGAAAGCCTCGCCGGGAAGAAAAATTTTCGGCCTAACCATACCGGGCTGGCGGGACGCTCTTGCAGTCCACATGCTCTGGATAGCAGGCGTAGCAACAGTAGTTACGTCCTGGGTTGTTACCAAAGTCTCGCTCATCGACCTTTTTTCTGGGGACAGATTACAACGAGCCGGGCAGCTCTTTGGATCGCTGTTTACACCCGAGTTCTCCATTGCCGGGCAAGCAGCATCAGCAATGGTAGAGACAATCTACCTCTCGCTCATGGCTACACTTCTGGCACTGCCTATTACCTTTGTGCTGGGATTTCTGAGCGCGCGCAACCTGATGAAGCAAAACAACACGACGTTTGTTGTGTACAATCTTGTACGCATAGCCACAAACTTTACGCGCTCAATCGAACCACTTATTTGGGCGATTATTTTTTCGGTGTGGGTAGGCATTGGTCCATTTGCGGGCATGCTTGCGCTCATGGTACACACGATTGCATCGCTGGCGAAACTGTATTCAGAACAGATCGAGAACATCGATCCGGGGCCGATGGAAGCCATCGAAGCGACAGGAGCATCGCCATTGCAGGTAGTGTGGTTTGCCGTCGTGCCACAAATAGTCATCCCTTTTCTGAGCTTCACTATATACCGCTGGGACATCAATGTGCGCATGGCCACCATTATCGGCCTTGTAGGCGGCGGCGGTATCGGCGACCTACTTATGCAGTATCAGGGCTTGGGGCGCTGGAACGAAGTAGGGCTGATCGTACTACTCATCGCAGCCGTTGTGTGGCTCATGGATTACATATCGGCAAAAGTGAGAGAAGCGATACAGTAACCGTTTCCATCAGCTACTCTTTTGCACAAAAGCAATGAATCAAAACATCTTCTGCTTCGTCTAACGCGCATCGGACACTTGTACAACTCATTACGGATATTCCCGGCATGGCACGCATACAACGAACATTTACGACAAAATCAACAGCACAAGAAATGCAAGACTTTGTCAACAACAGCGTTCTCAACCGCACAGAGTTGCAATCTCTTCTGCCATCTGCTCGCTGGAAAGGCAGCATATTATATATAGACGCCCGCTTTGTTGTGGGCAGCATTGCACTGAGCGACAACGAAGTGGTTGTGGACGTAGACATCAGCTTTCTGGCAGCCAACGCGACAAAGCGCATCGAATCGGCCATTGAAGACGGCATCAAGCAGCTTGAAGCTGGGAAAGCGGAGTAGATCCCACCAGTTGTAGAGCGCTTCTGTCTCCGCTCTTGCTACGTGTCTCTGCACCGCGCAGCACCTCCGCTTCGTGGCTATTCAAGCCTAACCGCTTATGCTCTACTGCCGCCCGATCGCTGCGATATGGTATAGTAAATTACAGCAGAAGCCCCGAAATTCCGGGGCTTCTGTATATCTACCAGTGCGGAGCGCTTATCAGCGGCGCACGACCATTGGCACTGTGCGAACACCCGCAGATGTTTTCATCGACACGATGTATGTTCCATCGCTCCATCCGGATGTAGCAATTTTCATCTCGTTCTCGATATTAGTATGCGTGAATGTTTGCTGATACATGACTCGGCCAAGCATATCGGTAATTGTCAGCGTAGCTTCCCCCTCTATAGAGGGCACTTCCAGCATAAAGGGAGCACCTTTCTCAACAGGATTCGGGAGTACGCGAAACTGCCCTTCCATTTCACCTGTAGACTGCTTCAGCAGAATCTGCCCCTGCTCTTCCTCTGCAACAAAGCCAGCAACACCAGCAGGCTCGGGAGCACCGCCAAGTTCAGGCGTGTATTGGCGGAGACCAGACATAACACAAGGATTACCAAAACTAACTCCGGGGTCATTGCACAAACGTACCCACTGCCCATGAGTTGTCCGAGTAGATGTAATCGCAAAAGCTATATTCATTTGCGACACACCCGGCGCTGTATTATCAATAGCAAGCGTGCGAGCATTAGTTGCTTCACTCAGCAAAACATCATTACAGAAGGAAGAACCAGAAGCACTTTCCATTTTAACAACATAAA
This sequence comes from Ignavibacteria bacterium UBA7675, assembly GCA_002483085.1. Taxonomy (GTDB): domain Bacteria; phylum Bacteroidota; class Ignavibacteria; order Kapaibacteriales; family UB7675; genus UBA7675. The sequence goes on from DLHF01000073.1 coordinate 62,012, forward strand.
CATCATCGCTGCCAAAGCCACCTGTCATACTACTTTGACCAGCGGTCGCGTAGCCACCATCGGAAGTGGGTATGATTTCCCACAAGAATTCACCACCAGTAGTACCGCCATAGGCACGGCTCCATATCTTTGCTCCGACATTCGTCGTTTTCAGGACATAGCCATTAAGTCCTGTAAAGCCCAGTCCCTGGCAATAACCACTGAAGATTAATTCGCCTGTACATGTTTCTTTTACCGAAAGAAACTCATCCCAGTTTGAAGTAAACTCATAGGTGCGTCCCCACAGAAATGTTCCTGCATTGTTGAATTTCACCATGAGAGCATCAGGTGTTGTTGTATAGCTTGTCTCCGTGCCAGCTGTGATATAGCCGCCGTCGTTGGTCTGGCGTACTGACCAAATACCCTCTGTACCTGTGCCGCCAAAATTGCGTGACCACGTTGTAACTCCAGTAGAATTAACTTTCACAAGCCATGACTGATAATTGCCAGTAATACTAGATGTACTACCGGCTGTTATATAGCCACCATCAGTAGTCTGCTGCACTGATTTGAAGCCTTCTATTCCAGTCCAGCCATAGGATTTCCACCAAGTAACGGCACCCAAAGAAGTGGTTTTCAACAGAAAAGCATCGTAGTCACCTGCACCGAAGCTATTTGTACGGCCAGAGACAATAAAGCCACCATCGGATGTAGTTTGCACACAAGCCCCTTCTTCATCTCCACTACCACCATAGGTCATTGTCCAGAGCAGTGTGCCAACATTATTTGTTTTGAGAAGAAACACATCATCACGTATACAGTTGTTGTTGTTTTGCGTTTTACCCGTAATGATAAATCCACCATCAGCGGCGATATCAAGAGAATACGCATAGTCATTTCCACCAATATTGTAGCTATATGACCACAAGACATTACCAACCCTATCTAAACGGACAAGATAAACATCAAAATCACTTGCTCCGGATGTATAACCGGCCACGACATAGCCACTGTCTGGAAGTTGTTTAATGGAACGCCCTACCTGTTGGGTGGATGTTCCTGCAAGGGTCTGAAAGCGCGGTATTTGCGCCTGCGCTTCATTGTGCATCATCAGTGCCAGTGACATTACTGTGGCACACATCAATAGGAATAAAGCTTTTTTCTTCATAACGAGATCCTCATTATTAAAATTAAGTAAGTGAGTAAAATAAGGCTTACAAGGGTGTGTAATACCGGCTCATCAGACAAGACAGTGAGAACTATTCGGTAAAACCGCAGTAGAACGGTTCGGCATTCTTACTGCACTGAGGACTATGCAGTACAACCGCGGTGAAAAAACTATGTCGCGACAGAATCGATTCGGCGCCAATATACATGTAGCACTCTTTTCACAGCAAGACAAATACATGCAATAATCGAAAATCCGTGTTTGTCCTATGGCCGTATCAGTGTTTGTCTGTACTCCTATCCCTCTATTCTGTTCCATTTGTCTCTTTCACAAAACCCCATTTGTGGAGAACTTTACTTGGCGGTCTGCTGCCGAACGGGTATTTTTCGAGTAATCCGGATCTAATTCTCTGTGACAGACTCTGCCTGGCTCCGCGCTGGCTGAATATATTGTGTGCTATGCCCGAATTTGTTCATCTTCATAATCATACTCATTACTCGCTCTTAGATGGAGCGTGTACGCCCGAACAACTGATCAAAGCAGCAGTGGCCGATGGCCAGAAGTCTCTTGCCCTGACTGACCACGGTGTGATGTTCGGCGGTATGGAGTTCTATAAAAAAGCTAAAAAAGCCGGTGTGAAGCCCATCCTCGGCTGCGAAATGTATGTGGCAAACGGTAGCCGCTTCGATAAGGATCTTGGAAAAGGCGATAAACGACGGAAAAATTATTTTCACCTCGTTCTGCTGGCTAAAAATGATGTCGGCTATCGCAATCTTATTAAGCTCTCTACCTACGGCCATACCGAAGGATTTTACTATAAACCTCGTATCGATACCGATGTGCTCTCGGAACATTCCGAAGGGCTCGTGGCGCTCTCAGCCTGCGCAGGCGGAGTGATTAATGCTCACCTTGTGTCCGGTGATTATGATACTGCCAGAAAAACAGCGATTTTCTACAAAGAATTGTTCGACGACGATTTTTATATCGAATTGCAAGATCATAAGCTCGCCGTTGATAAGCCCATTCTCGAACTTGCGCCGAAGCTCGCTCGTGAACTTGGTATTAAGATGGTGGCTACCAATGATTGTCACTATATCCGGCAAGAACATGCAGTGGCGCATAATGTACTGCTCCATATCAAGGATGTGACCGCCAGCACCGCCGGTACTGTCGATATCAATAAGCTGCGCTATGGCGCGCCGGAAATGTATTTTAAAACCGCCGAGGAAATGGCTCAGCTCTTTGGCCAGTACGAAGGCGCACTGGATCACTCGCTCGAAATTGCAGATAAGTGTAATTTTGAATTTGGTAAGGAACTCTATATGCCGGACTTCCCCATTCCGGTGGAGTCCAAATCGGTAAATCTTGATGAGTACCTCGACGAGCTGACATGGAAAGGACTCGAACGGCGCTATCCGCAGTTCAATAAGGAAATTACTGATCGCACAGAGTTTGAGCTGGGCGTTATCAAAAAAATGGGGTTCTCGGGCTATTTTCTGATTGTGCAGGATTTTATCGCTGCTGCTCGCAATATGGGCGTTAGCGTAGGCCCAGGTCGCGGCTCGGCGGCAGGTAGCCTTGTGGCCTATGGCTTGGGAATTACAAACGTCGACCCCCTGCGCTACAATCTCCTGTTCGAGCGTTTTCTCAATCCTGATCGCGTGTCGATGCCCGATATTGACATCGATTTCAACGACGAAAAGCGCGAAAAAGTAATCCAGTACGTGCGCGATAAATACGGTGCTAATTCCGTAGCTCAAATCATTACGTTCGGTACGCTGTCCTCGCGCGCCGTGCTCAAAGATGTAGGCCGCGTACTCGGTGTTCCTCTCGCCACTATCGAGTCCATTACCAAAAATATTCCCGTGATCCTCGGCAAAGTAACGCCGATAAAAGAGGCTTTAGAGCTGCCCGAACTGCGCTGGGTAAAGGAAAGCAACGATCCTAAACTGCGCCAGCTTATCGAATATTCGATGGTGCTGGAAGGCTTCTGCCGCAATGCGTCGCTGCACGCCGCTGGTGTGGTGATTGCTCCGGGCGATATTTCCGACTATGTACCGCTCTATAAATCGCCCAACTCCGAGCTCGCTACACAGTTCAATATGAAAGACCTCGAAGATGCGGGGCTTCTGAAAATGGACTTTCTCGGGCTGCGGACACTGTCGATTATCGATAATACTATCGCGATGGTGGAGTATAATCACCAAGTAAAAATCGACATCGACGCTATCGACTTCGACGACACAGCCTCCTATGGCCTATTGGGTGAAGGCAAAACTCTTGCTGTGTTTCAGTTCGAATCCGAGCCAATGCAGAAGTATCTGAAACAGCTCAAACCTACCAATCTCGAAGACCTGACGGCCATGAATGCTCTCTACAGGCCGGGCCCGATGGATAATATCCCGGAGTTTATCGATAGGAAACAAGGCCGCAAGCAAATTTCCTACCTGCATGCAGAGATGGAACCTGCGCTAAAAAACACGTATGGCATTATTGTCTACCAAGAACAGGTAATGCAGTTGGTGCGCGATATCGCAGGGTTTACGCTTGCACAATCGGATATCATGCGGCGCGCAATGGGTAAAAAAGACGAGAAACTCATGCAGGAACAGCGCGAATTGTTTATCGACGGCGCTGTAAAAAAAGCCTACGATCATAAGCTCGCAGGCGAAATTTTTGACCTTATCCTGAAATTTGCGTCTTACGGTTTTAATAAGTCGCACTCGCTTGCCTATTCCTATCTCGCTTTCCAGACAGCATGGCTAAAAACACACTATACCGCAGAGTTTCTGGCTGCGAACATGACCGCAGAGCTCAACGATCTCGACAAAATTGTGAACTTGACCGAGGAGGCGAAGACCTTTGGCATTGAAGTGCTGCCGCCAGATGTGAACGACTCGCAGGCTATGTTTACAGCCGTCGACAGTAAAACTATTCGGTTCGGGCTGGCAGCTATCAAAAACGTCGGTGTGAATGTCGTGGAGTGCATTATGAAAGCACGCCAGGAAAAGCCTTTTGTGTCGCTATTCGATTTTGCTGCACGTGTGGAGTCCAAAGCGCTGAACCGCCGTACCATTGAAGCACTTGTATGCGCCGGTGCTTTCGATTCGCTGCGATGCGGCCATCGAGCACAGCTTTTTAATGCTATTGAGTCGGCGCTGAAATACTCGCAGGCTTTTACACAGTCGAAAAATCCCGATATGGATAGCCTGTTCGGTGGCGATAGCGAAGCCGAGCTTATCAGCGAGCCAACGCTGGGCGATGCTCCGCAGTGGAGCTTTCTGGAACGCCTGAAAAAAGAGAAAGAATATCTGAATTTTTATATCAGCGGCCACCCATTAGAACGCTACTACCCGCATGTGATTTCCTTCCGTACACTTTCGCTTAGCGATAAGGAGAGCCCGCTCATCGGCAAGCAAGCACGCGTGTGTGGTATTGTGTCGGGCATACGCACAAAACTAGACAAACGCGAGAAAACTATCGGCTTTGTTACGCTCGAAGACTTCGGAGGTCGCGCAGAGTGTATCTTCTGGAGTGACGCCTTTGCTCGCTTCCGCGACTTCCTTGTGGAAGATGCGATGATCATGGTCATAGGCCGCACCGAGATCAATGGCAGTTCGTCGCTCAAGGTGATTGCCGACGAAGTCATTCCATTGGAAGAAACACCGAAAAAATTCGCAAAAGGGCTTCTTCTGTCAGTAGATCGCACGAAAGTGGAACCACAACTTATAGAGCAGGCCGCACGGCGCATTGGAACGGCTGGCAATGGCGATGGCAGGATTGAAATTAGCGTGTACGAAGGGGCTGCTATTCCCATGAAAAAGTACAGATCGCGCAGCAAAGTAGTGCCCTCCCACGATATCGCTATCGACCTGATGAATATCCTCGGTACGCGCAATGTAAAATTCTTTACAGATTAATAGGTAATTGCTATCTTCTATGCTGGTTGGCACACCGCAGATACAACGCTGCAATGCCCGGCCTCCTATTGCTCATATGCAGGGATATGTATGACTACCGACGACAAGCAGCATGAGTTTGAAGCTGCACCCGAACTTCCCTACCCCGATGCAAAGTTGTTCCGGCGCGAGCCGAGAGTGCGAAACAAAAAGGAAAAGGAAAAAATTCGGAAGGGAACAAAAGATAGAAAAAAAGCGATTCTCGTGGAGGAACCAGAAACAACCGGCGGCTTCGAGAATACAATTATCTGCGGCGATAGCGAGCAAGTTCTGCACACGATCCCTTCAAATTCTATCGACATCGTGCTCACTTCCCCACCCTATAATTTTGGATTGGACTACGATACCAACGACGTCGCCGATGCACAGCTCTGGGAAGCGTACTTTGCAAAGCTTAATACAATCTGGAAAGAGTGTATGCGCGTGCTCAAGCCTGGCGGTCGCCTGATTGTCAATGTCCAGCCGCTGTTTTCTGATTATATTCCCACACATCATATCATTTCTAAACAGCTTTTAGACCTCGGCCTGCTGTGGAAAGGCGAAATTCTGTGGGAGAAAAATAATTACAATTGCAAATACACAGCCTGGGGAAGCTGGAAAAGCCCCAGTATGCCGTACCTGAAGTACTCGTGGGAATTCATCGAAATATTTAGCAAGGAAACTCACAAGAAAACCGGTGCGAGCGAAAACATCGACATCACTGCCAATGAGTTCAAAAAGTGGGTGTACGCAAAGTGGTCGATTTCCCCGGAACGCAATATGAAGGAATATCACCACCCTGCCATGTTTCCCGAAGAATTAGTGTCGCGCCTGCTCAAGCTGTTCAGCTATAGAAATGATCTGGTGCTCGATCCGTTCAATGGCGCAGGTACAACTACAACGGTAGCACAGCGCTTGGGCCGCCGGTTTATCGGCATCGATGTGTCCGAAGAATTCTGCCGCGTAGCCGAAGAACGCTTGCGGAAAACGCCGATGGGACTGTTTGGAGAACGATAATAGGCGCCAAACAAGTATCTGTGCATGCTGTTTTCAACAAGCAAAAAAAAGCGGCTGGATCACTTCCAACCGCCTTCAGTTTATACTCGCTCTTTTAAGTGCATCTCATCGGCCAATCATTTCGCTTCGGCCTCTGCCCAGAGGTGGCTTTCAAGCCACCTCTACGGTATGTCTCTGCACCGCGCTGCACGACCCGCCGCGTGGCTGTTCAGCCTTTCACCGCATATCATCCACCAAACTATCTATTACGCCGAGCGCAGAGCATTTACAATTTGCAAGCGTGCAGCGCGGAAGGAAGGCAGAAAGCCTCCTACAAGCCCCATCACAACAGCAAAGAGAATGGTGAGTATAATGATGATTGGCGATAGCGAGAACGAGAATTGCAGCTCGGAAAACGAACCAAAATTCAGCGTTGAAAGCGAGACGAATTGCAGGAACGACGCAAGAAACAATCCCAACGCCCCTCCTACCAATGCTATCAACATCGACTCTATCAGGAAAGCCATCATAATGCTGAACCTCTGAAAGCCGAGCGCGCGCAGTGTGCCGATCTCTACTGTGCGGTTGGCCACAGCAGCGTACATCGTAATCATAGCGCCGATCATAGCGCCAACACTGAAGATAATCGTAATAAATATCCCGAGAATATTGATAAACATCGACAATGCTTCCGACTGCTTTTCGTAGTACCGGCGTTCGCTTTCGGGCTCGAACTGGTTTAAGCGCGGGTCCGACGCAAATTGTGTTTTGAGCTGTGATAGAACCGCAGGATCATCCACGCGAAAGGTAATTGTAGAAAAGTCGGAGCGATTAAACGCCTGAAGCAACTGGTCGATATCGCCCCAAATTTCGCTGTCAAAAGCGCTGTGTTCGCCGTCGATCACCCCAACAATAGTCCACATATCACCAGCGAACTTTACTTTGTCGCCGATGTTAGCGCCTTTAAAGCGGTCGCGGATAGCACCACCAACCACGAGTTCGCGCGCACCCCATGTAAACATTCTACCTTCGGTGAGCTTTATTTGCTCGCGAATAGTAAACGCCTGCCGGGAAACGCCACGCACTGTTACATTGCTGATACCGCCGGTTTTTTTGCCGATGTTAATAATCACGACAGCATCAGTAGTAGCCAGCGGTTTGCCGTCGGCGCCGCGCGAAATTGCGGGCAGCGTAAGAATGTTGTTCGCCGTTTCGCGGTCGATAATACTCGATATCTCGCTGGTTGCCGACTTTCTGGAAATGATCACATTGTTTGCCGAGCCTGTGGACACGAGAGTCTTCTGCACGCCATAAGACATCATCAGCACGGCGGCAAACACAAACACAACAAGCGCCACACCTGTCACCGTGATCGATGTCGTCAATCGCCGGGCAATGAAATTCCTGGCGATATAGGAAAATGGTATTTTCATAGATTTCAATCGAATGAGTAGATGGACAGGTAGATTAGCCGATAAATCGCAAGCCGTCGACAATACGCGTCTTCAGTGCCCGGCGCAGCGGTATAATAGAAGCGAGCACTCCTACCAATATCGCCGAACTCGCGGCGAGAATCACTGTAGATGGTGCGAGATTGAACACCGGGAACCAACCCTTTGGCACCAGAATGCTAAACATCGCTACAACTGGGTACACAATTGCCAGCCCCAACCCGGCACCGAGGAACGAAATGATAAGCGATTCCCCTGCGACAAAGGCCGAAAGATGGCCGCCAGTAAAACCAAGCGTTTTCAGCACTGCGTATTCGCGTGTGCGCTCACGAGCCGACATAATCATTGTATTGCCAAGCACCAGCATGATAATACCGATAATGACAAACGACATGACATTCAGCGATGTAATAATCGCACCCGACGATGCCACAAACCCTTGCTGGAATGCGCGCTCTGTCTCTGTCTTTGTTTCAGCACGAGAGTTCTGGAACAATGCGTCGATGCGCTCGGAAACAGCCGCAGACTGCCGTGCATCCTTAATCTGTACGGCAAACCAGCCAATATTGCCAGCGCGCTCGGGCGATACCTGCCGTATGCGCTCATCCAAATATTGCCAGTGAAAGTACATACCAGTAGCATCTACAGTTTTATCGCGCGGCTGGTAAATAGCGCGCACGACAAATTGCCACTGCCCCGGGTAAATGTCCCCTTCGAGCTCCATAATATCGCCCACTTTCAGCTTGTACATTTTTGCGAGATCGGCACCTATCACACACGAGTTGCGCTCTTTCAGGAACGCTTCGCGCTCTGCAGGTGTCACCACAAATTCGGGATACACATCAAACAGCGTCTCAGGATCGCAAGCCATACGCGCAAAGAACTGATTTTTGTCGATGTACACACCGCCAAACCAGTTGAAAAACGTGACGTTTTTTACTTCGGGTAGCTTGGAAATCTGATCCTTATAGGCATAGGGCAGCGGAAAAATAAACGACACCGCCTGCCTCGTAATGAGCCTGTCGGCAGCGGCGGCCTCTACTCCTGCATTCCATGCCGTCACCACGGTTTGCAGCAGGCCAAATGCCATCACAGCAATAGCTATACCAACAATGGTAAGAAATGCCCGGAGCTTGTGGCGCAGAGCATTCTTAAAAATAAGTTTCAGTATTTTCATCGCATTTTCTCCTCTGGAAGAAGATCGCCTTTCTCCAAGTGGCGTACTGTCCCTGCGCGTTCAGCAGCGGCGGGGTCGTGAGTCACCATCACAATGGTTTTGCCCAGCTCTTGATTTAGGCGCTCAAGCAGCGTCATAATATCATCAGCCGAACGCTTGTCGAGGTCGCCTGTTGGTTCATCGGCTACGAGAATATCCGGGTCGGAAGCAATAGCACGTGCAATAGCTACGCGCTGTTCCTGGCCGCCGGAAAGCTGTTTGGGATAGTGTTTCATACGGTCTGCGAGGCCCACCATCGCAAGCGCCCGCTCTACCTGATCCTTGCGCTGTGCTTTGTTCAGCGGCGTAAGCATCAGGGGAAGCTCTACGTTTTCATACGCCGTGAGCACGGGAATGAGATTGTAGAACTGAAAAATAAATCCCACGTGGCGCGAACGCCACTTGGCAAGCGTTGCTTCGCTCAGAGTGGCAATGTCGGTGCCCTGCACGAGCACACGCCCGCGCGTTGGCCTGTCGATACCAGCAATAATATTGAGCAGTGTTGTTTTACCGGAGCCCGAAGGCCCCATCAGAGCGATAAATTCGCCCTCTTGGATTGTCAGTGACACATTGTTGAGGACGGGAACTTCCAGCTTGTCGCGCATGTACGATTTGTAGACATTTTCTACGCTGATCGCTGTGGGCATAAATACTCCTTCAGGGTCATGGAAAAATGCAGATGAAATGTATCTGTGTGTTGTAATACCGCCTTCTCTACCGCCGTGATGTGTACAGACCTGCAAACAACTACACGCCGGAAGAATATATGCCGCAGAGGTGCCACGACACACAGGGAATGACTGCGCGTGTGGCATACAAAGGCAAGCCGACCTCTTGTTCCCGCTTCCGGCTGCCCGTTATCCTGTGAATGATCTCACTCCCGTTCCCACAAAAGCACAGTGCTCTATGGAAGTCGAACTACTCTTTCAGGTTTATCGCCGAGCCATCGCGCAGTGTTTCCGAGGGGTTGAGCACAACCTGATCGCCTGCGGCAAGCCCCTGTTTTACTTCGGCAAAGCCTTCGCTTTTTTCTCCAAGTGTTACTTGTACACTTCGCACTTTTTCACCGTCGATGCGGAATACTGTCAGCGCGTTGTTGCGCATTGCTACAGCCGCCATAGGTACCATAAGCCGGGGCGGGGCACTTGTCTGCGACTGGTCGGTATCTGGCTTCAGGAATAGAACTTTGGCGCTCATTTCAGGTAATACCCGTTCGTCGCGCTCGGCAAAGCGAATCTTGATTTGCACTGTAGCTTTAGCGCGGTCGGCTGTGGGAATAATTTTGTGAACATTTGCTCTGTAGCGTTTATCGGGATAAGCATCCAGCGATACTTCGCAGGGCTGGTCGGGCAAAATACGCTCAATATTCGACTCCGATACATCGGCTTCTACTTCCAACGAGCTCATATCGGCAATTGTCGCTACCGCCCCGCGCGATCCCGCCGCAGCCCCAAGCGATGTAATTACCTCGCCGACATTGGCGTTCTTCGTGAGCACTGTCCCGTCGAATGGAGCACGAATAATCGTGTTCTCAAGCTGTACCTGCGCCACGCGGATATTCGCTTCGGCAACACCAACGGCGGCCTTGCGCGAGGCGAGCTGTGCCTGTGCGCGGTTGAGCCGAAGCTGGGCTGCGTCTAATGCAGCCTGTGTAGCCGAACCCGTGCTCAACAACTTCAACTGCCGGTCGTAGCTGATTTTCGCATCGTTCAGCTCGGCTTGGACATCCTCCACATCCGCTTTTGCTACTGCAAGCGAAGCGCGAAGCTGAGCCAGCGACGCTTCAATGTCGTCGCTTTCAATGCGGCCTATAATCTGCCCAGCTTTTACATTGTCGCCCTCGATAATATACAGGTTGGTCAGTCGACCTGTTGCTTTCGATGATACAGAAGCCTGGCGCTCGGCCACCACATAGCCGCTAGCTGTCAGTACAGCGCCAGCCTGTGCTGGCGATATAAGCGATACCACCGCCACATCCACTTCTTCGCTGCTTCTAAATAGTGTGTCGCCAAGCAGCACATACCCCACCACCCCTGCTATCACCACGAGAACCAGCGTAATAATCAGTCCCCGCTTCGATCCGCCGGTCTCAGGCTGCGAATTTCGGTTGATGCGCAAGGATGATAAATCGGCATTACGTACTTCTGATGTCATAATTCACTCTTTCGGTATAGATAAAGACAGTGTTTAGAGCCATCGCCCATATAAGCACCGCTAGGTTTCCATGTATCGGTACAGTCACAAACACCGAAATTACACGCTCTTTTTCTTACAACCAACACTCTATTCATTTGGCGGCTCTCATTGTCCATTTTGGATAAGAACTGTCGCTATTATCAGCAATACCTACCACCATTGCAACGAAATCGCCACGAATACCGCAAATATAAAACGGATTCGATACAATTACAATGACAATCTACTGATGTATATGTTTAGCGAATTGGTCAAAAATACAGAGCTCATCGGCTGGCAAAGCATATACGCACTTTTTGCAAATAGATTCATTATACCCTATCTCGGTGGTGATCAGCGCGCTTCTGCCTCCGCCCATACGCTTGGCCTCCGCACCGCGCTGCACACCCGCCTCGTGGCTACCCGTTCCGTCCTTCGCCTCTTATTTTCCTGCAAATGCTCTGCAAAGCGCACGGCGTTTGGCCAACCGCAAAGCGGCTCGTGCGACCGGTGACAGCGACCAGACGGGCGCCACAGCGACGCCCGTGCCACTCGTTGCTCTGTGATGATACTCGCCTTTCTATCAGCTTCCTATTTTTCCATCGTCGTAGTTATCACTGCTCTACTCTTTTGCCCCCTACAATTCGCCGCGCTTTCTCTTGGCCAAACCATGTGTATTTTCCAGAAGGAGTCACCTGGACACACAGGTAATCGGAACGATCCTCGCCATACAGAACGATGGCATCCCGGAGCCAGAGAGTGTAGTTGGAATACCAACTGCTTCTACCTGAAAACGCAACTGGCATCTCCCACCATCTGCTGCGGCCATCTACAAGCATAAACTCGCTAAATGTAATACCGTCCTCTGCATCCCCATCTCGATACAAAATACAGAAACTACTGTCTGTTACGTGATAAGAAGAGTAGTGTCCAGCGACAACGGTCGTTTCGTCCATCATGATGGAGCTTTGCCATTGGACTGCCCCATTGGCTGCAATCTTTACTATTACTATTGAACCAGTCTCTGTAACAGCGGTACTGGGTGCAGGTGGAGCAACTGGTACAGGCAGAGCCACCCGTGCAGATGGAACAGGTGAAGAAACAGGGGCGGTTGGAATAGTAACCATTCTAAAGGGGACGTGTGGAATTGGAGGAGATGGAATGTGTGGAAGCATGGGCATGTCGGAGACATTGTAATTAACAGTTTTCTCAAGCACCAGCAGTGTTTCTCCTGTAGGAAGAGTAAGGCAACGCGATACTCGAAAATTCTTCATATTTGCGTCTATCAGATACTCACGGGTCTCATCATCAAACAGGAGTGTATCGTTGAAGACAAAAGATTTACTCCGAAAATCAAGCTTGCTGACGGCCACAGACATCAGATTTTTCCCGTTACAATAAGGCCAGGCAACGAGCACCGTATCACCGGCAAGGGTCTGTATCGAAGGTATCTGTGGTTCGAGGGTGTACACCTCCCACTCTTGTGGCGAATATAGCCCGGGAAACCAAGCTGTTAATGTATCGCTGCGGTTCTGTGACATATCAAGCCGGACAACCGACTGCTGTACCACAGCATCCGATTGTGTCCGGGAAAATGTATAGAACACGTTGCCGCTATTACTCACTGCCAGTTCGGGCTTGTAATCGTCTGCATAGTCTTCGGACACAACAATGCCGACCTTTGTTTTCTGTATTTGCTTCATATCAGCGCTTACAACAAACAGCTCTGCATTCCACACCTCCTCATCCTCACCAGCGTCCTTGTAGTCGTCATAGAGAATTACCAGCATATAGCTACTATCAGGAGACAACCTGAAGTCGTGGTTTTTCTCCTGATCTGGGTCTATTATTCGCAGGAGTTCCTGTTGGTCGAGAAATTGCCCTGTGCGGTTGTCGAAGCGCCGCCCGATCAAACAAAGTGTATCTGGATGACTCCACTCCTGAGCCTCCGCATTATAGCGGGTAATCACATTCACTGTCGAGCCAGTGTACCAGATAAAATCTCTTGATTCTCCATCCTTTCGCAAAAAAGCGGATCTCCATTCAGTTGGTTCCATCCAGTAGCTGCATCGTGTAATAACTGTAGAATCATCTACATCGGTGATGCTGGTGACAGAGGTATCACTATAAGCAAAGTGATAGCGTTGGTACGTGCCTATACCCCACATGATTTTGTCATCTACTTTCATCATAAGGGCTTTGCCGCCTTCGGGTTTCACGACAATACTACCGCATCCCTGTACCAGAATACCTATAAGTATCACAATAACAAGAGATGACATTCTCACAGAAAATGGGAATTGCATAAAGAAAAAGAGTTAGGGATGGAAAAAGTGGGTTGTTGGGTACTGACAGCACATATTTACGGGTGGTTGCAGCAAATCGGAGGAAGTACCGGAATAGTAGTTGTGTGCAACCGGTACAAATATACGACTTTTCTCTACGGCCTGCACAATACAGATCATACAGTAGTAGCGCCGCACACACGCCCACACCGTAGAGGCGCCGCTTGCGGCGCCTCAAGCGGCGCCTCTACGGCACCTGCGACACCGCAAATCTGTTGTTCATCACCATAACGCGGTCGGCTGCTCCCACAATGCCATCAAGAGAGACATCGGCGGCGTTGTAGCCTGTCTGGCCCGACGCATTACGCACGGCCACGCGGTCGGCAGCGCCAATCGAACCATCGGCATGGACATCGCCTGCAATCATAGCGTAGCGTCCGGTCTCCACTTCTTTGAGAGCTGCCCCAAACTCGCTGTACGCATTGGCAGACACCGACAAATCGAGCGGTTGTACAACGTCGGCAGAAAGTGTAAGCGTGGTAGCGCTCATCACCGGCAGATGGTTGCGATGCCGCACCACAAGGCGGTAATCGCCGGGCAATATGCGGGAAATATCCACGACGTCTGTCGTGGAGCCGTCCACAGCCGTAATTTTTCCGTCGCTACGCACAAACAGCGATTGTGTCTGGCCGGGATCAGAGATCGCCGACACAGGCCGGAATTCGAGCTGCACCCAATCCACAGCAGTAGCAGGTACGCTTGCGGCAAGCACCGCACCAGTATAGGGATCGACCGAGGGCACATAGCCCGCTCTGTTCAGCAGCGTGGCCATCGTGCCCGACGCCATGTACGCCCCTTCGAGCAGCACCGTGACATCTATCGGCGCAAAAAACCGACCGGCAGTAAAATTCCACGCGACGGACCACGAGGCCGATGTTATGATATTTGCCGCCTGCACACGCCACCAGTATTGCACAGGCTCGCTGAATTGCACGGCTGTGGTCGCGGTTGTGGCGAACGGGTCGGCAACATCGAGCAGCACAGTATTGACAAGCGAGGAAAAGTCGGCAGAAGTCGATACCTGAAGCGTGTAGGCGGTAGCTCCCTCTACTGTCTTCCAGACAAGAGCAGTGGGCGTTGTTGTCGGAATGGCACTGGCATTGCTCACCGGCGCGATATGCACTACACGGCTGAGCTCTGCTAGCGGCTGCACAGTAATGCTTTGCGTTGTTGAAGCGAGCACAACAACCGACGACGCAGTAGCAGCAGTGAGATCGGCAGTAATGTTCGACGCTGTTGCATTGTGCAGCACAAGCGAAAGAGTAGTAACGTGCTGCCCCATATCGAGCACAACGCTGGTGCTCCCCACCACCGAGAGCATCGGGCTATTTTCGGCAAATGCCAGTGTCGTAGCCCGTGTCACATTCGCTTCCCCGCCAGCAGCAGTAGCTGTGCGAATCATCACCGTAAACGGCACAAAGCTCTTTGGCGAAAAATCGGGAGCATTGACAACAACTAACCTTCTGGCGACCTTTGGCACTTCTGTTACGAAGTTCGCAGTTGCGAATGGCGTCGTACCCATTGCCGTACCATACGCCCGTACACGCCAATAATACTGAAAATCTTTCCGCAGTACAGGCAGCGTCGCCGATGTCGACGCGGTATTCACATTGAGCAATAGAGCTGAAAATGTGCTTTCTGTAGAGACCTGATAATTGTACCCGGCAGCATCAGAGATAGCACTCCAAGAAATGACAGCGGATGTGGAAGGAACATTGATAGTGTGAGCTATTGGAGCCACAACAGTAGGCGGCTGCCCGGCCACAGTAGTAAACGTCGCACTGCGATAACCGCTGAGCACCGTACCGTATCGTGAGCGCACACGCCAATAGTACAAGGTGTTGTACTGCAAACCACCGATGGTAGCAGTCGTGAGCGAGATTGTCCCTGATGCCGTCAACACCGAGTAATTGCTGCGCGTAGAGATTTGGTAGTCGTATTGCTGCGCTTCAGGAATTGTGCTCCATATCAGCGTCGCGATTGTTGCCACACTTGTTGCGCCCGAAAGAGGAGTAATAATAGCAGGTATGGCCAGGGATGTGGGCGGGCCTGATACTGTGGTAAAGCTCGACGACACATACGCGCTTGTGGACAACACGCTCAGCGAGCGCACACGCCAGTAGTACGCTGTACCAGTGCGAAGATTTGGCACCACAACCGACGACGTGCTATACACCGTGCCACCTGTTGCGATTACCGTAAAGCCAGACGTCGTAGAAAGTTCGTATTCAAATGCGATAGCGCCGCTTACTGCCGCCCAGGAAAGCGAGGCAGTGGTGGGAACTGAAAGCGTGCCGCTTGTGGGCTGTAGTGCCGATGGCGTGCCAACCTGCCCCGTTATGTTGAGATAAATCGGGCCGTTTTGCAAATAATTGAACTGGTCGTTGTCGGAGCCACCTGTGTTGTCGACGGCATTGCCAGAGCCGCGCAGGTAATACGAGCCGGGAGTTGTAGGTGCAGTCCATGCAAACGTAAAAGTTGCCGAACCGTTGGACATCAGCTTAGGGGCGCTGTGCGTTACTTCACCGAGGCTTACGCGCAGCCCGGAATTATTATCCACGCTCAGCGTGCCCGCATTTGCACCGCCAATATCGTGCACGGCCACATTCACCCCGGCTGCTACTTTTGATGTATGAGCCACAGTCATAGTAATAGCAATTGTCCCACCGGGCGACGTTGTAAAACTGCCGTTTGCGCTCGACATCGCAACGGTAGTTGCGGCACCTGCTGGCCCGTGGCAAGCGCCACAACTCGGAGCAAGCGTCCGCCCTACAATTCCTCCCGGGTATGCCGAGCTTGAAGCAACAACGAGGGGCAGCAATACCAGCATTAGCAGAACACGACGCAGGTGCAGGATAGTTCGCAAAGCTCTCATTAGCGCACCTCTACTTCAACAAATGTGTAAAAGCCGTCGGGCAGGCCAAAGTATATCTTGTACTTGCCCGCTGGCTTGTCCATTGGCACTACAGTTGTATAGCTCGCAATACCATCTTCCCCGGCAATAATCACTTGTTGGCTTACAGGTGTTGCCACTTCGTCCACCACATTTACAAGAGCCGCCGCTGCTGTATTGTCTTCGGCCAGCGTACTGATCTGATAGGTGTAGCTCTGGCCGCGCGCCAGCGTATGCCGTTTCATTACTTCCATCGACAGCGACTGGGCAGTAGAGAACAGCGGCAGATATGCAAAACTCCTGTTCATGACAAAATCAGTATCAGCTTGACCAATGCCGAACCAGCCAGTCATGATCGACGAGTACACCTGGCGAAAGTCTATTTGTAGCTTCAGATTACCACTGCTAAGGTCGCTGAGATTGGGGTTTGCACCTACAACACCAGCAGCCACGTGCTTGCCAAAAACAAACATCGGAGCAGAAGTACCGTGGTCTGTACCGAGGCTGCCATTGGAAGCTGCGCGGCGTCCAAATTCCGAAAATGTCATGCCTACGACGCGATCTTCTATGCCATACATCCGCAAGTCGTTTTGGAAAGCGTTAATAGCATCAGCCAGACGTTGCAAGAGCACGGCATGCGAACCGATTTTGTGATCGGAAGCCACGACCTGATCGGCATGGGTGTCGAAGCCGCCAATAGACACCACATAAATTTTTGTTTTGAGCCCGCCTGCAATCAGCCGCGCAACGGTTTTGAGCTGGTCTCCGAGCGAATTAGAGGCGGGATAGGTAAAACGATTTTTTACTCTATCGGAGGCCGCCTTTATCTGCCCTGCATACGCAGCAGATTCGAGCTGTACTTGGCGTGTAAACGACAGCAGCTCGCCGAAATGCGTAGACGGCGGCGTGTCGAAGTTGGTGATATCCGTGCCGCTCACCAGATTGTAGAATGTATTGGGATTCTGGATAGCAAGCGCCATGCCTTGTTCAGTGCCCTGAAGCGCGAGCGACACTACCGAGCCAATCTGAATAGCCAGAGGATCGGGCATCGACGCATTGGGATAGCCTGCGGGATAATCGTCGTATTCTGATTGCAAATAGCGTCCGAGCCAACCGCTTTGAATTGTTTCGTTGGAGTTCGACGCGCTGTTCCAGATATCAGTAGCGCGGAAGTGCGAGAAGTTCGGCGATGGATAGCCTACGCCCTGAACAACAGCGAGCTTACCATCGTCGTACAGCTCTTTCAGCCCCGTCATCGCCGGATGAAGTCCAGTGGCATCATTCAGCGGCAGCACCGAGGCTTCGGGCAAAGCAATATTGCTACGCAAATTCATATACGCCGAATACTGGTCGCGCGCTATGACAGTGTTGATACCGTCGTTGCCGCCGCTGAGCTGGATAATTACCAACACTTTATCGCTGTGGGCTAGCTGCTCGTAGAAGCCTGCCGGGGCAAGTGCGCGCGACAGTGCCCGCACAGGTGCTCCACCCATCGCAAGCGGCAAGGCGATAAACGGTGTAGCCCGTTTGAAAAAGTCTCTGCGTTTCATGGAAACTCGTGGGACAATGGAAAAAGCGGCTGTTCTATTATTATTTATGTACTCGCACCGGGCGCCGCAGCGCTGCCCATGCCATAAGCCATAGCTGCTACATCAATTGGAATTCCGCCATGCGGAGCATCACGCGCAGCAGTGTGCGGAAACGTGTCTTGATAGCATTCTCGCGGGTTGTTGTTGGCGACTGCACATACAGATTCCACTCATTGGCCCACACT
Organism: Ignavibacteria bacterium UBA7675; assembly: GCA_002483085.1. Classification (GTDB taxonomy): domain Bacteria; phylum Bacteroidota; class Ignavibacteria; order Kapaibacteriales; family UB7675; genus UBA7675. Next base: position 79,947 of record DLHF01000073.1, read on the forward strand.
TGTGCCGACTGGCCGCCGAGGAAAATATCGTTGACGAGATGGGCTTGCTGATTGGCTGTAAGATCGAACACGAACAGATCGGCAATACAGGCATCGACAATTGAAGCGGCGCTGCCGGGAGTAGCCGTAAGCGTTGTGATATACGAAAGCACATCCACATTGAATGTAAACCCACCCGCGCTACTGTTGTTGATAATACGATCTGTATGATCGTTGCGCAATGGCAGCGTAACACTGTTAATCCAGAGCTTATAATAATTCGGTGCCTGGTAATAGGGCTCCCACCCGGCTACGCCCGGAGGTTCGAGAAGCTGCATTTCAAATACTGCGGCCTGGCTGCGCAGAGCATTGAGCGCGAGGTATGTGTTCTGGGCCGTAGAAGTAGGAATGCCCATTGGCAGGCGCTGAGCGAGACCGACAACAAAATCGACGGGGTTTTTAATCATCCCACCGACATTTATTGCATCGAAAAAGTGTTCGCTCTTAAGCAGCACTTCTATCACGGGTTTGAGGTTGTAGTTATTCTGGCGCAGAATAGCAGCAAGCGGGGTAATAACTTCGGACTCCACCGTGCTATCAATTGTAGGCGACACGAGCCACAGGTACAGCTTCCGGCAAAAATATCTCGACGTTTCGGCTTGGTTAAAAATCATTGTAAGCAGGTCGTCGAGCTCAAGGTCGCCTGCGGTTGCGCCACTTCGTCCAGTGACCACTGTGTTCTGAAAAGCCGAGGAGAACTGCTTATTTGTAGTATCGTGACGGTTTGAGGTAAACACCGTTGTCGCCGAAGCGTTCACATCCTGCCATCCGGTAAGCACACGAGCCGCAGCCTGCACATCTTGCTCGGTGTACCACGTGTAGTTCCCAGCGGCAACTTCCGGCCCCTTGCCAATAGTAAAGAGTTCGAGCAATTCGCGTCCGTAATTTTCATTCGGTCGTGTATTCGTATTGCTATTACCATTGAGAAACACGAGCATTGCGGGGTCTTTCGTAGCAGCTTTTATCAGCGCCTTTACATTGCCCATTGCATACTGGCGGTACAGAGCGATTTGGTTGTACATATAGCGCGAGTCGCCCACAGTAGCGTAGTTTGCAGCTAAAAAGTTGTGCCAGAACAGCGTCATTTTTTCGACAATCGATGTCCCCTGCCCTACCAGCAGGCCCATCCACCACGCTTGCAGATAGCGGTAATAGTTACCTTCCTGAGCGGAATTGCGCGGCTGGCCTATCCACGTTGTGCCGGTTGCAGGATCGACAGGCGGCGCCGGGGCTGGCTGGTCGGCCAGCAGCGTAGCCACAGCAGTATCGAGCGACATTGCAGCGAACTGCGCTACTGTAGCCCGCGACATACCGAACGTTGTACGGCGCAGCAAATGCGCGGCTTGCACAGCCGAGAACGCACCTGTATAAGGAGTAAGACCGCTGAGCACAACGCCTGCTTTTGCCCGTTTGTACCGGGGCATAGGCTTCACAGCGGGTCGAGAAATATCTTGAGTAGGAGCCAGCGCCAGAAAGTCGCGACGTTTCATAGAACCTGATAAAAGGGACGGAACAGCAATTGACCGCAAAGGTAGAGAAACGCAGAGGGTGTTTCAATAGGGGTAATGGAAAATTTTCGAGCAATACACAATTGTTACCTTTTGAGGATTGGCCGGGCATCTGCACAACATACTATTTTTCGGCTCACCGGCATCGGCAGGCAATCATCAAACAAACAACCTGGTGTTCACAGCATGCGGCTATACAAAACCCCTGCGGTAACAACAGCAGGGGTTCAATACAAAGGTACTATTCATCCACTGTGTGGGCGGTATTAGCGGCTGACCATCAGCGTGCGATACACGCTATGGCCATTGCTAAACTGAACTTCGGCATTATAGAGACCGTTAGCGACACTCTGTATATTGACGGCAATTGTAGCACCTGCAATACTGTAGCTTGCATAGACTACCTGTCCTATACTATTCCGCAGAATGACTTTTGTCGGTATATCGCTACAGGCAATATACACGGCGTCAGAAGCTGGAGATGGATACAAACGCAACGTATATCCAGAGCTAACGGTCTGTTCCCGTTCTTTCTGGCCCACTGTAGTCAGAACATCAGGCTGCGGGGCGACGATATAGAAAAAAGTGGTACTCATCTGGAATTGCTGTGGGTTGCTGGAGCTCTGGACTTTCACCCGAAATCTCTCGCCCCGAAAATTGGACGGCACTTGCCAGTCGAAAGAGCCGCTTGCAGCGGCGTTCAAAGCTATAACAGACCACTCTGCTCTATCTGCATTCCACAGAATAATGTCTACACTCCCTTGCACTGCTCGGGTGTCCCACGTAATACTATGCAGGCCACCGGCAGCACACCGCTCTCCACCCGTAGGATGAACAGGTGCAAGATCGCTCACATCAGCAGCCCTTACCGGCAGTACGACACTACAAACCACCACTATCCACATAAGCAGGGGCAGCATGCTACCGAGTAGAGCAGCAACATTAGAAAAACGCATATTCATAGTTGTATCTCTGATTAGTGTATAAAAAACATATTTATCATTTATAGGGAAAAATTATGGGAGCAAGAGGTCAACAGTAAGATTCCACTGAGCTCTATTTCCTGCCGACTTGTACCACGAGGTATTAGAACCTGTGCAGGTTGCACCCCAGTAGCTCCATCGATTGAACAATGCTTGTGCATACGGAGCACCACTTCTGCCGTCTACAATCTCGTCATCCCATGGCGACCACCAGCGTTGATAAAAAGAATACGGGCGGGCAACACTATACAAAGCAGCACCAGGGCCAAAGCCACCTATCCATCGATCCGGCCTGATCTGGCTGAGCTTGCTCCTCACTGAATTTGAGAACGACCCAGTTCTATCGGTAAGGCTGTAGTTGTCTTCGTCCCACATCATAGCACCAAATGCAATCTGATCCTCCTTGCTCCAGAGCTTCGATACATTCAGTAATATGCTCGGATCGTTCCAGGTATCACCGGAGTTGACATCTTGGTTATTAGTGATCTTCACCTGATACGGGCTTGGAGTTCCTGTAGCATTATACTTGCCAACAGCCATCATAATCATCGAACGGATTTCACCCGAGCCATTGGGATCGGTATCGTCGCCACAGTACAAGGAGTTGAGCGTATAGGTGACTCCGGGCATGCGAGTTTCAAAGAAAATTGTCCGTGGATTCGCAAGCGTTAAGCCAAGCGAGCTCTTGATCCCAGCAGTAATATCTACCTGTGTCATTTCCATATATGTACTAAAGCCGCTCAAAGCAGATGTCTTCAGTACAAACTGCACGGTCTTTGAGTCGTACAAAGCCCCATTCATGCCAATACTGTAGTCGTAGTTGCGCTTCAGCTTATCGCATCGGTCAATACGGTCGGAAAAATCCTTTGCTTTCAAATTGCCCGGTACGGTGCTGTGGTTGACATCCTTATTAAAGCGCACATACATTTCCACCGTTTTATTGCTATTGGCAGGCAGTAAGATGTCGGCGGGTACATTGCTGATAAAGAAGTCTATCGGATACCAGGTAATTGTACCGCCCCTCTTAAATCCAACATTAGTTACTCTAAAATCATCGGCCTTATAGTAGTGCTTAATCTTCCAGTCCTGATCCATTGTCAAGCGAAGAATCTTTTTGGTCGCATCGACAATACTATTGCACGTATAGGGGCTACCGCATTCCCAATAGTCGATAGAATACCCGCTGTTTGCTTTTGCCCAAGGAGTAATATCTACAACAGTACCGCATTTATACTTCCATTTTCGTGTTACATTTTTTTGTGTAACAGCCTCGGCTCCTAATCGCATGCCCTCAGGAGCAAGGAAGTTATTGATATATTGGTTGTAAGGAACTGGCAAATCGAAGTTGTTTGTAATTTCAATTTCATCAGTAAGGATGTACGAGCGTTTGGCTACAATAAAGGTGATCTGTATATCGCAGTTGGTAAGCGTTGTAGTAAAATTCATAGGACCAAAGAAAATATTACTTGAGAAGTCCCAATCCCATGTGGCATTAGGCCATATAAAGCCATTAGTAGCCACAACGCCAACTATACGGTAGCAACTGTTGATCCCACCCATGACTATACCTGTAACGGAAGCCGTAAACGGCGCATTACTGGTCTGGCACGGGTTCGGCGTTCGGAAAAAGATAGCACCAGGCACTGCTGCGCCATTTTCGTCCATCACACTAGTACACACGCTAAATGATGTACAGGGCGTCATCGCGAATGAAGGCTGAAGCGTCATGTTTGAAGTAATATTTCGTACAATAATGGTAGGCGATGTAAGCCCATTGTACGTTGGATTGCTACTAATCCATCCACTAAACACATAACCACTGCCGGGGAAAGCCGATACAACTAAGCGATCTTCGCCCTTTGTATAGATAGGGAATGTTCCGGCTGGCCGCGTTACTGCTCCCTCGTCTAATACATACACATCACCACCGCCAGCAGCAGAAGATACTACCGTAACATTTACCTTCGTGATCTTATCATACACAGCGATAAGGTCTCTATCGAGCAAATCATTGCATCCCTGAGCTAATGTTAGAGTAGGTGAAGTAGAGTGCGCTATAGCTATATCCTGCGGGCACAACCACTCCTTAAAAGCTACGCTATCGGCGATTGCCGGAACAGTAATAGTGAGGTTTGCCGAGGAAGAAGGCAAGTACAATTCGCCGGTACCCATATTAGGGACACACGCCGCTGGCAGAACGGACAAACTCGCTGATGTCACCTGCAGGTTGAGCCGCCATCCTGCTTTCACTCTAAACACCTGCTGCCTATTGTCGAGCGAGTCGCCTGTAAGGCGGCTGAGCTTCACAGAGAGAAGGTAACGCGCGCCAGGAGTAAGAGGGGCACTTGGCTGTATATAGATTACTGTGCTGTCTGCGGGATTAACCCACGAAGTTGTTGCCACACTGCTGTACGTATGGTACGTATAGAACGTATCAATAATCGCCGACGACCCTGTAATCTCCTGCAGCTCTAATAAATTGCCTCCTACAGTCGTGTGCGAACTCATTTTTTTGCTAAAGGTTACGGATATAGGAGTGTTGCACTTGGCCAGATCAGAAACCTGATCGAGTGAGGAATTAATAACGTAAGGGAGTTTTTCTACAGTCCTAAAGCTAATAGATGTCACCGGAACACTTACCGTATCTCCACCGCCGTCGATTACACGCAATCCTTTAACATAGCAGTAATAGACTTCTCCATAGGCCAAAGACCACGGCTGGAATGTGATCGTAGTAGAATTTGGTGTACTAAAAGTGCCTGGAATCGCTGCGTATCGCCAGAGTGTATCGGGCAACGAATCTTTCATATCGCTGAAAAGCAATGTAAGAGTTGGATCTGCGTAATTGGTCAGGGTTGAATCATCATTATTATTGAATAACAATTGCAAACTCGACATATCAATGGGATAATTTGTCGTGATTGTAATCGTAGGGCTAACCGATACATTCTGCATACCATTAGTAGGTGATTGGAATGTGGCCTGAGGAGCCTGTGCCAATAATACGCCTCCCGTTTTTATGAGCATGAAGGCTATCACCAACAGCAAAAATCTGCTTGGGCTTCGCATAAGAGTATATCCTTGAATAGAGAAGAAAGTGAAATAATGCTTGCTGCGACCTCAACATTACATTTATTGGATGTTGGATCGGCAAATGTGGATGCTCGATAGCAGTCGGGTGTATAAGAGTACGCCAATACTGAAGCTGTCTATAGGTACGGCCTATAGCTATTGGGAGGTAAGCGGCAATCCCTCCTTCAGCCCCTTTTACAGTGTTCAAAGGGCAATCCAGAGAAAACATTAGAGAACATCCCTATCCACCAACGACAAGGATATTGTCTATTACAGTTCTCTTGTACGGTCTCTGTGTGCGTCGCAATAGTAGAAGTGATACTGGTTACCGGTCCAGGTATCAGGCAAGGTACTACAGATATTGTTATCAGTTATACAACGGAAATTGGTTGTACTTTCCCAGCGATCAGGAGATGAAGCACGATATCTCCTGCGAAGTTTTTACAGTGCCTATAGTGCAGTTCAAAAGAACCAACCAGAAATATCCCTATTTCAGCGAAGAAGAAATTATCCAGTAAAATTCCCTATTACAGTGTATATGTGCGTCGCAATAGTAGAAGTGATACTGGTTACCGGTCCAGGTATCAGGCAAGGTACTACAGATATTGTTATCAGATAATCAGCAGAAGTTAGCTTTTCCTACGATGCAACGGTACAAGCTACTGACTACATCCAAGTTAATCAGGAAGCCTCAACAAATGATATAGGAGTTTTCCTGATTTCGCCATAGGATAAACACTGATTTTTGCATAAAAAATCGCAGGTAAGCGCTGGCACAGAAAGAATTCTCATTTTTTGTAGCTGTCCACTTCTGCCTCCGCCCTCGCGCTTTGCCTCTGCACCGCGCTGCACAAGCCGCCGCGTGGCTACCTGCCTCTATCGCAGTCAATCTCTATACGCCCAGCAATCCCCCTGCTCTGCTTGATGGCGGCTACAGCTTGGCCAAAGGACATACGGATGTGTGCGACCGGCGACAGCGACCAGAGGGACGCCACAGAGGCGCCCGTGCCATATAGTTCACCTCTATAAACTTTAGCTCGCGCTGTTCCCTACTGCTCCGGCGCGCGGTATCTTGCCGTTTTTTCGTATTTTTAGCATTCCACAGAATGAATAATACAGGATAGATATGAGCCATCAGCATACTTACGCCGACTGGGCACAGGCAGCACAGGATGAACTCAAAGGTATTCCGCCCGGCAATCTGGCCTGGCAATCGCCCGAAGGCATTGCTATTCAGCCTTTGTACACTGCTGCTGATTTGGAGCGCATGGGCTATACTGATTCGTTGCCCGGCCTCTCCCCGTTTGTGCGCGGCCCCTATGCTACTATGTACGCTAACCGCCCCTGGACTATCCGGCAATATGCGGGCTATTCTACAGCAGAAGAATCGAACGCATTCTACCGGCGCAATCTCGCCGCCGGGCAGCGCGGCCTCTCGGTGGCGTTCGACTTGGCTACTCACCGTGGCTACGACTCCGACCACCCGCGCGTTGTGGGCGATGTGGGTAAAGCAGGTGTAGCTATCGACTCGGTGGAAGATATGAAAATCCTGTTCGACCAGATTCCGCTCGATAAAATGTCGGTCTCGATGACGATGAATGGCGCAGTGATTCCCGTGCTGGCGATGTTTATCGTAGCCGCCGAAGAACAAGGCGTTCCAAAGGAAAAGCTCAGCGGCACTATTCAGAACGATATTCTCAAAGAGTTCATGGTACGCAATACGTACATCTATCCGCCCGAGCCGTCGATGCGCATTGTAGCCGATATTATTGACTACACGAGCAGGCTGATGCCGAAGTTCAACAGTATTAGTATTAGCGGCTACCACATGCACGAAGCTGGTGCGAATGCTGTGCAGGAACTCGCCTTTACGCTCGCCGATGGGCTGGACTATACACGCGCGGCCATAGCTCGCGGACTGCACATTGACGATTTTGCCCCGCGCCTCTCCTTCTTCTGGGGTATTGGGATGAATTTCTTCATGGAAATTGCCAAGCTGCGCGCTGGGCGCCTCTTGTGGGCGGAAATTATCAAGCAGTTCAATCCGCAAAACGAACGCTCGATGTCGCTGCGCACGCACTGCCAAACATCTGGATGGAGCCTTACCGAACAAGACCCATACAACAATATTATCCGCACAACGGTAGAGGCGCTTGCTGCCGTGCTGGGCGGTACACAGTCGCTGCACACAAACTCGTTCGACGAAGCAATTGCTCTGCCTACAGATGTCTCGGCGCGTATCGCTCGCAATACGCAGCTTATTCTCGCCGAAGAAACTCATGTCACCCATGCCATCGACCCGCTCGGCGGCTCCTACTATGTCGAGTCGCTTACGCTCTCGCTCGCTGCTGAAGCGCGAAAGCTCATGCAGGAAGTAGAAGAGCTCGGCGGTATGACCAAGGCCATTCAGTCGGGCCTTCCTAAAATGAAAATCGAGGAATCTGCTGCACGCCGCCAAGCGCTGATCGACCAAGGAAAAGAAACAATTGTGGGTGTCAATAAATACAAACCCACCGAGGAAACACAAATAGATGTGTTAGAAATCGACAACACTGCCGTGCGCGATGCACAGTTGCGGCGCCTGGCCGAGCTCCGCGAGCAGCGCAATGAAAGCGATGTACGCGCTGCTATAGACGCGCTCACCGAGGCCGCTCGCACCAATGGCAATCTGCTCGAAGCCGCTGTTCATGCTTCGCGGATGCGCGCTACCGTTGGCGAAATTTCTGATGCCATGGAAAAAGCCTTTGGCCGCTACGAAGCAACTACGCAAACAATTACCGGCGTGTACAGCGCTGCCTATGGCGACAGCAAAGAGTTTGCGTCCCTGCTCGCCGACGTCGACCAGTTCGCACAGGAAGAAGGCCGCAGGCCGCGTATTCTCATCGCAAAGCTCGGGCAAGACGGACACGACCGAGGTGCTCACGTCATCGCTTCTGCCTTTGCCGACCTCGGGTTTGATGTAGATATGGGGCCACTGTTCCAGACTCCTGCCGAAGCCGCTCGCCAAGCCGTGGAAAATGATGTTCATGTGGTTGGAGTGTCCAGCCAAGCCGCAGGACACAAAACACTTGTGCCGCTATTGGTAGCCGCGCTCAAAGAAGCAGGCGCCGATGATATTATCGTAGTAGTGGGCGGGGTTATCCCTAAGCAAGACTACAACGAATTGTACGCCGCCGGAGCAAAAGCGATATTCGGCCCCGGCACCAATATTCTCGACGCCGCGCGAAAAGTGCTGGAGGAAATTAGAAAAGCAACGGTGTAAAGCCGATGCCTGCCTTCAGAAGCAGAGTGTATCAATAGCGCTTCGGTCTCCGCTCAAGCTCTTGGTCGTTGCACCGCGCAGCAGTTATCATAGGAATGATGCGCTACGCGTCGCCGCGTGGCTGTTCTACCCCAACCGCGAGAAGTGTCGTATTGCACTGGCGAATGCTATTCGGCCAGCCACCAACCGGCTTGTGCGACCGGTGACAGCGCCGAGCCGGGCGACGCAAAGACGCCCGTGCCACCTATCAGTACGCGGTTCATTCTCAGAAAAGGCACAGCGTTATTGTTTTCGCGTCCAGACTGTAGTTTTGCCGATGAGCGAAATGCCCAGGTAGCCGCGCAAATGCAGAGTATTCATGTCTTCGAGGGTAGCTTCACAGCTATAGGTTTTGCCGCTGCGGGGGTCGTAGATTGCGCCGTCTTCCCATTCGTTGTCCTCGTCGTACTCAAGATCGCGGATAATTGTAAGGCCGAGGATGGTCTGGCTGCGGAGCTTTTCGTCGGGATTGTGGTCGTCTTTTTTAGGCTGTCCATTCACATTGGGTTCCTGTAGCCATACGAGTTTTCCGTAGTATTTCCCATCGCGCTTTTCAATGCGGATAACACTTTCTTTTTTATCGGAATACCAATCGCCGGTTATAGAATCTGACGTGTAGTTGTAGACCGCAGCCGTAGCGGCTGTAAACAGGAAGGCAAGCGAGAGCATGAGTAATGTTTTCATAGCAGCCCTTTGTGTAAGTACAGGTTTGCGCATGAAAACGAAGGAGCATGGAAAATAGTGACGGTAGTGACCGCGTGTGCAAAAAAAGGCAACAATATACTTCACAAATCTTCGATACTCTCCCACAAATTAAGAACAAACTCTTCTTCCGAGTTTTTCCCTTTGGGTTTGCTCTGCTTTTAGTGGGCGGATAGATACCCAAGCAACCTCCCGGATCATCATACAGAGTCGCCAGCGGTGTATTCGTTCTATACGAATGTTCGAGAAGGCATATAGAACGTGTATTTAAGGCATCAGAACGTAAATAAGCTTCGATACTACAATCTTTGAATGTGCAGATAGCCTCCTTTCAGGAGGTTAGCGTCTTGTATCCTATTATGATTTACCGATTTAAACAAATAAACCGATTTGTTCGTATATTGGCATCCTGATTTATTACACAAAATAATAGCCGGAGGAACTATGAGAGGCAAATCTATGGCTTATCAAGGTTATAAAACAAATGTTGGTCATAGTGTTTGTAAAGGCGTTCTTCGTGCTGTAGACATTCGCGGCGATGTTAGCAGAGAGACTGTTGGCTCTATTCTTGATAGAACACCTAACGAACGTTTAAGATATTCAGTTGAATATGTGGCAAAAGCTATGAGATCTGTTATTGCCAATCAAACCTCACACCATGAAAAAACCGAAAAAAAATCAAGATCAGAACAATCAGAATAAGGAGAAAAACTCCGAAGATCAATCTGACAAACAGCCTCATCCTTATGGTGAGGAAGTTATTGATTTATCCTCTACCAACCTTGACAATTTACCCCCTAATGCTGACGCGGCAATTCCACCGGGATATGAAGTAGAAAGCTTCTTATACGCACATTACGGCCCATTGCCCCCGCCTGCAGAGCTTGCAGCCTATGAGAAAGTTCTACCGGGCTTGGCTCACAGAATAGTAGCAATGACTGAAACGGTCGTAGAAGCCGGAACCTCTAATGAAAAGTACGTATTAAAAGCCGAATACGCATTACAATGGGGCGGCCTAATCGCATTTTATATGTTTGCGTTTTCATGCCTTGGTTCGGGAATATACCTTGCCTTACAAGGTAAGGATGGATATGCGATTGGCTTGATTTTAGCTGGAATTGCATCTATTATTTTAGCAATTCGAGGACGAAACAGCGAACTCCTTAATAAGATTTTGGGAAAGATAGACTCTCCAAAGGATAAAGAAGAATAATTGTAGCAAGCCGTATCGAAGAGAGCGTATCAAACCTCGTCTATTATATTTATATTAGGAACGAACGTTTTTTAATTTGCGGCAGAGAGTATCGAAGATTTGTGAAGTATATTGTTGCCCAAAAAAGCAACGGACCAGAACAGCCGTCCCGATCCGTTTTTTTACCACACACGCTTTCTTTTACCGAACAACAATTCTGCCGCTGTGCAGTATCTCGCCACGGTATTTCATCACAACAAGATACACACCACCTGCCTGAGGTACAGGAAGCTCCACGCGATGTACGCCCTTGGCAAACACATAGCTGGCATGCTGTATTTCCCTGCCAAACAGATCAGCGAGGAGAAACTCGTATTCGCCTGTGTCCGGAGCCATGCAGTCGATAAATACTGTTGACTGCTCAACCGGATTGGGAGAAAGCCGGAACAGCACATCGGCTTCGGCACCTGGCTCACCAACTCCTACGGCCTGCTCCGAATTCCCCGATGCCTCTTCATCGCTTGCCTTGTCCTCGCCCACCGAAACAATACTCTGCGTAAGCGGTACGAGTTTGTAGTCCTCCACTTCACCGCGAAGCGGGTTGGTACAGGGCGCCAGTGTCACCGGCGAATTGGCAGAGTCGGACATCACGCGCATGCGGTACGAAGTCACAAATGTAAGCGGCACCGATACCGTAATGTTCAGCGATGCGGTGGTAGAAAGCGTCGCTTGATTAGCCACAACTTCCCCGGCATCTGCAAAGTCGCCATCGGCATTCCAGTCGATAAATACCGACACTTTCTGCGTCGTCGCTGTAGCACCAGTCAGCGTCAGGCGGTAATTACGACCGCGAATCACCGATACAGGCGAGCCCGTGTAGTCGCTGTATGCCGCCAGCGCCGTCGACGACTGGTCAAGCACTGTTGTGTTCAGCGTAGGCAGCAGCTTCATGGTTACGCGCGTCGTGCCAATATTGTAGGAAGCATTACCCACAGGACGGCAGTAGTCGATTGAGATGGCGTAGTCTTCATACTCTCCGTATTCAGCCAAGCCGCACGGCGAGATATCCGACGACGATTGCGTCCAATCAGCCCCCACGCGCAAATAGCTCGCACCCGGGCGCGCCACATATCCCGAATCGGCAGGCACAGTAAAGGTAAAGACACGCACTGGATTCAGCGGCGAAATGCCAACAGCAGAGCCAATGTCCTCGTAGTCGTTCCACGTCGAATCCTCGGCTGTCAGCACGCTATCGGTGTGCTGGAATACGCCATCGCGGTTCCAATCCGCCCACACATGCGCTTGTTGTAGCCACGAGCCACCAGCAAAGGTCAGATGCAACGAGTAGGACTGTCCCTGGCGAAGCACGGGCTGCGGCGTGTCGTAGCGCGTATAACCGCCGTTGGTTTGCGAGGAAACAGTCATAAGTGTATCGCCGGTTGCATTGTCGATAAGCTGTGCTTTTACGATTCCCGTGTTGTAGTCAATCGTGGTTCCCTGTGGCGTGCAGTAGCCCGCAGCCGCATCGCTTGTGTGCTTCATAGGCGTCTTCCACAAACCGCGCCCGCTGGTAGCTGCGTATAGCGTTTGGGAATCGGCATGTATTTCCAGTTCGAGCGCAGCCACATTGGGCAGATCGCCCGCGTAGTCCTCCCACGACGAAGAAGGCGAGGTGACATCGGCATTGTACCACACACCGTATTCCAAGCTGATATACGCTTCTGTAGGGCGGCGCGGGTCGAGAACCATACTGTGCGCGGGCAAGGCGGGCAAGCCAGTGCTTACATTTGTCCACGATGTACCGTAATTCGCAGAGCGGAACACGCGCGCGGAGTTATAGCCGCTAAAGGTGGCATAGACGACAGCGGGATTCGTCGGGTCGATAGCCAGATCGGTAAAATTCCCAGTGCCCGAAGGTTTTGTTGCTGTTGTCCACGATGCACCGCCATCGGTAGAGTAGTACAGGGTAGTATTGGTAGCCGCATAGAACACCGAAGCATTCGACTGCGCCTGCACCAAATAGTAGATATTCGAGGCAAAACTTCCACCCACCGAAGTCCAGTTCCCCCCTCTGTTTATCGAGCGCAGGAATGTCGTGGTGGCTACGTACAGCGTTTCGGGATCGTCGTGATCCATGATAAACGGTGCTGTCCATGCTGCGCCAGTAACGCTCTGCACCGCATCGGTCGTTGCACCGCCGTCGCTGGATCGCGAGAGGCTTCCGTTTTGCGACGACCAGTACAAAATATTTGCGTCGTCGTGGTCCACCATGCCTTCCTGGCCATCGCCACCACCCATTTTTTTCTGTATGTCGGCGTTGATGTCGAATTTATACGAGCCATTGTCGTGTGTGCCAAGCATGACAATGTGAGCAGCGCTGCGCCCAACACCTAATCTGTAGCACTGCAATGCTTCTAATCCATTGCTGATATACGATAGCGTGTAGTCTGTGCCACCTCCAGCAGCTACCTCCTCTATTTTGTACACACCGCAGTCGTTTCCGTCAAAAACGACAGGCGTGGACGACGAAGGGTGAAACTCAATATCGTTGTGGTCTACGTGGAGTTGCGACAAGCCGCTTTCTGTAATCGAAATCGTTTCCCATGTCTTGCCACCATCCGCAGAGCGGCACAGCACTGCCCCGCCGAGGTACAGTGTGTTCGTGGTAGTCGGGCATGCTTCAAACGACCCGCCGCCTGGTTTGATCACAACACCGCTGCCGTTTACCGGCGGCACAGTAGTAGTCACTGTGGAGAAACTGCTGCCGTAGTTGGTAGAGCGGCTCAAGCGGTCGTAGGAGCCATTGCTGTCGAGCGTGAGCACGTACACTATACCGCCCGGCCCAGTCGTAATATACGCCCCGTCGCACGGGGCTCCCGTGCGCAGTGTATAGCTGGTAGAAGTGACACCATTGCTGGTGTGCTGAAACCGGCAGAAGATCGTACTATCGTTTCTCACCCATGCGGTGTACACGTAGGTCGTATCGCCCTTGGTAGCTGTTGCTATGTCGTAGGATTGTGTACTGTCTTGAAGCTGCGTCCAGCTTTCTCCGCCGTCGTAGCTGCGGTAAACACCCGCCGTTGTACTGCTGCCGCTGCCGGCAATGTACAATGTGTCGGGGCGCAGCGGATCGAGCACTAATCGCCGCCAGTAAATGCTATTGCTGCCTTGAGTTGTGCCAATAGAATCAGTTGTCCACGTAGAACCTCCGTTCGTCGATTTATACAAACAATTCCACAGTGTACTGGTGCCACCACTGCCACCAGAAATATTCACAGTACCGCTCGCAAGCGCGTACAGCGTAGAGCCATTGGGATGTACAGCCACATCCTTGATCTCCAACACCGGCAGACTGTACTCGTCGTCCATCAGCGGTGCCCACGATACACCACCATTAGTAGTTTTCCAGACACCTCCGCCAGCGGTACCGATGTACATAATACTGGCATTGCTCGGATGGAAACGCACGCAGTTCACACGGCCTGCACCTACATGGTATTGGTTGCCTCCTACTCTGCTTTCTTTGATCGAAGGAGCAATATTTACCCATGCAGACGGAGCATTTGCCGCTGTCTGTTGGCTCAGCGTGCGCTCGCTTCCCCGCTTCGAAGGCACGGCATTTGTACGCATCGCCGCATAGCTCCGAAACGACTGCCGCATCGTCTCGTCGGGATAAAACCGCCCCTGCTCATCTACCCTTGTTCGGGCGCGCTCCACCCATCGGTGGAAATCTTTCCACTCCGGCCCACTTGTAATATTGTGCTCGCGAAACCACGTTTCGCCCTTGCGGATAATATCGTCGAGCTTGTCCCCTTCGGCAATGCCGATGCTTCCACTCCATGCTTGCCCGAACACAGAAACCGCGCTTACTACCCCTACGGCCAGTATTGACGCAAGCATCTTCAATCCACGAAAATTCATAGAAATCACATCCTGACAGTGATGAGAAAAAATTCCCAAATAATGAGCGCCGCAGCCTTCCCGGGTGCTCCGGCAGTGTCCATGAACAGATGCAAAGTTACGGTGTGAATGCGGCGAAAACGTGGTGATCCTGTAGCAGAACTGTAGTAAAACTGTGGCGTTTGTGTGACGGTGATCTTCTCCATCGGCACACTTGCAGTACACGAAAAAACAATCTGACCTCTTCGGTCTTCGCCCTCGCTCTGAGCCTCTGCACCGCGCGGCTTCGTCTTATCATCATTCCCATAATAACGCCGCCTCGTGGTGTACCGCCTGAACCGCTATGGCCAGCGCACGCCAGAGTGCACCCAGGCTTGCGATTAGTCGTATATACTCGCCCGATATTCGTCGATAATCGCCGCTTGTATTTCGGGCTTCAGTTCGCCCATTTCCCGGCGTGCGGCGTTCAACAGCGAATCGGGAACAATGAGCGATGGCTGTTCGGGAGCCATTTGCTCAATCATCTTCGCGCGCAAGAGCGCTGGCGGATGGGAAAGATCCATCCGGTTCAGCATCTTGCTGCCAACCCTCAGCAACCGCTCCTTTTCACGGTCGGGAATAGCCGCAGCGCTCTCCCGGAATTTCTCAAACACATCGGCCTGCATCGTGCGCTGCATCACTATTCTTTGCACTTCAAAGTGGAAGACATTTGTCAGCAACAGCTTTTCTATTCCGCCTATCGCAGCCTTTTTCCCGGAAACAGTTGCTGCGAGAATATCGGCGTAATACTCTGCCCTTTGCGAACTGCTCCACAGCAGATGCTCCATGCCCAGCGCACAAAGCCGTATGAGGTACGAAAGCCCGAGGCTTGTAAGAGTAAAAGGCACAGCGGCAAAAGCCCAAAGGCCGATTTCCGTAGGCAGAATGCGATCCGGGTAGAGCACCGAGTGCAACTCGCGTAGCGTGGAAACAGCGGTTCCGACAAAAAACTTACTGCGGTAGTCGTGGTTGATATTGTGGGCAAGTTCGTGAGCAATCAGGTCGATCCGCTCAGCATCGTCCAATGCTTCCCAAAGCGGAAGGCCGAGATACAGAATACGCTGTTGCTTCCAGCCTGCACGCGCATAGCCAGCATTGTAGTCGCCATTCACAGAAATCCCATCAACCCTTTTTGCACACAGGGCATCGGCTACTCTGTCGGCCAGCTCATATATAGCGGGAAACTCGTCCCGCCGCAGAAGAACGGGCACAGGATGTATTCTGGGGCGTGCCAGCCACACAAAGCCCAGCCCGCAGCAGCCGAGCAAAATACAGTAGAAGTTAGGCCAGTCCACCGATATCAGCAGTGCCGATCCAATAGCAGTGCACAGCGTAAGGATATGAACACAAGCGGCGAGCGCATACGCAAGCACAGTAGCAACCGTTACTGGCGGGCGCAGCAGCCGAGCGGCAACAATACTATTAAACAACGCATTGCTATGGCGCCTGCTCATGGAAGCGTAGAATCGCTGGTACCATGTATCGTGTTCCGGCTCCGTTGTGCCGTGCACATTCCACTCGCAATGTTCACACCATGTCGTATATCCTGCATACGTGGGAAGAGCAGCCGCACATTGTGGGCATACAGAGGAAGATGATGGCATAGGAATATCGGGCTTTAGTTGTGCGTGAAGGCCATAAGGCCATATAATAATAGGTATCCTCGCCGTGCACGGGTAGAAAGGTGCTCCAAAGGACAAGGTGAAAAATAGGCTGCGAGTTTCACTTTTCCAAAAGTGTCTTTTCCAAAAGTGTCTTTTCCAAAAGTGTCTTTTCCAAAAGTGTCTTTTCCAGAAATAACCTAAAAAGGTTCTTCAGTGGAAAGCATACTCAACTCTGCACAGTCTATCGGCAAAACAAATGTCAATGGGCAGCTCGAAGTGCTGATCGAGCCCGCTTCCGCACCCGGCGGCTGTCGTTTGGCAAACCGACAAGCGGATAGTGCGACCGGCGACAGCGACAGACGCCTGATCGCAGAAGCCCGTGCCACATACTATTGCACCAAGACCAGAAGTAAAAATATCGCAGTTGTGGAGGAGAAAGCAGCATCGCACGCCAACCCTCTCTCTGCGAATTCCTCCAATTACCGTATATTACGGTCTTTCATATGCAGATACGAGCACAGCAGCAACAACAGCATGAAACGCTATTCCGTTGATGAATTAGAGCGCGGCATTCTCTCGGGCAACCGCCGCCTTCTGTCGAAAGCTATTTCGCTGATCGAGAGCACGCGCACCGATGATTTCGCGCTCGGCCAGGAGCTTATTGAAAGGCTTCTGCCCCGCACCGGCACAGCGCAGCGCATCGGTATCACCGGCGTACCGGGCGTGGGAAAAAGTACATTCATCGAAGCGTTTGGCCTGATGCTGATCGGGCGCGGGCACAGTACCGCTGTGCTGGCTGTGGACCCGAGCAGCGTGCGCTCCGGCGGCAGCATCCTCGGCGATAAAACGCGAATGCAGGCGCTGGCGCAACACGAAAAAGCTTTTATCCGCCCTTCTCCGTCGGCGGGCTCGCTCGGCGGTGTAGCGCGCCGTACCCGCGAAACAATTCTCCTGTGCGAAGCCGCAGGGTTCGACGTGGTAATTGTGGAAACTGTTGGCGTAGGCCAGTCGGAAACCGCAGTAGCAACAATGGTCGACTTTTTCCTCGTGCTCATGCTCGCCAATGCAGGCGATGAACTGCAAGGTATTAAGCGCGGAATTATGGAAGCCGCCGATGCCGTTGCCGTCAATAAAGCCGATGGTGCCTTTGCAAGTGCTGCCCGTGCCGCCCGGCGACGCTTGGCCTCGGCGCTGCATCTGATCGCCCCCAAGCACAGCGACTGGACAGTGCCAGTGCTTACGTGCAGCGCTGTGGAACAAACCGGCATCGACGACGTATGGAGCACCATTGTTGCGTTCTTTGAGCGAACGGAAAGCGTTCGGCAGCATCGGGCGTTGCAGGAACGCGAGTGGCTGCGCGAGCTCATACGCGACGAACTCGCAACGCTGTTCAGCAGCAATCCCGCAGTGGCAGGTATGCTACCGGGTTTTGAGCGGGATGTTGTGCAAGGCGTTCGGTCGCCAGCAGCGGCAGCACATACGCTTATCAATGTTTTTACGTCCTCGCTGCGCGACGGCGCGCAAAAGGAACCATAACTATCGCTGCTGGTGCACAGAAAAACACCGGCGCAGCTTACACAGAACACAGTTTACAACATATTTACTCATACACTTATGACAACAACAGCACATATTCAGCAGGTCATTCGCTCCTACGGCTTCGACGCTTGGGTGCTGTATGATTTTCGCGGCTCTAACTCTATCGCATGGCAATTACTCGGCCTCTCTGCCGACACTCATTGCACGCGCCGCTGGATGATGGTCATACCAGCCGAAGGCACACCTGTAAAAATCCTCCATGCCATGGAACAGCATCCGCTTGAGCATGTGGATGCCGAAACAATGCTGTATGCACGCAAGGAAGAATGGGAGCAGAACACAGCTTCAGTGTTGCAGCGCTACAAAACCATTGCGATGGAGTATTCGCCCAATGGCGAACTTCCCGTTGTAGCAAAAGTAGATGCAGGCACGATAGAGCGCATTCGCTCGCTTGGCATAGAAATCGTCTCGTCGGCTGATCTCGCCCAAGAATTCACGGCTGTGTGGACTGAAGACCAGATAGCGCAGAACATCGAAACGGCAAACAAACTCTACACGGTGATGATATACGCGTTTGAGTTTATACGACACAACCTGCAACAGAAACACGTATTTACGGAATTCGATGTAGTAACGGCTATTAGCAATCGGTTCGAGGAATTGCAATTGCTAAGCAGCCACACACCCAATGTGTCGGTCAACGCCAATGCCGCCAACCCGCATTACCACGCTACAGCCGAGCACAATACGCCCATTGGTTACGGCGACCTCGTGCTTATCGACATGTGGGCTAAAACACCCGACCCGCATTCTACCTTTGCAGATATTACGTGGATGGGCTACGCAGGCGAAGAAGTACCCGAGCGCTACAGCTCTGTCTTTAGCGTTATCCGCGATGCACGCGACGCCGTCGTGGCCGAGTTGCACCGCCGATTTGAGCACAACGAGCCCGTGCGCGGTTGCGACCTCGACGAGATAGCTCGCACAATTATCAACAAAGCGGGCTACGAAAAGGAGTTTTTCCACCGCACAGGCCATAGCATTGCCGTGGAAATTCACGGGCCGGGCACCAATCTGGACAACTACGAAACACGCGATACACGGCGTATCCTGCCAATGACTTCGTTCTCGGTAGAACCAGGCATCTACATACCGGGCGAGTTTGGTATGCGCACGGAAATCGACGTCGTCATTACCAAAGACAAAAAAGCGCTTGTTACAGGCGGAACTCCACAAACGGCAATTATTCCCCTGCTGGCGCCAACAGACCCTTTGGCAGGGCTGAAATAACATAAAGTTCAACAAACAGCGCGCCTGTGCGTCGTTATCACGGTTGTTCAACAAGGCAATACCCATGAAATATTCTATCGCTCCCGTTCTGCTGTTTCTTGCACTACTGTTTGCTACACCGCATCTTGCCGCCCAGCAAGATCAGAAACTCCGCCTTGCCCAGTCCTATGAGGAAAGTGGCGATTTTGCCAATGCGTCGCGCCTCTATATGGAATTGTACGAAGAAAATAAAAACGCGGCTGTCTACTTCGACGGTGTCCGCCGCACTCTGCTACAGCAAAATAAATTCAGCGACCTGCTCCCTATCGTGGAAGAGCGGCTGGCAAAGCAAAAGACACCCGATCTGTATGCGCTGCTCGGCAACCTGCACTGGAAAACAGGGAAAACCTCGTCTGCCGATGAAGCGTGGGACAACGCTATCGACCGCGATCCCACCAGCGAACAACCCTATGCTCTTGTAGCGCAAGCACAAATAGACAATCGCCTGTTCGACAAAGCAATTGTGACGCTGCACAAAGGACGAAAAGCTACGGACAATCCCGTGCTTTTCGCCAATGAGCTCAGCCAGCTATACGGTACAGTAAATAAGTATAGCGAAGGTACTCGCGAAGTAATTAACTACCTGCGCGTATCGAAAAATATAGCAGTGGCTCAGGGGCGTCTGTCTGCGTACCTCATCAACGACCAAGGCATTGCAGCAACAAAGAAGGAACTTGCGGCTATTGTGGACGCCAGCAAAAGCGATATGTACATCGTGCAGTTGTACGCGTGGTTCCTTCGCGAAGTAAAGGACTACGACAAGGCACTGGAAATCCACAAGATGATCGACGACATGACAAAGTCGGAAGGACGCGAGATCCTCGCGTTTGCAGATGTGGCGCGCCGCGAGGGATACTACGAACCGGCGTTGCGGGCATACACCATGATTATTGAAAAAGGAAATGGCAACCCGTATGCCATGACTGCTCTCTTTGGCTATGCGCGTGCTGTAGAGCTGCGCTCGAAATCAGGTGCGGAGTTCAGCCGCGAAGAAGCCGAAAAAGTCATTAAACTCTATCGCAAGATTATCGACGACTACCCCAATACGCAGTTCGCTGCGGAATCGTACTTTAACATTGCTTCGCTGTACAGCAAAGAACTCGATAATATCGACGACGCAATCGACGAGTACAACAAGCTGCTTGCTACCTATGGCAAAACCGAAATAGCGGCAACTGGTGGCGTCCAACTCGGGCTGCTATACCTGCGCCGCAATGAGATAGACCGCGCTCGCGAAACATTTTCTACAGTGGTAAGCCGCTATGGCTCGATTGTGGGGCCGCGCGATGAAGCTCTGTTCCATCTGGCTCGACTCGCCTACTACGATGGACAGATCGACTCGGCAAAAGAGCAGTTTGGCAGGCTGGCTGCAAATACCAACAACGATATTGCCAACGATGCTCTTACCATGATCGCTCTTTTAGAAGACAACAAGGACGAAGAAGTACAGCCAGCGCTCAAGGAATATGCAAAAGCAGAACTGAAGGAAATCCAGCAAAACTACGACGAAGCTGTAGACCTTTTTGGCAAAGCTGCTGCCGCTGCCCCCGCTGCTCCGCTGGCCGAACGCAGCTACTTCCGCATGGGCAAGATCGAGCTCGACAGGCGCAATTACAATTCCGCGCGGGCACATCTTACCAACCTTATCAGCAAATACCCAACGACTATCTACGGCGACCGCGCCACGATGTATATCGGCGATAGCTATGCAGCGGAAAAAAATACAGAAGAGGCGATGAAGACCTATACGAAATTGTTAGAAAAATACCCGCGCTCCACACTTCTTTCCGAAGCACGACTGAAAATTCGCAAGCTGCGCGGCGATGCGTAGCAGCATGCACACAATAAATAGCGCGTCCCTTATAGAACGCTCCGGCCTACTCCGGGGCGTTTTTTTGTCGCGTTGAGAAAAAAATAGAGGGCGCAACCTCAACACAGCGCGTACACAATGCTTCTTCGGCTTTCTGCCGCTGGCCTTCCTGCTTGCCTCCGCACCGCGCAGCACATCCGGTACGTCGCTGGCCGTCCCCAACCGCATGGCTATGGAGCAGCCGTCATTCCCACTATTCCCACCGCAAGCATGGCAGCCGTTTCGGCACGCAAGCGGCGGTCTGCAAGCCGTACAGGAACACAACCCGGCGCAGAGCGCACCATTGCAAGTTCGTCGTTGGAAAGGCCGCCCTCCGGTCCGACAACAATACAGACATCGCCCGGTGCCCCGAGCCAAAGCCCACCTTCGGCATCAGCCAGGAATATCGTAGAATCAGTACAAAACGAAGCGATGAAGGCATCCAACTGCATGGGCTCGTGCACGCGCATCAGCATCGCACGGCGCGACTGTTTCATGGCGGCGATGGCCTTGCTGCGCAGCCGCTCGGTGTTCACTCTACCCGCTTTGCTGTAGCGCGTAAGCAGCGGAACACAATCGGTAGCGCCGAGCTCAACAGCTTTCTCTATGGCAAACTCAAACCGATCTCGGTTGTCTATCACACCGAGCCCAAGCACAAGGCGAAATGGCAACTCCCCACTGCTTTCTAACAGTTCCTCAATAGCTACAGTAATATTCTTGCGGTCGGCGGCAGCAATACGCGCGCGCGCCAGTACCCCGGTGCCATTGCTGAGCAATACAGCCTCACCTTCGCGCAGGCGCAAAGCCCGTGCGTGGCGCACTTCTTCGTCCGGCAAAGAGCACATGGCCGTATCGGCACGGAGCTCCGGCGTAAATAAACATTCCATGATTTATGGGGAATAAATGTACTTCAGGTAGGTTTCCCACGCCACGCGCTGGAGAATATCCGCTTCGTTGTACACCATATTGACAAGGTGCACAGGCGTGCTGTCTTTTTCTATACAAATACTGAAATCTGCACCAAGCGGACAGCGCGCACTGAACAGAGCATAAAACACACAAGCGGCCAAGTAGGAGCCCTCCGAACTTGGATGCGTGCCATCGGGATCAAACAGAACAATCGCCGGATATTGCTGCCGCACGCGCTGCCATGCAAGCCCCACCGGAGCAACTAACGCGCCCACGTCGCGGCCAATACTCGTGTACACTCTTGCAATGGAATCCTGCGATATCGGGCGGTGCTGGCGCGCCCACGTCATATACAGCACGGGAATAGCACCGGCATTTCGTATCTCCTCGCTAAAGAGCCGGATGTACTTCCGCATTGTATCGGATGCGTTCAGCGCTCCAAGACTGTGCTCTTGCAGCACAACAAGGTCCCACCCACCACGGCGTATTGCAGCGAGAGCCAAGGTATCAGTCCAGTGCTCTTTCAGAGCCCTGCCGCCATACACCACCCGCTCAGTGATGATAGTTCGCTTGTCGCCCATCGAAGTTGCAATCTGCTGCAACTGCCTCGGCATATCATTGTAAAATGTGTAGCTGTTGCCAATGAACAGTACACGGAGCGGAGGAAGGCTGCCTGTTGAATCGGGAAGCGCATTTGTAAAAATTGGTACCTGTGCCCTCAAGGCTACAAATACCATAAAAAAAAGGACGGTCGGGATGCTGACACGAGCAGCCCGACCAGTCATTTGGAGAAACGATTTCATCATACCTGTGCTAATCATACCCTTTTACCTGCGCGATACACGGACATACGTACTTTTATATTCGCAATCACGCAGACGATTTTATTACTGTTTCAGTTCCATATCGCTCTGTCCGCTGGCACCAGGCGAAGTATCGAGCTTTTGTGTAAAGCCTTTGATAATAGCTTCTACATCAATGCCCGACACACTTTTTATCATCTCCGGGCCGGTGGCCATAAGCGAGGTCACGTATTTGCTCAGGCGTGCAGCGCCGTCGCCGTCGCCTGTGTCGACCACAGTGATCTTGTCGATACCGCGCATAGGCTCGGCAATACGGCCTGCGAGCTCAGGAAGCATTTTGACAACGATATCCAGCACTGCGGCCTGGCCAAATTGCTTGAACGCCTCGGCGAGCTTTTCTTTGGCTTCGGCTTCGGCCAAACCACGCAAGCGGATGACTTCGGCTTCCGCTGTACCTTTGGCGCGCTCGGCATCGGCTATAGCCATACCTTCTAACCTCCGCTGCTCTGCCGACGCTCTCGCTTCGGTCTCGATGCTGTACTGCCGTGCATCGGCTTCGCGCATACGGCGGAGTTTGTCCGCTTCGGCGTTCTGCTCAATAGCATAGCGCTCGGCATCAGCTTTTTTCTTGACCTCGGCATCGTACTGGCGCTCGCGGCGCATGATTTCCTTCGTCTCAATGTCGATCTCGCGCTCTTTACGCACGATCTCTACCTGCATCTGTTCTTCCACAACCGTTTGCTGCGAGCGAGCCGACTGGATGTGGTATGCTTGATCGGCCTCGGCGCGAGCCTGATCCTGTTCGCGCTTGAACGCCGCTACCTTTAGCTCCTTGTCCTTGCTCGCCTCCGCTACGTTGGTGTCGCGTGTGAGCTCGGCTTTCAAACTGTCTTCGTCGGCAATTGCCTTCTTTACTCGCGCATCGCGCATTGCTTCGGCTTCGGCAATGTCTGCATCTCGCTTTACAGCAGCAATACGCGGCTTGCCAAGAGCTTCTAAATAGCCGTGCTTGTCGCGCACATCTTTGATCGTAAACGACACGATCTGCAATCCCATTTTCTTGAGGTCTTTGGCTGCAACAGCCAGCACTTCTTGAGCAAACTTATCGCGGTTGCGATACACTTCTTCTACGGTCATCGAGCCGAGAATCGCGCGTAAATGTCCTTCCAGCACTTCCTGTGCTTCGCCTTGCAGCGCTGCATCGGGCTTGCCGAGAAATTGTTCGGCTGCTGTAGCAACGTCTTCCACCGAACCGCCAATTTTGATAATCGCTACACCGTCGGCCATAATAGGCACGCCCTGTTCGGTGTACACTTCCGGAGTCGAGACATCTAGCTTGTGCGACAGCAGTGAGATAAACTGTACGCGCTGGAAAATCGGTACAACAAAGGAGCCACCGCCTCGCACTATTTTAATAGAACGCCCGGACTCCTCCGACAGCACATTCCGCCCGCCGAGAAAAGAACCAGTAACGATCATCGCCTTGTCGGGTGCGACTGTTTTGTAGCGTGCCCAGAATGTGAGCAGCAGCAGAAAGATTGCCCCAAGTGCGGCAGTGACAATAGGAATAGTTTCTAACAGCTCCATTGCAATTCCTTTTACAAAAAATGAACAAGTGGTTTCTTATCAGTGGATTACCATTATCTATATTGAAATTACCACAGCATATCAGGAAATTTCGTAGAGTGTTGGCTACACCACCGCGTTGGCCGACTAAACCCGCAGCGGAAAGTTATCGTAGGCTCGTCCGCACACCGTTCTTACCGTAACAGATGCACACATGTGTACGACCAGTGAGAGCGTTGTATTATCTACCGGCACTACTCTTTGTTTCTATGGCGTTGGCTTCGTCTAACAGCACAACTAACACTGCGTGGTCGTTTGCTTCTACGACAACAATGCGCTCGCCTTCGCGGATGGGCTTGCCGTCCATGCTCGCAGCAATCTGGCAAGTGTTCGATCCAGCAATCGTTATAATTACTTCGCCATAGCCTACTGCTGGTATCGTTGTGGATACTGCTCCGATTTTCCCGGGCAGCTCGCGCATAGAATAACCGACAGAATTCTCGCGATTACGCATTGGCTTTACATACAGAAAATACAGCGATATGGAAACGACCATAGCAATAAGCATTGCCAAAATGGCTTCGGGAAAGGGCTCGTAATCGGCTGTGCGCTCAAGGACAATGCCCGCCGCACCAAACACAGTAACACCGCCTACAAGCACCACAGGATGAAAAATTTCGCCGAGCTGTAGGCCCTCGTGCCCAGCATCTACACCCACATGGCCAAGCCCGTGATGGAAGTGCAGCATGTCGCTGAGCAGAAAAGTCAGCAGGGAGAACAAACTTCCTCCCACTATACATGTCCAGTACACTTCTGTCATATGCCACCCCGATCTGTCACCGAAGCAACAACAAGAGAGCAGGAGGCAATATGGTCTTTATCGACTACGACATGTGTGATCATGGGCTGCTGGATGAAATGACGCGGCACAATTGCAGCCAATATCCGAAAAATCAGTGTGAAATTCAAAATCGCCTCTTGAGGCAAACTCCTGATACTTCGTATATTTACGCTTGTGTTATTCATCTATATTCTTCACCAAGCCGATGAAAACTATTACAACCACTCTGCTGCTGCTCTTTGCAGTAGCCCGCCTTCAGGCGCAGTTTGTTATCAACGAAATCCACGCTGTTCCCTCTGCCGGAGAACCAGAATGGATAGAACTTCACAATGTGTACAACCAAGCGCGTGTGCTTCGCAATGCTCTTGTAAGCGACCGCTCGGCAACACGACCGCTGCCGGATATACGCATTCCAGCGCGCGGCTACGCTCTTCTTACACGCGATACGCTGGCACTGGCAGAGTCGCGCTCCATTCCTGCCGGTACTGTGCTCGTAGAGCTCAAACTTCCATCGCTCAACAACACAACCGATGTCGTGGTGCTGCGCAATGCCGATTCTACTGTCATCGACTCTGTGTACTACAACACTAAGTGGGGCATGCGAGGCATATCGCTCGAACGCATCGACCCGCTTGCTGCGGCTGTGTCGCCCGGTAATCTCGCTGCTTCACAGTCGCCCGATAGCGCTACCGCCGGAGCGGTCAATAGCGTTGTGCTGCTGGATCGCGATGCCCGCCTGCTCTCTGTGGTACCATCCGGCGATAGCGCCGTTGTGAGCATAAGCAATAATGGCAGAGAAGCTCTGGATGCCTGTACTGTGTCGCTCTGGTTGGACACGGATGCCGATGGCATACTTGCACCCGACGAGCTTTTTGCGCGGGTATCGAATATCCGTGTAGACTCCGGTGCCGTGCACACATGGACGGTTTTTACGGGAACAGCTCGCCGTGGTTACGAATTATCGGCGGCTGTTGTCGATTTTCCCTCGGATGAACGCCGCTACAACGATACGCTGCGCCGCACTCTGTTTTTTTCTTATCCCGCCGGAACTGTAAAAATTAATGAGCTCATGTTCCACCCGCCGCCCGATGCCTCCGACTATATAGAGCTTTGGAATGCCGGGAATGACACCATAGCGCTCAACGGCTGGCATATCCACGACAGGCCGACCTCCACAGGAGCCGATACTCTTTTTATACGCGACTCCCTGCTATTGCCACCCGGCGCTTATGTCGTCGTGGCCTGCGATTCCTCTCTGTTTACACAATTCCCGGAACTCATCGGTTCGCCATATGTGTACTGCGCTTCGTCGCAGCTCAATCTCAATGCTACTGGCGACATCGCCGTGCTGCGCGACCCCAATGGCGCAGTTGTCGATTCAGTAAGCTACAGCAACTCCTGGCATATCGTACCCGTGTCGGCCTCCGGCGGCCTCAGTTTGGAGAAACTCAACCCCGACTTGCCATCGGCACAGCGCGACTCCTGGAGCACCACCGGCGACCATCGGGGCGGCACACCAGCACAACGCAATAGTATTTCTGTTTCGCTGCCCTCGGGTGGTTCGATAAAAGCTACTCCCAATCCGTTTTCCCGCAGCCGCCATGATCTCTGCTTGATTGTGTGGTCGCTGCCCTTCCGCCAAGCCCACATCAGCGCAACCGTGTACAGCCCGGATGGGCTTCCGCTGCGCTCGCTGCTGGCCGCCGCTTTTACATCCGCCGAAGGATTTGTAGCGTGGAATGGCGAAAACGATGAGGGCTCGCTGCTGGCTCCGGGACCGTACATTGTTGTGCTCGAAGCCGTCGACGCAGCTACGAGTAATGTCGCCACAGAAAAGCTCCTTGTGGTGCTCGCGCCGTAAGTGCCAATGTGCCGCAGTGAGAGATATATGTGGCACGGGCGTCTTCGGATGGGGCGGCGTAGAGGCGCCTCAAGCGACGCCCCTACGCCGCGTCGCTGTCGCCGGTCGCAAACACCGTTTGGCCGCTGGCCACAGGCTTTGCGCCCCTTGCAGGCAGCCATCACCCCAACCAATCTTCTTTCCGTTTGGCCGCTGGCCACAGGCTTTGCGCCTCTTGCAGGCAGCCATCACCATAGCCAATCTTTCCGTTTGGCCGCTGGCCAACAGGCTTTGCGCCTCTTGCAGGCAGCCGTCACCACAGCCAATCTTTCCGTTTGGCCGCTGGCCAACAGGCTTTGCGCCCCTTGCAGGCAGCCATCACCCCAACCAATCTTTCCGTTTGGCCGCTGGCCAACAGGCTTTGCGCCTCTCGTGCAATACCGCCATCGGAGCCTATCCTACAGCTCGGAGGCGAACTTCTTTGGTTCGAAGCCGCCACGGGCGTAAATTTCGGTTTGTGTTTTTTTGCTTCAATACACCTGTGGAAGAGAGCCAATGCCGAGTATCAGCCTTTGCATGATCGTAAAAAATGAGGAAGAAGTGCTCGCCCGCTGCCTTGCCTCGGTACAGCATATTGTCGATGAAATTATCATTGTAGATACAGGCTCTACCGACGCCACAGTAGATATCGCCAAAGCATTTGGTAGCCGCGTTTTTTTCGAGCCCTGGAGCGACGACTTTGCAGCAGCGCGCAATGCTTCGTTTGCCCATGCAACCGGCGACTATATTCTCTGGATAGACGCCGACGATATAGTGCGGCCAGAGCAGGCACAACTCCTTGCCCAAAAAAAGCCGTACCTCGACCGCGATGTGTACTACATGCCCTACGACTACGCACAGGATGCCACAGGGCGTTCGCTCTGCGTGCTGTGGCGGGAGCGCATGGTGCGGCGCCAAGCCGGACTTCGCTGGCATTATCCCATTCACGAGTGCCTGATAGTGGAGCCGGAACACAGCACTGAACACGCCGATATCACCATTACACACCGCCGCACACCACGCGGCATTGCCTCCGATGCAAGCCGCAACCGGCGCATCCTTGAGCAAACAATTACAACCGAAGCGTACAGCCACGACCCGCGCATACACTACTACCTCGCCAAAGAATATCAGTACGAAGGCGCTCTACAGCAAGCAGCCGATATGTTCCGCACATTTCTTCGGCTATCCGGTGGCTGGCCCGAAGACCGCATCGGCGCGCTGCACCGGCTGGCAGTTACGCTGTGCACCCTTGCCGACGGCACTCCAGCGCAAGCACAGAGCTTGCGCGATGAAGCCCGCGCCGCTGCCAGAAATGCCATTGCCCTCGACAACAGCCGGGCAGAACCGTACTTCGTGCTCGGCTCTCTCGCTTTTGCCGAAGGCGACTACGAAGAAGCAGCTTTTCAGTACCGCCGCTGCCTTCGCCCACTGCCGCAGGTCATGAGCCCCGTCGAACGCTATTACTACGACCTCGGGCCATTGGTGCAGTTGTGCCTATGCTATCACTACATGGGCGACGACGCCACCGCCAACACATTCAACGAGCAGGCATTACTTCTTTCCCCGGATGAGCCCGTATTGCTGAGCAACAGGGCGCTGTTCCACACGAGCCTGCATAATCGCCCGGCACCCAACCCTGCGCGGCTGGCGTTTGGCACCACAGCAATACCGGGCTATACACCATACCACCTCGACTTCTCCGCTGATGCAGGTGAGATTCTTCTGCCCTTTGCAGACAATACAATCGAAGCAATCCACGCCGATCACGCGCCCGAGCACTACAACTATGAGCAGTTGCCCGCCGCACTCCGCGAATGGCAACGCGTACTACAGCCCGGTGGCGAGTTGCTCGCTGAAGTCGCCGATATGGATGCGCTCGTGCAGCGCTACACAGAAGCGAACACGCCACAGGAGCAGAGCACAGCAGCAGCTCTTCTGTACTCGACCGGCAATGCAGCAAAGCAGAGCAGCATGAGCGTACACATGCTGCAACAAGTCGTAGAAGAAGCGGGCTTTGTGGTCGATATCGCAGGCCATCTCGACGACAGCGAGCAGATATGGATACGAGCGCTCAAGCCTCTACAGGCTCGGCGCATTGGCTGGCTGGCAGCAGGCATGGATATACGCATGCCGCAGTTTCGACTGCGCATGTACCACATCGACCGCTGGCTACGCAGTCGCGGCTACAGGTCGGCAATTATTGCTCCCGAGCAGATTTCCGATGTCGATACTGTCGTCTTCGGACGCAGCTTTCTTCAGTACGACTACGAGCTGATGCTCGCCGCAAAAGCAGCGGGAAAGCGCGCGCTGCTGGACATCTGCGAAGACTTGTTCGATCTGGACTTCCCCTTCTATCGCCCGATGATAGAAGCAGCCGACTGCGTTGTATGCTGTTCGCATGCCTTGGAAGCAAAAGCGCGCACGGTGCACAGCCGCACGCTTACAATTCCCGATGCGGTGGAAGCCGATTTTGCGCTGAACTGTGCCTACGAATACCGCAATTCCCTTACAATAGGCTGGATTGGCATGGGTGGAAACGCTCACCTTGCCGAAGCTCTTCGCCCGCTTATCAACAGCATGGGACACCGCCTGCTTACCATCCACGAAGCAGACACAGCCGATAGAGAATGGCATACAGACACCTGGCAGCAGGCACTCATCTATTGTGATGCAGCAATCGTCCCCGCCGACTACATCAGGCAACCATCGAAAAGCAACAACCGCCTTACAACACTGATGGCGCTCGGATTGCCGACTATCGCCTCGCCATTAGATGCGTATCTTCGCATTATAACGCCCGGCGAAAACGCGCTCATAGCAGCCTCCACAGAAGAATGGCGGCAGTGCATCGAGCTTTTGCAGCAAAGCGAAACCCGTTGGCGTATTGGGCAAGCAGGTAAAGAAGTCGCTCGCAGAGATTTCCATCTCGACAAAATAGCCAGTGCATGGCGCGACCTCGTCATAAAACAAGAGCCGATAGTGGATATTATCATTCCAACTCGCAACAATCCCGAATACTTGCTCGCATGTGTGCAAAGCATACAGATATGCACAACACTGCCGCACAATATTATTGTGGTAAACAATGGATCGCCCGGCAGCCTGCCCGCACTGCCACCCGGTGTTGTCGTCGTGCAAAGCAACTCACCTCTGCCATTCGCAGCAGCGATAAACCTCGGTATCAGGCACGGCACAGCGCCCCGTGTGTGCATTGCCAACGACGATATTATTATGACGCATGGCTGGCTGGAGCCGCTACTCGAATGTATTGACAATGGCGCTGGATTGTGCAATCCGCTCTCCAACTGCGACTACGGCTGGCTGCACAACTACGAGCTCGACATCGACGGGGTGCCTCTATTGCCCGGCGGCAATGTATTGCGTAATGGCTCCATAGCACTCCGCGATGGCGATGGCGCCGTACCTGTAGAACGGCTGTACCACTTCCAGCCCTGTACAACACGCAGCTATAATCGGGAATGGGTTGCCTTCTTTTGTACGGTAGTCGACCGCCGTGTGCTCGATGCCGTCGGGCCACTCGACGAAGAATTTCTCACCGGGTGCGAAGACCTCGATTTCTGCCGCAGAGCTGCGGCACTTGGCTATACATCCTCGGTAGATGAACGCAGCTTCGTGATGCACTTTGGCGGCGTGAGCAGGCGCCAAAGCGAACAAAACGACCCGGAGCGCCACCAACGCGAAGATGAGGAAAACCACGAACGCATAGCGCTTAAATACAGCCGTCCTGTGCTGGCATTGCACACCGGCACAGCTTTTGAACCGTGGACAGCCGAAGCAATCAACAGCGGTGGTATTGGCGGAGCAGAAACGGCAGCAGCACATCTGGCAGAAGCATTTGTGCAATGTGGATATAGAGTGTTGCTGTTTTGCCCGTGCGAAGGCATGGAAGGTGTGTATAATGGCGTGGAGTACACCGACATCAGCCGCTTCAACGCTATAGCCTCGACAACGGTGTTCGCGGTGTGCATCGGCTCGCGATACACAGCGATATTTAGCGCACCAATACGCGCACAACGGCGGTATTTGTGGGTGCACGATATCCGCGCTTTAGACACAGCCAACGAGAGCACCAGTGTGCACACTTTGGCTAATACACTCGATGGCATTGTCTGCGTAAGCCCCTGGCATCGCGATTTCTTCGCTGCACACTATGGTATTTCTGCGGAAAAAATTGCCGTGATTGGCAATGCTATCGACACCGGGCGTTTCCAGCACAGCGTGGAGCGGCAACCCCGGCGATTTATCTACGCGTCGAGTCCTGATCGCGGGTTGGACACGCTTCTGTACCTCTTCCCCTTTATCCGGCTCAATATTCCCGATGCAGAGCTGCATGTTTTCTATGGTTTTGACAATTGGGATAAATCGCTTGCCGCTACGCCCGATCCGCAGCAGGCCGCCAGCCGCGAGGCCATACGCAGTGCAATAGAACAGCCCGGAGTGTATTACCACGGTCGCGTAGGACAGGAACAACTCGCCAAAGAATTTTTGCGAAGTGATGTGTGGTTCTATCCCACCCGCTTCTGGGAAACCTACTGCATTACGGCATTGGAGGCGCAGATGGCAGGCGTAGTGTGTATCTGCTCCGATCTGGCTGCATTGTCGACCACCGTTGGCAATCGCGGCATTTTGCTCGCAGGTGATGCCTATACAGCCGAATACCGCCGGGAAGCAGTGCAACAGCTATGCGCCCTTTTTTCCAATGAAGAGCTCAAAGAGCATCTATCTACAGCCGGGCGTAGCTGGGCAGAATCTCAAACATGGGAACAGCGCGCCCGGGAATGGGTCGCGCTGTTCCACACTTCAATTGCCGTGCCTGCTGTGTAGGCTTCCGGCTATGGTTTCTTTTTTCTGCTACCGGGCTTTTTGGGGGCCTCTTCTGGCGTTTTTTTCGCGGGCTTCTTCCGCGCTGTCGCTCCTGTTTTCTTGGGTTTGCCCGCAGCAGGCTCGGCTGTATGCGCTTCGGCATTAGCTGCCGGAGGCTCCTGAACCGCAGTCTGTGCCAGCGATATCAATCGCTCGATATCCATACCGGGCAATTTCTTTATCATGTCTGCCAGCGTACCGGCAGTTTCCTCTCCAGAGGCATTCTGCATGATCTCGCGCAGACTCATTTTGGCAGTTGTTTTATACTGCGGCATGTCTGCCAGCAACATCGACTGTAAATACCCGAGGAATACGTCGAGCACGGTGTCCATATACGTCTCTTCTTCGGGTGGAGGAAACTTCCAGCCGCGCAGAAGCCAAAGATAGATATTGAAAATCAAACCGCGCAAAACAGTATCCATTGTTCCTGTACCCAGCGGTGGTGCATCTCCAATATCGACATACTGGAACAGGACAGATGTGAAACGATATGCAGCAGCGTTGGCAATAGCACTTACCAAGTTATTCTGGGGTTGCCCTCCATAGAATATATCCCAAGAGCTTGAGTTTTGATTCAGATAGTCGGCCAGTTGCTGGATAAGGGACGGTGTCAGCATGCTGATGCCAGAAGCGCCGGTAACACCCTGCACACCTGTAGCGCCGCGTGTACCCTGTACGCCCTGTAGCCCGCGCACGCCTGTGGCACCTTGTACACCCTGCACACCTTGCAATCCGCGCACGCCTGTGGCACCTTGTACACCTTGTACACCTTGTACACCTTGTACACCTTGCGGACCCTGATTTCCCTGCACACCCTG